>JAKSTM010000099.1 GCA_024402565.1 Treponema sp. | reverse complement strand
TACGAAGCCTAATTTCTTTGCATATTTGATTTGCTTCTTAGTTGACCATCCTTTTGATTTCATTTTCTTGTACATAAGTTCTTCAAATGAAATTACCCACCGTGATTTTAACTTCCCCTTAAACAGAAAATTAAATTTTCCAAAAAAAGACTTATTCTGTTCCGAATAATGGTAAACAGTGTTTTCCTCCCTATTTATCCAATAAAAGTGAAAATTATAATTATTTATTGCAGGTGGAATTAAATGAATCTGTACATTCTTTGGGTCTTTGAGTTTCGCCTTCAGAGCTTCGATCAAACAATTGCTATACATCATGCTTCAAAACAAATCCATCAGTTTTTTCTTTCAATAGTTCCATTGCTTCTGGAGCAGCTTTAATTCCGCCCTTAATGAAAATATTCCAGAATTCATCAAGCCATAGGAGCTGGTCTGATACTTTTTCCAAAGCGTATGAATTATTGATTACAAAATTTGAAACTTCTTCAAGCTCATTTTGCTCAAGGTCAAAGTCCTCCTTCTTTCTTGCCTCCGTTAAATCATCTTCTGGAATATTTCCGTCCAGTGTCATGGTGCAAGTGTTCTGCGTCTGGAATTTCTGTGTTTTGTTTATCTGAAAATATATGCATTTTGTGGAATTTACATTTTTGTAGGATTCAGCTTCATCAATCCAGATATTAACCGGCAATCCTGTTTTGTAAGGCCTGCAGCATGCCATGTCCTGAATATTGTTCTGATTTCTTCCCGTCATCCCATCACTTTCTTCGCCCAGACATTCCCTGCAATAATCCACTATGTCATTCCACGAATTGCGCATGGATTCCCAGTTTGTCCTGTCGTTCTCGCCGGCAAATCTTTTTGGCTTTTCCTTTGCCCACTGAACAATCTTTGATGCAATGGAAGACAAGGGGACGTCCGTTTCATCCACAGTTTTAATGTCTGATTCTGTTTCCGGAAGTTTTTCGTTTTCAATCAGAAATCTGCTGCACACAAGTTTTCCAGATTCTTCCCACCGGACATGAGCATAAGGCGGATTATGAATGTTTTCCGAAAACTCCTTCCGTATATATCCGCCTACAACAATTTCCATTCCGTAGCCATCTTTTTTGGAACAATGTACTGCCACTTCTGAAAAATCCATATCAGTGTTCATGTAGCCCTCCAGCGATTTTCAATATTTTCATTATTACAATATAGGCCGGTGACAGAAAAAGTTGTGGGGGAAAACAATAAGTCTTACATTTTTCTAGGTGAAACTTTTAGGTTCAATACCAATTTAGCTACAAGATCCGCAAGTGCTCACGATTACTTTGAAGGTAAATCTTTGGAAGACTTTGAACGAGCATTCAATAAAATGTTCACGCAACTCAGGGATGCAAAGGATGAAAAAGGTAAACCTGTTGTGGATAAAGACTGGGTAAAATGGATTCAGGGAACGTTCAACAACTACATTTGTAGATTTGAAAAACGTTCCTCTGATATTGAAACTGATTTAGGAGATCAGGTTGATTGGATGAATAAAGGTAAGTACCGGAAAGGTGATCACTTGCCAAGTTCGTCCAAAGTAGACTGATCAAAAAGATCCTCAAGTTCGTTAACTGTTCCAAGTCTTAACAGATTGTAAAGACCTTTACGGAAATATTCTACAAGTGTTGCTAATTCGGGCTTTACATCTTCAAGGAAGTAAACCTGATTTGTAAATGAAATTGTATCAATTGCATATTCGTTGTATGTAAAATCTGCTTCGACTGTCAATGGCTTTCTAGTAATGTAGTGATCTAAGTGTCCATAAACTTGAACATCTCTAGTATCAGAACAGATCTTAAGTTCATCGTTTAACAATCTTGCAAGTGTATAAGCTTCGATTGATTCCGAGGCTGTAGCTACTCTGAACGATTTTGCGTTACTACTGTTCTTCTGTGCCTGAAAAGCTTCTGAAATAGAAACTTCATCACCGAAAAGTAGACCTGTAGCTTTATTTATGATGTAAACGTATACATCTCCCGAGTAACTAGCTACGTAAAGCTTGTCCCATTTTTCAAAATCAATCTTTGTCATAACTGTTCCTCCTGAATCGCAATAATATTATAGGTGCACAAGTTTCAAACGTTGCTAAGAAAACAAACAATAAAATTACACATTTTTCTAGGGGAAATAAAAAGACTGAGAATTTCTTCCCAGCCTCATGAATTAAACTTATGCGATTTTTTTAATCAATGATTATTTTCTACACCACCTTCATCAATCACAAAAATCTTTTCCGTTGCAAACAAGTCTGAATCCAATCCAGTCTGCAAGTTTTGATTCTTCCTCTTCTTCGTCATAATCATCAGCTTGATTTCCAAAATAACTTTCAAAGATGCTAGGCTCACTGTCAAAACCTGCAAACTCCCAGCCGTCCTCATCTAGCCCTTCTTCATCCGCAAAGTTTGAAATCAGATTGTCCTCAAAATCTTCGTCAAAGTGATAGGATTCTTCAATAAATTTATCAAGAGCATCAACAAAATAATCAGAAGAATCGTAGACATAGGATTTTTCACCGTTCAGTTCAAACTCCATTCTCCAGGAAACGTCACCATCTTCATCTTCATAAACAGAGCCTGTTACACTGCCGGAAAGTTTTTCTTCGCCAGTTTTTTTATTGCGGAATTTTCCTTTGTAATCCTTAAAGGTTTTTGGGTTAAGCGCAAAGCCTGGAGTGTCGCAGTCGTTTCCACCGTATTCTTCCAATCTTAATGCCGCTGCACCGTTGAAATTAAATTTATCAACAACATTTACATTTCCATTTTCATAAACAACGCTTTTATAATAAGACTCCGATTCCTCTTCCATATTGTTACTAATAAATTCTGCAATAATGATTTCTGCATTGATTCCATCGCCAACCTGTTGAAGCCAATCTTCAGGCGAACAATCGCACCATGAGTCTGGTGATGCAGATGGAATTTCAGAATAATCTACATCATCTGAATATTCATCACTGTTCCAGCTGATGCGATTATGTTCCAAGACAAAAGGAGTTTCTTCGCTGAACCATTCAGGATATTCTTCCTTGCACCATTCAAAGGCTTTTTTCGCCATTTTGACATCAGCATTTCCGGTCTTATCAAAAAAACGGATGTCCCAGCAGTTCATTGTGAATTTTTCGAGGGGTGACAATTTGATTTTTTTCATTTCTTGTTCTCCGATAATTCCTTTCCTTTTTCCCAAAGATCATAATCCACGAGTTCTTTCAATTTTCTACACACTTCCCTTCTTCCCTCAAGAATATCCAGCTTTCTTACAGGACCCATAAAATACAAGTCCTCTTTGAATACTTCCACTTTTGAATGTTCCATGCAGGCATAAACTTTCTCCCTGATTTTCTCCAGATCCAATGCAGAAAGACTGTCCCCGCAAATTTCACACAAAGAAAGCTTCAAAACAGCATAATCAATTTTTTCCAGAAGATTTTTTATTACACTTTCCGGCAATTCCAAAATATCTGAGAACAAAACAATTTTTTCAGAAAGCCTTTGTGCAAGATCCGATTCTCCAAGAGCCTCAAGTTTCTGCACCATCAGATTTCTTTCTGCAAAACTCAGTTTCTCCCAGGCAGACAGAAAGCACCCTTCTTCCGTTGTATTTTTAATACTCTTTTTCTGGCAAAATTGATTCAGATGCTCATTCACTTTTGAATCATAATCAAACTCTTCAATCTGATTTTCTGAAAGTCCGTATCGAGAAAGAACTTTGTCTTTTTTGTTCAATCCATTGGAAGCGGCAATTACAGAAGCC
>JAKSTM010000098.1 GCA_024402565.1 Treponema sp. | reverse complement strand
TATAAAGGCCATGCTGTTACAGGTTTGTTTTTTGCTGATCCAATACAGCAATAGATTAGAGACTCCTGATTCAGGCACTCCATCCGACATGTTAAAGAAAGTACTTGATTACATTGAGTTAAATTATTCAGATGTCATTACGGTGTCTGAGCTTGCGGATATCTGCAATTTTAGCGATTATCACTTTATGCGATTCTTCAAGAAATATATGAATATGACTTGCATCGAGTACATCAATAATCTGCGTTTAGAAAGTATCCGTCAATAACGTGGGCCATGTAAGTATAACCACAGCGGCGTCCAATATCGTGCAAAAGCCCATAAATGTAAGCTTTTTCTGGTTCCAGGGAAGTTCCGCCTGCAGCAACAACGGCCATGGCAATTTTTTCTGCCGCTCTTGCAACTGCCATGCTGTGTGCCTGCCATGGTCCGGGATTTAATTTTGCACTTTCTTCTAAAAGCTGTTCCGCCATAACTCGGGAAGGTTCTATCTGTAATAATGCTGCCATAGTTCACTACTCCATTTTAATTTAATTTAATCCACAATGCCGGCACAACACCTGTTATAGGATCCCGAACCCTGTTAGTTTTATTTTCATCTGCTTCACCAGTGTAAATTACCACATAAGCTCTGCTGGCGTACATCTGCACCGGCGTCCTCACCCACCAGATTCCGTTACTTAGATTAGAACGGAAGGCCATGTGGGCGTATGCATAATCAGTTACCAGGCGGATGCGGGAATCATTCCCTGTAAAACCAAGTTCAGGATTTTCTATATCCTTCTTGCTTAAAAGAAAAATCTTATCCCGGGTATTACGGCAGAGGTATTCCTTTTTTTCCAGGGCTGATTGATTGGCATATTGAGTCTCACTGTTATCAATCACTGTAGTAAGAATTAATTCCTGCTCATCTGCTGTAAATGCAGTCTGCAAAAATCCATTGTTTTCCCATTTTGTTTCAGTTTTCTTAAGGTCAGGGTACGAAAGTCCATTCAGATAAGCTCTGATTTCACTGTATTCATAATTGTTTGGATAAATCGTTTCGCCGTCAACAGTACGATTATCACTGAAGTTTTCATAAAAAGGGATATTGCCAGTGAGCACATTTTCACAAATCAACATTGCCTGATTGCCATGTTTCTGGGCCACCCGCCATTTTACAGGTTCAACATTGTATCCCCCAGCTTCATTTTTACTCTGAGGAAAACGGCCGAAAGTGACAATATCATAGGTTTTATTTTCTATGATTACTTCATCGATTTTTGTAACGGCTTCAGGATAGTTATACTTTTGGGTACAGGAACTGAAAACAAAACTTATAAAACTTATTATGATTAAAGCTGACTTTTTCATATTAGTTTTGATTGACTTACAATTGTTCATTTTGATAAAGTCTAAACCGACTTGGAAAAAATTAAAAGAGTTTTTTCGGAGTGAAATTTGATGTTTATGTTGATTAGAAAAGCTGAGCCTGCAGATGCCAAACGCTGCCTTGAAATATACAACGGAGTGTGTGACTGGGAATCCCAGAATATAATTCTTACTGCCTGGGATAAAAACTTTTATCCTACAATGGAGACTGTTTCTTCTGCCTTGTCTCGGGATGATTTGTATGTTCTGGAGGATGAAGATAAGGCCACAGGTGGAAAACAGGTGGTTGCCTGCGGAATAATCAATCAGATTCAGCCGGATTTTTACAGGGAGTACACTTGGAGTGTGGCCGCTGCCCCTGAAGAAGTTCTGGTTCTGCACACTTTTGCAGTTGATGTAAATTGCAAAGGTTGTGGCTATGGCCAATTTTTCATGAAATTTTATGAAGAACTGGCTCGCCAGAAAAATTACAAGGTTTTGCGATTAGACACAACCCTTACAAATCTTCCTGCTCAGGGCTTATACAAAAAGTTAGGATATGAAGTTGCAGGTCATTTTGAATGCGATCCTAATGGAATAGGACACAATATCATTCTTCTGGGCTTGGAAAAGGCAGTTTTGCATTAATAATTCTTGGAAGATTAAATCTCTGCACAATTACAAAAGGAATGTGGATAACTGAAAAGACAACGGCCATGGCAATCATAACGCTCCAGTGTCCCAAAGCCATGCCCCAAAAAATCGGGATGTAACTTAGAAAAATCAAAAGTAGATGCACGTTTTCTGACTGAATCATTAGTTTAATCACATCTTCTTTTGAGCCTGATCTGAGTTTGAACATGTTAGCGTCGTAAGGTAAACGTAAATTTAATTTGCGGATACTTTCATTGACGATAAAATTCAGGATTTTCTTTACCAATGGACTCCCCTCAAAAAGAATTATAACAGGCCATATTTTCCTTAATGAATTCAACGTTTTCTTTCAAGATCGTCGCCGTTTCAGGAGCCTGCGTTCCTGTGGTTGCAAAAGCATGGAAAGCGCCTCTCATCTGTATCATCTTTACCTTGATTCCAATTTCCTGAAGTTTTCTGTATAGCCAGATAGAGTCTGCAAAAAGGGTTTCGTTATAATCGCAAGTAATAAAGGTCGGCGGAAAACCATTAAAATTGCCGTACATAGGAGATATCGTTATCATCAAGGCAGTTTTGACACTCGTAAACATAACGGTGAACTTCCTCGATGTATTCAGATGAAGGAACATGAACGATTCTTTCGCTGACGATTTCACGGACCTTTACCATTTTTGCTCCGCAGTTACTGCAGATTTTTTCTTCTTCAGAAAGGTCTATTACATATTTCTGGCGGGGAAGATTTTTTGATTTGTTTCTGGTTCTTCCGGGCTTTTTCCTTTCTGATTATCTGTCAAAAAGATCATCATCATTAAGGGCCTGCGCTATGTCTTCATCAGAGATTTCAGGACACTGGTTTTCAAGTTTAAGGCCCATTTCCTCAGCGTCAAAAAGGAATGGCTGTGATTCATAAAGTTTTTTGAGGGATTCTGTTTTTGCAGCAAACTCTCTGGCTCTTTTTACAGCAAGCTTTTCGTTGAGAATCTTTATTTCTGCCTGTTGTTCACGAATTTTCTGGTCTTTTTCTGAAAGACGTGCGTTCATCTTTTCGAGTAGGAGTAAAGCTTCTGCAAGTGATTCTGGTTTTCCGTCTTTCATATTTAAAGAATAGCATTTTTGAATTCTTTTAAAAAGTAGTTTTAAAAAGAATATTTAGAAAACTGAATCAAACTTTATTTCTTCATGGGCACGCCAGAAATCAATTCCTGCAAGAAGCATTTCAAACTGCTCTGTGTTTATTTCTCTTGCTTCCTGACTTGTGTTAGGCCATGGCCAGGTTGCCATTTCAAGTCTTTTCTGGGCAAGCCAGAAACCTGTCTTGTTCCAGAATATAATCTTGAGCAGCTTATGACTCTTATTGCAGAAAAAGAATACGGAATTGCTTAAAGCATCCAGATGCATTTCATTTTCAATGATTGCTAAAAGTCCTGTAACTCCTTTTCGAAGATCAGTAGGACCTGGTCTTACGTAAAGTCTAGCACCTTCAAAATCTATTTTCATAAAGAAGCCATTGCTGCAAGGATTTCCCGGATAATTACCGCATTACTGTTTCCAGGAATTTCAATCTCTATTCCAGCCTTACGGATTATCAGGTTCTGTTTTTCCTTTATGAAAGTTGATTTTAATTCAACGAAATGAACATCTGCAGCCTGGCATGCTTCTGCAGATTTGTATTTAGTCACCCATGCAGACAAAGTATTTGGTTTAATGCCGTATTCTGGAGCGAATACTGTCTGTGATTTTCCTGACTGAATGTATTCCTCAACAATTTTCTGACGTTCTTCACGACTGTAATTTGATCTCATAATTTCTTCCACCTTGCGTAGAAGTTTAGTTCAAAGATTTATTTTGGGAAAATACATGAGAATTGACGGTTACCATCAAAATCATAGTAATAATTTCCTTCTCCATCAGTTCTGAAGAAAGGAAGCTT
>JAKSTM010000097.1 GCA_024402565.1 Treponema sp. | reverse complement strand
GTAAGCGTCAAACCAACCCGTGAAAAATTTCAAAAGTCATTAATTCTGTGATAAAATGGAGATATCAGTTCGCCCGACAAACAGAAATTTGGTGGGGGAACTGGCTTACATAAAAGTTGGAGAGTTATATGAAAAAGTTTTTATTACTAATCTTATTATCTAGGATTTCATTTTGTTTATTTGCTCAGAATGTTGAAAAATTAGGGAATACATATGAATTAGATTATTACTGTAGAATGAATGAGATTTGTCCTTCCGACTTGTATGTAGATGAAGTAAATAATTATTTATATAGCAAAACTGATACTGGCTATATTCAGAAGACTTTAGATTTAACGAATAATTTGAGTTTAATAGAGAAAAAAGACTATACAGCAAAAACATTTACCGAAACATTTATACAACTAAATCAATATAGTTTTCATTTTAGTGGAATGGCTCTTGAAATTAAAAAAAACGGCAATCCGATTGGGGGTTGTAAAGTTGAAAATGGAATTTGTTTTATTCTAAAAAAAGATAATGGCTACATTATTTATTATGTAAATGAAAAAGGAATCCCAGGCGCAATAGATACAGAAGGAAAAATTTATAGTAATAAGGAATCCATAGACTATCTTAGAGTTTATGATCCTGAAAAATTTGCACATAGTTCAAAACGGGCAGTAGAACTTGGATTAAAAGCTAAGTTTGATTTATGTGAAGTTTTGGTTTGGGGTGACACTTATTATTCGACAGAAAAAATGATTTTGAAGTATTGGAGACAATACCGAGATGAATATCTGTATATAAATGCAAATGATACAATACAATATGATTTACAAGGGAACGGGTATCAGACTGGAATTTATACTGATAGCGAATATTCAAAAATTGTAATTGTTTCTCCTGAAGGGAAAAGACTTATTCCTCCAATAATGATTCATGAGTATTCTTCAATATTGAAAAAAACTTTGGAAACAAATTCTTATGGTATTTCTACCAGCTGGTACGTAGGTTTCGGTGGTAACATTTACTATTACATTGCAGGCGAAGATTACACTGAAGTATTCCGTATCCGTCGTACCTGGGGAAATCCTGACTTTTATGCTATGGCCATCAACGGCTACACAGAAGATGAATACGGAAAATATGTTGATGAAGTTTTACCAAAAATGAGTAAGGCAGATCTCCGTCTTCTACGAAATACAATTTTTGCGTTGTATGGTGTTCACTTCAAAAGCGAGGATCTTTCAAAATATTTTGACAAACAGGTTTGGTACACAGATGAAGGAAAAACTTCAGGCCAGGTTGTTTTACCAGAACACCGCCAGCAGCTTGTGGAAATGATTCAGAAGCTGGAAAAGTAACTGAAAAGTTATAGTGGATAATAAGGTTTTGTCGGAATAACTAAATCCACTCACCACGGTCTTCAAAAGGTTTCATTTCAATATTCCATGGAAGGAGTTTTCTCCAATCTTCCCTGGTTTCACAGAATGGAGCCTGTTCAAAGACATTTCTGAGATAATCTTCAGGATTAAGACCATTGGCCTTTGCAGTCTGAATCAAAGAAAACATAAAGCATGAACTTTTTGCACCTTCACCGCTGTAGTTGAATTTCCAGTTGTTTCTTCCGACAGTAAAAGGTCTTATTCCAACAGCTTCACATTCATTGTTGTCAGGTGTAAGTTCAGCACTGTCCAGATACTTCAAGAGTCTGTCCCATCGGTTTAGAGAATAATTAACTGCTTTGCCAAGTTTTGAACCAGGTCTGACTTTCGGGTGTATTTCTTCAACCCATTTTTTGAAATCCGCAAAAACTGGAAGAACTTTTTCTTTTCGTTTTTTAACAAACTCTTCCGCTGTAATCTTCTTGCGTTCATATTGTCTTCGCAGTTCTCTTTCAGCAACATAGATTTCATGGTAATAATCCAAAGCAGGTTCTGCATCCAAATCATTGCCGTTTTTCCATGCATCATAATATTTACGGCGGGCATGGGCATTACATGAACAATGAATAATCTTATTATCATGAGTCTGGTTATATTCATCAGCAGTTGTATTGTAATGGCTGAGACCGTCTGTCATCATAAAACCGCTGAAACCTTCAATGAGCGGTTCAACATTATTCTTGCTTCGTGACCATCTGAAATTATATTCAATGACAGGATGATTTTCTTTTCCACCCATCAAAACCCATATATAGCATTTTTCACGGTCCTTAAGATCATCTTTATCTCTTAATCCCAATTCCTTTCTGATTTCTTCAGGATTCTGATTGATAACCTTTACAGGAGTTTCATCTGCATGAATTACATTTCCGCTTATTACTTCTTCATGCATAACTTCTTTAAGAGGCTGCAGTCCATCAAAAGCTGTTTCCTGCCAGTTGTTCATATTTTCCCTCGAAATATCCAGATGACGGTATTTCAAGGCATACTGCTGGCGGTAGTATGGAATATGAAGGCCATATTTGTTGTAAATAAGGTGTGCTACAAAACTTGGAGTTGCCATTGCTTTAGGAAAAAGAGTCTTTTCAACAGGAGCAGTCTTTACAACGGATTTTTCAGAATATGTAATTCCTTCGCATACAGGACACTGGCATTTTTCCCTTACGATTCTGATTATTCTGAATCTCTGTGGTGGAGCTTCTACTTTATCTGTGGTTTCTGTTCCAATGACTCTCAGGCGGGCTCCGCATTTACAGTACATCTCATCTTCAGGAAGCTTTAAGCGCAGTTCTTTCGTAGGAATCTCAGGTCCGAATTTACCTCTTCCACATGTTTTGGTTCTGGCATTTTCTTCTTCAAGGTAAACAACTTTTGATTTATCATGTTCTCGGAATATTGGTTTTTCCTTTGGATTCTCCGCTGAAGGTGGAGTTATAACAGATTCTTTGTTGAATTCTTCATCCTTGATTTCAGGAACATATCCTTCTGCACGGCTTGCAAACTTTTCACCCATAAGTGAAGAAATCTGTTCCTTGAGGTTCATAATCTGATTTTTCTGTCTGTCTATCTGTATTGATTGTTTTTGAATCTTTTCTGACTGTCTGTTAAGTTCTTCAGACTGCTTATTTAGTTCTTCAGATTGTTTAGAAATTTCCTGATCCTTAGAATCAATTTTTTCCTCCAGAAGGGCAATACGTTTCTTTGCTTCTTCCAGTTCTTTGAGAACTTCTTCTAATGTCGGGTTCTGATTTTCAGTCATCACATGAAATTCTATCATATTTGAATTTCATGTAATACCATTTAAATGACGAGTTTAAAGTTCGTAATGAAGCTCACTGTGCTTTTTCCAGATGTTTATACCTTTAAGAAGAAGTTCCACATCTTCATTTTTGATTTCCATGGCTTCTTCCTGAGTCTGTGGCCAGGGCCATCTTTCCTTTTCAAGACGTTTTGCTGCAATCCAGAAACCGTTTCCGCTCCACCAGATTGCCTTCAGTATGGTTCTTGTAGAATTGCAGAAAAGAAAAACGCAGTCTTTGTCATACTGATTCATCTTCATTGTGTTTTTGATTATTTCTGCAAGACCTTCAAAAGACTTGTGCATGTTTGTTGCTCCTGGACGTAAAAAAATCCGGGTATTCGAGAAGTCAATTTTCATATCGTTGCCACCGCATCAAGAATCTTCACAAGGTTACGTTCGGAAATCTCTGCCGGTACCCTTACTTCAACACCTGCTTTTTTGATAAGAATTGATTTGTCTGAATCGGTAAGTATTTCACTTCTTCCAAGTTCAACAAATCCTTCGAGTCTCTTGTCCTCATACTTCCAGCCTTCTGAATAAACCCAGTATTTGAATGTATGAAGATTTATGCCGTGTTCCCTGCTGAACTGTGCTGCTGTCTGTCCTGAGTTTTTGAACTCACCAACCAGCTGATAACGCTGTATTAGCGAATATCGTTTAATAGTCTCTGGTTCTTCCATTGATTCCTCCAATGAAAGAACTGTATTTCTTTTTTACGGTTTTTGGTATGTGCGGTTGGTTTGACGCTTAC
>JAKSTM010000096.1 GCA_024402565.1 Treponema sp. | reverse complement strand
AAATAAAAACCGCCTACAACGAAATGTATTCTGACTGGATTCTGAGTTTTTCCAATAACGAAACTGATTATGAATTTTTCTGGTCCGACGGACGCATGCTTCCCAAAGAAGAAATTCCTTTTAAAGAAAAATACTGGTCCCTTTTATATTCTTATGCAAAAGAACTTAAAGATCCTGCAACTATGACTGAAGAAGAAAAAGAACGATTAAAAAATTTCAGTTCCGCTTCAAACCGTAAAAACGGAGCCGGAACACCAATGTTCTTTTTTGATGCAGTCTACGATTCAGGTTCCCAAAAGACTTTGAAAAAACATATCAAAAGCATTTCTTTTCTTGGGAAAACAACCCGCATTCATGAACGCATCGAAAAACCTTTGAAAAAAGTTGAAACCCGGATTCTTGAACTTTCAAAAACTGACAAGGAAACAAAAGATTTTGTTGATTCCATAAAAAGTAATGATGCCTATTACTGGCGCCTTATTGCAGGCACAAACAGAAAAAGTTTTCATTCTTTAGGCATTGCCATAGATATTCTGCCGGTGAAAATCACAGGGGAAATTTACTGGAGCTGGGCAAAAGATAAAAATCCTGAAGGCTGGATGCTTACCCCTCTTTCAAAACGTTGGCTTCCGCCTGCAAAAGTAATTGATATTTTCGAAGAAGAAGGGTTTATATTCGGAGGCAAATGGGCTATCTGGGATAATATGCATTTTGAATATCATCCCGAATTGATTAAATTCCGGGATTCAAAATAAGGACTTCGACATTAATATACCGCTGGATTTTGTTCCATACCTTCCTGGAAAAAAATCTTCAAACACTCTGACAGTCTCAAAACCGGCGCTTTTATAAATATGTGCCGCGCCCTTCCATTCTTCATTTACAAGAAGAACAAGACTTTTTACACCGGGAAGTTTTGAAAACAAATCACAGGAACGGTTCCACATTTCTTTTCCAAGCCCTGTTCCACGGTATTCGGGAAGAAGCGCAAAGGATGAAATATAAATCATTTCACTGTTTTTTCCCGACGGCTTATGATTCAATGCAATTTCAGAAGCTGATTCAGGAATCTTTTCTATATATTCAGCAGAAATATACCCCGCCACTTTTTCACTTGTTTCATCTATAAAAACATAAAAAGGATTGATTCCCATGCGGGGAAGAAAAACTTCCCTTTCTTCCTGGATTTCTGGGATAAAACAGGAACGTTCTACATGCATTATGTCTTCTATGTGACTTTGCTCGGCTGCAATGATTTTCATAAACGTTATTCTATGAATATTTCAAAGCATTGTCACGGGGGAAAATGACAAGTGGAAAACGGATTCGTCAAGGCACGTCCGCCTTCGGCTACCTTAAAGCCTTGACAAACCCGTTTTCTGCCCTTATCTAAAATGATAATTGGAATACGGATTCGTCAAGGCACGCTGCCGCTTAAAGCCTTGACAAACCCGTTTTCTGCCCTTATCTAAAATGATAAGGGCAGAATGACAAATTTTCACATTTTGTCATATTGACAAATCTCTATTTTCTGTCGTATTCTTTATATATGAATTATAATATCGAAAAACAACACGAAAAAGGCAAAATGCATGCCATTGAGCGCATCAATGCCTTGTGCGATAAAGGAACATTCGTAGAAACATACCAGGGTGTTCGTCATAACTGTACCAGCTTTGGAATGGCTTCTAAAGAAATTCCATATGATGGTGTTATCACAGGATTTGGAAAAATCAACGGACGCAAAGTTGCCGTTTATGCACAGGACTTTACTGTTCAGGGTGGTTCACTTGGTCACATGCACGGTAAAAAAATTGCAGACCTTACAAAAATGGCTGTAGATGCACGTTGTCCTGTAATCGGAATCAACGACTCAGGTGGAGCCCGTATTCAGGAAGGTGTTGATGCACTTTCAGGTTACGGAAACGTTTTCCATCAGAACGTTCGTGCTTCAGGTTCTATCCCACAGATTTCAATCATTGCTGGACCTTGTGCCGGTGGTGCCGTTTACTCACCTGGTATCACTGACTTCATTTTCACTGTAGACAAAGTTTCTCAGATGTTCATTACAGGACCAAAAGTTGTTAAGTCTGTAATGTTCATGGATATTTCTGCAGAAGACCTTGGTGGTGCTTCAATCCATTCACAGAAAAGTGGTGTAGCACACTTCCGTTCTGAATCAGAAAAAGACTGTTACGAAACTGTAAGAAAACTTTTGGATTATATTCCTCACTACTTTGGTGACAAGAAAGATCCTGACGAAAAATATAAATTCGATGAAAAGAAATGTGCAAAGAAAATTCAGGAAATCATTCCTGAAAACCCACGCCAGGGATACGATATCCGTGACGTAATCAGCTGCGTAATTGATGAAGATTCATTCCTTGAAGTAATGAAAGAATATGCTATCAACTGTGTAGTTGGATTTGCAAAAATCGAAGGACGTACAGTAGGTATCGTTGCCAACAATCCTAAAGGACTTGGTGGTGTTATGGACTGTGATGCTTCTGATAAAATCGCACGTTTCATTCGCTACTGCGACAGCTTTGATATTCCTCTCCTCACTTTCGTTGACGTACCAGGATTTATTCCAGGTCCAAACGAAGAACAGAAAGGTATCATCCGCCACGGTGCAAAAGTAATTTATGCTTACTCTGAAGCAACTGTTCCAAAGCTTACTGTTATTACACGTAAAGCTTACGGTGGTGCTTACATTGCAATGTGTTCACAGCATCTTGGAGCTGACTTTGTTTACGCATGGCCAAAAGCAGAAATCGCCGTTATGGGTGCTGAAGGAGCAATTGAGATTCTTTATGCAAAACAGTTGAAAGATCCTTCAAAAGCAGATGAAGTTGCCCAGGCTACAGCAACATACAAACAGGAAATCATGACTCCTGCAATTGCCGCTCAGCGCGGATACATTACAGAAGTTATTAATCCTGAAGAAACACGTGCAAGAATTGTTGCAGGATTCGACTTCCTTGAAACAAAACTCTTCACAGACCAGCCTGTAAAGAAACACGGAAATATTCCATTATAATAAAAGTTCTCGAACAGGGATGTTCGGGAAGACTTTTGCGAGAAGCGAAGCTTCTTGCCACGACACGAAAAAATTCAACAGAAAAATCAAATGGGCCCTTCGACAAGCTCAGGGACATTTGATTAAATAAAAAGGCTGCCCGTTTTTGGACAGCCTTCTTTTTTTTATTCAAAACAAATTACATAGGAAATTTCTTTTTAAAATCTTCCAAAAGAACATCTGTTTCGATTGATGAATCAACGTTTGTTACTTTTCCCTTATTTGTGTAGTAACTGATAAGTGGTTCTGTCTGTTCGCGGTAAACATCCATGCGGTGAAGAATTGATTCCTGTTTGTCATCATCGCGCTGGTAAAGTTCAGCACCACATTTGTCACATACACCTTCTACTTTTGGTGGAAGTGTAAGAACATTGTAGTTTGCTCCACAACCTTTACAAACACGGCGTGTTGAAAGTCTTTTAATAACGATCTCATCAGCGATTGCAAAATTTACACATTTAATATCGCTTACAAGACCATCAAGCATTTCTGCCTGTGGAATTGTACGTGGGAATCCATCAAGAATATAACCATTTTTGCAGTCATCCTGAGAAAGTCTGTCTTTTACCAATTCAAAAGTCAAATCGTCAGAAACAAGAGAACCAGAATCGATAATTGCTTTTACTTTTACTCCAAGAGGAGTCTGACGTTTAATATTATCACGGAAGATATCACCTGTTGAAATGTGCGGGATTTTGTAATCAGCTGCAACTTTTACAGCAAGGGAACCTTTTCCAGCTCCCGGTGGTCCTAAAAATACGAAATTATTCATATATTCTCCTTGTAAATATAAAATGATTATACCATAAAATTTTCCGAAAAGAAACAAATTTTCAAACTATACGGGTAAGTCAAAGGACTGTCACACCCCTTGTGACAGACCCGTTCTTAACTGCGCCAGAAATTATCACAGTTAAAAAAAAAGGAACGGCGGGTTCCCCGCCGAGCGTGCAGCTCGTCGTAGGGGCTCCTCGCTTCCCTCGCTCAAAATGCTCCTCGAGCATTTTGACGGCATAGCCGTCGCTCAGTTAAATAAAAAAAGCCGGCAACTATCTACTTTCCCGCCAAAGGGCAGTATCA
>JAKSTM010000095.1 GCA_024402565.1 Treponema sp. | reverse complement strand
AAGCATTTAGCTGTATACATTGAAAAAAATTGTATACACCCCCTATTTTTAATGAGTTTCGAGAAAAAAATGGACCCGCCAGATGGCGGATTGCGGAAAATATTGAAAAATCTAATTCCGGCCTGTATATTTTTGAATGTCACTTTTCTTGTCTGCCCTAAGAAACAGGAAAAAATATGGCAGATTTAAAATCAATTTTTAATCACCCACGCACGGAAGATCCAGAAAAGGATCCTCATCTCTACAACTGGAAGCGACCATTTCATGGAAAAAATGATGCCGCTTATTTGAACAGACTTTTGAAATCAAAAGGTAGGAAAGGTTCTGAAGAACGAAATGCATCTGGAAGAGTCAGAGCGAACGGAAACGAGAACAATAAAAAGCAAAGAGTAATGTTTAAGATGTCTTATGGAAATTCCATGGCAAAACACAAACGTTATATTCAGCTCTACATGCCTCAGATTGGGAAAGATGGAGTTGAAGAAAAAAAAGAAATATTCGGAACCCCTCTGGATGAATATCAGAAGCACATGTCTCCCCTCCACTTCAAATTCATTATTTCACCAGAAAGTCAGCAGGCAGACTTACAGCTTTTGTCTGAAACTTTCATCAGCCACCTGGAAGAATTAACAGGCTATAAATTCTATTGGCTTGGCGTTGTGCATACTGATACAGAACATCATCATGCACATCTTTCCATTAACGGTATTGATAAAAACGGAATGAAAGTTCGATTTCCGAAAGATATGATCAAGGAAACAATGAGGGAAATACTTTCTAACATAACAACAAATATGGTTGGAGAAAGAACTCCTGAAGAAATTGCAGAAGCAAAACAACGACAGACGATGGCAAAAAGATGGACAAATTATGATGAACAGTTAAAAGCAATGCCAGAAAAGATTTTTATAAAAAATCTTAATCAGAGTCTGTTAAACAGACTTCAATTTCTATCAACAATCGGAATGGCTAAAAAAGATGGATTTTTCTATTCTCTAAATCCAGATTTTGAAGAAGTAATGAAAGCAACAGGAAGATATAATTTATATCTTGAAGAATATCTGAAATCAGATTTGCCACTGAAACTTTTTGAAGGAGGAAATATAACCGGCAAAGTTGATAAAGTTATTTCCTTCGATAAAGATGAAAGCTGGAATGATGCAATCATTATCAGGACAAACAGTGAGCGAATTTATATTCCAATTTTCCAACTTCATCTTGATAATTTGGAAGGGAAAACGATTCACATCGATAATGTTGCAGGCGGTACAAACCGAAACATAACAACAAAGGACATAAAAATCGTTAATCCTATGAAATATCAGAAAAGTATCTTACGATAATTTTGTTTATACATTTGTATAAACATTGTTTAGCAATAATTAAGGACATGAAGAATAGAATACCCTTTATCCTTAATTATTGTTTTCTACATTCTTTCTATTTATATGCACAATTAGAAACTTATTGACTTTATCCGCCATTTGGCGGTATTCTAAATTCAGTACTTGCCTGCCCGGGAGGTACTAGATTTTGAGTTCCAAATCTTACAATCCAAAAGGAACTAATGACACACCTTTTAATCCTCAGCTTCAGCATTTCGATTTTATTTGCGGCCAGATTATTAACGAAAACCGTATTCTAAAATTTGTTGTTGTAGCAGCCGTTCTCTCTTTTTTTCTTTCCATTGGAATCTGTATCTATGCAGTCTCTCAACCAGACTCAATTCCTGTTCTTGTAACAATGAATGACTTTGGTGAAACACAGTATATTGGTCCAGTTTCAAAGAAAAATTATCAGAACTTCAATGTACCGGAAGTTGCAATTCAGGCTCAGGTTAAAGAATTCATAAACCTTATGAACACTCTTTCAACTGACAAGATTGTAATGAAAAAGTCGGTAAACAAAACTTATCATCTTCTTACATCAACCACTGCTTCAAAATATTCCACACTTGTAAGAGAAGATAATCCGTTTAAAGATTTTGGATCACGTACAAAAGAAGTCTTATTCCAGACAGAACCATTAAAAATTTCCAGCGATACATATCAGGTAGATTATCAGATTGTAACCCGCCAGCTTTCAGGACAGCTTATGACCAATGAATCTTATAGAGCTGTCATCACAGTAAAAATGCTTCAACCATCTGAAGAAGATATAAAGGACAATCCACTTGGAATTTATATCACTGCTTTTGACATGAAGCCTATCGACACAAAAGCGATTAACACAAAATAAAGGAGTACTTAATTAAATGAAAAAATCACTTTTTTTTATGCCGATTGCAGCAATGCTTTTTGCTGCATGTTCAACAACTCAGAGTCTTGAAATGCCAAATGACTTTGAACCAGAATCAAAATTCGATTACATCGAAGAAGAAGAACAGTTCAACGAACAGGATGAAAAGAACTTTCTTATTCAGGAAGAACTCAAAGTTCAGGACATCGAAGAAACAGTAGTTTATGTAGAACGCCCGGTTTATGTTCCTGAAGAAAAGAAATCAGATACAGACATCAAAAAACTTACAGGCGTAGATGCCGTTGCTGACAGCCAGAAGAAAGCAACTCAGAAACCTGAAAACTATAAAAGCGGAACATTCTTCTATCAGTTCAATGATAACTTTGTATATGAAGTTTATGCTCAGCCATATCATTTAACAGACATTGTTTTACAGGCAGGTGAAGTTGTTATTGGAACACCTCTTCTTTCTGAAGATGAATCAGTTTGGGAACTTACAGCAGGAGTTGCAAAAGATCCAGAAACAGGAGCAGATATTCAGCACTTGTTTGTTAAGCCAACTTATTCAAAGCAGGATTCAACTTTAATCATTATCACTGACAGACGTGTTTATCATTTCAGACTTAAATCTTTCTCTGATACTCACATGGCAATGGTTAAGTTCACCTACCCTCTTGAAAGAAATATGTGGGCAAAAAACACAAACAAAAATAATGGCCGCTCAATTGAAAATGATTACTTGAGAACATCAAATCCAGAACTTTTAAGTTTTGACTACACAATCAAATATTCAAAATTTAAAAAGCCAGAATTCCTTCCATCACGTATTTATGATGACGGACAGTGCACTTACATTCAGGTTGCAGATATTGTTCTGCAGAAGAAGCTTCCTGTTCTCTTTAATGAGAAAAATGAAATTATGAATTACAGCGTACATGGAAATGTATTTGTAGTTCCTCGCCTTATCAACAAAGTAACTTTGCGACTTGGAAAAGAAAAAGTCACAATCGAAAAGAAGATAACAAAAGCTGCAGAGCTTGAGGAGAGTATCAGTGAGTGATGAATCTAATTCTACTATTAATATAGAAGAAACTGATGTAAACGACGAATCATTAGTTGATGTTCCAGCAGACGGAGAAGAAGAACTTCCTCCTCCTGAAGAAGAAAATGAAGCTCGTGAAGTAAATGTTGGAAATATCATTGGTTTGATTGTTATTGGAGTCTTGGTTGTTTTTTTAATCGCCTTTATTGCTGTAAGTGCAAGCGGTAAGAAAAAAAATAAAAACGAAGCAACAGAACTGGATAAAGCAGGAACAAAAACAATTATCGAATTTAAAGATAAATCCTCTGTTGATTTTAGTTCTTCGAATTTTAACGACGACAAACCAAGTGTTGAAAAATCTGAAGACCAGATGAATGAAGTAATTGAATCACTTCCACCAGAGTTTCAGTTACCAATTCAGACAGAAGTGGGAAAGGCACCAGTTACTTCGGTGGGAAGTACTGGAGGAAGCTATAAGTCAGATAGACCTGATACAAAAGGATCTAAATCACCAAGAAAAATTGAAGGTCTTGCGGCCCTTGATTATTCAGGCCAGCAGAATGGTCAGAACCTTGTAAACCAGATAATGTCTGGCAATTATGGAACAAACGCATACGGACAGAGAATGACAAAAGAAGAGTTCATTGCACAACAGATGGCACAGACACAGAACATTCAAAATAGTCTATATGGAAATTCTGGATTTGGAGGAACTTCAAATGATGGAAACATCACAGGTAATAACAAAGAATCCTTCTTCAATTCTGGAAAAGGTGCTGGTGGTGGCAGTTATCTAAATGACACCACCTTATGGGATGGAACAATTATTTCTGCAGCTTTAACAACTGCAATCAACACCGATAATCCAGGCGTTGTAATTGCTCGTGTAACTGAAAATGTTTATTCCAGCAAAG
>JAKSTM010000094.1 GCA_024402565.1 Treponema sp. | reverse complement strand
ATCAGGAGGTCAAGATGAAAACAACTAAAGAATTCCCTGCAACACATTCTATGAGCACAGAGTGGTTTGTAGTTGATGAAGATGGAAATATTGCCTTATTTGATTTTAATGAAAATGGACCAATTCCAGAGATAGTTCCAGATGAAAATGATTCATACTTTATGACAAGTGAAAAGGATTTGGGAGCAACTGATAGTGATTCAATTGATTATCTCGAATTGACCGATGAACAAGTAGAAGAATTAATGTCAGATGCAGTTTCTCCAGATAAAATAGATATTATAGATCAGCCCTATGACTATTTTGTACAGATTGATGAAGCAAACAAAAAAGAATTCTTTGAAGTCTTTAGAGATAAAATAGACTTCTGCCTTTCGCATAAGCATGGTATTTATTTTGTTTGGTATGTATACGATGAAGAGAAACCAGAGTTCCATAGAAACCGAGAAAAAGAGACTTTCTTAAAAACTGTTAAGCGGGCAGTTCACATGCATACTGATGCTTATGATACTGAATTCTATAGGGCAGAGGAAATTACTAAATGGAAATTGCCTTTTTATTGCTATCAGCAGGAATATGATCCAAATTATCCAGCAAAAAGAGTTAATGTTCCAAAAGTTCCTTTCAAAGAAGATCAGATTCCTGAACATCAGAGACATAAATTAGTTCGTCTACCGCTTAAATTTTCAGAATGTACTGAATTCAAAATTGATGACTTTATAGACGATTGCAGAGGGTATTAATCATGCTGGACCGTATATCCATAGACTTAAGTAATTACTGTTCTAAACAATGTGATTTTTGCTATAACCATTCCACTAAAGAAGGTAATGAATTGTGGACTGTAGAAGAACTTATTCCTTTTATCCTGGATTTACATAAGCATGGAATAGATGCAGTTTCTTTTGGTGGTGGTGAGCCTTTTGAATTTGACGGGATTTTTGAATTGATTTCAAATTTGATGAATGAAATGTATGTTTCTGTAACTTCCAACGGACTCCCATTGGAAAATGAAGAGATTTTCTTCAAACTGCTTCAAAACAAACCGGATAAAGTGCACATTACTATTCATCATCCTGAAAATCTTCCAGAAGTTGATCGTGTCATAAAGATGGTAAAGCGAATTGCAGAGGGTGGAATAAAATCTGGTGTAAATCTTCTTGTTTCTGATTTTAATACTGCAGAAGCAAAAAAGGTTTATGCTGATTTAATTAGCAATGGAATTACTGCAGATAGAATAATTCTTATCCCCCGTCGCTTTACCTGTGAACCGACACCTAAACAGCTTGCAGAACTTGCTGGTGGAAAACCTTTCCAGTCTCCAGCCTGTCTTACCGGATGTCAGAAACCAACAGAATTCTGTTCAGTTTCCTGGGATAAGAAAGTTAATTGGTGTAGTTACGCAAAAGGGAAACAACCTTTAGATGAATTATCATATGAAGGATTAATGAAGGCTCTTAATAAAGTTGATTTTGAATGCTGTAAAAAATAGTTTCGCAACTTTTTTTCCAAGTATTGTCAGCGATTTTTAAGTATAATTAAATTATTAAAAGTACAAACAGCAACTTGTTTTTCGATACAGGAATCTGTTGTTGGATAATCTAACGATTGTTACAGGCAGATATAGAAAATACGTACTTTGTTTAAAGGTGTATACTGCAATTAATTACAAAGAATAAGTCTTATATGGTAACAAAACACACCTTGTAATTTTGGCAGCAGATGATGCAAGGCAATTGGTAGTCCGGGTACGCGTAATGGCGTAGTATTTAGGGTTCGAATCCCTTCTTCTGCTCTTTTTCTTTTTTATACCTATGTCAGTATTTGGCATACCTCGCGTGCTATAATTAACTCATAAGCGGGGGCAAAAAATGGCTTATAAAGAACTAATTAAGAATTTTTCAAAAATCCGCAATTATCTCAAAGAATTTTTTGTCTATGGTTACAATTCTCGTGGAAATGTAGGCAGAAAATCTGACCGTTCATACGATGATGAGAAACGACGTATTCAAAGTTGGTTGGGAGATTACGTTGAAGAAAGCCATGGACCAGACGGAAAAACAACAGCCTTAAGTATTGATGTTCGTAACGTGGGCTTTAATCCTCTATACCGTGCATGGAAATCTGCCAGTTTTACTGATAAAGACATTACACTCCATTTTATCTTAATGGATTTGCTGAAGGGTAGGGATAAACTTCTTCTTACGGAAATTATATCTATCATTGATGAAGAATATCTGTCTCGTTTTAATAAACCCCTGGAATTTGATGAATCAACAATCCGCAAGAAACTCGCTGAATACGAAAAACAGGGATTTATCGAAATCTCTAAAGATGGAAATAAATCAGTTTATTCCCTCAAGAAGAATATTGATCTGATGAACCATTCACAGAAAGGACTTCAGAATGCTTTGGACTTTGCATCTGAAATTCTTCCTGCAGGAATTCTCGGTTCAACTTTGCTGGATAAAATGGATGAGCATGATAACTGTTTTGCATTTAAGCATCACTATATAACTCAGTCCATGGATTCTGAAGTTATGGTTACTTTGTTCGAGGCTATGAGATGCAAATGCTGGGTTAACATTCTTACCTATAATGAACGCAAAAGTACGAAGGAAAATTCCAGAGGAACACGAGTGAAAGCGATTCCATTGAAAATATTATCCTCAAGTCAGACAGGACGTCAGTATGTTGTCGCACACGTGTTGAAACATAAAAAATTAAAATCCTTCCGCCTTGATAACATTATTGAAGTAAATATCGCAGATCCTTGTTATGACTATGACACTGTAAAAAAAAGATTCAAAGAAGCTGAAAAACATCTCTGGGGATCTAGTTTTGGAAATTTTGAAACACTGGAAACGGTCGAATTCACTGTTAAGTTCAGGGAAGATGAAGAACATATTTACCAACGGTTGATTCGGGAAAAGAGATGTGGAGAAGTTGAACGTCTCTCTCCTACAGAGGCCCGATATTATGCGGAAGTATGGGATGTACATGAAATGCTGCCATGGATTCGTACATTTATTATGCGTATTACAGAACTTCATATTTCAGACAAAGCTTTAGAGGAGCACTTCTGGAATGATGTTTATGAAATGAGGAACTTATATGCTCTTTAGTGAAGTTTACGGAACTTATTACAATACAATGGCTAAAATTCTCGAAAAAGCATTAAATGAGCAGCTTACTGCAGATGGGCTTTATTCCTGCATAATGGAAAATGCTTATTCAGAAAGTGTTGTTCCAATTACGGATGCAATTGAAAAAGAAAGATGGCAGTTTCTGAAATTCAATCGTGAAAAAAATCAGCTTTCACCTGTTGTAAAGAATAATCCTGAAATGCCTCTGACTAATCTTCAGCTGCAGTATCTTAAGGCTCTTTTGCATGACAAGAGAATTCGACTTTTTGATTTGGACTTTGATTACTTTGAAAAACAGCTTGCTGATGTAGAGCCTCTATGGCAGCTAGGTGATTATGAAGTTTTTGATAAGTATGATGACGGTGATGATTTTGAAGATGCCAGTTACAAAAAACGTTTCCGAATGATTCTTGATGCAAAACAGAATAATCTGACTTTGGATTTCACGCTTAGAAATCGACACGGAAAAGAATTCAAAGTGACAGGGATTCCTGAAAAAATTGAATACTCGGAAAAAGATGATAAATTCCGTGTCATGCTGGCAGGATGCACACAGACTCATACCATAAACCTTGGAAGAATTGTTGCTCTTAAATATTCAGATATTCCACAGAAACAATCATATTCAGATGCTTGGGATGCAGATCGAGACACAATCGTTCTTGAACTTACTGATGAAAGAAATGCACTGGAAAGAGTCAGTTTACATTTTGCGAATCTGAAGAAGAAGACAACAAAAATTGGTGACAATAAATACCGTATAGAACTGGAATTCAGTCGGGATGATGAAACAGAAATGGTTATTCGGCTTCTCCAGTTTGGACCAGTGATTAAGGTTCTGGAACCAATTTATATTGTTGGTGAAATTCAAAAAAGACTTGGAATCCAATTAAGATTAATTAAATAAGAAGGCTTATGAGAAAGATTACATTTGAATTTTGGGGCTGGATGAGCCCAAAAACACAGTTCTCTTTGGTTGAACAACCAGAAAGAAAGCTTCTTTATATTGATATTGATGATATTTCATCTTCTGAAGAAACTATTCCAAATATGACACTGGAAGAATTTGATTTATTTTGGAATGAGTTTAAAAGTATAGAACCTGAGAAATTAGAAGAAGAAA
>JAKSTM010000093.1 GCA_024402565.1 Treponema sp. | reverse complement strand
CTTTCCGAATACGATGCTACAGGAACTGGCCCCTCTTCATCAAAATCAAACAATGCGACATTCCCATCTTCATCAGCAACAAACCAAGAAGTACTCATTGAATGAGTCGCAGGAAAATCTTTCGTGGTTTTCATTTTGTTACTCCTATTATAACTATTTTATAATGAATACAGGTTTTAAATTATCAGTTTATTTAGGAGGGAAAGTCCTCCACTCGAATCCGGTGTCATTAAAATTTCGACTACAAAGTCTTCATTTTCATCATTCATATAATCTTCCTCCCTCAAAAAAAGCGGCAACCTGTACCACAGTCAGTTTTTACACCTCTATGCAGATTGCCGCCAGTAATTCATAAACTATTAAACTGGCAAAAACTCACCAGCTGCTTTTCAATCTCTTCAACCATTTCCTTTGTATAATTATTGATATACCAGCTCATTCCGTGTTGCTCCATAAGCAATTCCATATCAGAATAATCATCTCCATATTCATACCCACGCCACCAATAATGTTCCATAAGCCAGCTTTGCTGATATAAATCATAAATACTATAGCTATCATCAAAGTCTAAAACATTCGAATTCTGCTGAATCCTAAGGCTATGCTCAAACATGAAATTTATCAGTCCCTTATTCCGACTTGAAAACGTATTTTCAAGAACATCATCATCACCGAAGGCATAGAGATTTATATCAGCTCCCTGTTCCAAAAGATATTCAATGCACGTAATCACATTTTGAATCTCAGCTTCTGTATGATGAATGCTGGTCTGTCCATCATCATAATTCTCCACAGTTCCCAAAAGAACTTGAATTGGGGTTGAACTGACTGAACCATAAAAATTACTGCAAAAACCATTTACATTAGCACCAGATTGCACTGCAGCTTTAATTGCCTCTAAATCAGCTTTTTTGCAAGCCTCATAAAGCACAGTATTTTCCGAAGAATACACATTCAGTTTTTCATTATCAAACAAGCTGATTTCATCTGGAGAAAGCGTAACATAATATTTGCCGTAACAACACCAGTCATAATGCTCTTCTTTCTCATAATCAGTTATGCTTAAAGTTTTCAGCATTTCATACATAAATGAAACAGCCTGTTCTTTTCTAGGATTCAGATAAACGAGTTCTCTAAAAGGCGAACCTTTCTTTTCAACAAGAGTTGCATCAAAACAACCCGGGAATTTTTCTATTGTTTTTTCGTATGCATGTCCCAGTAAATGGTAAAGAGCATTCCATTTCTTCTTCAATTCTTCATTTCCAAAGTAAGGAAAATACAAAACCACAGGACAATATGGAGCATCCTTCACCCGGTACATTGAATGCATTCTTATAAGTAAATCTCTGTCAATCTCAGTTGGATTTTTCATTTTTGCCTCTCTGTTTACGGGCCCATAAACTCTATAAACTTATAATTTGGATAATGGTGCATCATTAATTTTAATTGAATTACCAGATTGTCCCAGCCACCATCTTTTTCCAAATCCGCAATCATCTTTTCCATTGTTTCGTATGTATAAATATTAGATTTCCAATGATCATATTCATAAGGTTCAAAAGTTCTGCAGATTTTATGTATGGAAGGATCAAAATACTTGATTAAATATTCGCTTAATTCATCTTCCACAGCATCTTCTTCAATTGAAAGCTGTGCTTCAGAGGCACGGTCCATTCCATACCAGCTTTTTTCATCATCTGATTCGATGGCAGGGGTAATCCAAAAAAATGAACCTGTATTATGATTTTCTTGAAGATATGACGAATATGGTATAATTCTGGCTAAAAAACATTCCTTTGCCAGTTTTTTTACAGTTTGATTATTTTTGCATAAACTTATTCCCGTATGATTACTGTCGAATGAATAAAAATCGAGAGAAAAACCAGAATCAGTAATAATGCTAATATTCTCACCAATTTCAATATCCGTTATTACAGAATCCAACACTTCCTTAAACAGAATATTTGCATTCATAGCCTGTATATTAAGCCCGTTCCCATCTGTGCAGGAAAGTTGATTTTCTGAAAAACAATAACAAATACCTACAATTTGAATCTCAAAAGTTGAACAATCATCAAAACCAAAAACGAATGGTTCATTTAGTCCGAAAGAACAGTTAAATTCTTCAACTTCGGGGTTTCCTTTATGAAAGATTTGGTTTTCATAATAATCTATTTTCCAAAAACGGCTATCCGCACTTCCAATAGCATTCAATGTTTTAATTTTTTTTCCCACAAGATTTTGCACAGGAAATTTTTCCATTAATTCTTCTTGAGAGTTGCATATTGTTTTTTTCCATTCAAACCTATTAAACATCTTCTATTTCCTTTTACGGGCCAATGCGGTCTGCCTCATTTTCTGCAGCACAGAATTATATTCCGCTTTATCAAATTCAACCTGTTCTATTTTAAATGACAATTTATTTATTTACATTTAACCTGTAGTTTAAAATTTTCTCAAAATAAAAACCGTGAGATTTCTCCCACGGCAAAACAAAGTGCTGTTTTTCAAACACCTATTGAAGAATTTTTTTTTCTTCGTGCGGTACGAATTTACAGTTCGTTGTAGAAATAATCTTGCTGTTAGCACTTTTAATTTTACAAAGCACTGTCTCAGCGACATAGATTATCAGTCTATTGCTTGATATTGCTGTATGTGCCTTTATTTTTTAACTTACGCTACGATTTTGACGTAACGTTCATTACCAATAACTGAAAGCATGAACTCATAAGGAGAAAGCTTGTTATCCTTAAGCATTACGAATACTCTTGGACTTGCACCACTTACAAGTGTTACACCCTGCTCGTTTTTTGATACAGGAAGATTGTCCTGTCTGCTCTGAACATTCCAGAAAACAAGATTTGGAAGCTCATAACCAGCCTGTTCAAACTTACGTTTTGCATTTTCAAAGTTTGTAAGCTTTGAATTTGATGCACAATAGTTGAATTCCATATCAGAAATGATATAGATGTTTTCAGGCATATCCTCCTGGGACAAATGATTATTTACAGCTGTACGCAGAATCAGGTCAAAAACACCTTCAATGTTTGTTGAACCGCCCCATTCTGCACGACTTACATAATCTACTTTATCCACGATATCCTTTCCCTTAATCTCGACCAGTTTTGGGCGATCATCAAAAGTAATAAAGTGGTTATTAAACATACCTTTATTCTTTTCTGCAAAGTAAATAGCAAGTGATACTGCAACTTCAATTGGAGAAGGACTTCCACCTCCAAACATCGAGCCTGAAACATCGCAGACAACAAGAGCATTCCTATCACCTGCAAAGTTCTCAAGATTACTCCATGTAGTATTCATTACACGACGTTCCTCTGGAGAAAAGCCTTT
Organism: Treponema sp.; assembly: GCA_024402565.1. Classification (GTDB taxonomy): domain Bacteria; phylum Spirochaetota; class Spirochaetia; order Treponematales; family Treponemataceae; genus Treponema_D. Next base: position 961 of record JAKSTM010000093.1, on the reverse strand, counting down.
ATATACTCCGCCCCACTGATTTCTGAACATTGGAGAAATAACATCATAAGGATACAGAGAACCTGTCTTCAGCACTGCTTCACCTTTTTCCACTTTATTCATAAAGCTGCCATAACGTTCTGCATCGTTACGGGCAAAAGCCTTACGATATTTGAACAGGGCCTTAGAAGTCTGCTTTTCATAATCAAACGAATAATCCTTTGTACGAAGGTTGTTCTCGATGATCTTGATCTTGCTTCGAAGAGCAGAAATCAATTTGCGATACTGAGCACAGTTCATTCCCATGTAAGTAGCAATCGTTTTTGCAGTTTTAACAACAGCCTTGTCACTTGCATTGATTGAAGGAAGCCACTTTCCAAGAAGTGATACTTCATTTTCTTTTTCAAGAGCTTTCTGATCCTTAAGAAGCATACTTTTAATGGCTTCAAGAACATCCTTTTTAGCAGGAGTTTCAAGAAGGCACAAAAGATCATCATAGCGGCCAAATTCAGCAATGAAACCGATATTTTTTATCACTGATTCTTTATGATTTTCAGCCAGAACCTTGAGCATTGTTCTGAAAGTTTTTCTTTCACCAAGTCCTCCGCGGACATCACGGAGATAGAAAAGAATCTTCAGGGCATTGTCAGGATTTTCTGCATAGGCCTTCATGAAGATTGATTCAACGCGGTTTACGTCTGCATCACGGAGTGCACCACCAAGAGCAAACAAATCAAGACAATCTGACTGTGTTGTAGAAAGTGTCACAGCTCCGTTTTCTGTAAATGTACGGTTTGCTTCATTTTTCAAAAGTTCAAGTGTATTCATATATATCCTCCGAAATATTAATTTCAAAAACAAGGCACTAATACCCTTCCGGGCCATTGCTCTACCAGCTGAGCTACAGTCTTGAGACTGGCAGGCTTCGAACCTGCGACACATGGAAGTATTGCTGTATGTGCCTTTAAATAACAAAGTGCAA
>JAKSTM010000092.1 GCA_024402565.1 Treponema sp. | reverse complement strand
TGATGCGAAGCATCACCGCGGCAGGTGGGGTCTGGGGACACTTCCCCAGGATATATCAGATAGATTTCTTAGAAATATTTGAATATCTCATGAAAATTATCATCTCCTAAACCTAAATATTTAAGTTAGTGATAGAGAAAGCTGCTGCTGCTTTTTAATATATTATAAAGCTATATTATTGGGTCTGATTTTCGGACAGGGGGATGTCTGAATTCCGGACACCCTATGTCTAATTTTCAGACATGGCTTTATTGTTTTAGAAACCTAAATATATAGATTTAGTAAATTGTTTTGCAGCAGCTTATTTATATTATTATTTAAATTATTATTGGGTTCAAATTTTGAACTGTTTTAGTTCAGAATTTGAACTCGGTAGTTCAGTTTTTGAACTGAGGGTTTTCTAAGAAACCTAAATATTTTGGAAAGCCTTAATGCTGCTGCTATATTTTAAATTATATTATTAGCTATATTATTGGGTCCAAATTCTGGACGGTGTCAGTCCAAAATTTGGACTATCCCCGTCTTTTTTCTGGACTGAGTACATTGTTTGGACTGTTGAAAAACCTAAATAATTAGGTTAAAATGAGAAGCATGGAATCAGTAAAACAGATGATGGATGGTCATATTGATCATCTGACTAAAGAAACGGAACTGCTTAAAAATCGCCTTGAAATTCTGTATGACATGACAAAAGGCAAGAGCCGAGTGTATGTGGACAGTGTAAAACTGGATGAAGTTTTTCATCAGGCTGAGGAAATTGCCAGAGAGATGGTTTCCCTGAAATCTGCAAATGAAATTCTTTACAAGAATAGGGGAAAGGCATCTCCGAAAAAAGCCGTATCTTCAAAAGCTAACGGAAAATTTGGCGGCCGGCCGCCAAGAGAAATTGCAGAAAAAAAGCGTCGTATTCAGGAACTTGATAACAAGACTTTTGTTCTGCATGAATGTTTGACTGCAGAAGAACGCAAAGAGTATGACGAGCTTTCTTTTGATGTAATCGCCTGGGAAAACAAAAAGAAAGACAAGATCCTGGAAGAACAAGAAAATTTGAATTAAGAGTTAGATTGAGGCCTTCAGTTCCTGAAGAGCTTCAATTTTTTTCTTGTCTTTTTTTGGATCTAAAGCTGCAATGTATGCATCGATGGACGAGAGGAAACTTGATTTCTTTTCAGGATTTGTATTCATATCATTGATCATTAAATCCATGTAAATAAGTTTTCCATCCTGAATGAGAGCTTTCTGTTTTTGAATAAGCTTCTGTCTTTTTGCCTGCAGTTTTTTTATCTGATCTTCAACAGCCTGTACTGATTTAGTTGCCATGTTATTTTAATCCTCCAATTGCTTCATACTTTTCGTTAATTTCGTCCACCATAAATTGGTAATATTCATCAACGATACCTTGCTGATAATCATCCAAATTTGATTTTTCTAATGTGCTTATAACCCAGTCTTTTCCACGGATGCTGAGCATAAGGCCACCTATCATATATTTAATCTGGTTTTCGACAGCTCTTTTTCTTTTTTCAGTTTTTGCATTTTTCTTGATTTTGTTGTTTTTATCCTGAGTACAAATGACAGCAGCCTTTTTTTTCTTATTTTCAATTTTTGAATCTACGGTGTCGATTTGTTCTTGAATAGTTTGTTTTTCCATATAGATAATATAATAAAAAAAATTGATTTTGGCTAATATTTTGGCTATATTATAAGTAGAAAAAGCGAGGTTTTGAAAACATACCTTTAGGAGATTTCGCAAGAAATATACTAAAGGCGCACTTATACAAACTAAAGTTTGTTTAAGTCAAAACACTTCGTGTTTTGGGTGGGGTCTCTTGCTAAAGCAATTCACTCCACCGCGCCTAGATTCCAAAAAATGCTCTCGCAGTCATGAAGTCCCCAAAAGGACTTCAGACAAAATGCTTCGGCATTTTCCGGCCAACCCATTGTCATTCTGTTGGATTTCCGACTTCAAGGACTCCGTCCCTGAAAACCCTGGCGAAGAGCCTTGCTCTCTCGACTCTTGCGAAAGGAGACAATGTCTCCCTTCAACCCACTTTTTCCATCAACTGAACTGGTCCTGCACCATATCTGCAGGAAGGAGCATCATGTCGTTATATCATCTCAGTTGTCGCATTGTTGGACGTTCAGAAGGTAAGGATGCCACTGCTGGCATCGCTTACATTACACGGTCCAAAGTTTATGACCGGACCACCGGTCTTGAATTTGATCATACTCACCACAAGGATAAAATCCTTTTTGCCGGAAGATACCTTCCAGAATCCCATCCTGAATTTGCCGAATTGAAAAAAGACAAGAATGGAAAGCCTGATTTTGGCGAATTATGGAATCTTGTTCAGGAGAAAGAAAATAGAAAAAACTCCCAGTTTTGCAGAAGCTTTGACATTGCTTTGCAGTCAGAATTTACGATTGAAGAGAATCTGGAATGTCTTGAAGAATGGATCAAGATAAACTGGACCGACAGAGGACTTGCAGCAGATGCAGCTATTCACGGACCGCATACAGATGAAGAAGGCGAGTGCAATAATAATACTCATGGCCATGTAATGGTAACCACACGAAAAATGGATGGAACAGGTTGGACTACAAAAGACAGGGAAGCCAATGACAGGCAGTATATGAAAACTGTAATACGTGGATCCTGGTCTGATATTGTAAACAGAGTATTTGAACGCAAGATGATTGCAGCACATCAAGAAGAATATGACAGAATACTTGATGCAGAACAGAGCAATGGTGCTGATTCTGATGCTGCAAAAAGAGAATCTATAGAAAAACTTTACGACCTGCATCCTGAAGAAGATAAACGAATCACAGAAAAATCAAACAAGGAACTGGCCGAGGACCTGGAAGAACAGATCAGTCTTGCTACAGAAGCAAATAATTATTTGAGGGTGGACCGTCTGCAGAAAAGACTTCAGAAAGCATTGAAAGAACCTCAGCGTCATGTTGGTCCTGTTGCTACAGCCATGCAGAGAAAAGGTAAGAAAACAAACCGTCAGAAATATACGGAAGAGCAGCAGCAGTTCAATGATGATCTTGAAAAATCATTCCAGGAGACAACATTTACTGAAGAACAGATGGAGAATGCTCTGAAATATGATCCTGAGTATAAGCAGCTTCTTGATAGGAAACAAAAGCTGTTGAAAGAACTGGATCTTCTCATTAAGGATGAAGAAGAGCTTGCAGCATTCAGAGTGCGTGTGTTTGCCATTGAAAGCATTGAAGAGTTCCAGTTGTTTGAACAGAACGAATGGAAGCCGGAAGTTGAACGCATACAGCTTTATGCAGAAAATCAATCCATCATTACTGACTGGATGGATAAAGGGAAGTCCTTCATTAAGGAACGGTTTACAAAGATTCAGTCTCTTTCATATTTGTGTTCGATGGATCTCTTTGATGATGCGGAATACAAGGGTGATTATTACCAGGACAGATGGATCAACGAAATCAAGAATCCAGTTATGAAACATAAAGAAAAACATTCCGGCCTGATGGAAATATGGGATTTCATAAAGGAGAAGGCCGCATGGATTATTGAACATTCACCATTGAAAATATTCTCAATCTTCAGGAAGAAGAAAGCTGTTGTTGATGAGAAGCGGGATGATCTGATGAGACCTGTGAAAGAAAAGGCAGATATGATTTGCCAGAAGCTTTTTGCAGATGTAAACGGCATGGAATACAAGGATAAAAAACAGAGCCTGGAATCTGTAAAGAGTCTGTATCATAAGCAGCTTTTGTTTGAATACTTCAAGGATAACGGCTCAAAGGAACTTGAATATTGCAGACAGCTTGCAAGAACTTGCAGCGGCCAGTATGAGCGAGAGGTTGATTTCTTCTGTTCAAGAGTAAAAGGAATCCTGAACTATCCGAAGTTTGATCCAGGTAATAAGGAACTTATGGAAAGACTTACGGCATACGAAAAAGACATTTACAAAGATTACGGTCCGTTTGCCGGCCACAGAAAGACTGTTGAAAACTGGATGGGTGGTTCTTCAGGATCAGCTAATGCAATTTTCTCAAGAATGGTTACAAGCAAGCTTGATTCATATATAAAGGAAATTAAGGCGGAATACGAGAAAGAACATCCTGAATCCATCAGACAAAGAAACAAAAATAGATCTGGTGGTATGAGTATGTCTGATTAGACTGTTCCAGATTGCAATAGTTCGTATAAATGTACGTGCAGAAAGCGAATTTTGACGAATTTAGGGTGTTTAGAATCTAAAAATGGACCTAAACAGTACTGTATATAAGGTTTATTCTGTCTACTAACCTAAATATTTAGGTTTTAATCTATACCACATAATAAAGCAGCCATCACCTTTTTTCAAGATGATGGCTG
>JAKSTM010000091.1 GCA_024402565.1 Treponema sp. | reverse complement strand
AAAAAGGACTTTTTTACGTGGATAGAATAATTATTCATTTCGCCAATTACAGCTTATGCAGCATATAATGAACCTTTCCTATAACTTTAAAGTCCTCTCCTGACTCACCGGATGCAAACATAGGCTCGTACTGAGGATTATCTGATATGATTTTAACCCCTTCTTGAACCATCTGGAGACGTTTTACAAAGCCTTTACCCTTATAAATGATTGCATATACCCCGTCTTCATCAAAGCCAAGATCATCACAAATGACTTTATCGCCGTTATGAATGGTTGGTTCCATGGAATCACCTCGAATTTTTACTACTCCCAGGTGACCTTTATATTTTGGTCTTTTTAATTCAGTCGGAACAGCCATATACTCTTCAACAACTTCAGTATCTGGAACAAATTGACCGAATCCACAAGAAAAAAGCTGCTCAAAAACCGGAATTTTCTCCTCATCAGAGATGTTATTTACGACAGTTTTAACAGGAAACTGGCTTTCTACGCCATAAAATTCCTCTACAGTAACACCAAGGACAGATAAAAGCTTCAAAGTATCATCAACATCAGGAATTCGCTCTTTATAGATCCTATTTTTCATTATCTGAACAGAAACACCAGCCTGTTCACATAGCCAGACAAAGGTTCTTCCCTGAGAAGCAACAGTCTTTTTTATCTTATTCCAAAACTCATTCGCATCCATAATTTTATTTCCTAAATCAAAATATATCACGTTTGGGTACTTTTGTAAATTCAAAAGTAATTGTATAATTACTTTATAGCAAAACAAGTATATAAATATGATTACTTTTTTGCAAATAAATCAAAATTTTTTATGGAATTTCCACTGCAGTGCCGTTCTATGACACAGCAACATTCTATAATTATAAAAAAGCTAAGTGAAATCGAGTTCTTTCACCGCTTGCTGCTCCAAAAAACTAAGACAAAGAGGGAAAAATGATTAAGGAAAATTGTATTAAAATCCTTGGTTTAGGGTTATCGCACTGCGAAAACTCTTTCAAGAATGTTCAAATTGACATAAATCCATCTGAAAAGAATGGAACATCAGACTCTTTTGCCTATGCAGGAGAAGAATTTAAGCCAAATTCTGCTGAAGAATCGAATTTGAAGCTTCGTAATAAGTTCCAGATTCAATCTTTTTACGCATCAGAATTGTCAAACCATATCAGAACTCGTAATTATGCCTATAAACACACCGTGCATATAATCAACATTACAGAATATCTTTTGAAAGTCCTGGAACTGGCAATTGATGTAAACAATAAGCTGGATTCTATTGTTAAAAAGACAAAAAGCATTAAACACAGCAACAAAATCTCAAAAGAAGACAAAGAATACCAGATTGTTAAGACCTCAGTAGGTATTTATATTGATATTCTGCTTGAAATAAAGGCTAGAATTTCAGATTTGGAATCTTCAAAATACAAAAATCGTATCACAAGAACTAACTCAAATCTGGATACAACCATCAGAAGTATGCTTACTACAGCCTATATTCCAGATGAAATGGCTGAATCATTCAATAATCTCTATGAAATGATTCCATTGAACAAGTTTTCAGATGCAAAATCGAAAGGCTTATCAAAAATAACCACTTTTGAGTTATTCAGGGACTTTTCATTACGCCTCTACTCTTCTGCAATAAAGCCATTCCTTTCTGACTTGATGGAAGAATTCTCATATTACGTCACACCTGATACATATTTGAACAACGCTAAAATGAAGGCTATTTTAGTCGTTCCTATCAGCATTTATAAGAAATTTAACTTCTCAAAGAGCGGACTTACCCGTGAAGAAGTTGTATTTATTGAATCTCGCAATAACATGGAAAAAACTGTTGCCAATTTAGCTCAATTTTACTCTGAACTCTCAGATGCCATGAACTGCATGTATAACAAAGCTTTAGACCAGAAAAATGCATTATTCTCAGAAAAAGATAAATGTGAAGTTGAATGGCTTATTGATGCCTATATGAAAAAATATGCCGCACAAAAGTTTGGAAATATCAAAAGCATAAAACTCATGCTTAAAAATGACTTCTTCAGAGAGAAATTCGCTGTTCTTCTTTATGAACTAAGGCCAGATTTACTTACAGATATACTGACTGCAGGTGGTGATCCTTGGGAAATTCGGGAAGAATACACCACCGAACAGTACAATTTAGATTTTGAAACCGTGACTTATCTGTATTATCTGATGAAACTTGCTTTTGGAGATGAAAAATTCCCTTCACAAAATTCTCATCTGACTAGATTCCTTAAGCTGCTTTCATACAACAGCACACCAGAACGTTGCGTAAGCAGACTTCTCAGGAACCTAAAATCAGGTAAAGCAGACTGGTCCAATACAGAACTCGGTCAGAAATTCAGACAAGCTCTTGAAAAATAGTTTAATCACACTCTTTTCCTGACAATTTCATCCACAACAGACAAACTCTTACGAATATAGCGTTTGCCTGTTGTTATATGTTCAACAATAAAGAAAGATGTCCCAAGAACTGTAAGTTTACTCACCTTAAAGCCATTTTCTTCATATAAGAAAACCTTATTATTCATCAGAACCTCCTTTTGAACACATAGAGGATCTAATAAAAGACTTAATCTCAGTTTCAAAACCTAATGGATTCTGAGCCAGGTTTTCTTCCCATCTTGTTGTTTCACCAACATCCGCTATAGCGGATAATGGGCTTTCCAGGACTATTTTTAACAGTCTTTTGCCTGTATCTGTAATATAGATATTCTTGTTTTTTACCTCTATATACTTTGATTTTTCAAGTTTTGGAATAAAAGTATGTCTTGTAGCAGGAGTTCCTAAACCACACAATTTCTTGTCTTCAGACTCCCCTTTTGGATTTTCCATAAAAGCCAGAATCGAGGCTTCATTAAAATGCTTTGGCGGTTTCGTCCATTTTTGAACTGAATCAACAGAACCTAACGTCAAGTTATGCCAATCAATATTATCCAAATCCTGAATTTCCTCACTGTCAGCCTCTTTTTCCTTTAAAACACGAGTAAATCTGCGGAATTTCTGCCACCCCTCATCAATAACTTTCCTTCCTTCAATTTTAAAGAGATGACCACCAACAGAAACCTTTGCTGTATGTTTCTCATACTTATATCCAGGTGCAAAAGCCAGCATAAATCGTTCAAGAATAAGCGAATAAATGTTCTCTTCATCACCTGTAGCACTCGCTGGAAGTTTATCAAGCGGAATAATTGCATGGTGGGCTTCCAGTTTTGCATCATTAAAAATCCGCTTATCCTTTTCATCAATCACGAAATATGGATGCAAAACAAAGTATTCCGGCGAAATACGCATGAATTTCTGATATAAATCACGGCATAACTGAACATTTTGGCTGCCCATTACCTTAGAAGGTGTCCTAGGATAAGAAACACATTTATATTCTTCATACAGTTTCTGGACCAATTTCAGAGTTTTATCTGCCGAATAATTGAAATATCTGAAGGCATCCTTCTGTAAATCGTTCAGACTATAAAGCTGCGGAGGAAGTATTTCTCGTTTTTCGGACTTCAATTCATCAAGATTCAGGCGAGAATTAACAAAAGGTTTTAAGGCTACAAGCAAAGAATCATCCTTTTGCTTTGTTTCTCCATTAGGATTGATGAGTATTCCTTTTACGGAACCGCCATTTGGCGGATTAAAGCTTCCTGTAATTTCAAAATACTTTTCAGGCTTAAAATTATCAATTTTCTCACATCGTTCAGAAATTGCAGACAAAATTGAGGTCTGCACTCGCCCTATAGGAAATAAAGAACCTGCTTTATTTGTTATAAACCTGGTGCCGTTAATTCCAACAAGCCAGTCTGAATGCTGCCGGGCAAACCCCTGATCTGCCAGATTTGAGTATAAACCTAAGGCTTTGGCTTGTTTTATCCCCTCCATAATAACTTCTGGAGTTAATGCCTGAGAAACCCAGAAACGATTAATCTTTGAAAAATCAGAAATTCCAGCTGCTTTCAGGCATTCACGAGCAATAATTTCCCCTTCTCTGTCAGCATCTGTGGCAATGAGAATTTCATCAGATTTATGACTTTTTAAGAGAGAAACAACAACTTTTGCAGCATCTTTCAAATCTGAAGTTACATGGTAATGGAACTCTTCAGGAATAATTGGAAGCTTCTTCCAGGACTTGAATTCTGGATTGTAAAAGACAGGATCTTCTAACTGGAATAAGTGACCAACGCAGTTAGTGATAAAAACAGAACCGCTGTTGTTCTTGTAACATTTGTCAGCGGATGAATAATGACAACCAAGAGCTTTTGCAAAGTCTTTGGCAACACTTGGTTTTTCAGTAAGTATAAGCATAGGACTCCTACGGGCAGGCAGAAGTCTATAAAAAAGAAAATATATGATTTGCGAACAAAACTCAAGAAAACAACATTTCCGCCAGATGGCGGATTGGCGTTTTTACCTCTACAAAGGTTAAAA
>JAKSTM010000090.1 GCA_024402565.1 Treponema sp. | reverse complement strand
TTCATCAAGAAAATTATCTAGGATCATCGTCCTTTTTCTTTTTTAGTTCATCTTCCATACCTAATGTTTTTTCTGTATGTGGCTTGAGTTTCGCCTCTTCCACATTTGCCCTAAGTTTCTTAACAACACTTTCTTTTTTCATAGTAGCAGCCTGTGCCTGGTATTCCTCTAGGAGCTTACATGACTTTTCGAAAGCCTTTGAAAATTTGCTCACATCTTTATAACCGGCTTCACGAACAATTTCTGTAAGTCTATCCTGTTTCGCTCTACGCTGAAGTAACAATTCGCCCAATTCCTTTATGAGCTTCACTTTGAAATTTTGATATTGAGGTCCTCTGTATTTTTTCTGAAGTTCTTGCTTATGCTCAATTTTTGAGTCAATCTTCCTAATTGCTGCCATAACCGCTTGAAGCCTTGAATTGACATCAACCATCTTGTTATATTCATCAAAATCAAATGTCGGAATTTTCTTCTTTGGAGCCTTAAACAATTTGATTTTCTCTGCTAGTGTTGCAACTGCCTTCTTTATTATTTTTCCAAGCAACTCTGGTTTTGATCCATTTTCTTTGATGGATTTTTGTATTTCGGAAGATACCAGTTCTTTACGCATGGCAACTATTTCATCTTCTGGAATTCCTGCAACACGCGCTTCATCCACAGTTCGATTCCACTCCATACGAGCCTCGTTATCGGCTTTAATCACATCTGCCTTAGGATTATTCTTACCAACTTTTTTAGTTGCAAGGTATGGTCCATTTCTATCAAAAACAGACAGCCGTTCTGACTCATCCTTTACCAGTTCATTGATTAGATCCGTATACATATGCTTCACTTCATCAAGAAATTTTGGATCACCTACCTGCTCAGCTTTTGGGCCGAAATATTTACAATCGTAATGTGTTCCCTTTGGAATAATTTTGCAACCAGGTCTTATATTCCCCTCTGCATCAAGTATTTCCTTCTTGGTCCTTCTATGTTTCCCTGTCTCATCATAAAACATATTCCGACTGGCTATTTTTACATCCGGCTTTTCTAGTGGCTTGCGCTCACTATAGATAAGATGGATATGATAATTTGTCTCAGCCTTGTTATGATGCAAGCCTGCATGACAATCAAGGCCATATTCGGTTTTAAATTTCATTACAAATAATCTCAGCAATGTATCCGGATCGTATTCCTTTAAAGACGGTGGAAGCATAATAATAAGTTCTCTAGCTTCTATGCACTCTCCCTTAGCCCCTGATTGTTCAAAAGCTTTGTGATTTTCTCCTGCCAAGTAATCCCAAAAGCGTTCATCTACAGTAGTGTCAAACACCGCATATAAATGTTCTTGCCTATCCGGATTGCTTATATAATCCATTCTTCCCTGTACATCTGAAAGCTTAACATGTTCTACAAATGAATGTTTTCCTATTGTCTTTTCCTCCTGTGGTAACAGGCAAAGCCCAGCGCAGCTGCGAAAGAAATCTATTGAACAAATGGTAATTTGTGCAATGGGTGTATTTCGCTCTCATACGCCGAGGGCTTGCCATAACATTTTTTATTGTTGTATTTTTTCATTTTGCCGTTTCCGGCATTCCGCTTTTCCTTATTAACCTATAAGCAGAGGCGTGTCACGCCCCTGCAAAATGTAATCAAGGAAGCAATTACCATCTGAAATCCGGATGTACTCCACGTCTATCAAGATACTCCTGTCTGGCCTTTTCTCGTTCTTCCTCAGATGGAGCAGTTTTATATTTTTCATATAGTTCATGCATCACAAGTGAATCTAATTTTGCATTTAATCCATTGGAAATTCTTCTCCAAAGATCAGAATCTTCACTTTCAAATAAATGCAATTTTATTAAATCAATAAATAAATCATATGAAATTTGTACGCTTTTTTTCATCGCATCTTATCCCATCCTTTCCGTTTACTCTGTGACGGTAATGACGATTATGACGATATTTTTTATATCAGCACGCTATCTAAAATACCGTCATTACCGTCACATATCGTCACTTTTGATTACGAAGCTTCTTCCGTAATCAGCTTAAGAGAAAATGGTTTTCTGTCACTTTTTCTCTGGAGTGGTTGATAGTAGATGTTATAATCCTTGCGAAGCTTGCCTCTATTAATATTGAGCCTCCTCACTAATGTATTGCTCTGTATTAGGTCTGCAAGCCCTGGTACCACCTCTATAAGTTCTGAAGAAGTGCCTTCCCAACTAGGATTCTCTTTTGTAATAAAATGGGAAATTAGTTCAAGTACCTCGTCAACCTTTGGCACAAACAAATCTGTTTCGGCTTTAACCTTTTTCCATACACAGGTTTCCAAGTCTCTTTCCAAAGTAAGTTCCTGTTCCTGTTGGTCTCTTCCTATGATGTCTAGTGTTGCTTCTGAGGATGTCCTCTTTTTCTTATAAAGGATAAGTGCGCCATCGACTGCACCAAGCAAACCATTGGTTCCGGATATAGTTTCACATACATCATCAGCCGCCATTTTTCTTGTATGATGGACAACAATTATTGCAACTCCAGTCTTATCACTGAACTCTTTTAACGGAGTCATGTTGTCATAATCGGAGCCGTAACTCATCTTATCTCCATCAGATTCGCGTATTCTTTGAAGTGTATCTATGATAATTAGCCTTGCATCCTTATGCTCCTTTACGAAGTATTCCATTTGTTCAGCAAGACCATCCTTGATTGTTTTTGACTTAACAGCCAGATAAAGTTTGTCTGTGCTTTCATCTCCAAACATCATTGCCAGTCTCTGCTGCAGCCTTGCATAATCATCTTCAAGTGCAAGATACAAAACAGAACCCTGCCTTACTGGATAATCCCAAAGCGGTATTCCCATAGCAACGTGGTATGCAAGCTGTGCCATAAAAAAAGACTTTCCAACTTTAGGTGCTCCTGCAAAAATATAAGTTCCGGAATTAAGTAATCCATCCACAACCGGCACTCGCGGTTCAAAGGAACTATCATACAGTTCCGTCATGGAAAGAACCTCAAGTCCCCCCATCATTGCAGAAGTTTCAGTTGGTTTTGTATTGTTTCCATATGAATCCTCTGCTATAATTTGTGTAACATTTTTTGAGATTTGCTGTTCTTCAGTTGCGCCAACAACTGCATTAAGAACAGCTTTTTCTTTTGTCTCTAAACTCAATCTTCATCGTCCTCCTGTGTTTCATTTTTTGTATCTATATCAAGATCCTGCGCGTGCTCAGGATAAGATATCCCATTCCCATATGTATGAAGCAATTTATCAAGCTCCTGTTTTTTTATAACGATGTTGCTCTGATCAAATGCTCGTCCATCTTCAAATGCTTCTAATATTTCCAACATGCTTCTGACTGGTGTAAAAAGTTCATCACTTATTTCAGAAGCAACCGAAATTCGTACCAGCTCATTTTCAATTCGCTTTAATGACTGTCTGAATTGAATGAGCATGAGAGGATTACCTATAGCCCTCACCTCATTGTGTAGTACCGCTTCAATCAAGTAATCCTGCTTTAGTCTGTAACCCATGAGCTTCACTCTTTCATTAAGCTCTGCTTCCTCCTCAGGAGACATTCGGAAAGCTATTGTTCTGGACCTCCATCTGTTCTTCGCATCCACATTTTTCTCTGACATTTGATTTACCATCCTTTCCAAGTGCTGTAGACTTGCTCTGATTCAAAATAGTTTCTCGTTCCAAATTTAATTGCTTTGCCATATCTGTCTGAACCGTAGGGAATAAATGTGCATATCTGTATGTGATATCAACCGCTTCATGACCTACACGGTCACCAATAGCAAGTGCTGAGTATCCCATATTGATAAGCAAGCTTACATGACTATGCCTTAAATCATGTATCCTTATACGCTTAACACCGCTGAGTGCCACTCCGCGGTCCATTTCGTGATGAAGGAAACTCTTGGATATTTGGAAGATTCGCTCCTTCTTTGAAATGCCATACAGCCTATTGATATACTCATTTACTTCAACTGATAAGAACTCCGGCATTATGATTCTTCTGTTGCTCTTCGGTGTCTTGGGATCAGTGATAACATCCTTACGCTCCAAACGCTGAAATGATTTGTTGATACGAAGCGTATTTGTCTCAAAATCAAAATCCGCCGGAGTCAGTGCAAGTAACTCTCCCAAACGAATTCCACACCAATAAAGAATCTCAAAAGCAACAAAACTCTCTTCCTTATCTGCAATTGATTCTGCAAACTCCAAATATTCTTCCTGCGTCCAAAACAGCATTTCCTTTGACTGTTCCTTTCCCATATTCCCTGCTCTACGCGCCACGTTTACTTTTAGTCCATACATATTCACCGCATGATTAAGAATTGCGCTCAGCTGGTTATGGATGGTTTTAAGATATGTCTGAGAGTATGCCGTGCCATTTTCTTTGGTCTGTTTCATAATCTCGTTTTGCCAACTGAGAATATCTGATGTACGAATCTCAGAAAGCTTTTTCTTTTCAAAATAGGGCAGGATCTTCGTCTCAATAATGTGCTGCTTAGTAAGCCAGGTATTATGTTTTACCCTCGGTTTCTTATCGCTGATATATATTTCAACAAAATCTTTGAAGTACATATCCATGTTTTGGTCCTTCTGAAGTTTAAAGGCTCGTTCCCAATCTACAGCTTCTC
>JAKSTM010000009.1 GCA_024402565.1 Treponema sp. | reverse complement strand
ACTTCAAGAGGAACCGGTCTGTTCAGACAGTTCGAGAAAAATTTTATATTAAAGTGTGCCATAAAAAGAATTATAACACTCAAACAGGGAATAGAAAGTTATTTGTGATATAATATTTTAAGTAATAAGTCAGCGAACATTAGAATGAAATATCAGAAGATTGTTGAAGGCATCTTTAGGGAACGGCCTAATCGTTTTATTGCCCATGTTGAAATAAACGGAAAAGATGAAACTGTCCATGTAAAAAATACAGGACGGTGTCGGGAATTGTTGATTCCCGGAGTGAAAGTTTTTCTGGAAGATTTTGAAGAACATATGGGAACAAGAAAACTTCGTTATTCTCTTGTGGCGGTTGAAAAAAAATGTGAATCTTCTGAAAAAACAGAAGATGGCAAGGTGCGAACTCTTTTGGTGAATATGGACAGTCAGGTTCCTAATGCACTTGTTAAGGAAGAGTTTCAGAAATGGGCATTAAAAACCGGCGGCAGATTTAAACCGGGAAACTACTTATAAAAATTCTCGCTTTGATTTTTGGTTTGAACTTCCGGGCTCAGAGCAATCTCCAGGTCAGCAAGGCTTTTTAGAAGTGAAGGGTGTTACTCTTGAAGAAAATGGATTTTGCCGTTTTCCTGATGCTCCAACTGAACGAGGTACAAAACATTTGCAGGAATTGATTGATGCAAAGAAAAATGGTTTCTGGGCCGGAGTTTTGTTTCTTGTTCAAATGGATGGCATGAAAAGTTTTAGTCCTAATGATGAAACTGATTCAGAATTTGGAAAGTCATTAAGAATGGCGGCTGCATCAGGCGTTGAAATACTTTGTTATGGGTGTAAGGTTAGTTCGGATAGATTAATTTTAGGAGAGCCAATTGGAATTACGTTATAAAATTTACTCATTGCTGATTTTTATAATATTTGGATTTCCATGCGTTCTGGAAGATTTCAGGACGATGAAAATTAATCCCTGGAATGCATATTTTGGAACTTTGGTAACGGGACTTGCTGCGGCATTTTTCTGTTTTGAATCTTTTATTCCAGCCCTTATTTCCTGTGCAGGTATTTTTACTATTTTTTTTATAACACACAAAATATGCGGAAATGAAAAGCTTGGTTTTGGAGATGTTAAGTTTTCCCTTTTTTGCGGAATGGCCTGTGGAAATATTTTGTGGGCTCTGGCAGGACTAGGAGTGGCTTGTGTTTTTACAGCCATGACTTTTTTTGTGGCAAAAATAAAAGGGAATCCTTTTAAGAGACTCCCTTTTGTTCCGTTTTTATTTTCGGGTACTCTGGCGGCAATAATCTGCCGGATTCTTATATGATTCCGTTTTTATTCCACTGGAAAACCTGCAGGTAACCTAAACGTGCGTACCAGTGTCCCACTCCGGTCCAGTGAATCCAACTTAACTCGAATCCTTCTTCCTTTAAGATCTGAGTGGCTTCCTGAACCATCTTCAGCCCAATACCTTTCCGCCTGAAAGCAGGCACTGTGCCGACACAACCGGGACCGCCGATTTTGATTTTGCGCCCGCCAAGTTCATGAGTTCCCATATCTTCCACAACGCAGAAGCTTGCGATTTCGTTTTTAAAAAGACCGGGCTTTTCCGGATCAGGAACACGGGCCATGGCGCAGAAAACCCGATCAACTGTTTTGAAGATATCGAACTGAGCCCACTCTTCTTCAACTTCCGCTACAGCTTTAAGCAGCTTTTCAGCATCGCCCTGGTACCAGCCGAAGGTTATGTTTTCGGGTACAGGAATGTTCAAAGCGGATTTGTCAAAATGTGCAAGCTCTAAAATCTGCTCTTCCATGATTTCAGTTTCATCCATGTTCACGATGGAACTCTGTGAGAAAAAATCCGGATGCATCTGATTGAAAAGTGAAAGGGCTTCCTGTTTTGTCATAAGGCTTCCGTTTCTATTTCTGCTCAGGAACTACTGCAAAGAATACAAGAGGTTCAGTCTGAGAATTATTCTGAAGACTGTGAGTGTGTCCTTTTGGGCAGTAGTGAGCATCGCCAGGTTTTAAGTATTCTACACCGTCGTCTATGAGTACTTTGCCGTCGCCGCTTAAGATGTAAATGATTTCGCTTGAAGTGTCGTGGCAGTGGAGACCGATTGTGGCACCAACTTCAAGACTTCCGTGAAGAATTCGGTTCTGTCCGTCAAAGAACATTTTGGCTGTAAGATTTTTTTCGCCGCCTTTAAAGTTTGGGTAAACCTGGGCTTCAATTTCAGAATATGCAAATTTCATTTCAGTTCCTTTTTTAATAAATTTATTTGATTATAACATTTGCCCGTCCTGCATAAAAGAGATGATGTTCCGTAATATTTATTTTTAAAAAAAAGGTGTAATCCGTTGTATAATTTAAAAATGATTAACGTAACAATTTACAACGAGTATTTTCATGAACAGACTTACGAAGGTATCAGAAAAGTTTACCCGGAAGGCATTCATAATTGTATAAAAGATTTTTTGAAAAGTGATGAAAATCTTAAAATCAGGACCGCAACTTTTGACATGGAAGAACACGGGCTTTCAAAAGAAGTTCTGGATTCAACTGATGTTCTGATTTTCTGGAGTCATGCAAAGCAGGATGAATTCTCTGACACTGTTGCAGAAAATATAAAGAACAGAGTTCAGGACGGAATGGGATTTCTGCCGCTTCATTCGGCTCATTTTTCAAAACCTATGAAACTTTTAATGGGCACAACCATGAGCCTTAAGTGGAAGCACGGAGAATCGGAAAAACTTTTCTGTACCTGTCCGACACATCCAATTGCTGCGGGACTTCCAGAAGAAATTGTAATCCCTGACGAAGAAATGTACGGCGAATATTTTGATGTTCCGAAACCTGATGATGTAATTTTTACAGGCTGGTTTTCCAACGGCTATGTTTTCAGAAGCGCCTGCACCTGGACCCGCGGAAAAGGAAAGATTTTCTATTTTCAGCCGGGTCATGAAGAATACCCGGTTTATTATCAGGAAGAAATTCAGAAGATTATTAAGAATGGAGTTTACTGGTGCGCTCCTGTAAATTCATCTGTAATCATCAGAGATTGTGTGGAGGTAAAATAATGAAAAAGATTTCAATTTTTCTGGAGCATCTTTTACAGGCTCATGAACAGAGCGGAAAATCTATAGAAGAAGTTTTTTCAGCAGCAAAAAAATGCGGAAATGACGGCATTGAAACAAATGCCGGTTTTATCGGGGCACAGGAAGAACTTCAGAAAAAATTGCAGGACGCATGTCTTTCTGTAAGTCAGTTATATGAAAACTACACCTGGGAAGATTTCGACAATGACATCAAAATGAAAAACCATATTACCACTGCAAAAAAGCTTGGAGCAGATAAAATCCTTTTTATTCCGCCATATTTTTCAGACATGAAACCAGAAACTGTTCAAGCAGAAAAAGAAAAAGTGAAAATCATGATCCGAAAAATCTGTGCTCTTTCTAAGCCTGAAGGAATTACAGTGACCATGGAAGATTTTGATAATCTTCAGAATCCAAGTTCAAAATTGTGTTTCCTTGAAGAATACATAAAAGAAATTCCGGAACTGATGATCACTTTTGATACAGGAAACTTTCTTGCAAACGGAGAAGAAGTTCTGGAAGCTTATCCTGTGCTGAAAGACAGAATTGTAAATGTTCACTGTAAGGACCGCCTTTCCGATGTAAGTTCCTGTGCTACGGGAACAGGAATAATTCCGTTCAAAACAATTGTGGAAAAACTAAAACAGATTTCTTACGACGGCAATTTTACTGTTGAGCATTTTGATATTGAAAATCAGCTGGAAGCAATGGAAAAGTCGGCGGCTTACATGAAATCTTTAACCTAATTGGAAAAAATCTTTTTGTACTCTCTGAAAAAGTAAATCATTTCTGCGGCGGCTGTAATTATCCAGCTGAAAATGTAAAGCAGGAATAATGAAGGAATTGTCTTAAAGTATGCGAATACTGTGTAAATCCATGCAATTCTGAAAAGGCAGGAACCAGCCAGAACGATAAGTGATGGAACAAAAGTTTTTCCAAGCCCGCGGTTTGCTGCAATTGTGTTGTCCATAAAAGAAGCAACCGGTAGCGAAAAGAACATTATGCCAAAGCGCAGCATTCCGGCTTCTATAACTGCAGGGTCTGTTGTGAAAAGTGCAAAACACTGGTGTCCGAAAATATACATAAGTGTACTTTCAACGGCACCAATTACAAATGCATAAACATTGGCAATGACCATACTTTTTATGATTCTGTCTTTTTTTCTGGCACCATAGTTCTGTCCGATGAATGTGGCACAGGCGGTATAAAATCCGTTCATGGTGCTGTAAACAATGTTGTCCAGGTTTGTGCAGGCTGCAGTTCCTGCAACCATTATGGCATCAAAGGAATTTACTCCAACCTGAATAAAAGTATTTGCTACAGAAAATATTGCATTCTGGAGTCCTGAAGGAATTCCGATTTTTAGAATCTTAATGGAAATTTCACGGTTTAATGAAAGTTTTCTGAAAGAGAACTTTATGTTTCCTAAACCTTTGAAAAGGGCAGCCATAACAAGAAAAGCAGAAACGTATTGGGAAATGATGCTGGCAAGTGCAACTCCGGCGCAGGACATGTTGAATACAATTACGAAAACAAGATTCAGAATTACGTTTATTACGCCTGCAGTTGTTAAGTAAAATAAAGGTCTTTTTGTATCTCCTGCTGCACTCAGGACTGCGTTCCCGAAATTGAAGATGGCGACGCCTGGAATGCCAAGCATGTAAATTTTAAAATAAATAACAGCGCCTTTCAGAAGTTCAGGTTTTGTTTTTATTAAGGAAAGGACAGGTTTAGCAAAAAAATATCCAATCAGCATTAAGACAAGACCAATAATAAGTGAAATTGTGAAAGATGAATGAACGGACTGATCAAGAGATTTCTGTGATTTTGCGCCAAGGTAAAAGGCAACAATTACATTAACGCCACCACCAAGTCCCATTAAAATACCGGTAAAAAGAAATAAAATCTGGGCTGTGGAACCAACGGAACCTAAAGCCAAAGGTCCCGCAAATCGTCCAACAACAGCAATGTCTGCTATGTTAAATAAAACCTGCAGAACATTGGAGAACATAAGTGGCAGGCTGAAAAAAAATATTCCTTTGGAAAGCGAACCTGTCGTTAAATCTTTTTCAATTAATTTTGACATTAGAATGAGAATAGTGAAGCGGAGACTTTTGGACAACTAGTTTCAAGAATTGCTTTAGGTGGTAAAATAACGTATGAACTTAAAAGAACGTGCAAAAAAACTTAAAACAGATATTCCCGCAGTTTTTCTTGCATTGAAGCATGAAAAGACTCCGTTTGCTGCAAAAATACTTGCAGCCCTCACGGTGGCTTATGCTCTTTCTCCAATCGATCTGATTCCTGATTTTATTCCTGTAATCGGTTATCTGGATGACCTGCTTTTGCTGCCGGTAATGGTTGCCTGGACAATCAAACTCATTCCGCCGGAAGTTATGGAAGAATGCAGGGTAAAAAGTGAAGGCCTTTGGGAAAACGGCAAACCAAAGAAATGGTATTACGCGGTTCCAATTGTTCTGTTCTGGATTTTGATTGCGGGCTTAATTGTGAAAGCTGGTTAGTCAAACCAGTTTTCCAGCATAAGATTTGAAACTTCTTTGATGTATTGATAATCAGAGATGTTTCTTGTGACTAAAATCAGATTATTGGAAATTGCTGTTGAAGCAATCATCAAATCCAGTTTTTGAGGAATTTTCCCTTTAGCCTGTAATTGAGAAATAAGATCAGAATAAATGCTGGCAGCAAAATCATCAAATGGAAGTATTTCGTACAATTTTTGAATTTGATTTGTTGCATAGTCAAACAGCATCTCTTTTCGTTTTCCATCTGATAAAGTTTTTATTCCAGATAAAGTTTCAGCCCAAACAACAGAAGAAATACATGAATATTCAATATTTTCCTGAATCTTTTCTGTTACAACAAGATTTGGAGAAGCCTTTGTAGGCTCAGAAATAATATTTGTGTCTAATAAATACATTTTCATAAGGTGCCTACCATTCAAAATCTTCTGGGTGTCTTACAATTGATTCATCATCTTTTTGACGAGTAAAAATTTCATCAATTTCTTCATCTGAGTATTGTTTCAGTTCATCTGCATATTTTGCACGCCAGCTTTCAAGACCTTTGGCAAACAGTTGCTTTTTGCTTAATACATTTAAAGAATCTTGATTATTTATAGTGGCAACAGTCTTCCCATGACGAGTAACCTGAATAGATTCGCCTTTTTCTTCTACAAGGTGGAGATAATAAGTTAATTTGTTTTTAGCTTCGCCAACGGATATGGAAATCATTTTGGCCTCCTATATATGAATATAGGTAAATTTGGCTAAAATGTCAAATTTTTGGCTAAATTTATTATTAAAATGGTTTCCAGTCAGAGCTTAATGCATCAGTCTGATACTCATAATCTTCTGAACTATTACAGAACCAGGTTCCGTTTCGATTAACTACAATTCCACCAACAAATTTTTCAATTTTTGGATATTCTCCATTAAAAAGGCTTCCTTGTTTTGGAGAAGGATTCTTTTCAAATTCATCAAGATTTGAATTAAGTTCTATAAGTTTTCTGTATAAACTTTCTGCTCTGTCTTTTGCTTCAATTGCAGTTGTTCCAGCTTTTGTATCATAAATACCTATAGTTCCATTTTTGTAGCGAATAATCCAATCTGGGTAGAAAAGACATTCTTTGCCAGTTTCTGCATCAACATACTGGAAACCAAAGTTATTCTGACCTTTATCTCCATTTTTGTACCACCAGTCAACATTTGGCAGTTTTTCTATAAAACTTATAAAGTTGGTTTCATTAATTTTTCCACGATAATCATCTTTACGAATATAAAACGGTGATAATAAAGATTTTGAAACTTTCATCTCTTCAAAATCATCTGTGTATGAATAAGCACTCTGGATTGCAAAAGTATAAGTGTTGTGTTTTCTCTCTCGTGTTTTTTCATCCAATAAAGCCTGTTTAATTGGAGCAAAGTCTTTTAATGCCTGATAAATTGCCGCACGGAAAATACTTGCATCCCCTTTCTGCATATCTGCTACAAAAGTTTCTGTTCCACCCCATTTAAGTCTTTTTCTAAACCACATTCTAAGTGCAGATTTTAATGGTCCCCAGGAACGAGCCGCGTTTCCTATTTTAGTATCTTCATCTTGCTGCTGAAGTAATACTTTTACACAATGATAATTAAACAGTTTTTCAATATCATTTCTGGACATTTCGTGTTCAAGTAAATCTTCATCCTTTGTATTTCGAATATCACCAAAGATATTATCAAAATCAGTTAAATCTCTATCAACAATCAATTCATAATTTAGCGTTGGATTTTCTTCAATGTTTTTCTCTTTTATTGCATTAATACATTTTTCAACAGAATCAGTTTCTTCAAGATTAAAAAACTGATCAAAAGATTTTATAAAACTTGTCTGGAATTTTTTAGCATCTACAAAGTCACCGTAATCTGTTCGGGAAAGATAATCTGCTTGAAGAAGCCCGTTAAAGTCATAGTATTCGTAGCCCATAAGTGGATGAGAAAGATATACTTCCGGCTTATTTTTATCACCCCATTTTGCAGCTTCAACCTGATTACGATCATAGTTTGTATAAAGATAACCACATCGCAAATCAGGATATGCAACATAATCATCTTTACTTTCAGGTTCAGGCATTCTTAAAATACGACCAATAGTCTGAGTTTTAAATGTAGGTGAATTAATTTCACGGAACATTACAAGAATATGAGCACGGGGGCAGTCCCAGCCAGTTCCAGCGGCTTCCTTAAAGAGCATGTAATCTACGGAACAATCGTTGTCGCTGATAAATTCCATATTCTTTTTATTGCCGTCAAACCAAAGGGCAATTCTAGAGTCATCAATCCCTTTTTCGTGAAGGATTTTTAATACAATCTGTTCTTTAGTTTCCTGTCCCGCTTCAATTAGTTTTTTATCATCATTCGGAAGCTGAATTAAAACCAAAGGATTTACATTTTTATTAAGGCGTGCAAACTGAGCTTCAAGTTCAGCTTTTTTATTCATTGCAAGAACAATTAAAGCTTCGTCCAAGTCAGTATTACCAAGTTTTTTAATATCCTCGCTAGCCTGACACTGAATTTTTTCCTTTATCAAGCCTTCTTCAACAACATCAGCAAGTTCAACTTCAACAAATGCCGCTTTATTATGTTTTATGGCACTTGCATCAGGAATTTCTTTAGGAGTAGCAGAAACATTTACAATAATTTTTGGATTTGCAGGATTAATTACATTTTTATAAGCAGCATCAGTAACATTTTTATGACTTTCATCAATAATCATAATGATTTGTCTGCCATCTTTATGTGTAGCTTCAATAACATCTTCAAAATAGCAGCCACTTTCTTTTGCATTTTCAGGATTTTCCGGACGACGAAGCAATCGGTCTTCTGCCTTAGTACTAACAAGTTTCTGCCAGTTCAAAAACAACACATCATTTTTATTAAGTTTTCCCTGATTAAAATCTGCAACCGTAATCAACTGATTTTTAATATTCTGACTAAAATACTGAGCAAATTTATCCCGACTCTGCATGGCAAGATCATCACTAAAAGTAATCCAAATCCAGGCAATATCTGCATCCCAATCCGGCTGTTCAGACATCTCGTTTATAAATGCCGAAGTCATAAAAGTTTTTCCACTTCCAGTTGGACTTTTAAAAACCACAGGTAATTTTGATTCAGGTTGCGTCCAAAGAGTTTTAAAACTGGAAATAAGTTCATCTATTGCTTTTTGTTGGAATGTTAATGGTTTCATAAAAAATCTCCTTTGGACTTACATGTTGTAAATAGACTTATAAATTTCAAGAATCGGAAGAGGAATTGCTTTTATCTGAATATTTGGAATACCTTCAAATTCATAGGCAAAGTCATCTGCAGAACTCCAGGCAAAAATGTAAACAAAAGTCTTTTTAAATTTTGGAGCCAGTTCTGCAACCTTTTTTTTGAATTCATCAAACTTTTCGTAATCATCTGTGAAGTAAACAGCAGTAGCTTCTTTGCTTCCAGTAAAAAGCTGATAATATTCAGTTGAACAGATTTCATCCAAAGTGTTTTCTCCAAGAGAAAGAAGACATCCTGCCTTTTTAGCAAGTTCTGTTCTGTCGTCATCATTGGCATTTTTACAGTTGTTTTGACCAATAAAAGCTGTTTTGTAATATTTGAGGGAGTTTCCAAGACCAGGGATTTGTTCACCTTTGGAATTTGTGTAGCCTTGAATGACATTTTTTATACGCTGATATGTAACATCAATTAAGTTATCAAAACCTGCATTAAAAACATTTTCGCAACCCTTTAATGCTTTTTTACTATTATTTTTTATCTCAAATGTTTTTTCTGGAATTTGGACTACTATGAATTGATTATTAGCTGTGGAATTCATATCAAGTGTGGCATGAGCTGTAGAACCACTCCCTCCAAAAAAATCTAGAATTACGAGATTTTCTTTTGCAGTTGCTATTTTTATAAATTTCTCTATGAATTCAATAGGTTTTTTTCCTCCATCAAAAGGTACGCCTCCTTCTTGTCCAACATCATTGAAAATTGATTCAAAATCAAAAAAATTAGGATAAGGTATAGAAGTCCAATCTTTTCGATCTATAGGAGCTCCTTGAAAATATGATCCATTTAATTGTTTTTCATTTTTTCTCGAAATAAAATATCTATATCCTAAGCCGTCATCTCCCATATTTGGAACTTTATATAACACTTCAAAATCATTCTTTCTGTTTTCAAGGTATTTCATATGAAAACGTCCTGAACTATTTCCAGCTTTTATAGAACCTCGGATATTAATTTTTTTTAAGTTATTGAAACTTGCTGATGTTGTAATTATTTCATAATCACCTGGCTTGAAAACTTGAACATTCTTTTCACCCATTTCAATTATTTCAGGATTAGAAATTAATTCTTTTATTTGATATTTATATTCTTCTGGAGATGAATTATCTTTTAATCTTTTTTGAATCTGAAATACAGAACTATTCTGATACATTAACAGAAATTCTACTGTTTCATGTATTGGTTTATCACCTTTGAGAATTCTATCGTCATGACGAACTTTTATTACAAATGTCGAAATATAATTTTCTGGTAAAAAGATTTCGTCACACAGGAGTTTTAATTGAGATAATTCATCTTCATTTATACTTATAAAAATTACACCATCTGGTTTTAATAGTTTTCTTGCTAAACGCAATCTTTTATTCATAAAAGAAAGCCAATAACTATGTCTTAAAGGATGATCTTTAGGAACTGTAGTCCCATCAGGATATTTATCAAGAAACCGAGCATCCTTATAAGAAAACCCATCACTTCCCGTATTATAAGGCGGATCAATATAAATAACGTCCACTTTGCCTTTGTGTGTATAATTCAAACACTGCAGAGCGTGGTAGTTATCACCTTCAATCAAAATATGTGTTGGTTTTCCGTCATCATTTTTAATGGATTTATCTTTTACTTCTTCTAAAACTGGGATTTTATTTTCGCTGTCTTTTTCAAAGGCTTCTGGAACATCTATCCAGTTTAAGCCGTATTTCTGGCGTTTAATTTCGTAAGTCTGTTTCTTTTTTAATAATTCAATTTCTTCTTTTAATGCTTTGATTTGTGCTTCGTACTGTTCTTTATTCATTTTCTACCTTATGGAATAAAGCAATTTAATTAGCATCACTTTATCTCATAAAGTTTATCGGTACGTTTTACTTTATACTGTAAGATTATTATCTTTCATTTCCTTATACACTAAAGTACATGGACGAATATGCTGAAGAATTCAGAAAAAATCTAAAATATTATAGAGAACAAAAAGGCTGGTCTCAGTCAGAATTAGCTATTCAGGCCGACAGTTCTAATGGGCAGATAGGAAATGTAGAAGCCGGCAAAGCTTCCCCATCTATCGATCTTGTTTTCCGAATTGCAAGAGCTTTATCTATTCATCCTGCTGACTTATTTTTAAGAGATTCTTCAAAAGCCCAAAATAGAGAACTGTATTCAAAATATCATGAATTAATAAACAACTGCGAACGTCTTCCCGGATATCATCAGCAAACTGTAAATCAATTAGTTGAGTCTTTAGCTCAATCTGTTCCTGAATATAAACCTTCGCGTTAATTTGAACACATTGTTTGAATGGGTCAATTATTTTTTAAATAAATCAGAATGTGTTCCGGTATCGATGAGTGTAAGGATGAGCTTTGTCTCGGTTTTTTTGTATTCCAGAAGCCAGTCCGGGCGTATATGACATTCACGAATTCCGTTCAGTTGGCCGGATAGTTCGTGATCATGGAACTTTTCTTCAAGAGGAATATCGTCAGCGAGCTTTGCGATTACGGCCGCAAGCTCTTCCATTGGATAACCGCGTTTTACACAAAGTTTAAAGCTTTTTTTAAATTGAGAAGTATGAAAAATCTCGTATTTCATGAGTTGAGATCCTTAAAAAGTTCATCAACAGAATGATAGCCTTTTGTATTTGGATTTTTCGCAATTTCATCAGCTTCTTTTATTGCTGCCAGAAACTGTTCTGAAGGTTCGGGAGCGCCTGTAATTTCAAATGGGATTTTGTTATCGCGAACAACTCGTTTGGCAAACATATTAATTACGGCTGAAGTTGTAAGTCCAACAGATTCGCAGAATTCTGAAAACTTGGTTTTTGTAATATCGTCCATTTTTATACTAACAGTAGCCATAGTATTACCTCTTATAGATAAAGTAATACCATTTATACATATCGTCAAGCGAATGTACAAAAAACAAATGGATTTTTCTCACAATCGACAAGCTCAAGGACCATATGATTTAAAATAAAAAACGCCGTCCCGAATGGGACGGCGTTCCTGCCTGCGAGCTACCGCTGGTGTACCTTCTGCACCGTTTCGCTACCGCAGGGGGTCCTATTTACTCAAAAGGTTGTTCAGAGCCTTAACGAATGTTGCTGGTTCTTTCAGGTTCATGCCGGCAATGAGCATTGCCTGATCCAGAAGAACTTCGGCAACGTCGGCAGCGTTTGAATCATCGTCCTTGAGTTTTGAAACGATCGGGTGATCAGCATTAACTTCAAGAATTGGTTTAAGGTCAGGAGCGTCCTGTCCCATAGCGCGCATCATCTGCATCATCTGGTAGCCAGGATCGTTTTCGTCAATAACGATACAAGATGGGTTTTCGGCAGTAAGTGTTTTTGAAAGCTTAACTTCCTTAACGCGGTCGCCAAGAACGTTCTTGATTTTTACAAGTGTTGCACCGAATTCCTGTTCTTTCTTTTCTGTTTCTTCTTTGTTGATTCCCAGGTCTTCGTCGCTTCCTGAACGGTTTACAGCCTTAAGTTCAAAGTCCTTGTATTTGCCTACTGTTGGCATAACAACATCGTCAATGTCGTCGCACATAATCAGAACTTCAAAGCCTTTTGCAACGTATGCCTTAAGAAGCGGATTCTGGCGCAGGTTGTTTTCGTCGCTTCCTGAGATGTAGTAAATTGCTTTCTGTTCAGGCTTCATGCGCTGAACGTAATCTGCAAAGCTTGTGTAGTTGTCGTCGCCTGTTCCTGAAGCGTCAGTTGATTTGAAGCGTACGATTTCTGAGATTTCTTCTTTGTTTTCCCAGTCGCCGTAGAGACCTTCTTTCATCGGGCGGTTGAAGTTCTTTACGAACTTGTTCCATTTTTCAACTTTTGCTTTTTCGTCGTCTGTAAGAGTTTTTGCAGTTCCGTCGTCGTTCTTTGCGTTCTTAAGTTTGTCTGCAGCTTCTCCCATTTTCTTGAATTCACAAAGGAGTTTTTTTACAGACTGTTTTTTGATTGTTTCAAGGATTCTGTTCTGCTGCAGGATTTCACGGCTAACGTTCAGTGGAAGATCTTCCGAGTCGATGATACCGCGAACAAAGCGCAGGTAAGCAGGAAGAAGTTCGCGGTCGTCGTCTGTAATGAATACGCGTTTAACGTAAAGTTTTACACCGCTTTTGTAATCTGCCTGGTACATGTCGAATGGAGCCATCTGTGGAATAAAGAACAGAGTTGTGTATTCCTGAGTTCCTTCTGCATGTGTGTGAACGTAGTGGAGAGGATCCTGTCCGTCGTGTCCGATTGTCTTGTAGAATTCGTTGTAGTCTTCGGCTTTAAGTTCGCTCTTAGATTTTTTCCAGAGAGCTGAAGCAGAGTTTACCTGGTCTACTTTGTTTTCTGAAGATTCAACTTCGCCTTTGTCGTTGTATTTTTTTGATTCGTAGTGCAGGTAGATCGGGAATGCGATATGGTCAGAATATTTTTTGATCAGTTCTTCGATCTTCCATCTTGAAGCATATTCTTTTGATTCGTCATTCAGGTGGATTTCGATTGCAGAACCTGTAAGTTCAGCTTTGTCAAAACCGTACTGCTTTGCCTTTACTGAGTCAGCGGCAACTTCATCAATTTCGTAAGAGTTTGTACCGTCAGATGACCAGTGCATGATTTTTCCGTCGCCGGCAGCTTTGCGTGTGTAAACATCGATTTTTTTTGCAGCCATGAAAGCCGAGTAGAAACCAACACCGAACTGACCGATAAGGTTTGAGTTCTTGCTTGCGTCAGCAGTCAGCTGTTCCATGAAAGCTTTTGTTCCTGAGCGTGCGATTGTACCCAGGTTGTTGTTCAGGTCGTCTTCGCTCATACCGATTCCGGAATCCTGAATTGTGAGGACGGCGTCCTTTTCGTCAAAAGTGATGTCCAGGCGTGGTTCAAAAGTGATGTTCTTGAAAGCCTCGTCTGAAACTGTCAGATATTTAAGTTTGTCCAGAGCATCTGATCCGTTCGAAACAATTTCGCGCAGGAAGATGTCTTTGTTTGAATAAAGTGAATGAATAAGAAGTTTGAGAAGCTGGTTTACTTCTGTCTGAAATTCGTGTTTTGCCATTAAATAGCCTCGAAAATAAGATTAATTTACCATTATAAAATAATAAATTTTCAAGGATTGGGCAAATTTAAATTAATTTTTCTGATTCACAGTTTTGTATCCCATCATGACTGCCCAAATATACATACAGGTTTTTGGAAGCATGAGCATACCAATCATTGGACTTACGTCTGCAATTTGCCCATAAAAAACTCCTTTATTAAAAGTGTAACACAAAAATTGGATTCTGAAACTTTTATCTTAATAAACAGTCTTTATTGCGATATAATAAAATTTATGACTATCACCTTAAAGAATCTGACAAAACGTTTTCCTGGTCGTGGAAAAGATAAAACAGAAGTAATCGCTGTAGACAATTTTAATTTTGAAATTCCTGATGGAAAATTAGTGGCACTTCTTGGACCTTCTGGTTGTGGGAAATCAACAACTCTTTATATGATTTCAGGACTTCTGGATCCTACCGAAGGACAAATCTTTTTTGGTGATGAAGATATGACCAAAGTACCGACAGAAAATCGCGGAGTTGGTCTGGTGTTTCAAAATTATGCTTTATACCCCCATTTGACCGTTGCACAGAATATTGCTTTTCCTTTGGAAAATCTTAAGGGGAAAGAGAAACTTTCAAAAGAAGAAATAAAAAAACGTGTAGAAGAATCTGCTCGTGTTGTTCAGATAGAAAAATTTCTGGAACGAAAACCAAAGGAACTTTCAGGTGGTCAGCAGCAGCGTGTAGCAATTGCGCGAGCTCTTGTAAAACGTCCACCAGTGCTTTTACTTGATGAACCTCTTTCAAATCTTGATGCACGCCTTCGTCTCCAAACTCGTGAGGAACTTCGTCGTATTCAGAAAGAAACTGGAATTACGACTATTTTTGTTACCCATGATCAGGATGAAGCTATGAGTATTTCTGATGAAATAATTGTAATGAAGGACGGTGCAGTTCAGCAGATTGGGAAACCTCAGGAAGTTTACGAAAATCCAAAAAATCTGTTTGTTGCAAAATTTCTTGGAACACCTCCGATTAATGTTCTGAAAATGGAACGAGATGGAAAAAATAGTTTCCTTGCTGTAAGACCTGAAGGGATGTTAATTGATAATGAACAATTGGCAATGGATAATTATATTGACGAGAATGGTCTTTTATTTGGAAATGATGGAAATGTTATGGGTGTGAAGTTAGTCCTTGAACGTGTTGAAACCCAAGGTCGTGACACAACACTTCTTCTGACACATCCAAAGTCTGAAAGTGGAATTATCCGCGCAATTGTTGATTCTGATGATGCAAAAAATCTGGAACCTGGAGATATTTTCTTAAGACTCAAGCAGAATAAAGTATATTTGTTTACGGAAGCAGGGGAGAGATTTTAATTCATGAAAAAATCTTTTGTCTTTTTTTTGGCAATAGTCCTGCTTCTGATTTGTACAGCCTGTTCAAAAAAAGCACCTGCCCACGAAGTAATATTGGAAACTGACAGTTCAGAACAACTTGATCTTGAAGAGTTGAAAAATAAAGAAGGCATTTTGGAACTGGAAGTGATACCGGAAGAATTGATTCCATCAGTGATTCTTTCTCCGAATGCTTTGTTAAATCTTTTTGGGCGTGACGGGAAAATGCATGGAATGAAAACACTTTCACGTGGAAATATTTTTGAAATTCTTCCTGGAAGCGAAATGGAACTTAATGAGGAAAAGTATTTTCATGCGGTTTATGATTATGTTGATTTCTGGATTTTTGCCGATTACGTAGCACCGGAAAGTGTTCCCGCAATTGCGATAGAAGAAATAAATTGTGAATCTGGGAAAATCAAATTTGGACAGATTGTAGCACAGAGCATTTCAGATAAGAATTTGGTTTATTATTTTGACAATAGTCAGAAAAAGGTTTGCAGGTGTTATACGGATTCAGAAAAGGTTAGTACTTATGCAGATGATGTTCAGATGGCAGCCATTGTGGAAAAACTTCGTGTGACTACAAGGGCTACTTCACGTAATGAACTTTTTTTGAAAGCCGAAAAATTAAATCCGAGCCCGGCTATGAAAAAAGTTTTGGATGGAGAAAAAACGGAAAAACTTTCTTATGATTATCAAGAGGTTTTAAAAGCTATGCCAGGGGCCCGTTACATTGTTAATATGGATGAACTTAATACTGTGGATCAAAGTAAGGATCCGTTCAAAAATTAAACCAATACAAATTAAACGAAAAAGGAGAAAATCATGCTTGATAAAAATAATCCCAAAGGCTGGCTTTATCTTATTCCCGCATTTTTATTCATGGCAGTGTTCATGATTTATCCGCTCTTTGACGTTTTTGTTTATTCGTTTGAAGAAGGCTACAATTTTGCAAGCCAGAGTTTTTTCGGGACAGGCCTGTACAATTACAAGTACGTTCTTCACGATCCGTATTTTCTTAAAGCCGTAAAAAATACATTTATCCTTGTAATCATCACAGTGCCGGTTTCTACAGGCCTTTCACTTCTCATTGCTCTGGGACTCAGTTCCATTCCAAAACTGAAAGAAGCTTTTCAGACAATTTATTTTCTGCCTTACGTTACAAATACACTTGCCGTTGGACTTGTGTTCATGATTCTTTTCAAGAAGACAGCTTACAGTGACGGTCTTGTAAATATGCTCATTCATTTGTTCGGCGGAAAAGGTGTGGACTTTATCGACGGGCCATACTGGGCAAAAATGTTCGTACTTTGTTTTTACACAGTATGGATTGTAATGCCTTTCAAGATTCTGATTTTAACTTCGGCTCTTGCAAGTGTGAATCCGCAGTATTATCAGGCTGCCCGAGTAGATGGAACTAGCCGTAGCCGTATGTTCTGGCGCATTACTTTACCAATGATTAGTCCGACAGTTGCTTATTTAGTAATCACAGGTTTTATTGGTGCTTTCAAAGCTTATGCCGATGCTGTTGCGCTTTTCGGTACAAACTTGAATGCCGCAGAAATGAACACAATCGTTGGTTACATTTACGACATGCTCTACGGAAATTCCGGTGGTTATCCAAGTTATGCGTCTGCGGCAGCAATCATTCTTTTTGCCATTGTGCTGACAATTACAGTAATCAATCTGATGGTGAGTCGGAAGAAGACTTTTTACGCCTGATAATTTTTCCGATTCTTTCTTTAAGAGTCTGATTTTTCTTTTCCAGTTTTTCCATCTTCTTTTCAAGTCTGGATGCCGATTTGGAATCTTCTTTTCTGATTTCAGCAAGAATTTTTTCACGGCGCTCTTTAACCTGCTTTGCAAGTTCACTGTCCGTGTTGCCTTTTGCCATTTCAAGTTCCGCAATGCGCAGCTCAAAAACCTGAAGAATCAGTTCTTCGTCGTATGATGAAATGCCGTTCCAGATTCCCGACTCTTTAATCATTTTTGAAACATCATCGTTTCCGCTTTCATCAAGATGCGAAACCATGTTTTGAACGTATTCTTCAATCTGCTTCTGTGCATCTTTTCCGAAAGCCCATTCGAATTCGCGAAGCAGGTTTTCCTGAAATTCAGGTTCTTCAACGACGGTTTCATTTTCCTTCAGTTCAATCTCGTAAGGCTTTTTCATGCCAATGTCGTGAAGGGCAACAGACATTTTTCGGCGGACTCCGCCTTCTTCAATTATGTACCCAAGTCCAAGACTTCTAAGTTCATCATTTAATTTCTGTTCGTGTTCAGTCAGATAGAATTTGATTCCACGCTCTTTCAGAGACTTCCATAAAAACTCAAGGCTTTCACATGCCGTAATATCAAGCGCCCCGATTCCAGAAGCATCAACGATGACCGCTTTTGTATCAGGCTTGATTGCATTTTCAATGTCATTTTTGAACTGTTCGATGTTTGCAAAGAAAAGGTTTCCGCGGAAGCGGTAAATTACAACGCCTTTTACAGGACGGGCTGCCGGGAAAAAGTCCAGACTGAAAAATCCGCCGCGGCCTGGAATGCACCCAAGGAAACTTCTTGGCGGTAAAGACTCTTTGATGATGACGTTGAGGAACGAAAGCAGAACTCCAAAGAATACGCCGATGATTGTTCCGAAAATTAAAACAGCAATCATGGCGGCAAAAAAAATCATGAACTCCTGATGGTCGTATGTGCGGAGTTTTTTTGCAGTGTCGATTTCTACGGCGCCCCAGAGAGCCGTAATGACGATTGCGGTCAGAACTGGAACCGGTAAGTATTTTATGAAACCTGTTCCGAAAAGCAGGATAACAAGAAGAATCAGGGAAGCAAAAATTTGAGTCATCTGACTTTTGCCATGGAACTGCTGGTTCATGCTTGTTCGTGAAACACTTCCGTTTACAGGACAGCTTCCAAGGAAACAGGAAACAATGTTTGCGGCAGAGTAGGAAAGGATTTCTGTATTGTCCGAAAGTTTGTAACGGTTTTTCATGGCATAGCCGTTGGCGGCAAGAAGTGTTTCTGCTGTGATTACCAGGGCAATGGAAAATCCGCCTTTGATGCAGTCAAAAACCGGAACGGCAGAAAAATCAGGAAGAATGATTTTTGGGAAACCGCCCTGAACTTCAGGAAGAGTATTAATCCCCGCTTTTGTGAAAACCTGGAACTTCCATTCAATAGCGGCAGACAAAAGCATGATTACAACGGAAAGAGGAAATTTGGGGAAAAGTTTTTTGCAGCCTAAAATCAGAACGATGGAAAGGATGCCTGTTCCAAGTGCCCACGGATTAAAAGTGTGAAGGGCTTCGTGATAGATGTGAGGAACCAGTTCAAAAACTTCACCTGTTCCGGCGTTTCCTCCGAAAAGTTTTGGAATCTGCATAAGAATGATTGTGATACAGATGCCGCTTACGAATCCGCCAAGAACCGGAGTTGAAACATATTTTTTAAGTTTGCCGAAACGGCAGAGGGCGAAAATCAGAAGAAAGATTCCTGTAAAGAACGTGAAAAGTGGTACAGCCGCTAAAGCTTCCTGTGAGCCGGCAGCTATCCCAAGTGTGGAAAGTTCAGCGCCGACTAAAGCTGCAGGCGCCGCATCAACTCCGAAAATGTACTGCGGACTTGATGTCATAAATGCAAAAACAAGAACCGGCAGAATGGAACTGTAAAGTCCGTAAACGGGCGGAAGCCCTGCAATCTGAGCGTAGCCCATGGAAATAGGAATTGAAACCAGGGCGATAATGAAACCGGAAAGTATGTCGTCTTTGAGAGTCTTTGGTGAAAAATATTTCAGGCCGCCAAGAATTCTAGGTACTGTCATAAAAGGAATTCTACTTTATAAAGACCGATTTAACAAATATAATAGAAAAATATGAAAAATAAGCGGACTGTGGCGTTTAATATTTTTTTGTACACTCTTTTAGGCGTGTGGGCTCTTTTTGTTCTGTTTCCATTTTACTGGATGATTCTTTCGTCTGTAAAAACTTACAGTGCTTACACTTCTGAATTTGTTCCAAAGTTCTTTACACTTCATCCCACATTTCAGAACTATATCGACGCATTTACAACTGTAAATCTTGGCCGTTATCTTCTGAATACTCTGATTTTCACAGTAATCACTACAGTTCTCATGATTCTTGTCATTGTTTTTGCAGCTTATGGTTTTGCCCGTCTGAACTTCCGCGGAAAGAATCTTGTGTTCACAATTTTTCTTTCCATGATGATGATTCCAAATGAACTTCTGGTAATTACAAATTATGTGACAATTACAAATATGAATCTGCGTAACACATTTCTGGGACTTATTCTTCCGAGTGTTACATCAGTTTTTTATATCTATTTATTGAAAGAAAACTTTGAACAGGTTCCTGACGAACTTTATTATGCGGCAAAAGTGGACGGCACTTCCGATTTCAAATATATGTGGAAAGTAATGCTTCCAATCTGTCGTCCGACCCTTGTCACTGTAACGATTCTTAAAGTGATTGAATGCTGGAACAGTTATATCTGGCCGCGCCTTGTAACTGATGATCCGGCTTATTTCCTTGTTTCAAACGGCATTCAGGAAATCCGCGAAAATGGATTCGGCCGCGAAAACATTCCGGCTATGATGGCAGCCGTAGTTGTCATTTCAATTCCGCTTATTCTTCTGTTTTTGATTTTCAGAAAAAAGATTATGAGTGGTGTCAGCCGAGGCGGCACAAAAGGATAATCATAAGGATTTAGACAATAATAATGCATATTTCAAAATTTACTTTCTGGCGGCTTTGCGCCCTTTTTTCAGGATTATTCATAGCTTCCTGTTTTGTCTTGGCTGCTTTCGTAATCAGACCGGAAGACCGTTTTGTTTACCTTTGCGCAATGATTCCTGTTTTTATTTTCTTTATTTATTCAGAAATCCGCCAGATGATTTATCCTCTGGATCTTCGAATTTATATTTACTGGGTTTTCATGTTTTCAGTTTTCAGTGTGGCTTACGGTTCTTCTGCGCTCAGCGTTATTCTTGTCTGCTGCAGTTATCTTCTTGGTCGCAAGATTCATTTTTTCAGTACTCATAAAAAACTAAAAACCATTTTGGCTGTTATTGTTTATGTATTGGCCGTTGGTTTTCAATTCCGACTTGAGAGAGCCCAGCTTTTTGATTCACTTACAGAATTATTGTTTTCTTTGATAGCTGTTTTCTGGATGTTCCTTATCTGGAAAAAACTTCTGGTTCGGATTAATCAGGATGTTCTTGAAGAAGTAGAAAAAGAAAACATAAGTGATTATTTTGAACAGGCCGGATTTACAGAACGCGATAAAGAGATGCTTCGCGAAGTTCTGGACGGCTGTAAATATGAAGAAATCGCTATAAATCATAATCTTTCATTAAGTTCAGTAAAAAAACGCCTTGCAGTTTTGTATAAAAAGCTTGGCGTAACCTGTCAGATCGATTTTATTATCAAATTTTCTAAAGATTCCACCAAGGTGTAATCCAAAAATCCTAAAAATCCACCAAGGTTCAATTTATTTTTCCTCACAATCAGCCTAAGATTTAAGCATAGAAACTTTTACCACTTATGGAGGAGGTAGTTTTTATGAAAAAAACACTTTTATTGCCGCTGATGTTTACCATTTTGTTTTCTTCCTGTGTGTTTTATCCTGCAGAAGATTATTCAAAAATCCGCGGAAAAAAATCATATAAAAGTTTTGATTCATTAAATGAGCCTATTGTTTTGAATTATGACTTTGTAATGAACTTTGAAACAAAGGGTAAAAATACTCAAAAAGATGTTATCTATAACGGAACAATATATGCCGTTTACGATTGGGAAAAAAATGAAGTCTTTGACTATGTTTATGCTCCTGGAGAGTATTCGGGTAGTATTCATCATCCGTTTAATGTAGGACTAAAAGGAAGTGACGGAAAACTAAGTTTTTACGGATATGATGCGGAATATCAGAAAATTTATGTTATGCGGTCTGATAAAACAGAACTGACTTCATTTGCGTCAGATGATAAAAATTCTTACTGGGGTGGACCGGGCTTTGGAGAATCGGCGGAAATTATTTCAGGGAAAGGATTAAGATATTTCTGTAATGAATATGACAACGGGGAATACTTTTTTAAGGTAAAGACTTTTAGTCCAGAATCTGACAGCTTTGGAACTGTTGTGACAGAAAAAGTAAGCAGCATAATTTCGGACAATGTTCCGGTTTCTGATACAGAAGGAAATTACTGGTTTGTTTTGGGAAAAATGAAAAATGAAAAACATCTTTCGACAATCACCAGATTCGATGTAGTAAAAAATGCTTTTAATTCCCCGATAGCAGAATTTGATATATATGAAGGGGCTGTTTATGACGAAGTAATCGGCTGGGAATATGAAAAAAGTTTTAATGTTCTTTGTGTTGATTCTGAATATGTTTACTTCTCCGAAATTGTAATCAATCTGAACAGTCAGAAAATTTTCCGAATCAAAAAAACTGGCGGAAAATCTGAGGAAATTGTTGGATCGGAAATTTCAGAAAGAGAAATCCTTACAGTGCAGAATGTGAACGGCAAGATTTATGTTTTCCTTCAGAAACCAATTTCCTGCGAAGTAAATGTATTCACTTTGAATGGGACTGGAACAGGTTTAGAAGATACAGGCCTAAGTTTTAAATCCGAAGGAAATAGTGTGCCTGCTATAAGAGGAAGTAAAGTTTTCTTCGTTTCGTATAGTAATCAGGTGGCAAGAATGATTTGTGTTGATTTGAATAAAAACTCAGTTCAAGAACTTGAGCCGGTTGCTCTGAAAAATTTTGCAAACTAATTGATGGAGGACGTGAACTATGAAAAAAATATTAATCAGCGTTATTTTGTCCTGCTTTTGTTTTTCAGTTTTTGCAGGTGTTTTCATTCAGCAGAATGATGATGGAGTAGGCGGCTTAATGTCATTCCGTCATGACTGCTTCAACACAGAAACACCTGACACTATTGATGACCCAAGTTTTACAGGAGTGGCAGGTTTTTCAGCTACTTGTGGTTGGGAATTCAATTCTTCAAAAATTTCAGCCCCAGTTCATTTTTCTGTTGGTTTTGATGTAGGTGTGGATTTTTACGGTTTAAGTTTTATGCCTGTTGCAGGGTTTTCATGGAATTTACTTGAAATCGGAAACTTTAATCTTGAACTGGATTTCTCAACCGGGGCGGGTTATACAGCAGGAATTCTAGGCGGTATGTTTTTTAAGACACAGAATTCTTTGGATGTTCTTTTCATGAAAAACAATAGAAAAGGATTTTACAGCGGGCTTGGAATCACTAATGTTAATTTTCCTGTTTTAAGAATATATAAAGATTATGGAAC
This sequence comes from Treponema sp., assembly GCA_024402565.1. GTDB lineage: Bacteria > Spirochaetota > Spirochaetia > Treponematales > Treponemataceae > Treponema_D. The sequence goes on along the minus strand of JAKSTM010000009.1, from coordinate 42,726 downwards.
TTTCATAAATAACAACACTTATATCGGTGCAAAATTCTTTGCAGGATTCCGGTTTTAAGTAACTGATTTTAAGAAGAGAGAGTTTATAAAAGAGAGTTTTAGCAGTGTCGTTGGGACACTGCTTTTTTTTATGATTTTATATAGGGTTTCGCGTTATAATATAAAAATAATGCGTTACCGAAAAATTGTTTCATTTATCATAAATAGTCTTATCATCTTTTGTCTGACTTCCTGTCACGGGAAAAAGTCGCTCCCGGCATTTTCAATGCCGGATCAGTTTGATACTTCACGGAATATTGAACTTTCCTTTTGGGCAAAAAATGATACAAACAAAATTCAGACTGAAGCTTATGAAAAAGCAATCCGTGATTTTGAAAAGCTTTACCCCAATGTAAAAGTGAACATGAAAATCTATACAGATTACAACCGCATTTATAATGATGTAATCACAAACATTTCAACTTTTACAACTCCAAATGTCTGCATAACTTATCCCGATCATATTGCTACTTACAATACCGGCGTGAACATAGTGGTGCCGCTGGATGAACTTCTGGAAAATGAAAAGTATGGGCTTGGCGGTTCAGCGCTCCCCTTTGATTCTGTCCGTAAGGAAGAAATTGTTTCACAGTTTTTACAGGAAGGATTTCTTGAAGGACATCAGTTTGCACTTCCTTTCATGCGCTCAACAGAAGCTTTGTATATCAACAAAAATCTTGTAGAAAAACTTGGATATGAAATTCCCGAAGTGGTAACCTGGGACTGGCTCTGGAAACTTTCCGAAGAAGCAAACGTGAAAGATGAAAACGGAATTTATTCTATAAACAATCAGAACGTAATGATTCCTTTCATTTATAAATCAACTGATAATATGCTTATTCAGTACCTTGCACAGAAAAATGCAGGGTATTCGGAAGAAAGCGGACGCATCCACATTTTTAATGAAGAAACCGAAAACTTCCTTAATGAAGTGGGCGTTCATGCAGGAACCCGTGCTTTTTCAACTTTTGCAATTTCAAGTTATCCTGGAAATTTTTTGAATGCAGGCCAGTGTATTTTCGCTGTGGACTCAACAGCCGGCGCAACCTGGATGGGAGGCGATGCTCCTTTAAGTGATATCAGTGAAGATAAACTTGTTAAGTTTGAAACGGTGGTAAAACCTGTTCCGCAAGTAGATCCTGAAAATCCAAAAATGATTTCTCAGGGGCCTTCTCTCTGTATTTTCAACAAAGCTGATTCTCAGGAAGTTCTTGCTTCATGGCTTTTTGCACAGTTCCTTTTGACAAATGAAACTCAGATTACTTACTCGCAGACTGAAGGATATGTTCCTGTAACTCTTCGCGCCCAGAAGAGTCCTGAATATGAGGACTATATTTCCCGCGCCGGTGAAGACAACAATATGTATTACAAAGTGAAAATCGAGGCGGCACGTTTGATTCTTGAAAATCCGGAAAAAACTTTTACAACTCCGGTATTCAATGGTTCTGCTTCTTTAAGAAATGCCGCAGGTCAGCTTGTTGAAAATGTGTGCAAGGCGGCACGTCGTAATCAGAAAATTGATTCTGCATTTACAAAGAAAAACTTTGATGATGTTACGGCTTTGTTCCGTCTGAATGAAATTAAGGTGAAAGAAGGTGACCTTGCCGCAGGTGAAAGTAAAAAAGAATTGGGACCTCTTCCTGAAATATCCCGCAATCTGCTTGGAATTTTGTTTCTGGCTTGGTGTGTTATAATCTGTTTTTTTTTGAGGAGAAAATAATATGGAAAAATTCAGATGGGCCATTATGGGCGCCAGTGACATTGCAAATAAATTCTGTAATGCCGTTAGTTTTATCCCTGAAGCTGAAATTGTAGCTGTTGCAAACCGAACTCTTTCACGCTGCGAAGATTTTGCAAAGCGTAACAACATTCCTGCCGTTTACGACAATTTCGAAAAAATGATGGATGAAGTAAAACCTGACTGTGTTTATATCGCTGTTACTCAGAATGCACATAAAGATTTGATTAAGCTTTGCATCGACAAGGGAGTCCCAGTTCTTTGTGAAAAAGCAATGTACCTGAATAAAAAAGATTGTGAAGAAGGTATTGCATACGCGCGGTCCAAAAATGTTTTCCTTATGGAAGCTATGTGGAGCCGTTTTCTTCCTCCTCTTATTAAAGCAAAGGAATGGATTAAGGAAGGGAAAATCGGTGACCTTTGCTTTATCGATTTTGCTATCGGCTTTAACGCACCAAGCCACAAAGGAAACCGTTTCTTTGAAAAAGCAAACGGCGGCGGCGTTGCATGGGATCTGTCCGTTTACGGCTATATGGTGAGCGATTTCTTTACAGATACAAAACCTGTAAGCATGAAATGTGATGCAATCTATAATGAAGAAGGTGTAGACACTTCAAACAATATCACGCTGAACTATGGAAAAATCACTTCAAGCGTAAAAACTTCTTTTACAGCTCGCATTAAAGAAAATATCGTTCTTTACGGAAATAAAGGGCGTATTGAAATTCCAAATGCTCACTGGACTACAGAATGTGTTCTGTATAACAATGATTTTGAAGAAGTTGAGCGGTTTAAAGATACAGTAACTCCAAATGGTTTTTACTACGAAGCAAAAGAAGCCATGGAATGCGTAAAGGCCGGAAAACTTGAAAGCAGCGTCGTACCGCACAGCCTGAGTATTGGAAGTTGTGAAATGTACGATCTGATAATTAAGTAAATTATGGTGTAATTGTAACAAAATCGGAGGGTTGGTATTATATATCTACGATTTTTTTTTGGAGGAAATAAATGAAAAAATTCTTATCAGTAGCATTTGTTGCACTTACAGTTCTTTCTGTAGCAACAGCAAAACCTAAAGCAGAAAAAAAAGGCAAAGGTGTAATGACTTATGCTGAATTTGCTGCAGCTCCTTTGGAATCTGAAGTTGTTGTTGAAACATACGTTCAGGCAAAACAGTCTTGGTGGGATAATAAAGGAACTTTCTATACACAGGATAAAGAAGGTGCATATTTCCTTTACAATATGGCTTGTTCACAGGAAGAATATAATAAATTGGTACCTGGCACAAAAATCAAAGTTACTGGATATAAGGCTGAATGGTCTGGAGAAGTAGAAATCATCGATGCAAAATATGAAATCCTTAAGGGAAAATATATTGCAGCTGCAGATGATGTAACAGCTCTTCTTGGAACAGATGATTTGGTAAAGAAACAGAATCTTTTTGTTGCATTCAAAGGTATGACAGTTGAACCATCTGATGGCGGTGCAGCATTCCTTTACAAATGGAATGGAGCTGGACAGGACGGCGACGATCTTTACTTCAAAGTTTCAAAAAATGGAAAAGTTTATTCTTTCACAGTTGAATCTTATCTTTGCGATAACACAACTGCAGTTTACAAAGCAGTAAAAGAACTGAAAGTAGGACAGGTAATTGATATGGAAGGATTCCTTTACTGGTATGAAGGTCCAAATCCACACATTACAGCTGTCTCTGTAAAATAAACTTTTATTTACTTTCAGCTACAAAAATACCGGGCCAGTTCTTATCGCCTGTAATGCCGTCATCTAAAAGTTGACGGCATTTTTTTGCATAAAACAAACTTGTCTTATCTTTTTCGTTTTTAGAAAAAATATCTTCGGCTTTTTTAAGTTTTCCGCTATAAAACATTTCAAGACCCTTTTCAAATGCAAGTCTTTCATTTTCTGTTTTTTCAGCCTGCATAATTGTCATTGGTTCAAAAATTTTTACGGCTTCTGATTTACCAATAACCTGTACTTTTCCAATTTCTCTGAAAAACAGATTTGTACCGCATTCTTCGGCATGTTTTTTTGTATTTTCGGAGCAAAGAAGATATGTTCCGAACTGTTTATTTAATCCTTCCAGTCTGGCAGCAAGGTTTACACTGTCGCCGAACATAGTGTAGTCAAAACGGCTTTCACTGCCCATGTTGCCTACAACAGCAAATCCAGTATTAATTCCTATTCTTGTCCACATTCCTCTTCCGACTTTTTTCAAGAAATAGTCATTCATTTCCTGGAGTCGTTCCTGGCATTTTACAGCCGCTTCCAATGCTCTGACACTGTGGTCTGGAATATCGGCTGGCGCATTCCAGAACGCAATAATTGCATCGCCTTCATATTTGTCGATTGTTCCACCAGATTCCAGAATGATTTTACTTAATTCTCCCAGGTAAATATTTAAGATTTCAGTTAATGCTTCTGGGGAAAGATTTTCACTTAACGAAGTAAAGCTTTCTACATCACTAAAAAACATAGTAATGAATCGTCGTTCGCCACCAAGTTTCAGATTATCTGGATTTGAAATCAGCTGATTGATAACTACAGGACTTAAATACTGACTGAATGCGTTCTTTATAAAACGTTTCTGTTTACCTTCCATAAAGTAGTCAACACTGGCCGCAGAAAAAAACGAAATAACAAAACCTGCCAAAAGCGGAATAAAAAGGGCGTCGTATTTTAAAATGAATAGTCCTTTGTTTACTTCATAAATCAAAAATATCCCAAGTGAAAATAAGATGATGTTACTTGCTATTACAGTTCTGGTACTTTTTCTTTTTGAACTGAAAACAGAAATCATAGTTCCCAAAATGCAAACCAGAAATAAAGCCAGTAGGTTTAGGAAATAAGGAACAGTCCGCATAAAATCATCAGTAAGATAATTATCAAGTGCAGTTATCGAGATTCCTCCACCAGGATAAACTTTTCCAATTGGGCTGGAACAAATATCAAAAATGCCAGATGCATAGTAGATTACAAATATATGAGCGTTTTCAAAATTTTCCGGTTCGTACTCCGGTTCATCACCATTATTATAAGCATCTATGGAGTTTAAAATTTCCATGGCACTGTAACGAACGTAACGATTTATATCGCCCTTAAAAGTGAGTTTTACAGAATCTGTATATTCTCCCTTCTTATGCATTACAGGTAATTTATCCCGGAAATTTTCCTCGTCTGCTATAGGAGCAAATCCCATAAAAACAAGATTTTCTCCCTGGACTTTGTCTTCTATTCGGCAGCGTCTGATAATATCGTCGGAATCTTTTAAGCTGGTAGTAGTTGAAAGTAAGGAAGCGGAATTTAAAATTTCTTTTACAGGTTTTGTTATGGTTGCTTCTTGATCATATTCTCCGTTCCAAAACTGGGCTATACAGGATTTTGTATTGTGGCCTTCAGCAAGTTTTTCGGCAAAGGCTATATCATCATTTTTTCCATAAGTTGAAGTTTCAGAGAAAAGAATATCATAAGTGACAGATGCGGCATTTCCAGCATCCATATATTCATAGATTTTTCCCCAGGCTTCTCTTGGCCATGGAAAAGACCAGCCGTATTTTTCGCTGGCTTCATCTAGACTTTGCTGATTTACAATGACAAGAATAATATCCTGTGATGGTCTTCGTAGGTGCGAAGTTCTGTTCATTCTGGAGTCATAACTTTTCAATTCCAGAAAGTTGAACAGTCCCGCTTGTTCCAGTCCCAGAATCAGAACGAAAACCAGGACTGAAATAATAAAAGGAACGTGTTTTTTATTAATCTTCATATTAAATTAATTTTTGAAAAATAAATTCAGGATTAAAGCCTGTCGATATTTTCTTTATAGCGTTGTGTTCGTATAGGATCTGTTTCGTATAGAGCACGTTTTTTATATTCTTTTTTCAGGTTTTCCATTCTGGCTTTTGGAGATGGATGTGTTTTTCCAAACCCGCCGCTGCCTTTTGGAGTTTTGTAGGAAAGTACATAAAGCATATCGTCCATAGCGTAAACGTCGTAGCCTGAGAAAGACATAATATCCAGCGCACAGCGGTCAGCTTCAAATTCAAAATTCTGTGAATAACCGTTGTTTATCAAAGTATCTATTGTGTCGCCAAGTACCTCTTCAAAAGCGTCTTCCACATCTCTGATCAGATCTGAAGTTCTATAATAAGAATCACTTTCTGATTCTGAAGTTCCAATATACATTGTTGCTTGGAATGCAGCTGATGTAATGGCCTTATTTGCATTCTTTTTTCTTTCGCTTTTTATGGCCTGAATAGAATGACCAAGCTGGATATGAGCAAGTTCATGTGCCAGAACGGCAGCCAGTGCATCTTCGGTTCCAGCAGCCTTAATAAGTCCTTTTGTAACCAGAACGTGTCCACCTGAAGTAGCAAATGCATTGATTTCTTCAGAATCAAGAATTACTGCATGGTATCCATTGAACATTTGTGTTGCCCCGTAACCTGCGATCATTGTCTGCAAAACATGATTTACATAATCAGTGGCTTTTGGATTATCAAGAATTCTATATTTTGAAAGGAGGTTTGCCGCAACACCACGGCCTATGTAATATTCTTCTTCCAATGAAAATGTGATTTCTGCGGAATTAGAAGCATCTATGGCTTTGTTTATGGAGTCCCGGGTTCCTCTGGAAATAATTCCTGTTGCAGAAAGAACAGTTGATGAAACTTTCATGACTTCAGAAGTGGTTTTGGAACAAGAAGCCAGAAGAAGAGTTGAAAGAACAGCTGTCAAAAGAAGTTTTGTTTTTTTCATTATCTGCCTCCTTTTGAAGATTTATTTGCCTGTTCATTCAGGTTGCCTTCCTCAATAAAGGCATCCAGATCGTCATAATCGATTTCGATTTTTTCAATGAGATCAACTTTTTCGAAATCGAGGTTTGAATTAGAACCGTATAATTTTTCTATTTCGGCACTGAATCCTTTTCCTGCAAGAGAGATTTCTTTTGCGGTTGCTGAACTGGTGGTTTTGATTTTTCTGTAGCTGATTTGCGAGTCGTGAACCCAACCGGTCAATTCTTCTTTTCCTGCTACAGTAACTTTTATATAGTGTCCGATTTGAGTACCTGAATCTATAAGTTCAGTTCCATAATTTACTTTTGCTACCATTTTCCCTTTGAATGAAGGTTTATCTAGAAGGTCAACCATATTAGAATTTGCCCAAAAGGATTTTCCAAAGCAAAAGGCTGTACAAAGCAAAATGCCTGTAATTAAACAAATTTTTTTCATAACATTATATTATTTTTTTTGATAATAAATAACAAGGTTTAAAACTGTGTGGCATGGAATAACATAAAATATTATAATTTTGTCATGACAAAAAAAATGACTTCCTTCCTGGCAAGTACAGGACTTATATTTGTTACTATTATATGGGGCTTTGCCTTTGTCGTTGTAAAAGATTCTCTTGATTCAATAGGTCCGGTTTGGATGGTTGCAATTCGTTTTACTATTGCTGCTATAGGACTTTCATTCTTTACTATTAAGAGATTTAAAAATAAGACTCTTAGAGACTGGATAAATGGGCTTGTAACAGGTTTTTTCCTTTATGCTGCTTATGTTACACAAACAATCGGGTGTAATTATACAACCGCTGGAAAAAATGCTTTTCTTACAACAGTTTATGTTATGCTGGTTCCGATTTTAAGCTGGCCTCTATATAGAAAACGCCCAGGCTGGTATGTTTTTGTTGCAGCTGCTATGAGCCTTACAGGAATCGGTTTGTTAAGTCTTGGGAATGGCGATGCAGGGGTAAACATTGGGGATGTTCTTACCCTTATTTGTGGGCTTTTTTATGCACTTCATATTCTTTGGACTGAAAAATGTAATAGAGAAGGTGCCGACACACTTTTCCTTACAGTTCAACAGTTTATTTTTGCAGCGCTTTTTGCATGGCTGACAGCACCGTTTTTTGACGGAAAATTCCCGGTTGAAGGTCTGTTAAGTTCAAAAGTCATCATTTCCATGTTATATCTGGGAGTTTTAAGTTCACTGGTAGCTTTTGTTCTTCAAAATGTTAGCCTTAAATATCTTCCTGGGTCACTTGCGTCGCTTTTTATGAGTTTCGAATCTGTTTTTGGTATTTTATTCAGTGTCATTATCCTTCATGAAGCAGTTTCCGTTAAAATGGCCTTTGGCTGTATCTTGATTTTCCTGGCAGTAGTGCTTGCAGAAACAAAATTTGATTTTAGGAGAAAAGCGAAGTAAAATTAAATTTATGGGTGTTAGGAAATCGTTGGGTTGTATTATCGCTAATCCGGAAGCAGCTTACCAACAAAGATTATTAAAGGGGATTCAGGCACAGGTTGCCAGATATGATTACAATCTTCAGGTGTTTTCACCTTTAGTTTCTCTTGGAACAACATACGAAGGTTATGTTGATTCAGATCTTAATATTCTTAATCTGATAAATTTTGATCTTCTTGAAGGTGTTTTAGTTTGCACCCGGTCTTTTTTAGTTAATAATAATCAGCAGATAATTAATGACCTGAAGAATCTTCTTCAGAAAAAATGTAAAAAACCAGTTGTATGTCTGGATATGGGTTTTGAAGCAGATGAAAAAAACGAGTCTTCAACCGGTTATGATGTAATTCATACTGACAAAATTACAGTTTTCAAAGAAATTTCCGATCACGTTTTTGGTGAGAAAAATTGTAAAACAGCCATTTTCCTTTCTGGAGTTCCAGATAATGAAAAGAAAAATGAAGTTTATAAAGCTATTGTTTCGCGTGGGAAAAAATTTGGAATTCCTAAAGAGAATATAAAACTCGCACATGGGGATTTCTGGTATACCGGTGGAAAAAAACTGGCAGAAAAACTGATAGCAAAAGAATCTGAAATTCCTGATGTAGTTATTTGCGAAAATGACTATATGGCACTGGGACTTGAAAATCACCTTAGAAAAAACAGTATTTTCTGTCCTGAAGATCTTTTAATTACCGGGTATGAAGCTACCCAGGATGCTTTCCTTAATGATGTAACTATTACTTCATATGTTCCGCGCGAAGAACGTATGGCAATGGAAGCCGTGAATCTTCTGATTAAGAAGATTTCGCCTGAACAGAAAATGTTGAAGCCGAAACCTCAATTTGAAGTCGGCCTTATTCCAGCCGGAAGTACAGATTCTCCTCTTGTTGATATTGAAGTTTATAGACGTGCTATAAAAGACTGGATTTATAAAGTCAATAGAAGCGAAGAAGAATGGAATGTCAGGGAATTTTTTGATATAGGACGACTTATGGAAAGCTATATGTTTGAAGAGCTTACCGAAAAAAATAGTCCTATTGATTGTCTTTATCATATCTTTATAGATGCTTATCTTCTGGAACCTTTTTCAGCCTTTTATTTGAACCTTTGCCCAGACTGGCTTGATACTTCTGTGGTCCACACAAATGGTTATCCATCAGAAATGCTTAGCGCAATCGATAAAATTTCAAAGGTGCATCCAGATTATGTAAAAGGGCGGAACCGTTATTCCCTTGATAAAGAATATCTTTTTAAGACAAAAAAACTGCTTCCTGCATTTGAAAAAACATGGAAGAAGCCTCAAACATATTATTTTATTCCTATCCATTTTGGACGTAATACATTGGGCTATTCAGTAATTCAATTCGACGCAGAAAGGCTTCTTGTTCCGACTGCAATGCACAGAAACTGGATGCGAAATGTTCAGAATGCATTGGAAATGATTCGAACCAAGAATAAGCTGTATTCACAAAGTCTTGTAGATGGACTTACCGGCGTCTTCAACCGTAACAAATTCAAAGACCTTTGTTCAGAAGGAACAAAATCTCTGATTGCAGATAAAGTTGGTATCATGATGCTTGATATTGATTTCTTCAAAAACGTAAATGATACTTACGGACATTCTGTAGGAGATGATGTTCTTAAATCCATTACCCGGCTTGCAAAATCATGTATTCGTGAATCTGATATGATTATCCGCTGGGGTGGAGAAGAATTTGTAATTTTCTGTCTTGGTTGTACAGACGAAAAACGACTTTTCACAATTGCGGAAAAAATCAGAAAAACAATAGAAGCCGACAAATCAATGGTTACACCTGTTACTGTAAGTATTGGAGTTTCAGTTTACGATGGCGAAAATTATGAAGCTTCTGTTGCTAAAGCTGATAAAGCTTTGTATTACGCAAAAATGAATGGACGAAATCAGGTCGTTGTTCATTCAACAAATTAAGTTTTCTATATATAATTTCTATTATGATGAATATTTCTCACTTATCAAAAATACAGGGCGTTCTTGATGACGCTGTCAATGAAGGCATTATGGCCGGAGTAAACTGTCTTGTATGGAAAGACGGTCAGGAACAGGGATACTGGGAATCGGGATTTCGTGATGTAGAGGCAGAAACAAAATTTTCCCGGGATACTATTGTTCGTTGTTATTCAATGAGTAAGCCTATTACAGGTGTTGCAGCCATGACCTTACTTGAAAGCGGAAAAATCGATTTGTATGACGAAGTTTCAACATATCTTCCTGCCTTCAAAAATATGACCTGCATGAAAAATGGTAAGGTGGAAAAGGCCTGGCGTCCTTTGATTATTCAAGATCTTTTGAATATGACTTCAGGAATTTCTTATGGTGGCGACAATGATGAAGCTCATCAGCATATTTCACGTTTGATTTATTGCGAAGGTGGATTGAATGAAAGTGCAGCCGGACCAAATAATATTACTACTCGTCAGGTTGCTGACCGTATAGCCGAAGGTCCACTTTCTTTTGAACCAGGCACAGATTATGAATATGGACTGAGCGCCGACGTACTTGGTGCTGTGATTGAAGTTGTAACTGGAATGAAATTCAGTGAATATCTTAAAAAAACAATCTGGGATCCGCTTGGAATGAAAGATACAGGTTTTTATGTTCCAGAAGAAAAACAGAACAGACTGGCAAAAGTTTACCGGACAAATCAGGGAAAAGCTGCAGGTGCCTGGGGTGGTAATTCTTGTGGCGGAAAAGTTGAACTTTTCACTAACTGTAATCTTGGAATTCAGGCCGACATGACAAAAGACCCTGCTTTTGAAAGTGGTGGAGCGGGTATGGTTTCTACGATTGATGATTATATGCGTTTTGTTCAGATGCTCTGTAATAAAGGAATTCTTGAAGGAAATCGCATACTTAAAGAAGAGACTGTAAAATATATGAGTCAGGCAAAACTTCGTCCAAATTTACAGCAGTGCTTTGACTGGAAAATGGAACACTGGTCTGGTTACAGCTATGCAAATTTGAACCGCGTTTGTATTGATCCAGGCACTGCCCGTGCCATTACTGTAAAAGGTGAATTTGGCTGGGACGGCTGGCTTGGTACTTACATGAGCGTTGATATCACAAATAATCTTGCCATCTGCTACATGACCCAGAAAGTAGATGCCGGCACAACCTGTACTACAAGACGTGTTAAGAACATAATCTATACATCGCTTTAATTTTCAATTATACTAAAGATTATTAGTAAAATTTAATATTTGAGGTAAAAAAATGACAGCAGCACTTATCGGCAAAATTCTTGCCTTTGTTCTGTATCTGGGATTCATGATTTACATCGGTATCCGCAGTTCAAAGAAAACAAACGACGCCAAAGACTTCTTCCTTGGTGGACGTGGTCTTGGTCCTTGGGTAACAGCTCTTTCAGCAGAAGCTTCTGACTCTTCAGCATGGCTTCTTATGGGACTTCCTGGTCTCTGCTACCTTGGTGGTGTTAAAGAAACAATCTGGACAGCACTTGGTCTTATCGTTGGTACTTACCTGAACTGGCTTATCGTTGCAAAACCTCTGCGCAAATGTACAATTGCTTACGGAGACGCAATCACAATTCCTGGTTTCTTTAAGAATCGTTTCAAGAGTAACCTTACTGCTATTATTTCAGTTGTTCTTATCGTTTTCTTCTTCACAATTTATACAGCATCAGGTTTCGTAGCTTGTGGAAAACTCTTCCAGTCTGTATTCGGACTGAACTACAAAGTTGGTATGGTAATCGGACTTATCGTAATCCTTTCATACACAATCCTTGGTGGTTACCGTGCAGTTTGTACAACTGACTTCGTTCAGGGTACTCTGATTTTCGTTGCATTTATCGTAGCCGGTGTTGGTGCTGTTATCGCTCTTGGTGGTCCAGCTGAAGCAATTGCAAAAGCAAAAGACTTCAACGTTCAGGCTCTTGCCGGGGCTTTCAATGATGACCTTAAAGCAGTATTCACAGCAAACCAGAGCTTCGGTGCAATGAGTGCTGTTTCAGCTTTTGCATGGTGTCTCGGATACTTCGGTATGCCACACATCATCATCCGCTTCATGGGAATCCGTTCTAACAAAGAAATTACAACAGCCCGCCGTGTAGGTATCATCTGGATGATCATTGCTTACATCGGAGCTTTCATTGTTGGTACTCTCGGTACAGTTTACCTGCTTCCAACACTCCTTAACGGTTCAACTGCAGAAACAGTATTCTCTGAAACAATGCTCAAGATGTTCCCTGGTGCTTTCGCATTTATCGCAGGTATCTTCCTTTGTGCTATCCTTGCTGCTTCTATGTCTACTGCCGACTCACAGCTTCTTTCTGCTTCTTCTTCAGTTTCTCTTGATATTTACAAAGGAATGATCAATAAAGATGCTGACGAAAAGAAAGTTCTTCTTATCAGCCGTATTACAGTTTTCGTAGTAGCCGCTGTTGCTTTCGTACTTTGTCTGCTTCCAAACAACAACTCAATCTTTGGACTGGTTTCTTACGCATGGGCAGGATTCGGTGCAACATTCGGTGCTCTGGTATTTCTTGCTCTGTTCTGGAAACGCTGTACATCAGCAGGTGCTTCTGCAGGTCTTATCGCAGGATTCATCACAGTTGTTGCATGGCACAATATTCCAGGTTCTGTAGCTCCAATCTTCGGAGTATACGAAATCCTTCCTGGATTTATCGTAACAATGCTCGTTGCTGTTGTAGTTTCTCTCTGCACAAAAGTTGATGCAGAAGTTGCTGCTACATTCGACGAATACAAGAAAATGGAAGACTAAGATTAAATAATAAGTAATAGGTAATAAATAATAATTTATTTTGCCTGTTAGTTTATGAAGATCCCTGACTGAAGAAAAACTCCTGTCAGGGATTTTTTTTTATAAAAATTCAGTATAATATCCATTACATCTAAAATTGGAGTACTTATGGAATACACACCAGAAGCTATTGAAGCTTTAACAGTCAACGAAGTTGAAATTATGAAAAAAATCGCTGCCGAACTTGAGATCCGCATGTCTCAGGTAAGTGCAGTTATCAGCCTGGTAAACGAAGGCTGTACAATTCCTTTTATTTCACGTTACCGCAAGGAACGCCATGACAATTTGAATGAAGTTCAGGTTCGTGACTGTGATCACCTTTTCAAATCTTACAAGAATCTTGAAGAAACACGTATTGATTACATAAAAAAGATTTACGCTCAGGGAAAACTTACAGAAACTCTTGCTGCCGCTCTTTCAAGCGCAACAACTCTTACTGCCCTGGACGATCTTTATGCACCGTTCAAGAAAAAGAAGAAGACCCGCGGAATGGCAGCCATTGAACGCGGTCTTGAACCACTCGCAGATTTCATGCTCGGTGCAAACAATGACGCCGCTGTAGAAGCTGAAGCTGCAAAATACGTTAAGACCGATGCCGAAGACGAAGCTTTGAACGTGCCTTCTGTAGAAGATGCACTGGCTGGTGCAAAAGACGTTATTGCAGAACGTGTTAGCCAGGAAACAAAGAACCGCGAAGTTATTCACGACCTTTACATGAGAACCGGTCTTATCAAAACAAAGGGAATCGTTCCGGAGGGAACAGACCCTGCCGTTGCCGAAAATACATCAACTTACAAAATGTACTGGGATTTTGAAGAACCTCTGAATCAGGTTAAGCCTCACCGCATTCTTGCTATTAACCGTGCAGAACGTGAAGGTGCCCTGGATGTAACAATCGATGTTGATGTTGATACAGCTGTAAAAACTCTTCAGCGCAAAGCTGACATGCATAACAAATATCATGAAGAAGCAATTGAAGACGGCGTTGTGCGCCTTCTTTCTCCAGCCGTTGTTCGCGAAATCCGTTCTGACGAAACAGATGCTGCAGACGAACACGGCATCGAACTTTTCAGCGAAAACCTGAAGAACCTTCTTATGACTCAGCCGATTAAGGGAAGCCGCGTTCTTGGAATTGACCCTGGTATTCGTACAGGTACAAAGTGTGCTGCTCTTGATGAAACAGGAAAGTACCTTGGTTACTTCAAAATCTTCCAGGTACAGAATCCGGAAGATGCTTACAAGCAGCTGAACGACGCTATCGACAAGTATGACATTCAGGTTGTAGCTGTTGGAAACGGAACTGGAAGCCAGGAAGTTCAGGCTGTAGTTTCAAAAGTAATTACAGAAAACTACAAGGACAGTGACGTTATGTATACTGTTGTTGATGAATCCGGGGCTTCGGTTTACTCGGCTTCCGAAGTTGCAACAAAAGAATTCCCTGAACTGGACCTTACAATCCGCGGTGCCATTTCTATGGGACGCCGTCTGCAGGACCCTTTGGCAGAACTTGTAAAAATCGATCCTAAGGCAATCGGTGTTGGTCTTTACCAGCACGACGTAAACCAGAAAAAGCTTTCAGACACTCTGGACGAAGTTGTAGGTTCTGTTGTAAACAACGTTGGTGTAAACCTGAACACAGCCTCTTACATGCTTCTTTCTTATGTTTCAGGAATCACAATGAGCACTGCAAAGAAGATTGTTGATTTCCGTGACAAGAACGGAAAGATCCTGAGCCGTGAAAGCCTTAAGGAAGTTCCTGGCCTTGGTCCAAAGGCATTTGAACAGTGTGCAGGATTCCTTAAGATTCCTGAAAGTTCAGATCCACTGGATAACACATGGGTTCACCCTGAAAACTACGAAGTTGCCCGCGAAATCCTTCCAAAAGTTCAGGCAAAGGAAAAAATCGGAAACGATATGCTTAAAGCTCTTTGCGAAAAATACAATCTGGGACTTCAGACTGTAACTGATATCGTAGATGAACTTCAGAAACCAAACCGTGACCCTCGCGACGGAATGCCGGCTCCAATCATGCAGAAAGGTGTTCTGGAATTTGAAGACCTTAAGGAAGGTATGAAGGTTACAGGTAAAATCAAGAACGTTGTAGACTTTGGTGCTTTCGTTGATATCGGTATTCATGATACAGCTCTGGTTCACGTTTCTGAACTTTCAGACAACTTTATTGAAAATCCTATGGATGTAATCAAAGTTGGTGATATCAAGGAATTCGTAATCATTGATCTGGATAAAGATCGTCACCGCATCGGACTTTCCCTTAAGTCTGACGCCATGAGCCGCATCGGACAGGGCGGGGCAGGCGGAAAACGCAGCTCTTCTGGTGGCGACCGCCCGGTTTCCGGAGCAGCCCGTCCTGCAGGAAGTAACCCTTCCGGACGTAAAGTTGTTGTAGTAAAGAAAAAGGATGCAAATCCTGGAACAAATGGTTATAATAAACCAAATAACTCAAAAATCTCCAGTTCTGGAAGCAGACGTTATGAATCTGCAGATAGTGGAGAAAGTTATAATCCATTTGCCGCTCTTTAGCGGAACTTGGAAAAATATATTTATTTGCAAAAAAGGAGGTAGAATTTGAAAAAAAATCTTCTGACTATTTTTACTTTATCGACTGTATTAGCTTCCGTGCTGGTTATGTCAGGGTGTTCTTTTAACCTGCCTAAAAAAGTATCGCTTAAGACAAAAGCTGAATATAACTTTACAGTTACCTCTATGGAACAAAACCTTGGTGAATTCGTTTTGGGGACTTTTCAGCAAACCCCTTCAAACGATTTTAAATGTTATGATTACAACCCAGGTGGAAAGTCTGACGTTCAGCATTACTTGATGAAAGTGCCTCTTATGACAGTCCCTGTAGATATGTCTTCTTATGTAGGTGATTTGACAACTGATTCACTTTCTGTAAAACAGAAAATAGAGATTCCTTCTATTTCATTTCAGCAGAGCACAAATCTGGACGTAAGCGAATTAACAAAGAATCTTAATGGAATGGTAAAATTCGGAGGTCCTTTTGTTTCTCAGGAAAATCCGCTTAATCCAGAAAATCCTCTTTCTATGAAAGTAACTGGAGTTCAATCAACAGAAGGTAGTTTCAAGTATTTTGAATATGAAACTGGAACTCTGGACATTTACATTGAAAATATAAATGGAAAGGATCCTTATGTTGTTTTCTCAAGTAAAGATTCATTTGCAGGAGATCCTTTTGCAAAAGCTTCGTTTAAAAGACTTTCACAGTCTGAAAGTAAAAAAATAAAGATTTCTGGAATAGAGTATTCAATTAACGCAAATTACAAGGCTTCTATAAACCTGGCTGGAAGACGAGTTGGTATGGAAGATATGATTCTTGTATTTAATGATTGTGATACTAAGAATCGAAAACTTTTTTACGGAGAAGTTTCTGAAAACTCAAAGATTAAAAAAACTTCCGGTTTGAATTATGAATCTGAAGAACAGATTTTAACACCGCAGAAAGTTTCTTTGAATCTTTCTTCAGATGTAAAGAATGTTGAAATTTCAAAGGCAAAGCTTACAACTAAAATCGATGTGCCTCCAACGTGGAAAGGTGCAAAACTTGATTTTTCTTATTCTGTTTCAAGTGGAAAAGAAAACTGGCTTAAGGATGAAAAATCTGAATCAGTAGTTATTGAAAATAAAGTTCTTACAAACGAACCACTTTCCGTTTCTCCTAAGGTAAAAGTAAAGATTGTAAACGGTGATATTGTTTTCAGTGATCAGATAAAATTAAGTGTTGATTGTAAAGTTGAAGAAGTAAAATCTGTTACTATCGATGCTGTAAAGATGAATTTGAAAGAAAATCTTTCTTTCGCAGAAATAGAATTCCCTAAAGATGTTTCTGATATGGTAAAAGAAATTTGGTTTGGTAATTCCGAATTTATCGTAAAGTCAGAAAATACTCTTCCAGCAGGTAATGATATTCAGGTTGAAATTGATTCTAAGTTTTTGAACATAAAAGATTCACTGACATTAAAATCAGGTTCTGGAGCTGAAAAGACAATCATAAAAGGAACTGCCGATGATATTTCAAAGCCTGGTAAGAGTACAGCGGGAGCAAAAATTGATTTTAATCCAACTGTAAAATTGCCAGGCGAAAATGCTGACGGTTCAATAACACTTAAGAATATTGTTCCTGGAAAAGAATATGAAATATCTCTTGTAGTACAGCCAGAAATAAAATGGCAGCAGATAAAATTTGATGCTTCTTCTATTCCTCAGAAATTGAGTAGTCCTGAATCGGGAATGGATTCAGGAATTAATCTTTCAAGTTTTGGAGATGGATCAGATCAGATTACAAAAGAAATTCTTTCGAAAATGAAAATGAAATCTCTTCCTGTATATCTTTATTGTAAGAATCCTGGAATTGAGGCATTTAAAAATATTTCCATTCAGGGAAATATCAAAATGACGAACGGGAATGAGCAGGATACAGTAGTTCTTCTTCCGGATGCGAACGGAAATAAAAAACTGAAGTTCGTTGATTCTTTACCGAACATTCCATTTGATCAAACGGAAGTTGTAGTAGATGAACTTACAAAAGAAAAAGCCAGCGCTTATGCTGACTGTGCATCTCTTTTCTCATTGGATGCAAAAGATACTATTAAAGTTTATTACGATATAGAAATTACTGGAGCATCAAACGATTCTGAGATTCTAATTAAGAGTTCAGATTTAACAGAAAATGCAAATCTGGAAATTGATGCTTTTATTGACTTCCCACTTTCACTGATTGTAACGGACGATGTTTCTTTGAAACTTCTGGATTTATTTGGAATGGAGTCAAAGGAAACTTCTTCACAAAATGAGGAAGACTGGAGCAAAGACTTACTTGGTCGCAGTGGTCCAATGGATATTTCTGAATACAAGGAATATATAAATGCCATTGATCATATTAGTTTCCATATTTTTGCAAAGAAATTCCCTACGGCTTATGTAAATAGCGAGAAAGAACCTCAATTGATATTGGATCTGGATCCTTCTTCAACAAATAGTAAGCAGAAATATCCTTTGTCTGATGTTGACTTTGTTATTACTCCGGAAACTGTATATAACATTCTGGAGAAGCCATTTACTCCTCAAATTGAATTAGAATATCCTAAGGGTGAAATTTATATCAAACGTAATATTGATGTAAGTTTGAAAGTGGATTGCCAGATTGCTACAGATGGTACGATTACCATCATGGGAAAATAAAAAGGAGGCAGAAAATGAAAAAGATTTTAATTTGTTTATTCGCTGCTATAGCATTTACATCCGCTTTATTTGCTGACTCGATTGGAAAACGTTGGTTCGAATTAAAAACAAATGTACCATTTGGTTTTTATAATAATGGTTTTGCTTTGAACGACATTTTTCAGGAAGAAATTGTAATTGATCCTGCGGCTTTTGCGGATTCACTTAAATTTAATGGCGGTCTTGTTCTGGGTATGGAAACACGACCAGAGTTCTCAATTAACCTGAATATCAAAAATGAAAGCATAGGTTTCGATACAGGTGTAGAAGTTAATGGTTCGATAAATATTTCAAAATCACTGTTTGATTTTGTTGCTACCGGAAATAAACTTAACGAAGAAATATCTGTAGGTATTGGCGGTAATTTTGATGTATTTGCTTATGAACGGGTAAATGTCAGAATGGAAACTGAAAAATATACTATCGGCATTTCACCTTCAGTATTTTGCCCTGCTGTTCACGTAGATGTTTCAGATACAGCCTTAACAGTTTTAAATGATGAGGATGGAGCAGTAAATGTAAACGGAAAATTGAATCTGAATATATTCACTGCAGAAAAAGCCGCTGCTATTACAAACAATGATTTCTTTGTGTCGCCAGATTCTTATCTTGAAAACTGTGGTCTTGATATGGGGATTTTTGTAAAAGTTCCATTGTTCCTTGGTTTGAATATTGTAGGAAATTCACAGATTCCTATTTTCCCAGGAAAATTTAGTTCAGTCGGAACTCAAACTGCAGATTTTTCATATAAGCTGGATTTGATGAATTCTGGAGAGGGTAGTAATGAACCTGTTATGGATTTTGGTGAATTGGTATTTACTGACTCTGAAGAAAAAATTCACCGCCCAATGACATTTATGGCTGGTGTAGAATTTAGTCCACTTGAAGAATGGCTTGTAATAGACGGAGAAGTTGGATTTGGTCTTAAATATCCTTTCTCTAAAAAGGTTATTTTCTATCCACAATATCAGGCAAGTGCAAAGGCAAGTGTTCTTAGAATAATTGGTGCTAAAATTTCCACTGAATACATAAATCAGATGTTTAAGCATGAATTTAGTTTTATGTTAAACGCACGTGCCCTGGAAATTGATACAGGGGTTTCTCTTTATGGAGCGGACTTTGTATCAAGTTTACGAGGCACAGGTTTTGGTGGTTATATAACCTTTACAATTGGATTCTAAAACTTTCTAGAGTCTAAGCTGATTTTTACAGCACCGGATTTTTCATCTTTTGGAAGATCTGGTGCTTTTTTATTTAACTTAACTGTAATAAGGTCACCACTGAATAATGTTTGATTATTTGCAGTTTCATTTTTTTCTTTAGGACTCTGCATTGTAACCAATGAAAGTCCTAATTCTGAACAGGCGTAAAAACCGGTCTGCCATCCAGGGAGTTTTATCGGGTCAGAGGCAATTCGAAGGTTCAGAATATTTTCGTCTTTTTTTACAGTCTCAGTATCTGTTGATGGAATTGCAGAAATAAAACTTAAAACGGCACGTTCTTTTGGGAGTTTTGATAAATCAGAAAGTTTGAGAAGTTTTTTCGGTGCATCTTCGGTATTAAATGCGAAATTGCACCATTTGTTTTGACTTCCAGTATAGGCCTTGAATCCGTTCATTGGGCATTCACCTGAATGTGGACAAGGGGCTTCAACGCAAAAACCATCTTTCAAAAAACGTGTTCTAAAAAGACTTAGGAGTCTTGCTGATTTAGGAACTCCTGGCTCAATTAAAAGGAATTTGCAGTCCGATTTTGCATAAACGTTAAGCTGTTCATAAAGTTTTTTTGCTTTATATTCTGGAGGCATGTCAGAAGCTTGTTCCATTTCATTCATTGCATTTCCGCATGTAATGAAATCGGCTTTTTGATTAATATGAGTTCCAAAACTGCCTTTTACACGGATAATTTTCCAAGGTTCACATTTGGTTCTTGAAGCAACGGAAAGGAAAATATCTTCTCCCGCTTTCATGGAATTTTGAGAAACATCAAGAACATACCAGGTGATTTTCTTTGTTCTTAGTTCCGGACGGGCAAGCCACAAAGCGGTAACAACAGTAAGAGGACCAGAGCCAATATCAAGCGCAATCACTTCTTCTTTTGAAGGAAATGCAGATGCATCCATATTTGAAAAAAGGCGGACCTGGCGGACAAGGTTCCACCAGAGGTAATATCTTGTGTAAACAGAAAGTTGAATGGCTTCATTCATGTAGCCTAAACGGCGGCTTCCTCTTTCATCGGTAAGCTGGTGAGAAAATTCTTTTATATTATGAGGAAGCTGTTGAAGTTGTTTTGAATTTAAGGGACGAACGCTTTGTACAACCTGATCAAAGTTTTCAAGAATATCCAGAGATTCTGAAGGGATTTTAGTTTTGTCGAAGAGGGGAGAACGGGAAAGAATCATTTGTTTTTTAATCCTTTGAGATAAAGATATAAGTCAGTGAGCTCACTTCTTGCCTGGTGAATTTCCTGAACTACTTCAATGTTTTGAGATTTTATTTTTGCATCTTCAAGAAGTTGGAGTCTTGCGCCTTCAGTAGTAAAACGTTGTTCCATAATGAGGTGTTTAAGGCGCATAATCATTTCAACGTCATTCTGGGTGTATTCACGTCGTCCCCCAATATTTTTCTGAACAGAAAATCCAGGGATTGCTTCTTCCCAGTAGCGTAATATGTGTTGTTTTACACCAGTTAATTCTTCAACTTCGCTGATTGAAAATGTTGTCATAAATCCCCACCAGTTATCGGGCGGTACCCAACCGCCCGAGTTATTTTTTTATATGAATAACGGTGATTGAGCTTGTCGAAATTACCGTTATTCACATTTCTAGTTAAAAAGTTTTCTGCATTCAAGGTAGAAACGTTTTTCATCGGCTTCGCCCATAGAAAAACTTTTTCGTGGAAGAGGTCCTGACTTTCCGATTGTTTCAAAGAAACTTTCTTTTGCAATCGGTGGAAGAAGGATTCCGGTTCCATTGTCTTTTGCACCAAGTTCAAGAACATCTTCTGTTCCGTGGATGTAGTCAATTTCCATTTCTTTTGCGGTGGCTGAGCCTGTCGAAGCCTTAAGGAATTCATCCAATGCCGGCTGAAGTTTTGAAACTGCAAGTTCTTTGATTTCAGTTTTAAGAATTACGTATTTCTGATTTCCGTCTTTCTTGTATGCAAATCCGAAATCAGCATTTGATTTTTTTACGGCTTCAATCATTTCTTCTTTTGAAGAGGCTTCAATTTTTTTACCGCCAAGTTTTTCTTCCAGAACAGAAATCATTTTTTCTGAATCTGCATCGAATACAACGCGGTGGATTGGTTCGAAAGTCAAACCTTTGTCATAAATGTTTACAATTTCAACAAGGGCGTAGCGAACGTTGTCGTCAGTTGCACCTGTTTCTTTTTTGTGTTCTTCCCAAGTTGATTTTGCAGTTGCAAGAGAATGGTTTCCGTCACCTACTGCGAAGAGGAATGTACTTCCGTCTGCCTGGCGATTTTCTTCGGCGATTTTGTTCAGAGCTTTTTCAACAATGGAATTGTCAGTTACTGCCCAGCCTGAAATTTTTCCGCCGTTCATCATCATGTCACCGTCGTAAACAGGAGATCCTTTTTTTGCGTTTTCTCCGCAGGCTTCAACAAGGCAGCCGTCTTTGTCGTTTACAAGCAGCATGATGTGTGGCAGTTCAAGTGGAGCACCACGGCGGATTTCCATTCTTGGAGGAATGCGTTCAATAATTGTTGCTTCTGTTGCACGGATGTTTGCAGTTGTGAAAGGTTTCCATTCGTAGGTTTCCAGATCGATGCAGCACATCAGACCTTTGCGTGTGCGGCCGAAAGCTGTTGTGCGTTCAAGGTAAACAAAGGAATTGAGTGGCTCTGCAAAAACATCTCCTGTCATATATTCATTCATTGCTTTATGAATTTTTGAAATGCGTTCCTGTTTGTCAGGAGCATTGAGATAAACTTCAGGAAGAATCAGATTCAGTGTTGAAGGATTTGTTCCTGCCGCTTCAGAAGTTTTTTTCCAGTATTCAGGATTCTGTGTGTACTGATCACATGCAATTACTGACCAGCTTTTTACATCAATTTTTTTTGGTAATAAAATTTCAGGAATATAAATTCCATATTCATTAATTGTTTTCATAAAAAAATTATATCATGAATTGATAAATTCTTTCTATGTAATCTCTTCTATTGTAATCTTCAATTGACTATATGTTTTTTTGAGAGTATTATTTTTAAACTATATATATTCAATTTCTATTTTTTTAATGGAGAAAAAATCGATGGCTAAGTATGTTTACTTTTTCGGTAACGGCGATGCAGAAGGCGATGAAACAATGCGTCCACTGCTCGGTGGTAAAGGTGCAAACCTTGCACAGATGGCAAAGGCTCCACTGAGTCTTCCTGTTCCACCTGGATTCACAATTTCAATTGATGTTTGTCAGGAATACTACAAACTCGGAAAGAAATACCCAGAAAAGCTGGCAGCTGAAGTTGCAAAAAATCTTTCTAAACTTGAAAAAGCAATGGGCAAAAAGCTCGGTGATGAAAAGGATCCACTCCTTGTTTCAGTTCGCTCAGGTGCAGCTGAATCTATGCCAGGTATGATGGATACAATCCTCAACCTCGGTCTTAACGACAAATCAGTTCTCGGTCTTGCAGCAAAAACAAACAACCCACGCTTCGCATGGGATGCATACCGCCGCTTCATCCAGATGTACGGAAACGTAGCTATGGGTGTAGAACATGACAAATTCGAAGAAATCATTGACTCTGTAAAAGCAATCCGCGGAATCAAAGAAGACGTTGATCTTACAACAGAAGAACTTCAGCAGATTGTTGACAAGTACAAGAAAATGTACAAAAAAGAAAAGGGTGAAGATTTCCCACAGGATCCACAGGTTCAGATGTGGGGAGCTATCGGTGCCGTATTCGGTTCTTGGATGAACGAACGTGCTATCATTTACCGCAAGCTCAACAACATTGACGAAAGAGTAATCAAAGGTACAGCTGTTACAGTTATGGCCATGGTATTCGGAAACATGGGTGACACATCAGGAACTGGTGTTGCATTCTCACGTGACCCATCAACTGGTGAAAACCACTTCATGGCAGAATACCTCATCAACGCTCAGGGTGAAGACGTAGTTGCTGGTATCCGTACTCCAATGGATATTTCTGCTCTCGAAAAACAGCAGCCAAAAATCTTCGCTGAAATCACAAAAATCCGCAACCGCCTTGAAAAACACTACCGCGATATGCAGGATATGGAATTCACTGTACAGGAAGGAGTTCTTTACATGCTCCAGTGCCGTAACGGTAAACGTACAGGTCCAGCAGCTGTTAAGATGGCTGTAGACATGGTAGCTGAAAAAATGATCACAAAAGAAGAAGCTCTTCTTCGCGTTAAACCAGATCAGCTGGATCAGCTCCTCCACCCACAGTTCGATGCTAAAGCTCTTAAATCAGCAAAACCTCTCGCATCAGCACTCAACGCTTCTCCAGGAGCTGGATGTGGTGCTATCGTATTCACAGCAGAAGAAGCTGTAGAATGGGACAAAGCTGGAAAGAAAGTTATGCTCGTTCGTAAAGAAACTTCTCCAGATGACATTGCCGGTATGTATGTTGCTCAGGGTATCCTGACTTCAACAGGTGGACGTACATCACACGCAGCCGTAGTTGCTCGTGGTATGGGTACACCATGTGTTTGTGGATGTTCAGATGTAGTATTCACAGGAAAAGACACAGTTACAATCGGTGGAGTTAAATTCAAGAAAGGTGACATCATTTCTATCGATGGTTCAACAGGTAAAGTTTACGGTGAAGCAATTCCTGTAACTCCAGCAGCAGTTTCTGGTGACCTTGAAACATTCCTTGGTTGGGCTGATGAAATCCGTGAAAAATCAGTTCGCACAACACCATCTGGAAAGAAAGTTAAGGGATTCGGAGTTCTCGCTAACGCAGAACAGAACGAAGCTCCACAGGCTTTCCGCTTCGGTGCTGCAGGTATCGGTCTCTGTCGTACAGAACACATGTTCTTCGAAGAACCAAAACTTACATCATTCCAGAAAATGATCATTTCTGAAGATACAGCTGCTCGTAAAGAAAACCTGAAAGCTATTCTTCCACTCCAGGAAAAAGACTTCTACGGAATCATTAAGACAATGGAAGGACGCCCAGTAACAATTCGTCTTCTGGACCCACCTCTTAACGAATTCGTACAGGCTGAAACACCAGAACTGGCAAAAGCTCTTGCTAAGAAACTTGGTGTATCAGTTGATACAATCAACGCTAAATACGCTGAACTCAACGAACACAACCCAATGCTCGGTCACCGTGGATGTCGTCTGGCTATCACATATCCAGAAATCTACGAAACACAGGTTGAAGCTATTGCTCGTGCAACAGCTAAAGCTGAAAAAGAAGGTCTGGCACACGATGTTCGCATCATGATTCCAAACGTAACAACATTCGCAGAACTTAAACAGATTCGTGCACAGGCTGAAGCTGTAATCGCTGAAGTAAACAAAGCACAGAAAACAGAACTTAAGTTCCAGATTGGTTCTATGATCGAATTCCCACGTGCAGCTGCTACAGCTGATGAAATCGCTCAGTACGCTGACTTCTTCTCATTCGGTACAAACGACCTTACACAGACAACATTCGGTTTCTCTCGTGATGACTACTCTAAATTCATCGATTCTTACCTTGACCAGAAAGTACTCCTCCAGGACCCATTCAAGACTCTTGATGAAGGTGTTGGAGCTATGATCGGTCTGGCAGAAAAAGGTGGACGTTCAGTTAAATCTGACCTGCACCTCGGAATCTGTGGTGAACATGGTGGAGACCCAGCTTCTATCGAACTTTGTTACAAACTGGGACTGAACTACGTTTCATGTTCTCCATTCCGTGTACCAGCTGCTCGTCTTGCTGGTGCTCAGGCTGTAATTAAAGCAAACAAAGCTGCTAAAGCTGCCGCTGCTGCTGAAAAAGCAAAAGCTGCAAAAAAAGCTCCTGCTAAAAAAGCAGCTCCAGCAAAAAAAGCTCCTGCAAAAAAATCTAAGTAATTAGACTTTTAGCAATAAGCTTTTAAGCTAGAAAAGCCCCCGGAACTTCGGTTTCGGGGGCTTTTTGTTTTATCCTACTAATTCCAGTTATAATTTTTCATTTAAAAATAATATTGTCTGTGTTTTTCGGAATATCTTTATGGTGAAAAGTAACAAATCAGGTATACTTAAATTGAGGAGATTTACGAAATGATTAAAAGACCCTTCAAAGACATTGAACTTTCCCTTTTAGGTATGGGAAATATGCGTCTGCCGATTATGGAAGGCGGAAAAGACAAAGACATCGATTACGAAAAAGCTTCAGAAATCATTGATATTTGTATGAAAAGTGGAATCAACTACTATGATACAGCTCATGTTTATCATGGTGGCGGAGCTTCTGAAAAGTTCCTGGGGGACGTAATGACAAAATATCCCCGCGATTCATATTACCTTGCAACAAAGTTCAATATTGGTGCTGAAAAAGATTACAAAAAATGTTTCGAAGCCCAGCTTGAACGCATGAAGACAGATCATATCGACTTTTATCTGATTCACTGTATTCTGGACAATAATATGCAGGAATATATTGATTCAGGAGCTGTTGATTATTTTATTGAACAGCAGAAAGCCGGACGTATTACATATCTTGGCTTCAGTTCACATGCTTCTGTTGAAACTTTGGAAAAATTTGCTTCTCTCCGTCAGTGGGATTTTGCTCAGATTCAGTTGAATTATTTTGACTGGATGTACGGAAACACAAAGAAAGAATATGAAATTCTCGCAAGCCGCAATATTCCTGTAATTGCTATGGAATCGGTTCGCGGTGGACGTCTTGCAAGCCTTACTCCTGATGCAGAGAAACTGCTTAAAGACTGTCATCCTGACTGGAGCATTCCTTCATGGGCATTCCGCTGGCTTATGAGACTTCCAGCTCTTACAGTAAGCCTTAGTGGTATGACAACAAAGGAACAGGCACTGGATAATATTAAGACATTTACTGACGTAGAACCACTTACAGATGAAGAAGAAAAACTGCTTTTCAAAGCATGTGATCTTTTCCATACACAGGTTCAGGTTCCATGTACAGCTTGTCGTTATTGTACAGATGGATGCCCTGTTCAGATTAATATTCCGGAAATCCTTAAAGTTTATAATCAGTACAAGCTTCAGGGCGGCTGGGCACTTCATGCTCTTAAGGATGTTAAATCAGAAGGAATGCCAAAAGACTGTGTTCAGTGTGGAGCCTGTACAGGACATTGTCCTCAGAGCATAGATGTTCCTGCAATTATGGCTGAACTTGCCGAAGCTACAAAATAAGGTGTTTCAGCAATTCATATAGGAAACAGAAAGCCGCGGTTTTACAACCGCGGCTTTCTTGCTTTTTATCATGTTGTATTCCGGATTAAGGAACGTAAATTACTTCGCGTGGTTTTGAACCGTTTGCAGGTCCGACAATTCCACGTTCTTCCATTTCTTCAACAAGGCGGGCTGCACGGTTGTAGCCGATTTTCAGACGGCGCTGAACGTATGAAGTACTTGCTTTTCCAGCCTGAAGAACAACCTGAAGAGCTTCTTCGTAAAGAGGATCTTCTCCAAAGTCTGTGTCCTTGTCAAAAAGTTCTCCCTGATCATCTTCATCTGATGTGAAAATTTCTTCATCAATATAATCAGGTTCTCCGTATTCTTTAACTGCATCTACAACACTTTCAACTTCTTCATCGCTGATGAATGTTCCCTGAATACGAACTGGGTTTGGATCAACGGCTGAAGCATAAAGCATGTCACCTTTACCAAGCAGTTTTTCAGCACCCGGTGAGTCAATGATGATTCCAGAGTCTGTGCGGGATGCAACCATGAAGGCGATACGGCTTGGAATATTTGCTTTGATAAGACCTGTAATAACGTTTACAGAAGGACGCTGTGTAGCCAGTACCAGGTGAATACCAACGGCACGGGACATGGCTGTAAGGCGTGCGACAACGTTTTCTGTTTCTTTTCCTGTTGTTGCCATAAGGTCTGCGAACTCATCAATGATAACAATGATGTATGGCAGTTTTTCAGCAGCCATTTTCTGTTCTTTGATTTTTTTGTTGTAGCTTGAAATATCACGCACGCCCATGTGATCAAGAAGTGAGTAACGGCGTTCCATTTCGCAGATACAGTACTGAAGTGCCTGCAGTGCTTTCTTGCTTTCTGTAATAACAGGAGTAAGAAGATGAGGAATGTCGTTATAAAGTTTAAGCTCAACCACTTTAGGGTCAACCATGATGAGCTTAACTTCATCAGGTGAACGCTTAAAGAGAATCGAAAGGATGATTGAGTTTACACAAACCGATTTACCGGCGCCTGTTGCACCTGCAATCAAAAGATGAGGGGTTTTTACCAGGTCCAGGAGTTGTGCTTTACCAAGAATATCTTTACCAAGAACAACTGGAATAGACATTTTTTTGTATTCTTCCAAATCCTGTTCGATGATTTCACGGAATCCAACAATTGAACGGTGACGGTTTGGAACTTCAATACCAACTGCACGTTTTCCAGGAATTGGTGCAACAATACGTACAGAAGATGCAGCCAGACGAAGTGCAATGTTATCCTGAAGTGCAACAATTTTTGAAAGCTTTACACCGGCTGCAGGAAGAATCTCAAACATTGTAACTACAGGACCTTTTTTGATACCAGTAATTTCTGCTTCGATATTGAATTCGGCCAGAGTTTCCTTAAGGTCGATTGAAGCTTCTTTGGTTGCGTCATCAATTACCCAGTACTGATCATCTTCGTAAGCTGTGAGCATATCAGAAGGAATAATATAAGGTCCCTTTTTGCGGGCACGGCTTGAATTCTTTGGAGCTGCTTCTTTTTCTATGGTTTTATGTACAGGTGTATTTGCTTTTTCCTGAGCATTGAAGAAATCTGTTAATTCATCTGGAGTAAGGTTGCGGGCTCCTGTTGCGTTAGGATTAAGTTCGTTAGAAGTTTTCTTCTCTACAGGAACTTTAGAACCTTCATACATTACAAATTCTGTTTCAGATTCTTCTTCCTTTATTTTAATATCATCTACTTCAGGTTCAGAAACTATTTCCTCTTCATTCTCAACTATTTCATCAAAGCCTTTTTCCTCGCGAATATCGTTGTCCATATCAGCAAAAACATCTGAAGCCATAGAGAAAATAGCAGCCTGATTTTCTGTTTCAGGTTCATGAACAGGTTCGGTATCTATTTGGATATCACTTTCCAGTTCTTCTGCAAGGGCATTTCTTTCTTCGAGTTCTTCATCAAAATCGTCAAAAGGATCTTCTTCTGCTTCAGTTTCGTAAGGAGCGGGAATATCAAAAACTTCAGGTTCCTTTTCTTCAACTGGAGGATTATCAGAAAGAATGATTTTTGTGCCGTATTTTGGTTTCGGCGGAATTGTTTTTTTTACTTCTTCTTTTACAGGTTCTGCTGATGATCCATCATCTAAATCAATTGTTGCGGGATAAATTGAAGTTTTTTTTACAGGCTCCTTTGTGGAAATCTGCTGAATAAAGTTTCCGTCTGCGTAAGGATCGTTGGACGCAAAAACTTCTTCTTCCGGGAAGAAATCTTCAGGGGTTGGTTCGTCATATTCAATTGGAGGAACTTTTGAATCATCTATTTCTTCAACCTGATTGTGATCAAACTGATCGAAATCTTCAATGTCGCTGTCATATTCTGGTGGAAGAGTTTCAGGTGCAGGTGGAACATTATTCCATTCGAGATCATCGTCTGGAGATGTTAAGGCTGCAAATTCTTCGCTGGAAAGGAGAGGTGTTGCTGCCTCATCTGCGTCATCATCTTTTATTTCTTCTGTTTTGACGTCTGAAACTGGAAGTTCCTGTGGAACTTCTTCTTCAACGAAATCAAAGTCAGATTCATCAATTGTTGATTCTTCTGGTTTTGGTTCTTCAGTATAAGTGGTTTCTTCCAGTTCAGTTTCTTTTTCTGAAATTATCTCTTCTGCTGGAACCGCTTCTGGAATAATTTCTTCAGGGATTTTTTCTTCCACAGGAATGGTTTCAGAACTTGCTTCTTCACTTTGAGTAGTTTCAACATCAAATTTGTATTCATCATAAACCGAAGTTTCAGCTGGTTCTTCCTTTTCTTCAGGTTCTGTTTCTGGAAGCATTAAATCGTCTTCTGTTACACCGTCAGGAAGATTAAGATTGTCTTTTGCAGATTCATCTTTTGTTTCGAATGCCTGATCAAAAGCCGGATTTATTACAGTTTCTTCAACAGGTTCTTCGGCTACGTCGGTAATGTCTTCAGGTTCTTTTGGTTCTTCAATTTCTATATTTTGAATTTTATTTGGTTTAAGTACAGGCTTTATAAGTGATTTTGATTTTTTTGGTGTATGGTTAATTCTGTCTGCAATAATTCCTGCAGCAAGGAATTCAATCACCATAAGCATGAGACCGGTTATAGAAATAATAACGATTTTTACGATAGGAAATTGTGAATAACGGTTCCCCATCTGTGCAATTGAACGAATTATTTTTTCACATATAACACAGGTAAAGAAGGGAACAATGGCTGTAAGAAGCCTGAATGCTTTACGTGCAGTCCAGGTTGTGGCAAAACATGAAAGGCCGGCTGTTAAAAAGAATGCCGGAATCAGAATGCTTGAAAATCCATATACAGAATAAAGCATTCTTCCCAGAGTCATGAAGAATCCGGACTGGTATGTTCCAAAGTCCAGTAACTGCATAAGCAGGGTTATAGTAAACAGGGCTGCCAGAAGTAAAAGTACAATTCCTGAAATTAAGTTAGTTTTAGCTTGTGTAGATGGTTTCATACCTAGAATATCGGTGAAATTTTGGTTCAGTTTAGAAACTTTTGGGAAAATCTTCTTAAAAGCGGCGTTCTGTGGTAAACTAAAAACATGAAAACTTCCATAAAAACAATCGGGATTTTAACATCTGGTGGGGATGCCCCAGGCTTAAATGCTGCAATTCGTGCAATTTGTATTAGTGCAAAAGAAAATTATGGCGCAAAAGTAATAGGCTTTAAGAATGGGTATCGTGGGCTTGTCGAAAATAATTTTGTGAAAATGTCTGAGTTTGACATGGAAGCCCTTCGTTCAATGGGAGGAACAGTTCTTGGAACTTCCCGTGAAAAACCATTTAAGGCTACTGAAAAAAATCCTGTTACAGGGAAGATGCCAGTGGATTCAATAAAAGAAACTTTCAAAAAGAATAAGCTGGATGCATTGATTTGTCTTGGGGGAAACGGGACAAATTCTACAGCAAGTCTTCTTGCTAAAGAAGGACTTCCTGTTATAGGTCTTCCTAAAACAATTGATAATGATGTGTTCGGAACCGATGTTACATTTGGTTTTGATTCTGCTATTGAACTTGCTGCTGAAGGAATTTGTCAGATTCGTACAACTGCAAAAAGTATGAATCGTGCAATGGTAGTTGAAATTATGGGGCACAAAGTGGGGTGGCTTGGTCTTTATGCTGGAGCTGCTGCTGGAGCTGATATAATTCTTTTGCCGGAAATTCCTTATGATATTAAAGTAATTGCAAAACACGTGAAAGAACTTAGGGCCAAAGGAAGAGACTATATTATTATTGCTGCAAGTGAAGGCGCCTTGTCTGCAGAGGAAGCAAAATTAGGCAAAAAAGCCTTTAAGAAAGCTCGGGCTTCTATGACTGAGAGTGTATCTTATCGGATTGCACGTGAAATTGAAGAAGTGACAGGGATGGAAACCCGTACATCGGTTTTGGGGTATACACAGCGAGGGGTAGATCCTAACGCAAAAGATATTATTCTTTCTACTCAGTTTGGTGCGGCTGCAGTTGAGTTTGCGGCAAGAAAAGAATTTGGTGTTCTTATTGCGATGAAAGATAATAAAATAGTGGGGTATCCTCTTTCTGAAGTTGAAGGAAAAGTAAAACCGATTCCAATGGATGATCCAGTTTTGAAAAGCCAGCGTGCTCTTGGAGTATGTTTTGGCGACTAATAATTTTAAGTGTCGATATTGTCCTGTTTGTAATGGGCTTGGCTGTATCGGACAGTTGCCTGGAATGGGCGGCGTTTATGAGAATAAGAATTTTCAGTTGAATTGTTCTGCATGGAAACAGATTCGGGATAATAACCTTGAGATTTTGCATGCAATTCAGGAAATAAAAGTAACCCGTGACCTTCTTCGTTGTGGTCCAGTTACCGGGGCTCAGGAAAATATTGGATTTGGTAACGAAAAAGATTTTTATCTTCCATATTTTAAGGCTTCTTTAAGAGCAGGGATTGGGATTTGTGTTGGCGACGGATGTCCTGATGAAAAATTGATTTACGGCCTGGAAGCTGCAAAAAAATGTGGTTTTACTGCCGGCCAGGGGGAAGCGGGAGCAGCTTTCTTTTTGAAGCCATATCCACTGGAAGTTCTGGAAAAACGTATAGAGTTAATTAAAGATACTGCCTCTTTCATAGGGATGGATATAGATTCCTATAATATTCTGACAATGCGAAAACTTGTGAATCTGGAGAAAAAGACTGCAAAAGATTTACAGGCTTTTAGAAGTCTTTTCAATCAGCGTTTTGTCATTAAGGGTGTTTTTACTGCAGAAGATGTAGAATTAATTAAAGAGATTAAGCCTGATGTTGTATTTGTTTCAAATCACGGTGGAAGAATAGAAACCCGCGTTGGTAGTTCTGCTGAATTTCTGGTTAATTATGGTGAAGAACTGCGTAAACATTGCAAAGAAATTTGGGTAGACGGTGGAATCCGTACAAAACTTGATGTTCAGACTGCACTTTATTTTGGTGCCAGTCGTGTAATTTTAGCAAGACCTATCATTAGTGCACTTACAAAAGGCGGAGATTCCGAAGTGGAAAAAGTGATTTCTGCCTTGGTAGACTGACGGGGCAGGGACATGAAGGGCGCGAAGCGTTCCCGAAGGGAATGAGGGTTACTGAACCCGAAATGGCCCGACGGAAAGCTTGCTTTCCGGCCCCCCATAAAAATCTAACTTTTATTTAAAAAAAAACTCACTCGACTTTACAATTCTCCTGCATTAAACTGAAAATATGAAAACACTTTTTAATGATGGCTGGCAATTTGCTGAAGCCCCTATAGCTTATGAAACAATGTATAAGGATGGAAAACCTGTTCTTTTTGAACCTACTGATTTTTTGAATGAGGCTTCAAAACAGGATTACAAACCAGTCTATATTCCTCATGACTGGATGATTTCAGATACAAAACAATTGTATAGAAATTCTATAGGGTATTATAAAAAAGATTTCGATATTGAAGAAATTTCTGGAAAACATTACGCCCTTCTTTTTGAAGGCGTGTATATGAATAGCGCCGTTTTTGTAAATGGAAAACTTGCAGGAATCTGGCGTTATGGTTATGCCCAATTTGAATATGATATTTCTTCTCTTGTTCAGAAAGGAAAAAATCAGGTACTGGTAATCGTGGTTTATCAGAGTCCAAATACAAGATGGTATTCTGGAGCTGGTATTTTTCGAGATGTTAGCTTGATAGAGACCGGCAATAATTTTTTAGTAACAGATGGAAATTATATTCGTGTTCGCAAATTAGAAGAAAAAAAATGGTCTGTGAAGGTGAGCACGGAAGCTGCATTAGAAAATGACAACTGTAAAATTCATTATGAAGTATTGCGAAAGAATTCTTCTGAGGTAATAGTTTCTGCAGACGCTAACCTTACTCAATTGAACTATGAAGAAAACGAAAAATTGGTTTCCGTTGTTTCAGGTTTAACTGGGCGAAATATTTCAAAAGCAGAAACTGAGTTGACTGTAGAAAATCCAGATTTGTGGGATTGTGAAAACCCTAATCTTTATATTTTAAAAATAGATTTACTTTCGTCTGATGGAATTATTTTAGATTCAAAAATGGAAAATCTTGGGTTCCGTACAGTAGAATTTAATAATAATTCCGGAATGTATTTGAATGGTGTTCCTACAAAACTTTATGGCGTTTGTCAGCATCATGATCTGGGTGGACTCGGTTCTGCGTTTAATATTTTTGCTCTTCGTCGTCAGTTTATTCGTCTTAAGGAAATGGGCGTAAATGCAATTAGAACTTCACATAACCCGATTACATCTTCGTTTATGGATCTGGCAGATGAAATGGGAATCCTCATCGATAATGACGGATACGATATGTGGGAAAGTACAAAAACAACTTTCGATTACGGAAATTATTTTAATGACTGGTGTGAACGAGATACCGCTTCATGGGTACGTAAAGACAGAAATCATCCGTCACTTATAATGTGGAGTTTTGGAAACGAAATCTATGATACCCACGAACCAAATGGAGTAGGAATTACAAAAAGGCTTTCAAAATATGTTAGGGACTGGGATCCTGAAAAAAATGCTGTCACAACAATTGCGTCAAACTATATGATGACAGAAGGCGCCTGTGAATGTGCTGAGTATACCGATGTAGTTGGTTACAACTATCTTGAACGATTGTATGATGAACATCACAAAAAATATCCGGAGTGGAAGATTTATGGTTCGGAAACTTCGTCAACAATTCAGAGCCGTGGAATTTATCATTTCCCTCTTACTATGAATCTTGTTACTCATGATGATCGTCAGTGTTCAACATTAGGTAACTGTACAACAACTTGGGGATGTGAAAGTACTCAGAGAGTAATTACAAATGACAGAGATGCTGAATTCAGTTCAGGACAATTTATCTGGACTGGATGGGATTATATAGGCGAACCAACACCATATAACAATACTTCAAAGTCATCTTATTTTGGTCAAATTGACACTGCTGGTTTCTGGAAAGATACAGCATGGTTATATAAAGCTGAATGGGGCGGAAAAAGATTTGAACCATTTGTTCATTTGCTTCCATATTGGGATTGGAATATTGGACAGAAAATTGATGTCAAAGCATATACAAATTGTAGCAGTGTTGAATTGTTTTTGAATGGTCGTTCATTGGGATGTCAAAAAATTGATCATGAAAAAGACATGAACCTTTTTGGTTTGTGGTCTGTAGTTTATGAAAAGGGTGAAATCAAAGCTGTTGGATATGATGAAAATGGAAACAAGCTTTGTGAAGACGTGAAAAAATCTTTTGGTGATCCTGCTAAAATAATGATTGAAACTGAAACTTTTGACGGCTCATGTCATCTGGGAAATATGTACTTCTTTGACATAATGACAGTGGATAAAGATGGAATTGATGTTGCCAATGCAAGAAATGTCATAAGCGTAAAAGTTGAAGGAGATGCGGAATTTGTCTGCATGGATAACGGAGATTCTACAGATTACGATCAATATGTTTCGAATGTACGCCGCCTGTTTGGAAACCGACTTCTAGTTATGGTTCGTGCCAAAACTGAAAAATCGGATTTTACAGTAACAGCAGTGAGCAAAGGTTTGACAGGTTATAGATGTATTATAGGTAATGGTGAACTTCTTAGAGCTCCAGGACTAGGAATGGAAGTTTATGAAGAGCCAGAACCTATGACTGATGAAGAGCTTGTAGAGAATTTTGGGGAATATGCAAAATATGTTCCTGTTCGAAAAATTGAACAGTTGCCTCAAGGCGATGTGACTCTCTCCAAAGAAAATAAAAAACTTAAATTGATGGCAAAGGTTTTACCTGAAAATGCATCATCCAAAGAAATCACTTTTGTCCCAATGCTTCCGACTTCGGTTTTGTCTGATGCGGTAGAAGTAGAACAGAATGGAATTGAAGCAGAACTGAATGCTGTTTGTGATGGTGACTTTATTATGCGTGTTAGTGCAAATAATGGTTACGATTATCCGGAAATTATTTCTGAACTTGATATGAAAGTTCAGGGAGTCGGAAATCCAAAGTTTAATCCATATAAACTGGTAGAAGCTTGTCGATACACAAATTTCGACAGATCAAAACCAGAACCAAAACTGGCCTTTACAGGAGGAATTAGTACTCGTGGTGGCGGTGGTGGAAGCTGGGTTAGCTTTGACAAAGTGGACTTTGGAGATCAGGGAAGCGATGAAATTCATATTCCTGCATTCTGCTGGAGTCCAAGCTGGAAACTTAAAGTTTATGACGGGGAACCTGATTCTGGAGAACTTCTTTTTGAAGGGCAGTTTGAAGCCGAATACCAGTATAATACTTATACAGAAAAAAACTTCCGTTTGAACAAACGTCTCTTTGGAGTTCACAAAATTTCTATCTGGGTAGAAATAGAACTTGTATGGCATGGATTCCGTTTCACAGAAGATTTGAAGGCTTTTGGAAAACTGCGTGCTTTAGATGCAGATACAATTGTTGGTGATACATTTAAGAAAACAGATACAGCTGTCGAAGGAATTGGAAACAATGTAAATCTGGATTTCAAGAATATGGATTTTGGAGATAAATCGGAAGGTGCAAAGAAACTGACGATTTGTGGAAAATCAAATAAACCAAATAATTCTATAAATCTGAAATGGTTTGGAAATCAGGGAAATTCTACACAGGTTATTGAATTTCCACATACAGATGATTACGAAGAGAAATCTTTTGAGGTTGAGGAAATAAAGGGCAAAGGACAAATAAGTTTTGTTTTCCTTCCAGGTTGTGATTTTGACTTTAAATGGTTTAAATTCGAATAAAAAAATACGAATTTTTTTGGAGAATTTAGATATTCCATGTTATACTTAAAGTATAGAAAGACGGAAGTCAATCTAAAATCAAAATAAAAGGAGACACTAAAATGAGTACTAGAAAAGAGGCACGTCTCGTTAAATTCGAAATTAAACGCAACAATGAAACAACTGTAATTTGGGCAGAAGTTCCAAAACGCGCATTCACAGAAGGAAAAGCAAAAGAAGGAAATTTTGTTGCTTTTGATAGCGATGAATATTGGAAAATCCTTTCTGCAAAACGTTTGAGCGTTTTCAACAAACCTGCATCAGATGCAAAAATCTACAATAATGTAACTTTTAAAGAATCTGATAAATAATGGGTTTGTACGTAAAAGATACGTAAAAGATACGTAAAAGATACGTAAATCGTACAATAACTAAAAAGCCTTTTCATATAAAAATGAAAAGGCTTTTTTTTAGGAAATAAGGAAACTTCTAGAAGTTACAGTTTTCCCATTGCAAAAGCCGACGCTCGAGGATTTTTTATAAGAAGGGAGCGGAAAGTTTCTGCATCAATTTTGATGATTTCTGAATCTGTGGCTGCATTAGTGGTTCCTTTACGTGGACGTTTCAGCATTGCTGATTTTTCACCGAAGAACATTCCTTTTTCATAAAGTTTTTCTTCATTTTCAAATTCTTCAATGATACTGCCCTTTTTTATGAAATAAACAGAATCAGAAGTATCTTCAGTAGAGTAAAGAATATCGCCTTTTTTCAAGAATAAAGTATTTTCTTCATCCTGAAGAACAGAAGGATTAATAAAGAGCTGTCGTTTTATTTTGTCTATTATTTTTTTTGAATCAGGAGGTGGAAGCATATACATCTCACAGAATAAAAGAGTATCCAGGTTTTGTGTCACATAAACTTTTTCTGCAAAAAACAGGAATAAAATAAAGAACATGTAGACCTTTACCATAAGAATGATTACAGAACTGATTGCTCCATAGATAAGTGTATAGTTTGAGAAATTTGTGAATTTATTTATGAAGGCTGAAACAACCAGAAATGAAACTGTTAATAAAGCGGCATTCCATAGGCAGGAGGCAAATGAAGGAGCAGTTCTCGATTCAAAACGGAAAATAAGAAGCGAAAAAAGAAAAATAACTGAATAAAAAATGATAGAAGACAAACGAGACATAAAATGGCTGAATAACAGAGGAAAAGTTTCGCTTAGAGAATCAAATGACTGAAGAGTAAAGAAACGGTTTAAAAGAAATGAAGCGACAACAATTGCTATGAGCCCAATGATGAGGGCGAATTCCCCGATGAAGGTCATAAGTTGAATAACATAACCTTTTTGTGGCGTTTCAGAATGAAAGATTCTTGAAATGTTTCTGGCCATTGAAAGGAAGAATTTTCTAGCAATCCAGATAACCCAGATATAAAGGATAATGTCAAAAACCGAAAAAGCCTGTCGTTGGGAAAAGTTTTTGATTAATGGTCTGATATCATATACAGTATTGAAGTCGGAGCATAAATCCAGTAGATAATTTGTTACTTCCGGATATTTTGCAAGGGTTCCGCTGGCAATTCCAAGTGCAATAAGAATGATAGGAATAAAAGAGAAAACAAAACCAAAAGACAAAGCTGCTGCGCCTTCAAAAAGAGTATTCCGCAGATAGTTTGAGTAAGTAAGCCAGATATTCTGAAGGAATTTAGTAAAACGGTTCTTTTTCATTTACAATCCATATGAAAGAAAAGTAAAACTCTCATCTACATATGGATTATAGCTCAAAAAAAAGAAACAAAAAAGGAATTAAATCCTTTTTTGGCGTTTAGCAGGATCTAAAACTTTTGACACGGTTTCACGGATTTCCTCTTCAGAAACGGGAACTCTTACCCCAAAAAGTTCATCATCATCTTCGGAACTGTCCATAATTCCTTTTACATAGACCTGGGCAATATGAATTACACAAGCATGGCAGTCATACAGATCCTTCAGTTTTTTTGCGTCATCCCAGTTTTCTTCGTCTTTTTCCTGTAATGTGTTCAAAAGGTAATTGTGGATAGAGGCAGCCAGGTGTCGTCGTTCCATTGGTTCTGAAATGTTTATACGTAAAGTCAGATTGTCACATGGTGCAAGGACTCCTGATGAAAGACGGATACCTGTAGCAGCATCCTCGTTTGTCCAGCAGATTTCTGATATTTCACCTGTCCAAAGATTTTCGACTGTTATTTTCTGTGCGTTTACGTAGTCAGGGCGGACAGGCATTTTGTGCCCGATGGCATTCATGATTTCTTTCATACTGACTTTCAGGTTTTCGTAGGTTTCTGTCTGGCTTAAATTGATGAAAGATACTGCAATGCTTCCATCGTAAAGTGGCTTTGCAAGAATGTCCAGGCGGTCGTTATTGCGGCTGTAGGCTGTTGCAGGTTTTTCAACTTTTACCAAGCCTGCACCTTTCTTATAAAGGGCTTTGATTCGTTTTGCCTGTACACCAAGAATATCCTGATTCAGATTGATGAGGCGTTCATTTGTAATGATATTGTACATCCAGTCGCCTTTCTGAACACGGCGCAGGTCCATACCAAGCATGAGAGGTGAGTTCATCATACACCACATTGCAAAGTGGGTGCGGTTCATTTCCGGAGTAAGGCCGTCCATGCCGATCATAAGCATGTCAGGATCGTTCCAACCTTTATTAAGCCCTGCAAATTCGTCCATGATTACGGCTTTGTTGTACTGGGAGGTAACGCTTGGAGTGTAGCCGTCTACCCATGCACCTTTCCCCGGGTTTCCTGGTGCTCCGACCTGGAAAGTTATGTCGTTTAAGATGCGCCACGAGTTTGCAACTTTGTAAGCCCAGTTCTGTGGCTGAGTTTTTCCCCATTCACAGGTACTGAAAACAAGGTCGTTATCTGGCTTGATTTTGTTGATTTCTTCAAGCAGTTTTGCGTAAGAAGAAAGTGTGTTTTCCTGACGGCGGTGGTTCATAAGGCGGATTACGTTTTTGCCTTCTTTCAGCGTGATGATGATGGCATCTGATTCTGTGAAATCGGCTTTGCTTTCTGTTACAGGAAGGAATGCGTCAAAGAAGAGACTGTCATATCCGTCTACTGCCACCTGAAGCCACTGCCCGCAGCCTGGTTCTTCCCCAGAGGCGTAATTAACGTAAA
The DNA here is from genome assembly GCA_024402565.1 of Treponema sp. GTDB lineage: Bacteria > Spirochaetota > Spirochaetia > Treponematales > Treponemataceae > Treponema_D. The sequence goes on along the minus strand of JAKSTM010000009.1, from coordinate 3,820 downwards.
GCTTATATTCGCCGCCAGCCGGAACTTCTACTTCAAAGTGGAGCTCACCGCTTTCCATACCTACAGGAGTCTGTTCCGGCCCTGTTCCGTCAAAAGTCCCGATGTTTGTAACAAAATCGCCTTCAAGGCGCGGTCCGTTTCCTGTGATTTTTCCATTTTTCAGTGATGAAAGTTCAACACTGCCAGGGCGTCCTTTCCCGCTTCCGGGAAGTCCTGCGCCTTCAATTTTGATTCCGCGGATATTCGGGGCGTAGACGTAACGTGCGTTTTTGGCATCGCTGAAAGTGGCGTTGTCCCAAAGGTAATAGCAGTTATCGACTTTAAGAAAATCTACGCCCCATTCCATATAGGATGCAGCATCTACATCTTCGTGACCGCAGGTTCCAACTGCGGCGCCTGCGCAAAGATTTGTCCCGATGTCATTGTACATTCCGAACTTCAATCCTTTCGCGTGGACATAGTCAGAAAGGCTTTTGAAACCTGAAGGAAATTTTACAGGTTCGTTTGAAAGTTTTCCGTCAACACGGGCAGGTTTGTAGCAACCGTCATCCAGTATAATGTATTTGTAACCAAGTTTATCAAGGCCAAGTTCAATGAATTTGTCGGCCATGATTTTTGTAAGTTCTTCTGTATTTGCGCTTCCAAAGGCGTTCCAGCTGTTCCAGCCCATGGCAGGAAGTCCTTTTTTCTTGCCTTCCATGAAAGGAAGAACCTTGCCGTTAGCGAAATTGTCGTAGCGGTAATCGTTGTTTTTTATATTGATTGCATCCATGTTATTTTCCTTATTTTCTGGTTTAGTGTTTTTACCGGTAGGGGCGGTAGTGGCTTTTAGAGAACCTTTTTCCTGTGGCAAAGGAGAGGGGACGCCTGGTGGAGCCGAGCTGCACGAAGCGAGTAAAAGTGCCGTTGCCGCGATTTTGGTAAAACGTTTAACTTTAATCATGGGCATATTATTTTGGATAATGGTTTTTGCGTCAATGAGGGAAAATTATGAAAAAACTATAAATATTGGGGTTCGGGGCGGATTTATAGCCGATTTTGAGTGATGCAGTCGGCCGGGACGCGGGGATTGTGGGTGAAAAGCTATAAAAATGAAGCTTTCCCGCGATTTATAGTTTAATTCTTACAGAAAACTTACCTTGGGTCGCAGTATGTGTTGTGCTTCGGCTATAAATCTGAGATTTTGATCTGGTTTATAGCTTTTGGGGGAGAATTAAGGGGTTGGAGGTAGGGAAAATCCTGCTGTCTGGCTATAAATTTCAGGATTTCCCTGGATTTATAGCTTTTTCAGGTGTTTGGGACCAGGCAGTGCCTGGGATTTAGCTATAAATCCCAAAAAGCCCCGAATTTATAACTTTTCAAGGGGTTTTTACATTTTGTGGCAGGGAAAAGTGGGGTTCGGGGCGGAGCCCTGAAGAAAGGGGTGTGGTGAAGCCCGCCAGCACAGGGACCATTTTGTTAAACAAAAACGCCTGCTCTTTTGAGCAGGCATTTAACTAAACTTTTGGTGGTTTCGACAAGCTCAACCACCGAGGTTTATTTTAGAAGCTTCCAGCTACAGCTACTGCACAAGCAACAGTACAACCAACCATAGGGTTGTTACCCATTCCCATGAATCCCATCATTTCAACGTGAGCTGGAACTGATGAAGAACCTGCGAACTGAGCGTCAGAGTGCATACGACCAAGAGTATCTGTGAAACCGTATGAAGCTGGACCTGCAGCCATGTTATCTGGGTGCAGTGTACGACCTGTACCACCACCAGATGCTACAGAGAAGTATTTTTTACCAGCAAGGAGTCTTTCCTTTTTGTATGTTCCGGCAACTGGGTGCTGGAAACGTGTTGGGTTTGTTGAGTTACCTGTGATAGAAACATCTACATCTTCGTGCCACATGATTGCAACACCTTCGCGAACATCGTCAGCACCGTAGCACTTAACGATAAGGCGGTCAGGGTTTGATCCGTATGGAACTTCTTTTACAACTGTAAGAGCTTTGTCTGTTCCTTCACCGTTGAAGTAGTCGAACTGTGTCTGAACATATGTAAAGCCGTTGATACGAGAGATGATCTGAGCTGCGTCTTTTCCAAGACCGTTCAGGATAACGCGGAGCTTGTTCTTGCGAACTTTGTTAGCGTTAGCAGCGATTTTGATAGCACCTTCAGCAGCAGCGAAAGATTCGTGACCTGCCAGGAATGCGAAACACTGTGTTTCTTCAGAAAGAAGACGTGCACCAAGGTTTCCGTGTCCGAGACCTACTTTGCGGTCATCAGCTACTGAACCTGGCAGACAGAATGCCTGAAGTCCTTTACCGATATTTGCAGCAGCTGTTGAACCAGTTTTGTCTCCTGTTTTTTCAGCTTCTTTAATAGCGATAGCAGAACCAAGAACATATGCCCATTTTGCGTCTTCGAAACAAATCTGCTGTGTTGACTGACAGATTTCATATGGGTCAAAACCGCGGTCCTGACAAAGTTTGCGGGCTGCGTTGAGTCCTTCTTCGCCTTCAGCGAAACCGTATTCTTTAAGTGCTTTATTAACCTGTGGGATACGTCCAGCGTAATCTTCAAATAATGCCATATCTATATTCCTCCAAGTCCTATTCTTTACGTGGGTCGATAAGTTTTACCATACCCTGATCTTCTGTTACACGACCATAGTGTGTGCGTGCACCAGCGATAGCTTCTTCAGCTGGTTTTCCAGCTTTAAGAGCATCCATAAGTTTACCGAAGTTGATACAGTTGTAACCGATGATCTGTCCGTCTTTATCAACAGCACATGTTTCAACGTATCCTTCTGTCATTTCCAGGTAGCGAGGACCAGTTTTGCGTGTAGCAAACATAGTACCAACCTGTGAGCGGAGGTTCTTTCCGAGGTCTTCCAGAGAAGCACCAACTTTAAGACCGCCTTCTGAGTAAGCTGACTGTGTACGACCGTAAACAATCTGCATAAAGAGTTCGCGCATAGCTGTGTTGATAGCGTCACAAACAAGGTCAGTGTTCAGAGCTTCAAGAAGAGTTTTTCCGATAAGGATTTCTGAAGCCATAGCTGCTGAGTGTGTCATACCTGAACAACCAATTGTTTCAACGAGAGCTTCTTCGATGATACCGTCTTTAACGTTCAAAGAAAGTTTACATGCTCCCTGCTGTGGTGCACACCAACCGATACCGTGTGTGAAACCAGAAACATCTTCAATCTTTTTAACCTGAACCCATTTTCCTTCCTCAGGAATTGGTGCAGGTCCATGATATGCGCCTTTAGCCAAAGGACACATATGTTCTACTTCTGCTGTGTAGATCATTTTATGCTCCTATAAAATTAATTTAAATTTTATTTGGCGTTATTTTACCATTATAGGAAGGGAGTTTCAATTAGGGTGGGGGAAGTCTCCCCCTCGCTTCAACCCATGGCTGCGCCCTGGTTTTCCGCTACCCCCTCTGCGGAGTCAAACGCCGTCCGCAACGCCTGCTGAGATTAATTGAAAATTGAGAATGGACAATTGAGAATTGAAAAAAAGGCTGCCTAAAAGTTTCATTTAATAAACTTTTAAGACAGCCCTCTTTTATATTATGCATTGTGAATTATGCATTATGCATTGATTAGAAATCAGCAAGTTTTGGAGCGCGACGCAAAAATGCCGTCCATGGCATTTTTGCTTAGCCAGTTTTGCATAACGCAAAACTGGAAATGTTGGATAGTCGCGTTTTTGGCGCGCCATCCATGGCGCTTCTACTAGAAGTCAGCAAGTTTTGGGGCGCGAGGGTAAGGAATAACATCTCTAATGTTTTCCATACCTGTTACGTAACGGATCAGGCGTTCGA
>JAKSTM010000089.1 GCA_024402565.1 Treponema sp. | reverse complement strand
CTAAACCGCTTTTCTATGCTTTGTACGGCGGACTTATGGCAGGACTTTTTGAAGAGACGGGACGTTTTGTTGCTTACAAATTTCTTCATAAAAAATCAGATGATGATAAAACTGCACTTGCTTATGGTGCCGGCCACGGTGGATTTGAAGCATTTTATCTTCTTGTAGTTTCTATGATTACAAATCTGGTTTTTGGTATTATGATTAATACAGGTAACACAGAGGTTTTATTTGCAAAAGCAGATGAAGCAACTGTGGCTGCAATAAATCAGACTTTGCAGACTTTATGTTCAACAAAACCAGTAACGTTCCTTGTTTCAATTTTGGAAAGAATTGGGGCCGTTGCATTTCATATGTCGGCATCAGTTTTAGTGTGGTTTGCAGTTAAGAATCCTAAGCGCTGGTATTTGTATCCTGTTGCAATCCTCCTGCATGCATTCTTAGATATGATTGCCGCATTTGGAAATTCAATGGGCCTTCCAATTATGTTGATTGAACTTTTGGTTTACATTTACGCCGCACTTACAGTTTTTGTTGCCGTTAAGATATGGAAAAAAGAAAAAGAGGTTAAAGCATAAGTGAAAATTTATCAGGTTGAAGAGCTGGTTGGCATCAATAAAAAAAATATCCGTTTTTATGAAGAGGAAGGATTACTGAATCCGGACCGAAATCCTGAAAACGGGTACAGGGAATATTCCTTAAAAGATGTGCGCCAGCTTCAGAAAATCAAACTGCTTCGAAAACTGGATGTTCCGATTGAAGAAATCAGACTTTTGCAGCACGGGAAATCATCATTCACTGAAACAATGAACCGTCAGATACAAATACTGGAACAAAAGCAAAAGGACGCCCAGATTATGACGGACCTTTGTACTAAATTGAAGAATGAAATTTCTGATTTGAATCAACTTGATGCCGAAACTTATCTTTCCGAGATGAACAAGATGGAAACAAATGGAACTAAGTTTGTTGATATAGAAAAACGGGATATTAACAGGAAGAAAAAAGCTGGATCAATTATTGCTGCTGTAGTTTTCTGTTTAATACAGGTTGCAGTGGATATCCCGCTTATATTGCAAATGAAAAAATCACCATCTGAAAAAGTAGTATGCATTATTATTATGATTATTACTTTTCTCTTGATTGGTGGAATTATTACAGTGTTGAGGCAAAGAATAAAAGAAATAAATAAAGGAGAAGAATATGAAGCTCGTAAGTATTGAAAATTATCCAGGAAAAAATTTTGAAGTTCTTGGTATTGTAAAAGGAACTATTGTTCAGTCAAAAAATGTTGGTCGTGACCTTATGGCCGGATTAAAAACTCTGGTTGGCGGTGAAATTGCAGGTTACACAGAAATGCTTAATGAAGCCCGCCAGATTGCCACAAAGCGAATGGTTGATGAAGCCGAGGCCCTTGGTGCTGATGCAGTTATTGGTGTTCATTATGGTTCATCTGCAGTAATGCAGGGTGCTGCCGAAGTGATTGCCTACGGAACAGCAATTAAATTTATTTAATTAAGGTATTTTGCTGGAAGAAACAAATTCTACAATGATATCTGAAAGTTCAAAACCGGTTGTACGGGATGCGGGCCATTGGTGTGGATAATCTTTGATTGTCATGAGCCAGAACTTTTTTGAGTTTTTTCCGTATTTTGAAAGAAATGCATTGTTTCCGAAATCACCTTCTTCCAAAAGTTCAAGTTTGTTGTGATTGATCCAGAAATAAGTTACATCTTCAATATAAGGATAGGCCCGCTGAACGTTCGGTTTTTCTTCTTCTTTTGAAAGGACAAGATCATCTTTTGATCCGTAAACTTGAAAAAGATTGCAGTTGGCATTTATTCGGTTTTTAGTCCAGGTTTTAAGTGGGGCGAGTCCTGCAACGGCGATAATTGAACCGAAAGGCGACTTTTTTTGAAGTGCGGTGTAATGGGTCATAAAAGCTCCGTTACTGAATCCGCAAAGAAAAGTGCTTTCTTTTTGAAGGTTGTATGTGTCTTGAAAAAAACGGGCAAGGGCACATATGAAACCTAAATCATCTTTTTTTGATGTTTTGTTTCCCGAATTCCAGACACCGTCTTTCCCGCTCGAAACATAACATACTGCGTAACCCGCAGGAACCGCTGATTGCTCCATTTTCGTAAGGCTTTTGAAGCTCTGGATGGTTTGGCCTGCTCCGTGGAGCATGATGAATATGCCTTTGGGATTTTCTTCTGGAAGATAAAGTGAGAATTTTCTTTGGGTATTGTCCCAGTTGCAATAAAATTCATTTTTTCGGTCTGAAATGGTAATATCCTGAGGTTTAATTTGTTTTGCAAAAATTCGGTTTGATGTTATAAAGCAAAAGCAAAATAAAATGTACAATTTTTTTGAAATCATGGAGTCTCCATTTTTATATTTTATTCAAAATAAACCGTGATATAATGTAAGTCAAGTAAAACGTTTAACTTATTTTGCAGCGACACTGGAGATAGCATTGAAATACGAAACAAAAGAAATCAATTACTATAATGGTTTTTCTTATGAAATTTTTCTGACTCCTGATATTTTAGTTCCTGAAACTGGTTTCGGATACTACGGAATTATTCTTTTTCAGGATTCATTGATTTCAGTTTCCAATGGAAAACGCGAGATTTATTCAGGATCGGGCATTCTGGTACTTTCGCCTGAACACGGAATAAAGGAGATTAAAGTGCTGGAGCAGGGGATTGCAGGAAAGATTTCCACACTGATTTTTTCTCCAAGAGGAATAAATGCAACCTTTGAGAGTTTTCCGGATACATTTGAGTATCAGGCTTTGAATGAACTTAAAGATGGGTACCGTTATATGACACTTGAACCGAATATCTTCGAAACTTTTGTTAGTCATTTTGATGTGATTGATGCTCAACTGAATCATATTCAGGGAGAGTTTTGGCCGTGCATTGCAAAAAGTTATGTTCTTGAACTGATTTTGATGATTGCCAGAAATAAATGGCTTTTACAGGCGGGACGTAATTCACAGAATACGGCTCTTCGTGTTGTGGAATATTTGAATTTTGCATTCTCAAAAAAATTGACCCTTGATGAAATTGCAGAAAAATTTGCTACAAATCGGACAACACTTAATGCACTTTTCAAAAAGGAATATGGAACCAGCGCCATGGATTACCTGAACAATGTGAGAATTCAGAATGCTTCTTTTATGCTTTCAAATACAGGGCTCACTATAGCAACTGTTGCAGAACGCACAGGTTTTTCTGATGAAGCATATTTTTCTCGAGCGTTCAAAAAGGCAACGGGTAAATCTCCAAGTGATTTCCGCCGGGCACTTCCGCATCCTTATGGGAAAGAATGGGCGCAATACTGTTTTGAATAAATTGCAGATTATGCAAATCTCATTGCAGATTTTACATTAACTTATGAGCCTTCCTGTTTTATGATTTTGAAAAATCAAAAAAGGAAGGTGTTTATGCTTAAATCAAAAATCAACACACTCATAAAATTTTCTTCACTTGCAGGATGCTTTTTTCTTGCAAGTTGTCTTTCTCTTTCCGGTTGTTCAGGTAAAGGATTGAAGCTTGTTCATTCTACAGCTATGACAGACGGGAATGCTTATGTTGGCGTTATGACTTCTGAAAATGAAGGAATTGTGGCGGGTGAAAAAGGTCTTGTTCTTTGTTCAGAAGACGGTGGACAGACCTGGGCAAAAGACAAAATCATCGCGCCGTTTATTGCAGGTATGTATGTTGTAAATGAGAATGTGATTTACATGAACGGTGACACAAGAGTTTTTATGAAAACTACTGACGGCGGAAAAACAAAAGAGATTCTTCCCAAAACCAGTTTTGCCATTGGGAAAGGCGTTAATATGCTTGATGAAAATGTTGGATGGGTCTGGGGAAAAGAATCAGTTTTAGGCGGACTTTATGAATACGATGATACAAAAAAAGAATTTGTGAAAATACCGCTGCCTGAAGGATCAAGTTATTGTGAAAGTGCACTTGTTCTTGGAAGAGGAAAAGGTTTGATGCTTGATGTAAAAGGCCGCCTTTTTGAAACTTCTGATTATGGTAAAAACTGGACAAAAAATGGAGAGATGTTTACAGAAGAAAATATAAAGCCGATTGTGAAAAATCTTCTTACAATGAATTCAATCTGGCAGGATGACTCAGGAATCCGCCTTGCATACCTTGGTAAAAAAGAGGGCACTGAATATCATTTTGTAATGAAGCTGAGCACAGACGGCGGAAAGACTTTTACAAATGAATTTGATTATGTTCTGAAAAAGGAACCTAAATCATTCACTGTAAATCAGCGCAACGAAATCTGCGTAATGAATCAAGACACCACTATGGATGTGTACCAGTATTAGTGCTTCAATATAAGCTTTGGATTAATATGCAATATATTGACAATATATTGCATATTATGAGTATATCAAACAGCGAATCTACCTGACAGAAAAAAGTGATGGATATACAAAAAAACTGGAAAATCACCGGGCTTTCAGAAGACACTGATTATTCTAGCAAAGATAATATTGCAGAACTGTTAGTTTTTTGAACTAAGAGAGACAATTAGCGGTCATGGTTCTGCTTTTGGGGTGCCGAATATTATTCCTACAATCATCAAGGGAACTTCACTATCACTCATAGAAAACTACAC
>JAKSTM010000088.1 GCA_024402565.1 Treponema sp. | reverse complement strand
AATGCACCTCCTAAAATTGAACTTTATTTGTCCAACTTTAGGGGTGCACTTCACAGTGAGCTCTCACTTTGGCAGCTTTTTTCTTATTCAGTAAATATCGTGAATTATGAATTTGTTTCCACTTTCTCAACAGTAAATCTTTTTACATCGCGTTTTTCAAAACTTTCTTTCAGAAGTTCTTCACAGTCCAGTTCTGCAAAAATGCGTTCAGCGTCTTCAATGCGTCCGCGAAGAACAGGATGTTTCGGGCTGAAAAGCACACAGCAGTCTTCGTATGGAAGAATTGATGTGTCGTAAGTGTCGATAAAGTATGCGTCTTTAATGATTTCTTCTTTGTCCATTCCTACGAGAGGGCGGAGAAGAGGGTAGGCTGCAAAGTGTTCTGTAACGCTCATGTTTTCCAGAGTCTGGCTTGCAACCTGTCCAAGACTTTCACCGGTAATGATACATTCGGCACCAACTCGTTCTGCTACCATGTTTGCAACTTTCATCATGCATACGCGGAGCATAAGTGTACTCCATGCTTCAGGAGCTTTTTCCTTTATGCGCATCTGAACGTCCGTAAACGGAACAATGTTCAGGTATGTGTTGATTCCGTAATATGAAAGTTTTTCTGCAAGAGTTTCAACTTTTTTCTGTGCTTCTTCTGAAGTGTAAGGATATGAATGAAAGTAAACGGCTTCAACGCGCATTCCGCGGCGCATCATGCGGTAACCTGCTACAGGAGAGTCTAAGCCCCCGGAAAGGAGAAGGAGACCTCTGTTTGAAGAACCTACAGGAAGTCCGCGGCATCCTGTGTTTACAGAAGAGTAAACATAAGTGGTTTCGCGCACTTCGATATAAATCATTACGTCAGGATTGTGAACATCAACTTTCATGATGCTTTCAACCGGTCCTGCGGCTTCACAGCAAAGCTGATATGAGTTCAGAGGGAACTGTTTCCAGCTGCGGCGGGCATCAATTTTGAAAGTTTTGCAACCTTTGTCAGCCGCAATTTTTGCTTCTTCCATAACGGCATCTTTGATGGCTTCAAGAGTTCTTTCGCAGGTTCTGGTTTTTGCCCATCCTACAATTCCGATCAAATGGTTCAAACAGAATTCAACAGCCTTACAGTCGTCTTCCTCGTCGGAACATTCAACGTACATACGGCCTGCTCTGAGTGTAACTTTTGTTTTGCGGCCTTCAAGATATTTTTTTGTGTTACGGACGAGAAGCTGTTCGAATTCTTTAATATTTGTTCCCTTAAGAGTAAGTTCGCCCACTTTTGCAAGATATGTAGCCATTATAAACCTGCCTGAAATAATTAGTTTGATTTAAAAAAATAATGGGGGCTTTTTCACCCCCGTTGTAAGAAAATTGTTTATGTTTATGATGCCTGTGTGTCGCTTTCGATTGCCCCGGAAATTGAAACAAGACGAGAAGAAACATCAGCAACTTTATTTTCAACTATATCTTTTGTAACAGTAAACTGTTTCTTTCCTTCCACATTTGGAGCAACGAACATAACATCTGTAAGCATTTTTTCAACAATTGTACGAAGTCCACGAGCCCCAGTTTTCTGACGTATTGCTTCTCTTGCTATTTCGCGAATAGCATCATTTTCAAAAAGCAATTCAGTGTCATCAATTGCAAAAGAAGCCTGATATTGTTTTGTAATAGCATTTTTAGGTTCTGTAAGGACTTTTACAAGATCATCTTCTTGAAGCTCTTTGAGAGAAACTGTAATAGGCATACGACCGATAAGTTCAGGAATAATACCGAATTTAACCAGATCATCAGGACTAGTTTTGTTTAAAAGCTGCATTTTGTCTTCTGCAGACATTGATCCAACATTAGATCCGAATCCCATTGAATGATCAGCTACACGTTTTTCGATAATTTCATCCAATCCAACAAAAGCACCACCTAAGATAAACAAAATATTTGTTGTATCAATCTGGAGCATTTCCTGATTAGGGTGTTTTCTTCCGCCCTGAGGAGGAACACTTGCTACTGTTCCTTCAATAATTTTCAGAAGAGCCTGCTGAACACCTTCACCTGAAACGTCACGTGTGATAGAAGTATTTTCACTTTTACGTGCAATCTTATCGATTTCATCGATGAAAATAATACCGTGTTCTGCGGCCTGAATGTTTCCGTCGGCAGCGGTAATTAACTTGAGAAGAACATTTTCAACATCTTCACCAACATAACCTGCTTCTGTGAGGGTAGTGGCATCGGCAATTGCAAAAGGAACCTGAAGCTTCTGTGCAAGAGTTTTGGCAAGAAGTGTTTTTCCAGAACCCGTTGGACCAATAAGAAGAACGTTTGATTTTTCGATTTTTACGTCATCTTCTTTCTGGATTTTAGGGAGACGGGAAAGGCGTTTATAATGGTTGTAAACGGCAACAGAAAGAACTTTTTTTGCTTCATCCTGTCCAATTACATATTGATCCAGATATTCTTTGAATTCTTTTGGAGTAGGAACATCGGAAAGTTCGACTGGTGAAAAACCTGTTTCCTGTTGATCAAGTATGCTCTGACAAATAGCTACACATTTGTTACAAATAAATAGATTTGGAGAAGGCCCTTCAACGAATATTCTAGATTTATCCTCTCCTTTGCCACAAAAACAGCAGTATTTGTCATTGCCAAAACGTTTCATGTTGTTTCCCTTTATATAAATTTAATTAATATATTAATATTTTACTTGGTTCTGCGGGCCATTACGTGGTCTACAATTCCATAATTTTTTGCATCTTCTGCAGTCATGTAGAAATCACGTTCAAGGTCCTGTGCAACTTTTTCTACAGGTTGTTTTGTATGTTCAGCAAAATAATCGATTGAAAGTTTCTTAAGTCTAATGATTTCTTTTGCCTGAATAGAAATATCACTTTCCTGTCCTTCGACTCCACCCCAAGGCTGATGAATCATTACACGTGATGATGGAAGAGCATAACGTTTTCCTGCTGTTCCGCCAGCAAGAAGGATAGCGGCCATTGAAGCGGCCTGTCCCATACAGATTGTCTGAATATCACATTTTACGTACTGCATTGTATCGTAAATTGCCAATCCCGCTGTAACGCTTCCTCCAGGTGAGTTGATATAAATACTGATGTCCTTATCTGGGTTTTCAGATTCAAGGTAAAGGATTTGTGCCACAGCAAGGTCTGCAGTAGCGTCATTGATTTCACCGTCGATAAATACAATACGGTCTTTCAAAAGACGTGAAAAAATATCGTATGATCTTTCACCGTTTCCGGTTCTTTCAATTACATAAGGTACAAGCGAATTCATCTGTTCATTCATAAATGTTTTCTCCATTAATTATCTTAGTACACCTAATATACTAAAATATAACCCTGCTGTGTTGTTTTTCCAATAAAGTATTGATTGAATTATATACAAAAAACGGGCTGTCTTAAAAGACAGCCCGTGCAAAAATGTTTCAAAAATTAGCGGGCTTCGAAGAGCTCTTTGAATGACATTTTATCACCTTTTGTAACTTTTACCTGTTTGTAAAGTTCATCAAAAAGTTTGTTTTCTTTTACCATGTCAATCAGGTATTCTTTAGAACGTGGATCATCGTAGTGTTTTTTTACTTCTTCTACAGTCATTCCACCTTCTTCTGCAATTTTACCATATTCTGCTTCGATTTCTTCAGGTGTTACGCTGATATTCTTTTCTTTAAGAAGGTTATCAACCAGGATACGGCTCTTGAGCATTTTTTCTGATTCAGCTGCCCACTGTTCAAGCATTCCTTCTTTTGTCTGACCAGAAGCAACAATCATTTTTTCAAGTTCTGCAGGACTTGTCTGGAACTGCTGTGCCATCATGTTCCAGCGGCCGTCAAGTTCAGCAGCAAGCATAGAAGCAGGGATGTCGAAAGCGTTCTTTTCAACAAGCTGTTCCAGAAGTGAATTCTGTTTAAGTTCGTTAATTTTACGTCCTTTTGCAACTTCCATGTTCTTTGTAAGGTCTTTTTTCAGATCATCAAGTGTCTTGTATTTTTCGTTTACATCCTGTGCCAGGTCATCATCGATTGCTGGAAGGTCACGGATTTTCAGTGTTTTTACAGTAACAGAAAGTTTTTTAGTAGTTCCTGCAAGTTCATCGTTTGTGTCGTCTTTATCGTATGTTTTTGTGATTTCTTTTGTATCACCTTTTTTCATGCCGATAACATCGTCGTCGATTTTGTAGAGGTTTGCACCAGAACCGATTGTGAATGTGAAGTCTTCACGTTTAGAACCAGCAACTTCTTTTCCGTCTTCACCAATTTCGTAGAAATCAATTGTAACGATATCATCTTTTGCTGCTGCTTCTCCGTCTTTCTTATCTACAACCATTGCGTTGCGTTCCTGAATGTTTTTCAGTTCATCAGCAAGTTCAGCATCTCCGATTGTTACCTGTGGTTCTTTAACTGTAATTCCGTCGAAAGAAACGTTTTCTACAGTTGGGAATACATCGTATGTAACTGTATATGTAAGGTCTTTTGTAAGGTCAAATTCAGGGAGTTTTTCCATCTGTGGCTGAGCGTATGGAAGAGGGCGGTTATTAACTGCTTTGTCGTCCTGGTCATTGAAAACTTCACCGAAAGATGAATCAATTACTTCACTCAGTGTGTCAGCTTTGAGAGCTTCACCGTATTTTCTTTCCAAAATATTTGCTGGAACATGTCCTTTACGGAAGCCTGGAATCTGTGCGTTTTTTACATACTTTGCAACAACGCTTTTGTATGCGTTTTCAACATCTTCTTTTGCCACTGTTACTGTAAGTTTAACAGCAGATTTTTCGAGTTTTTCGAATTCCTTTGTGATTTTCATGAGTTTACTCCCAGAAATTTGTATAATATGTAAAAAAAACGCGATTCAGAAAAACTGAACCGCGTTTCATTTGTTCGAGCGGAAAACGGGAGTCGGACCCGCGACATCCACCTTGGCAAGGTGG
>JAKSTM010000087.1 GCA_024402565.1 Treponema sp. | reverse complement strand
ATCCGGGCAAAGAAAACGGTTTTGGGTTGATTTAAACATAGGATTGATTTAAATAGCGGGTTTTAGGGCGGCAGCCCTAGGAGAAGGGGTGGCGGACAAGCAACCAAGCGGAGAGAAGCGGCACTGCTTGCAGGGATGCTTCGTGAAGCGACTTGCTTGGGAGACAGGGGAAGGCTTTCCCCTACAAATACGAATGTGTTCTTAGTTATAGAAATCCATGTTCAATTAAATTAGTGTGGAAAGCGAAAATGATAAAGAGGAAAATGATTCAATTGAACATGTATATTGTGTGTCAAAAAATATTCCACAGAGCAAAAGGCCGGTAGTGTGGACCATGGCAGGTGGATAGATAGTGCTGAGTGGATTTCCTGATATTTCAAAAAAACTTGAAAATGTGATATACTGATGTTATGAGGAAAAAGTTAATAATTGTTACGTTGTTTCTGCTTACTGTACTGACAGAAGGCTTCTGTGGGGATCGGGATTTATCTAATGTTCCTAAGGATTTTGTTGGAACTTATGTTCCTGTGGCTTTTGAAATGCAGCTTAAGGAGCTTATGAATTATGAAAAAGCGTTGAATGATATAGCTCCAACAAATTATGATCTTCTTATGCTGCGGGAAAATGTATGTTATACAACTCTGCGATTTTGGGATGGATATGCGGTTCTTGCCAAAGATTTTGAAAAGTGGACTTTTGTAAATGGAAAGGACGGCCAATATATTCTTGATGAAAACGGTTGTTCATACAGAAAGATAAGCGATGACGGTTCTTATGAAGGTTACACTCTTTTTGCAGAACATGCATTAAAAATTCTTTTCAGAGATGCAATTCATAATAAAAATATTTCTATCAATAAGGATAAAGTTAACCTCTATGGTAAGGAATATGAGATTAAACTTGATCCAACTTATAGTTCAAAAGACTTTATTGTTGCCCTAAACAACGGAGCTTATTTTCTTGTGAAAGATGGGCTTGGTGCAAAACTGGTAGAAGGTATTTCTTCTTCGGATGATAAATGGCAAAAAAATCCTGGAGATAAAGTGGTTCTTGAGATTCCTCTGTTTTTCTGGCGGGATGAAGAGTATCCTGAAATAAGGAACATTCGTGCATTTAGCCTGGATAAAAAGAATCTGCGAATTTTGCGTAATATTTTTTATGCAAAACATGGGTATGAATTTAAGTCTCAGGATTTAAAAGAAATTTTTGAAGCTTTTGACTGGTATAAACCTAATCCTAATTTTTCTGAGAAAAATTTCTCCAATTATGAAAATGCTATGATTCACGATATTCAAGGGTATGAAAGTAAGTAAAATTTAAGAATACGGTGAATGTTTTATTAAGATGCCTTAGTTGAGAACATAAAGACCAATCGATATGATATAGGCATGTTAAACCGAAAAGATTTTATTAAGCTTGCCATAAAACTTGCATTTCCTATTATGGTCCAGAACCTTATAAGTACTCTGGTAAATACAGCTGATACAGTAATGTTGGGGTATGTAAGTCAGACGGCAATGTCGGCAACCTCTCTTGCTAATCAGTTTACTTTTATTTATTTTTGTTTTCTTTTTGGGGCTTCAACTGGAACGTCTGTTCTTTGTGCACAGTACTGGGGTAAAAAAGACATAAAGACTATAGAAAGAGTAATTGGATTAGCAACAAAACTTGCAACAATTATTTCCATTATCTTTTTCTGTGGTGCTTTCTTTTTTCCTAAGGCTGTAATGAAGATATTTACAAACAGTCCTGAATCGATTGAAGCAGGCGCTTCTTATTTACGGATTATTGCTTTTTCGTATCTTCCAATGGGTTTTTCGCAAGTTTATATGAGTGCTGCCCGAAGTATTGGAAAAGTGGTTATGCCGTCAGTTACATATATTATTTCACTTGTAACTAACGTCTTCTTTAATGGTGTATTTATCTTTGGTTTATTTGGTGTTCCAAAACTCGGAATTATTGGTGTTGCAATCGGAACGTTAATTGCTCGTTGTGTAGAAGCTTTTATATGTCTGGGGTATTCGGCATTTAGATGTGAAGTAAAATTCCGATTTGTTTATTTATTTACGAAAGCGGGAATCCTTTTAGGGGACTTTTTAAAGATATGTTTGCCTTCAATAGCAAATGATGTTATTTGGAGTCTGGCAACTTCTGTGTTTACGGCTATACTTGGGCATATTGGGGACGATATGGTGGCAGCTAATGCAGTTGCAATTATGGTTGTCAATATTGGGGCAATTGCATGTCGAGGTTTTGCAAATGCAACAACAATAGTTGTTAGCAATACATTGGGCGAAAATAAAATTGAAGATGCCGATGTTTATGCTCGAAGAATGCTGCTGATTACAATTTTCGTAAGTCTTTTAGGTGGTGTTATAATTCTTTTAATCAGGCCATTAATGATGAAATATTATCAGGAGAAGCTTACACCAGTTGCTTTGTCATATTTAGGTTACCTTATGATAATGACAACCTGGAGGCTTCTTGGAGAAGGAATAAATACCTGTTTAATTTGTGGTTGTTTTCGTGGTGGCGGTGATACTAAATTTGGAATGATAATTGATTCTGTTTTTATGTGGGCTGTGGCAGTTCCGTTCATGGCAATTGCGGCTTATGTTCTGAAATTACCGCCTCTATGGGTTTATTTTGTAATGACTTTAGACGAATTCTGGAAAATGCCTGTAGTTTTTGCGCATTATAAGAAAAAGAAGTGGTTGAAAAATATTACCCGTGAATTTGATTAATAATTTGTTTAAAAAAACTTTGAAATGATTGACAATTATTTTTCATAATAGTATAAATAATATATCTAACGACAAAGACGCCGTTGATTCCAGTAGTGGAGTCGACGGCTTTTTTTTTGCTCTTGCGAAGACGCAGTGGTAAAACGTTAGGTAAATATATTTTGTGGATTTAATTATATAAAGCGCGACGATGAGGTCGTTTTCTGAATAGACGTATTCGGAGAGGTTTCATCGTCGCGCTTTTTTTATTTCGGGGTTACATCAAACCCGAAAACGATGAAGTCAAGGTTTTAAGTAAGCTGTAAGCGAACATGACTTGGCTCAGCGTATGTCATTAATAAGGGGGTTAACTATTATGACAAATGTACCAGAATTATTTGGAAGCATGGTTTTCAATCAGAAAACTATGAAAGATCGTCTCCCAAAAGAAACATTCAAAGCTCTTAAAAAGACATTAGATGATGGCGCACCACTTCAGTTGGATGTAGCTAACGTTGTAGCACACGCAATGAAAGAATGGGCTATCGAAAATGGCGCAACACACTATACACACTGGTTCCAGCCACTGACTGGAATTACAGCTGAAAAACATGACTCATTCATTAATCCACAGGATGACGGAACAGTAATCATGTCTTTCTCTGGAAAAGAACTTGTAAAAGGTGAACCTGATGCTTCATCTTTCCCATCTGGAGGACACCGTGCAACATTCGAAGCTCGTGGTTACACAGTTTGGGATCCAACATCTTATCCATTTATTAAGGAACATACACTTTGTATTCCAACAGCTTTCTGTTCTTACACAGGTGAAGCTCTTGATAAGAAAACTCCACTGCTTCGCTCAATGGAAGCACTTGATACACAGGCAAAACGTATCCTGAAACTTTTTGGAAAAGACGTTTCACACGTTGCAACAACTGTAGGACCTGAACAGGAATACTTCATTGTTGACCAGAAGCTTTTCCAGCAGCGCAAAGACCTTCGTATGACAGGTCGTACACTGTTTGGTTCAAAACCTTCAAAAGGTCAGGAAATGGATGACCAGTACTTCGCAGCTCTTAACCCACGTATCGTAGAATACATGGAAGACCTGAACGAAACTCTCTGGAAGTACGGAATCCTTTCAAAGACAGAACATAACGAAGTTGCTCCAGCTCAGCACGAAATGGCTCCAATCTTCAGTACAACAAACCTTTCAGTTGACCAGAACCAGCTGACTATGGAAGTTATGAAGAAGGTTGCAAAACGCCACGGACTTGAATGTCTGCTTCACGAAAAACCATTTGCAGGTCTTAACGGATCTGGTAAACATAACAACTGGTCTATGTCTACAAACGCAGGTGAAAACCTTCTGGAACCAGGAAAAACTCCGGAATCAAACGCACAGTTCCTTCTGTTCCTTACAGCTATCCTTAAGGCTGTTGATGAAAACCAGGACCTGCTCCGTATTTCTGTAGCATCTGCCGGAAACGACCACCGTCTTGGAGCAAACGAAGCTCCTCCAGCTATCATTTCAGTTTACCTTGGTGATGAACTTTACCAGGTTCTTGAAGCACTGAAAGACGGTAAACCATACAAGGCAGACAAACAGGACAAGATGACAATCGGTGCTGATGTTCTTCCACCAATTCCAAAGGATTCAACAGACCGCAACCGTACTTCACCATTTGCCTTCACAGGTAACAAGTTTGAGTTCCGTTCAGCAGGTTCATCTGCTTCTATCGCAACTCCAAACACAACACTGGATGCAATCGTTGCTCAGGTTCTGAAAGTATTTGCTGATGAACTCGAAGGCGCTGCAGACTTTGAAAAAGCCCTTAACGAACTGATCGTTCGCGAAGTTAAAGCACACTGGAGAATCGTATTCAACGGAAACGGTTACGATGAATCTTGGAAAGTTGAAGCTGCAAAACGCGGCCTCATGGAACTGAAAACAACTCCAGATGCAGTTGAACACTACCTTGATGCAAAGAACGTTAAGCTCTTTACAGAAATGGGTGTTTATACAAAAGAAGAAATGGAAGCACACTACGACATCAAACTCGAAAAGTACTGCCAGCTTCTTAACATCGAAGTAAACACAATGCTGGAAATGATCTACAAAGATATCCTTCCTGCAGTTTACAAATATACAGCTGATGTTTCTAAGACAGTTATCGATCTTAAGTCTGTTGTTCCTGGTGCAAAAGCAACTGCACAGGTTTCAGTTCTTGGAAAACTTGATGAACTGCTTTCTTGCATCTCTGAAAAGACAGATGCACTTGTTAAGGCTCACGAAGCTGCAAAAGCAGAAAGTGATTCCCTTAAAGAAGCAAAAGCTTATGCAAACGTGGTTGTTCCAGCCATGGCAGAAGTTCGTGCAGTTTATGACGAAATCGAACCTCTCCTTGGTGAAGAATACAAACCATTCCCTTGCTACGAAGATCTGCTGTTCCGCGTATAAGACGCAACCTG
>JAKSTM010000086.1 GCA_024402565.1 Treponema sp. | reverse complement strand
TAAGGATTTCAAGGTCGCTGCGGCCTTCAAAACGTTCAAAAATCTTAAGGCCAGTGGTGCCTTCTTTTCCGTCAATAAAAATCTTTGTCATAATAGGAGAGTATAGTGTGAAAGCGGGAGAGAGAAAAGAGATGCTTTCTCTCTCCCGCTTTTTCTATTTTTCGCAGGCGTTCAGAACGGACCAGAAGGCTTCTTTTGCCATGTAGTTGCTGAAGAGTAATGGTGTTGCAGAACCACGCCATGAAGTTTCATCTGTAATCCCCCAGAAGGTAATTCCGGTTACACCATGTTTTCCTTCTGTCTTACGGAGTTTCTGGTAGATTTTGAAGTAATTAGCGTATGTTGCGGCCTGAACTTCAGGTTTTGGACGGTCAAAATCGTTTCCACCTTTCCATGAACCTGTAATATCAAGTTCTGTAATCTGTACATCAAGTCCTTTTTCGATAAAGTGACGGATACATGCTTCGTATTCCGCAGGTGAAGGCCAGCCTGTCTGGTTATGGCTCTGCATACCTGCAATATCGATGCGGGAAGGAAGTTCTGCATCATTTCTTGCAGCAATAATGGCGTCAAGAAGCTTGAGGTATCCAAGATGTTTTTCGCCTTGGAATTCGTTGTAGTCGTTGTAACAGAGAAGAACGTCTTTTGGCGCATATTTATTTGCGTAGCGGAAGGCATTAATAATGTATTCATCATTTTTGAAGATTTTAAACCAGTTTGAACTTCCGCCGTCACGAAGATAATTTACAGAGTTTGCATTGTCAGAAAGAGCTTCATTTACTACGTCCCAGGCATAGATAATATGTTCCCCATTATTTACTCTGTCTTCCCATTGCTTAATATGTTCGAAAACCGATTTGATGTACCATTCCTGGCGGGCTTCCATAACATCAGCATTTACTAAAGGTTTTGATGAAGAGAAATCTTCGCAGAAAAAAGCTTTTGGTGTCTGGGAATGCCATACCAGAACATGACCGCGCATTTTAATGCCCATGTCCATACAGTCGAATATAGCTTTATCAACTGTGTCAAAATTCAGTTTGTTCTGTTTTGGAACATCTATTTCAATACCTTTTGATGATGTAAAAGGTTCCATCGCTGCAGCCCCGATTCCTCCTGAGAAATTTCTCATGATTGCATCAGGTTTGAATTCATTTTCCAAAGTTACTGAAGTTGCGTGATGTTTGAGACCGTCCTGAATGTTTGCCTTGCCAAGATTCATTGCCGGAACTGCAAAACCTATGTGTTCAAAAAGGCCTGTATCTACGTAAGCTTCTTTAAGGGAAGGTGTTTCTGTCCACTTTATTGCTTTGTTTTCAACAGGCTCTGGTTTTCTATCTGTTCCGCATGAGATGAATGCGGAAAGAAAAACGGCTAATGCTGATGAGATAATTATTGTGTTAATTATTGATTTTTTCATTTTATTGCCTCGATTACTCCATAATATGCATCTTTTGCGTAATATTTTCCATTATATTTCTTGAATAAAAGAGGTTCTCCTGATGCACGCCAGGAGTTTTCATCATTGATTCCCCAAAGTGTTACGCCTGTAACTCCGTGTGCTTTTTCTGCTGTTTTTGCATATTTTAGATAAAGTTTGAAATATGCGTTGTAAGTGGATTTTTGTGCGTTTGAAGTTGGTGGATTGAATGTCTGGTAGCTTGAATCTTTTGCACTTCCAGTAATGTCCAGTTCTGTAACCTGAACATCAAGACCTTTTTCGATGAAGTTTTTAATTGCTTTTTCATAATCAGAAAGTGAAGGAAAATCCGGTTGGTTATGACTCTGCATACCTGCGATGTTAATTCGGGTAGGGAGTTCTGAATCATTCTGGTGAGCTAGAATTTCATCGATGATTTTAAGGTAACCTTGATGTTTTGCTCCGGAAGCCTCGTTGTAATCGTTGTAAGCAAGTAAAACGTCTTTTGGAGCATATTTATTTGCAAAGCGGAAGGCATTGATAATGTATTCGTAGTTTTCATTACCATAAATAGCGGCCCAGTTAGAATTGTTGTCTTTGCGTAGGTAGGCTCCTGCAGCGGCTCCGTCAGAAAGAGCTTCATTTACAACGTCCCATGTATAGATTACATGTTCATCAGGAGAGTTTTCTTTTTCCCATTCTTTAACGTGTTCCAGAACCGTTTTAATGTACCATTCTTGGCGGGCTGTCATAGTGGCCTTGTCTACAGGGTTTTTTGGAGTTTTAGTATAACCTGACTGGGTTGCTTCGTAGTTTTTATCAAAGAATTCTGCAGGTGTCTGAGAATACCAGACAAGAACGTGACCGCGCATTTTAATGCCAAGATCCTTACATTTTGCCAGGTACTTATCTGCATTTACCAGCCCGGGGAGTGTGGCGGGAACATCAATTGTTATTCCATTTGATGCTGTGAATTTTTCGGCTTTTCCGGTAGAAGAATTCAGCTGCCATGCAAAAAGAAAATCAGGTTTGAATTCATTTCCCATAGTTGTAGTTGTTGCATGATGTTTTAAGATTGCCTGTTTTTCAGAATCATTAAGAAGTTCGTTTGATTCAACGGCAAAACCGATATGTTCAATGCCTGAATCTTTAAGGAGTTCTTTAAGAGATGAAACCTTTGTTGCAAGTTTTTCATCAGAAAGATCTGCTGGTACTTTGTTGACGTATTCGATTTCCAGTTTCAGGTTTTTCACCTGAATTTTGAAGTGTGAATTTGTAAATGTAGTGTTTTCAGCTTCGTTATAGTTTGAAAGATAGAATATGCCGCTGCTTCCGATTTGTATAGATTCTGTTGAATCTACGTGAATTGTGCTTGAATCATTCTTTTTAAAATCTACTGTGGCAACTTTAGGATACTTATTGTCTGAATTTACCTGCCACATAAGGCTGCCAGACTCGAATGAGTTTTCAATGACCATATCGCAGGTAAGGTGCATTTTGACTGTCTGGTTGCAGACTGCATCATCCAGGTTTCTGGACCAGAAGAACCAAGTTCCGCCGTCTTCTGAACCATCAATTTTGATAGATGATTCTTCAATTTTAAGTGTTGACGGTGTTTCGACGGGTTTTACATTAGTTGTAGGATCACAGGATGCCAGTAAAAAGGCACCGAGAAGCCCGGTAAAGAATGTGAATATTTTTTTCATTTTTTTTCCTTCCGTAATTAGTATTGTTTCTTCTATATATTTTGAATAAAAAAAGGAGATTTTATAATCGGAGATTTTTTGTATGGTGAAAGGCGGGTTTTAGGGCGGCAGCCCTAGGAGAGGGGGTAGCGGAAGACGCCTGGCGGCTGGAGCGAGGGGGAGACTTCCCCCTTTCACTATATTCCAACAAATTCTTTTTTCTATTATAATACTTTGCACAAATCGATTTTTTTTGGGGGTACTACTATGGCAGAAAACGAAGTACGCGTACGTTACGCTCCGTCACCAACTGGTATGCAGCATATCGGTGGTGTAAGAACTGCACTTTTCAACTATCTTTATGCACGTTCAAAGGGCGGAAAATTTATTCTGCGTCTGGAAGATACAGACCGCACACGTTATGACGAAAAATATGTTCAGAACCTTTACGATACAATGAGCTGGCTCGGAATCGACTGGGATGAAGGCGGCTCAAAGGGCGGTGAATACGGTCCTTATGTTCAGTCTGAACGTTTTGAACTTTACAAAAAATATGCATACGAACTGGTAGAAAAGGGAGAAGCCTACTACTGTTTCTGTGATGCAGAACGCCTGGACCGCATCAGAAAAATCCAGACAGAAAACAAAATGGCTCCAGGATACGACCGCAACTGTCGTCACTTAACTCCGGAAGAAGTTAAGGCAAACCTTGATGCTGGAAAACCATACGTTATCCGTCTTAAGGTTCCAATGGAAGGCGAAACAAAATTTGCTGATCACCTTCTTGGCGACATTGTATGGAAGAATGAAGATATTTCTCCGGATCCTGTTCTGCTTAAATCAGACGGATTCCCGACATATCACCTGGCTAATATTGTTGATGACCACTTCATGAAAGTAAGCCACGTTATGCGTGCTCAGGAATGGATTCCTTCAACTCCGCTTCACGTTCAGATGTACCGTTCATTCGGGTGGGAACATCCTGAATTCTGCCATCTTCCAATGGTAAACGGTTCAGACGGAAAGAAACTTTCAAAACGCCACGGTTCAACTTCTCTGAACGAATTCCGTGCCCGCGGTTACCTGCCACAGGCAATCGTAAACTATGTTGCTCTTCTTGGTTGTTCATACATTGACGGTCAGGATATGTACACTCTGGATGAACTGGCTCAGAACTTCAAGCTGGAACACCTGAATAAGGCTCCTGCAGTTTTTGACTACAAGAAACTTGAATGGTACAACGGAAACTATATCCGCCAGCTTTCTGCAGAAGAACTTTACAAATGGACTCTTCCATTTATTACAGGAACAGGGGATGCAACTCTTGAAATCAACCCTGAAAACCCACAGCCAAAACCAAAAGTAGGACCTGAATTCTCTGGTGTTGCTATGGGCGAAGACGGCGAACCATACTGTGTAGACGAAAGCATGGGACTTTCTAAGGCTGATGTTAAACAGCGCCTTATGGACCTGATGCCTCTGATCCAGGAACGCCTTAAGTTCCTGTGTGACGCTGCAGAAATGGTACGCTTCATGTTCGTTCCACTTACAGTTCCACCTGTAGAAGAAATCGTTCCAAAACGCATTGATGCTGCAAAAACTAAGGAAGTTCTTGAAAGTGCAAAGGAATTCGTAAAAATGATTCCGACAAGCGATCATGAAACTGCTGAAAACTTTGCAAAAGCAGAAAGCGAACGCCTTGGAATCAAACTTGGTGACTACATGATGCCTGTTCGCATGGCCGTAACAGGTAGCCGTGTTTCTCCACCACTTATTGGTTCGATCATGGCTCTTGGTGTAGAAGAAAGCCTGAAACGCATCGATATGACTTTGGCAACTCTGTAATATAGAGGAATTTAGTGTAGACACGATTGCATGTTTCTGATATTATTTCCGATACGTGTATCGTGTCTTTGACGAACAAGCGTTTAATCCCCGTTTTACGCCGGTTGCGTCGCACTTTCACCAGTCAGAAGCAGTATAAAAGATTATTGTTTCCTAAAATCTCTGCTTTTTGATGAGTTAAATGTTTTATTAACTAAAAACAAAACTTTAACAAAATATTTTTTGAGGTATATTCATGTACGCAACTATTGAATTCAAAAGCAAGCAGTACAAAGCAGA
>JAKSTM010000085.1 GCA_024402565.1 Treponema sp. | reverse complement strand
CTGACGAAAATGAATTGAACCTTCTTGCAGAAGTGAAAGGAAGTGGAAAAATTAAGGTTAGTCTTGATAGAGTAGATTCCAGTCCAGTAGCTGAAATTGAAGTAAATGATAACGCTTATACAAAGGTAACTGCTGCATTACAAGAAAAAGTAAAAGGTGTTCATGACGTATACTTTGTATTTTCTGCAGAAGGCATTTGTTTAAGAAACTGGGAATTCTCAAAAAACTTCAATTAATTGATACAGGGGATGTTGGAAAAAGGACTCCTTAGTATACCCCAATGAATGACAGTTTTGGCATGCATCGGCTTTCAAGAATTTCAATTTCCAGGGAATCTGCGTTTACAGGTTTTTCCAATTTGATGATTTTCTTGTAGCCCACAATTGTATTTTCAGAGATGATTTTAGAAGTTCCACCTGTTATTGCTTTTACTACAAATTTTTCGATACGCTGGCTTTCTTTTATATCTTCTTTTAGAACTATATAATTTATTGCAGAAGTTTCTGGTAACTGAAGATTAAATTTATAACCTTTTGTATCACTGGCTTCCGGATTTTCCAGACTGAGAATTGGATTCCCAAAAGCCTTGTTCAAAGCTTGTCCCAATTCTTCCAAACGTTTTACATCATTTTGATGAAAGAGACCGTCTGGAGCAGGGGGAATGTTCAAAAGAAAAGTTGCATTTCCGCCTACAGAGTTTATGTAAACATTCATAAGATCTTCTACAGAACGCACTTTATCATCTTCGTAAGTATGATAGAACCATCCTGGTCTTATTGAGGTGTTTACTTCTGCCGGATACCAGATTAAATCTTTTTCGTTTTTGAGGATTTCCCGACTGCCTAAATCCTGATCCCATGCTGAAATTTTACGCTGGCGAAATTCATCCGAATCTTCCTGCTGACTTTTTTCTTTAATGATTTCTGTATCTTTGGTTCGTAACGGAACAACACTCCATTCTGCTGTTCTACAGTGTCCGGCTTCATTTCCACACCAGCGGATATCAGGCCCACAAACAGAAATACAGGCTTCTGGCTGGAGTTTTCTTATAACTTCATAATAACGATCAAAATCATAAAACTGCTTTTTACCATTTGGACCTTCACCGCAAGCTCCGTCAAACCACACAGAAAAAATTTCCCCATAATTTGAAAGTAATTCTGTAAGCTGATTACAGAAAAAATCATCGTATGATTTTCCTTGACCGTACAGGCTGCAGTTTCTGTCCCAAGGAGAAAGATAAACCCCAAATTTCAGGCCGTACTTTTTACAGGCGTCCGCAGTTTTTTTGACAATGTCGCCTTTGCCGTTTTTGTAAGGACTTTGAGCAACAGTGTGTTCTGTAAATTTGCTTGGCCAAAGACAAAATCCGTCGTGGTGTTTACAGGTAAGAATCAAGCCTTTCATACCTGCGGCTTTTATTGCTTTACACCATTGTTCTGCGTTAAGTTTATAAGGATTAAAAATTTCAGGACTTTCCGTGCCGTCTCCCCATTCTTTGTCTGTAAAAGTATTCACAGTAAAATGAACAAATGCATAGAATTCCAGAGACTGGTGAGCCAGCTGCCTTGGACTTGGTTTTATCTGAATTAATCTTTCTTCTTCGGTCATTGTTTTTTTCCTATTGATTTTTATTAATCGTAATCTTCATATTTTTTTGGAAATGCAGCGTATTCACCAATTATTACAGGTCTGTTTATGCGTTTTTGCCAGCGGGCATACATATTAAAATCATTTCGTATATCGTATTCATGCTGCATTGGTCTCCATTTTGCAGTCATAGTTGTCCAGGTTGCATTATTAAAACAGAAGCCCTGTGGAGTATAATTGTGCACTTCAATAATAAGATGATTTTCTGCCGGGTCTGTTACCTGATCCAGTATCTGCATATCTCGATCAGAACCGCTGCAACCTCTAGGTGAAATTACAAGATTTCTTTTTGCATGATTTCCACCCTGAGCGCGAATTGTGTTTATAAAAAGCTGGTTCCACATATTTATATATTTAAAAGTAGATGCCGGAGGATTCCAGCTGTCCTTTTCATCTGTAACTTCATTCATGCTGGCAAAAATCAATCTTTCATCATAATCTTTGAATTCCTGTGCAATCTGAGTCCACACAGTTTCAAATCTTTTGCTGTATTTATTATACATATTCTCTGATGCACAAACCCAGCCATCATGATGAGTGTTTAAGATGCAATACATTCCTTCATCAATGACATAATCTACCACCTGATGAACTCTAGCCATCCATTCTGCATCAATCTGATTATTTTCATCAATGTGTTCTGCCCAGGTACATGGAATTCGTACTGCATTGAATCCACATTCTTTTACATAGTGAATCATTTCTCTAGTAGTAACCGGCATTCCCCAGGCTGTTTCAAAAGCTTTTGTTGTAACCTTGCCGTCTCTTTTTTCGCCCCATTGAAGAATCCATCCGATTTCATCAGTTCCTTCTTTTTTCCAGTCGTAACTTGTAGCATCAAGAGTATTTCCCAGGTTCCATCCTGTTTTCATATTGTGAACTGCAGTTGCTGCATCTTCTTCCACAAATCCAGCTGTAGTTTTTGTGTAAGTGAAATCTTCAGCAGGATACTGACTCATAATGGCGTCTACAATCTGCTGACGGCATGAAAGTTCTTTTCGGTTTATTAAGTCATTGCAATCCCACCAGAATCCTGTGTAGCCTGCTTCTCGGCATAATTTATTAAAAAACTTGGCGTATTCTGCAACTTCAGCATCATTCCAGCCTGTTAATTTTGTTGGTTTTGGTTTTGAATCCGAGAATTCGTTTTCAGGTTCAGTGGCAACTTTTCCTGCACAACTTGTAAGCAATATTAAAACTGCTGCACTCAAAATAAACTTAATCTTCTTCATAACTATCTTTTTATCCTTCCTTAAAATTGTAAACCGCAAGTTGTTTCAACAACTGAGGATTTACAATTAGTTCGCGTAAGCGAACACGTTCAATAAGTGTTTTCCAAGAAAACACATGTTAAACTGGACGGCACCATTTTGCCGTTCAGTTTAAACCTTCTGTTTTATATTTTATTTTGTAATTTGCAGAAAACCATAACAAAATATGCATTATCAACTAACAAAATATGCATATATTGTTAGTGACGGGCGATTTTAACCACAAGGCGGTTTTCACCTGGCACTAACAAACTTGAATATGAGTATAGCGGCAAGTTTATAATTGCTTTTGGAAAAGATTTTTATTGCGACTTTTGGAATAGGACCATTTTATTTTATAATGAGTTCCATTCGTTTTTTCATGTTCCACAATTATTTAGTGTTTCGGTTTTAGCAGTAACTGATAAACTGGGGAACTGGTGGAAAGATTAACTATTTTCCAATATAAATAGATTTAAATAACGAGGAGAGCATTTGTTATGAAGTATTATCATTTGGTTACCCGAATTCCAATGTATGAAGGGCAGATAATAGATTTTTCAGGTGATGGTAATAATCGTTTATATGATTTCTGGATGAAAAGAGAAGCCAGGCGAAATGATGGAGCAGATGTATTCCAGGTGTTGAATGAAAATGATTATTCTGATGCAGGAAAACTTGTTATTCAGGATTATATATTCAATCAGTCTAGGGCTGTACGAGAAACTATAACTGAATTAGTAAGAGCGACAGAATTCCCTGAAAAGCCATCACGATTAAAATGTTTATATGTTTGTAAAACTGTGGAAGAGGCTGAAAAATGGAAAGAAAACTTTTTGAGTTATAATAGAAAAATTCTTCAGATGGTTGAATTGAGCTCTGATGGTGATTCGTTTACAGGGGACGCAATCTTTCTCCCTCAGATTAATGGGGATAGTTTTGAAAAGAAAATTGCTCAGGCAAGAGAATATTGGAGTGGAAAACTTAAAGGAGAATTAGTTGAAACTCTTCTTGGTGGAAGAATAAAAGTTGAAAGAATTGTTGAAGAATATTCAGATTAAATTCGAATTAGTTCGGGAAAGCCATAACCGCAGATAAACGCGGATGAACACAGAATGTGGTATAATTGTGTGTCCAGGCAAACAGAAAGTGATGTTGGTATTGGACAGGTATAACGACCCGCAATTTTTGAAAGGGTTATCAACCTAAAAATGCCGCAAGGTGAATAAAATACACAGAATACAGGAGAGAGAAATGTGTTTGATTTGTGACAGAATCCAGATGATCAAAAAAGGCGAGAATCCTTTCTTTGTGAAAGAACTGGAAACAGGTTATGTTGTAATCGGTGACAACCAGTACTTCAAGGGCTACACCCTGTTCCTTCATAAGGAACATAAGACCGAACTTTTCCAGCTGGACCCGAAGACCAAGGCAAAATACCTTGAGGAGATGGCACTGGTAGGCGAAGCCTGCTCCAGGGCCTTCGGTGCCGAAAAGATGAACTACGAACTTCTGGGCATGGGCGACCAGCACGTTCACTGGCATCTTTTCCCGCGCAATTTCGGCGACCTTGGCGAATACGGTGTGAACGGCAACGGCCCTGTATGGTGGCTCCCCCGGGACAAGATGTGGTCCGAAGACGTGATGATCAAAGGCGCTGAACTTGAAGAACTTAAGTCAAAGCTGGCCCGGGAACTGGACCTGCTTTTCAAGTAACGGGTTTCAGGAAACACGTACGGAAAGAATTGCAGAAGTTCTGGCACAGACTATGGGCTGCAAGACTTCCAGCGTATCGGTTGCCATAAAGGATGTTCCGCAGGAAGAATGGAAATCAAAAGTCTGGGACGGATGCATCGTTCCCGACAAAGATGTTCTGTACAAAAAACCCGGATACGATTACGGAGAGCAGATCTGATACTGTTCGGAAAAACGGAAGCCTATTTAATTCCCATGCCGGCTTTGAGTTCGGCGTAGACGCGCATGGCTTCGGCTTCGGTGATGCTTACGTCGTTCCAGAGTTCGTAGGCAATGATGCCCTGGAAAAGCAACATCTTGAGGCCGTTGAATGCAGCACCCCCCTGGGCTTTCTCTGCATCTTCATTGGAGAACACGCGGATGTTTCCGTAACCGGTCTTTTGTATAACGACCCGCAATTTTGGATGGTTATCAACCTTATCCCCATCAATAACAATTGATTTAAATATCGTAAACAAAATATTGTTTTCCCTACAAAAAATTAAACCACAACTTTATGCAAAAAAAATCAAATGACTTTATAATAAAAACATGAAACTTGAAAATATTGATAAAGGTAACAGTTTTGATTGGGGTAAAACTTCTAAAGATTACGCAAAGTACAGGGATATTTATCCAGAAGAAT
>JAKSTM010000084.1 GCA_024402565.1 Treponema sp. | reverse complement strand
TTTGTATTTCTTTTGTTTCCAATTTTGAAGACGTAAAAAGACCATTTGTGAAACTATACCGCAGATTTATTCCTGCAGAAAAATTCTTCATAAACGGATCCGTTTTTGTGTTCATTATTCCATAATCAGCAAAGGCACCTAGCTGAAGTCCAGGAAGTACATAAAAGTTCAACGAAGCACGCCCACCGTAAAGGAAGTCTCCTTTTGTTTCGGGGAAAGCTTCACTGTTCCCACCTGGGATCATCCACACGCCACCATAACCTTCGGCAGTAAGATTAAATCGATCGGCAAATCGAAGAGAATATCCTAAAGATGTCTCACCTTCAAATGCAAATACATTATTCAAACCGTCAGCCATAAGTGGAGTTACGCCTGCATTAAAACCAAAAACTATTGAATCTCGACCACGCACAGTTGTGAAAGGTGAAAATTCTAATCCAACTTTTCCAGCAAGGGTATTCTCATACATGGAATCAAATGGAAGTGTAAATGCTGGTTTTACTGAAAGAGCAATTTCTGCTGCAAATACTTGAGATGATAATAAAAAAACTGCAAGACTTGTTTTAATCTTTTTCATAAATCAATTCTCACAATCCTAATTTTTCATTAACCCGTTCAAGGCCTTTTAAAGCACTTTTATTTTCAGGATCTTTTTGCAAGACTTTTCTATATTGAGCAGCGCAAGCATTAAAATCATGTTCCAGAAGATATATATGTGCCAGATTATTCATTGCAGAAAGTGTATCTAATTTACTGAATTCTTCTTTTGCTTCTGAATAACGACCGGCACGAACTAAAGCCAATCCAAGCTGATGATAATTTCCTTCTGCTTTTGACTTTGCCATTATTGGCTCCAGATCAGATTCTATGTATTCATTGATAGCATCTTTGATTCCTTCCTCCAAAACTGATGTCTTTGGATTTTCAAAATCATTTCCATTTGTAGAGAATACTGCAGGCGCATAAGTTTCCCAGCTTTTTTCTGTCACTACTATATCGTAAAGTCCATCCTCATCATCCAGCATGTCAGCTATTGCTTCTGAACCTGCTTCGAAACTATCAGAAAAACCATTTTCAAGTTCCTTCATCGAAAGACCGAACCAAACTTTTCCGTCATAAGCAAGAAGTGAATTTATATCAGCTACATGAAGCTTCGCACTTTTTGCCGCAACTCCTAAATCAACAAGAACAATAAAGTCATCATCTACAGGAAGGAATCCCGTGGCAACCCCAACAGATTCAAGACAGCTTGCCAGAAGAATTCCCAAATCGTCATAATCTCCACTTAAACAATTCATTGTCTGTAAAGGGTATTGAATATTATCGATTCCATTTCTTAAATGATAAGTTTCATAAGGGGTTTTCTTATCGCCTGAATAAACAATTCCTGAAAGTCGCAAGCCTTCAACCATTCCGGCTGCAGTCTGAATCGATTTATTCATTCCTGTATATGCAAGTTTATTTACAATTCCTGCAACATATTTTGCAAACGAAAGAATTTCCGGTGTGTTCGGAGAAACAAAAGCGACCAGAGCATTTGGATCTGCCCAATAAAAAGCATTACGATTGTAAACAGAAAGAACAACGTTTTGAACTGCCTGTTTTTTCTTTCCCAGAAATTCATATTCTACAATCAACTCACCTGGAATTTTTCCGTTCTCACTGAACTTTAAAATTTCCGGTGAAAAATCTGCGTACAAAGGAATTTTTACACTTGCATATTTATTTATTCGATTGAGTTTTGCCGATTCAAAAGTCGAAGAAGTATATTTTCCGGCTCTAAAAGAAACATGAACATTTTTAACTTCTGCCCCTTCGTTATTTGTTAAAGTTAAAATGCCCAAAGGACAAGTTCTATACGAAGTCATAAATAAAGGCTGAACTGAATCTTCCTGTTCAAGGCTAACACCAAAAGAACTGGTTCCTGTTTTTCCAAGAGGAACTGTATACCGCAGCGAAATCCCGGCGGTAATTCCTTCGATAAATGGTTTGTCATTCACAACCTGATATGAAACGTATCCGCCTGTTGCAGAAATTGTAAATTCAGGGTTAAAGCGGTATCCAAGTTCACCATATCCTCGATAATACCAACCTAAAGCCGATTGCTTTTCACCAGTAAAATTTGTTCCTAACTGATATACGCCAGCTGAACCGCCTATACCAGTATATAAACGGCTGAATGGATAATAATATGCACCCAATCCTAAACCGCCGCCTAAAACTTGAGCCGGTTTTTTCAGAGCTTCAGTGCCAGCTAAAGCAAAATTCCCTTCAGCACCAAAAGTCAGAAACCCCAACATATCCATATCAGCCTGAACAAAGGCGTTAAAGCCTGTTTCATAATCCTTATTAATCGGAAAAAACATACCAGGAACTGCACGAAATGTGAAATCTGCAGCAAATAAAGAAAGACTCAAACCTAGTCCCGAAAGAAAGCCTATTACTCTTTTCATATTACAATCATTATACCACAGCAAAAAAATTTTTCACTATATCACTCAATGAGACACTAACTTTTTTATACTAAAATCACAAACACTTAAAAAGGGCAAAGCCCGGGAGCTTATTATGGCAGCAGTTGTTATTTCTATTTTTCTTATTGGAAGTTCAGTGATCGGTATTTATTGTTTTCTTGAAAATTATTTTCTTGATTTGAACCGCAAAATGTGGAAACGCTGGGAACTTTTTTCTTCGGAAAATAACAAACGCAGCGCTTAAACTTATATTTGCTTTATGTGCTTTTTTCTTTTACCATAAAAGAATGATTTGCTGGAAATGTAAAAAAGAAATTGGGGAGCTGTCTGTTTCTCGCACCACTGAATGTCCGGAATGCAAAGCAGACCTTCACGTTTGTAAAGCCTGTAAGTTCTTTTCACCAGGCAGCCATTATGACTGCAAAGAAACAGTAGAAGATCCTATAAGTGAAAAAGAACGTGCAAACTTCTGTGATTGGTTCAAATATGGGGTCATCTCAGGCGCCGATTCATCAAACGATAAAGCCGCTGCTGCTCGAAACGCCTTCGATGCCCTATTTGGTTAACCTTTTTTAAAAAACCATTATTTTTTCACTTGATTCTATAGGTCCTTCGTGTTTTTTGAAAGTTATATCTTTCATCTTTAACCCACGAGCACCTACAGTCAAACGAAGGACTGTAAATCGTTCATGAAATCTAACGACTTTTGAAATTTCGCTGACTGCGCCGCCTGTACCATGGAATGTCATAGTACTGATTGGAAAACCGTTAAAAATCAGAGTACATGGTAATTGTGCCACTTCTCCCATTTCTGAACTAGCACGTGTTGTTATACGATACATCCCAGGTTCTGTAACGTCAAAAGCAAATACATAAGTTGAGCCCATATCACTTTCTGGATTTGACAAATCAATTGTCATTTCTTTTCCAAGTACCTTATATTCAACATTCGACATATCTACATCGTCTGCTTCTTTCGGACGATTAATGATTTCAACTTCTGTTCCTTCACCAATTGTGCGCTTAAAAGCTTCTGATTTTACTACATAGCGACAAACATTAACTGCAGCTCGCTGAAGTTCTGCACGAGAAATTGTTCCCTTTGCCAACGCTTCAAGTGTATTGTCACCGCCTGCATTTGTTTCACCATTCGGGCAAACCATGTACAGATCATTCTGAGAACGTACCATTTTATCAAAATGCTTTTCACCGAAATGTACGTTTTCGCCCGGTTCTATAGAAGTCCACCAGTCAGTCATTACGATTCCTTTATATCCCCAATCTCCACGAAGAATTGTAGTACAAAGATCATAGTTTGCTGATGTATAAGTTCCGTTCAACTGGCCGTAAGTAGTCATAATAGCATCACAACTACCACTTTTTACACAGATTTCAAATCCTTTCAGATATATTTCACGAAGAGCACGTTCACTGATTACTGAATCAACAGAACGGCGTCTAAGCTCCTGGTTATTTCCTGCAAAATGCTTCAAGGTTCCACCAACGCCCATTTTACGAAGGCCCTTAAGCTGGGCGTCTGCAATGAAACCTGTAAGGATTGGATCTTCCGAAAAATATTCAAAGTTACGTCCATTCAAAGGATGGCGGTGAATATTGATTCCTGGTCCCAAAAGACATTCAACCTTATTTTTCACCATTTCAAGTCCCAGAAATTCAAAAAGTTCCTCATTCAGATTTTTATTAAAAGTACAAGCGAGCATTGTTCCATTTGGGAGACTGAAAGCTTTAGTTCCGCAATCCAGGCGCATTCCACTTGGACCGTCATCACAACAACATGGAGCAAGACCTTTGTTGCGGAGGGAAGCAGAAACTCCACCAAAAGCAGAGGCTGTTCCTGGTGTAACTAATGAACTTCCCATTCCTTCACCACGTACGATTGAAGCAAGTTCATCATCATTAAGTTGAGCAACAAATGATTCCAGAGTGATTTTCCCGTCATAAACATCTTTAAGAGAAAATCCTTTGTCCCCTGTAACAGGAAGTTCATCCGGCATATTTTGCTTTATGCGTTCGTCAAGATTTGTGGCATTTTCAAAAACAGGCTGAAGTGTTTCAAGAACTGTTTCAGGAATTTCTGCACTTCCCGCTACTGTATTTTCGCGCACATTGTTTCCGACGAATATTTCATATTTTCCGCCTTCCAGGATCCAGGCGCTTTTATTTCCTGTTATGCCCTTGTCATCATAAGAAGCAAATCGGTCAAATGGAATTTCAATTTCAAGTGTTTCTTCTTTTCCAGGTTCTATACATGAAGTTTTTTCAAAATCCACAAGAACCCGAGAAGCCTTTTCTAATTTTCCTTTTGGAGCTTTTACATAAACCTGAACCACTTCTTTTCCTGAGACTTTTCCTGTATTTTTTACAGTTACTTTAAATGTGATTTTTTTATTTAAAATATCACAATCAAATTCTGAAACAGTCTGTGAAAAAGTAGTATAACTTAATCCATATCCAAACGGATAACGAACCTTATCTTTTGCCGTCGTTTCAAAATATCTGTAGCCGACAAAAATTTCATCTTCATAAACATTTCTGATTTCATCACCAAAAGTTTTATCACTTAAAAAATCCTGAATAGAATAAGACACTGTATCAGACAGGTGACCCGACGGATTAACTTTTCCTGTAAGAACATCTGCTGTTCCCAGTCCACCAACCATTCCACCCTGCCATACGTACATAACAGCATCAGGTTTTGTAGATAAATCGTCCAGGAAAGACATATCCATGATTCCACCAACGTTCAGAAGAACAATCACTTTATCAAAAACTTTACGTACAAGGCGGAGAT
>JAKSTM010000083.1 GCA_024402565.1 Treponema sp. | reverse complement strand
AAATGCACCTCCTAAAATTGAACTTTATTTGTCCAACTTTAGGGGTGCACTTCATAACCCGCTTTTTATTTTTTTTATAAGTTTTAAACCTTAAAAAGATTTCTTATATTTTCATCTACCGTTTCGCATAATTCTTCTACTGAAATATTTCGTTGTTCTGCAATAAAACGATAGGTGTTGTCTACGAGGGCAGGTGTGTTTGGTTGTCCTCGAAATGGAACTGGCGCTAAATATGGCGCATCAGTTTCGCAAAGAATTCTTTCCTTTGGCACAAGATTTAACAGTTCGTGCATCTCATCCATTTTTGCTTTTTTTGTATAAGTTACGCTTCCAGAAAAACTGATGTACCAGCCTAAATCTAAAAAAGTTTTTGCTTCTTGAACTCCATAACTGTAGCAGTGAATAATTCCTTTGTTCCATCCAATGTTTTTAATACAATCCAGAGTGTCTTGAAATCCATCCCGGCTGTGTACTATATAAGGGAGATCCATTTCTTTAGCAAGCTCAAGCTGCATTTCAAAAAGTTCGTGTTCTCCCTGGTAGATTTCTGTGTTGTAATCACTTTCACAATGGCCGTCTACACCAGATGGATTCCAGTGATGATCAATTCCGCCTTCGCCAATTGCAACTATGCGCTTTCCTTTTGAAATAAAATCCTTAAGGATTTTCATTTGTGCATGACGGTCTTTTATTGCTTCAACGTCTGGCCAGATTCCGGCAGAGTAGTAAATAAAATTTTTTGCTTTTTCAGCAAGGTTTTTGTCAGAAATATCTGAGATTGCTTTTTCGATAGTTTCCTGTCGATATAACAGATCATCACAACGAGTGCCTATATCTAAGCCGAAAAAACAGTTGGTGGCAGCCATATGACTTAAGACTTCTGAACCATTAATTCCACGATCAGTAACCATACCGTGAAAATGGAAATGTGTATCCGAAAACATAGTAGTGAAATTGTAATAAAAAGGGCGGTAGTATTCTACCGCCCTGAATGATAAACTCCCAAGTATTGATAGGTTAGTGATTATTTTTCTTCAAAGTAAGAATTAAATTCTTCATCAGTATGTTTTGCTTCAGCTGTATGAGATTCTTTTTTGATTTCATCTTCTGAAACATTTGCACTTTTTAAGTGATCGATATTTTCTGTATCGTCATAAGGACGATCATCTGGTTCAGGAAGTATGAAAGCTGCAACGATGTATACAATAATTCCTGTTCCGATACCACAAAAAATCAAAATAACAGCGAGAAGTCTGATAATTGTTGGATCAATTCCAAAGAATTCTGCAACACCTGCACAAACACCGCAAATTTTTTTATTGTTAGATTTAGTAAGTCTTTTCATTTTTCTGTCTCCCATTTATTTTGTTTTACAAATTACAGAGCCCATTCCACAGTTTATAGAAAGATGATTTTCTTTTTTACCATCAGGAATAATGGTTTGGACTCCTGAATATTTTGTGTTATTAAAGCGAACATCCCCGAGTCCTACCTTACAGTCCAGAGAATAATTCTTTTCAGAATCTTTAAGATTCAATTTTACTGCTCCCATTCCACAGTCTATGTTTGAACGACCTTTTAAATCTCCTGTTAATTCAAGATTTCCCATTCCGACTTTAAGTTCTGTATGTTCACTGTTGAGCCCCTTCATTTCAAGGTTTCCAGCACCCAGATTAATTACGGTTCTTTTTGTGTTTATGGAAAGTTCTTGAGTTTTAAGAAGTCCAGCGCCTAATTGGATTTTAAAATCTTCAAGGTTTACGTTGCATGGTACAGTAATAAGAATTCGTGGAATGATTCTACTTTTGTGTTCATGACTGAAGAAGTTGAACAGATTCATTCGTTTTACAGTATTGATTACGAGTCTGCTGTTTTTTACTTCGCATTCGAGGCTTTCGCTGTTAATTCCACGTGTTTCAATAATCCATTTGTTTCCTGGAATAATTACTGTGTGACATGCACCAAGATTTAATGTAACGGCATTGATGTTATCAAAGGTGTAACAAAGTTTGTCGCTGTCGTAAGCAAAAGACGAAGTTGATTCATCATTCGCAGAATCATCTGTATCAGGCTTTTTTGTGCTAGTAAGAGCGTTGGAAAAATTTTCCATTATTTTTTTTGCAGCCTCTTCAGGTGATCCAAGTTCTGCCATCACCTTTTCATCGTCGTTGGCATCTTCGAAATAATCGGAATAATATTGAAGAGCTTCTGCTTTTTCATCTTCTGTAAGTGAAGTGATATTGTTCTTTAATGCTGATAAATATTCTTCTCTTGTCATTGTTTTTCGTCTCCTATAAGGATTCTATTAATATTTGTTTTGTACTCAATCCAATCTTGCTGATATTTTGCAAGGATTTGGAATCCTTTTGCGGTAACTTTGTAATACCGTCTGTTTCTTCCTTGAAATTCCTGGTCAAAAGTTTCCAGGTATTCTTCTTTCTGCAATCTTCGAAGAACAGGGTACAGTGTGCTTTCGGAAACTTCCATAACCGTGCGTACGTCCTGGGTTATTTTGTAACCGTAAGAACTGGCATCTTTTGCAACGATTGCCAGTACCACTGCATCCAGAAGGGAAGCGCTTATTGGGAAAGCCATGAATCCTCCTGTTTTGCGATACAATATTGTTTATGATTAGATATTATATACTGTATAATATTATGTCAATATAAATAATATATTTTAAATAAAAAAAAGCATAAGAATTGTGAATTATGTGATTATCTTCTAATATATGTCCATGACTCTTCTTACTGTAAATAACCTTAGAAAGATTGGACGTGAAAAAGATTTGTTCAGTGGCGTGACTTTTGGACTTCAGGAAGGCGAAAAAGCAGCCCTTATTGGACGTAACGGAACAGGGAAATCTACTTTACTAAATACAATTGCGGGCGTTCTTTCACCAGACGATGGTTCTGTAGTATTCAACCGTGAATGCGGAGTTTCTTTTTTACCTCAAAATCCAGCTTATGAAAAAGAAGATTCAATTCGTGATCATATCTTTAAAAGTGAAAGTGATAAGTTAAAAATAATCCGTGAATATGAACAGGTTTGCGAAGAAATGGCTTCTAGACCAAGTCTTTCAAAGCGTTATGAAGAATTGAATAAACTGATGGAAGATAAGAATCTTTGGAACTATGAAAGTCAGGTTTCTTCAATTCTTTCAAAATTAGGGATTCATGATCTGGATAGGAAAATGTCGGAACTTTCCGGAGGGATGATAAAGAAAGTTGCCCTTGCTCAGGTTCTTGTTGAAGATGCAAAACTTCTGTTATTGGATGAACCAACTAACCACCTGGATATTACTACTATTACCTGGCTTCAGAAATATCTTCATGATACGGATAAAGCTGTTCTTATGGTAACTCACGACAGATACTTCCTGGATGCGGTATGTAATAATATTTATGAACTTGCAAGAAATAAACTGACTCTTTATCACGGAAATTATTCTGAGTATCTTGAAAAAAAACAGATGGAAGCGGAAATCGAAGAAAATACTGAACGACGTATTGAAAGTGTTCTTCGATTCGAAAGGGAATGGCTTCTTCGAGGTCCTTGTGCACGAGGAACAAAAATAAAGGCCCGTATTCAACGTGATGAGCAGCTTATAAATCGTGAAAAATTTCAGGCAGATAAAGGCTTTACTTTTGAAGTAAAGGGACGCCGTCTTGGTGGAAAAGTTCTGGAACTACATGGTGTCAGTAA
Organism: Treponema sp.; assembly: GCA_024402565.1. GTDB lineage: Bacteria > Spirochaetota > Spirochaetia > Treponematales > Treponemataceae > Treponema_D. The sequence goes on along the minus strand of JAKSTM010000083.1, from coordinate 1,847 downwards.
ATCTTTTCCTAAAGGTTTTACTGATGCCGCTGGAAAAAATAAGGCATGTTTGACTGACTTTAGTTATGTTTTTACCAAGGGACAGAAAATTGGAATCTTTGGTGACAATGGAAGCGGAAAGTCTACACTTCTTAATATTATTACAGGAAAACTTCAGCCTGATACAGGAACCGTTGTTGTTGGCGATAATACTTTCTTTGGATACTACAATCAGAATCCTGTTTTTCCTGACACAAACATGACTGTTCTGGAATATGTTAAGGAAGTGGCACAGGTTGTGGAATTGAAAGACGGGACTGTTGTTCGCCCGGAGAAATTTCTGGAAGAATTCGGCTTTGAAGGCCGTGTGCAGTATTGTGCAGTTTCTACATTGAGTGGTGGTGAAAGAAAGAGACTTTTCCTTGTTCGTCTTTTACTTACAAACCCAAATTTCCTTATTCTTGACGAACCAACAAATGACTTTGATATTTTCACAATGAATATTCTGGAACAGTTCCTTATGCAGTATCAAGGCTGTCTTTTAATTGTGAGCCATGACCGCTATTTTATGGACAAGGTGGCAGACTCTCTTTTTATTCTGGAAGACGATGGTAGTGTAAGCGGTTTTGTCGGGAAGTGCAGCGAGTATGTTGATTATCGTGAATCACTTCAAAGCGAACTTCATAAAAAAAGTGAAAGCACACAGACTTCTGTAACCACAAAGGCTGCCCCTGCGGAAGGAAAACAGACGCCAGAAAAGAAGAAGCTTTCTTTTAAGGAACAGAAGGAATTCGAATCTTTGGATGCACTGATTCCGGGCCTTGAATCAAGAAAAACTGAACTGGAAAATTTGATGGGTAGCGGAACTGCAGGTGGAGAAGAAATAGTAAAGGCAACTGCCGAATATAATTCACTTACTGCAGAACTGGATGAGAAATATGAACGCTGGAGTGAGCTGGCTGAAAGAATGTAGGAAAGAAGGGAGAAGTTTTTATGAATCTTTTTTATCGACATGGTATTCTTTCTGATCTTGATGAAATTTTTTCTTTTGTAGAAGCCTCTATCAAAAAAATGATTTCTGAAAATATTTTTCAATGGGACGAAATCTATCCGACGAAAAGTGATTTTGAATCAGATATAAAAAATGGAGAACTTTTTTCTGTAGTGGATGAAGATACCGGAAAAATTGCTGCTATTTATGTAATTAATTCTGAATATGATGATGCTTATAATTCTGCAGTCTGGAATGATAACGGTAATAATTTTCGTATTCTTCACCGCATTGTTGTAAATCCTGAATTTCAGAACAAAGGGGTCGGGACTTCAGTTATGCTTCACCTTATGGAAGAGTTGAAAAAAGAAAGCGTCAATTCTTTGCGTCTAGATGTGTTTTCTGAAAATCCATATTCACAGCGCATGTATGAAAAATTAGGTTTTGTAAAAACTGGTGAAGCAAATTGGCGAAAAGGTTTGTTTTATCTGATGGAAAAAAAACTATAGGATAATTCGGTTGTAAGTAATGGGGAAGGTGGAAATATAGCGCACACTGTTTTTGAAGAACTTTTAGTGTGCGCCAAAAAAATCTGTTTAAAAAATTATTCAACAATTGCGATGATGTCGTTCATCTTAAGGATGAGGTGATCTTCACCGTCAATTTTAAGCTGTGTTCCAGAGTATTTGTCATACATAATTCTGTCACCAACTTTTACAGTCATTTTTACGTCTGCTGTGCCTTCACCAACAGCAATTACTTTTGCTGTCATTGTTTTTTCCTGTGCTGCATCAGGGATAATAAGTCCGCTGGCTGTTTTTGTTTCTGCTTTGTCATTTTTTACCAGAACTCTGTCTGCTAATGGTGTGATTTTCAT
>JAKSTM010000082.1 GCA_024402565.1 Treponema sp. | reverse complement strand
TTATCAAAACAAGGATTTGATTCAACACGAAAAAGAACAAAGTCTGTTTTGTTATGGTTTCAACAGGAAAAATTTTTATTTGAAATGTGCAAAAGCTTTTTATAAGGACTTTTGAAAATCAAATTTATCTATGTTACATTTACGGTGTTATAAGAGAAAACGTTTGGGTATAGAAAAATGACGTATATTATTTGGCCGACAATGGCAGAAATGGTGGAACAGAAAGAAGAGATTTCGAAACACATATTTTCTTTGAGTGGAAAAAAAGATTTTGAAATCATTCCGGTTATAACAGAAAACTGGAATGATGATTTATCTCCGTGGCCATATGAAGATAAACGAAGTAAGTTTAGCGGGAATGGGAATTCGTTTTTAGAAAAACTCCTTAAACAATGCCGAGAAATATCAATGGAAAAAGAAGATTCTTTGATTCTCGTAGGATATTCCCTGGCCGGATTATTTTGTTTGTGGGCCGCATCCAGAATCGATCTCTTCAGAGGAGTTGCAAGTTGCTCCGGGAGTTTGTGGTTTCCGGGTTTTATGGATTCAAAAGTTTTTCCAAAATCCAGAAAAGTCTATCTAAGTCTTGGAGATAAGGAATCAAAAACGAAACATCCTTTGATGAGCCAGGTTGAAAATATTTCCAGAATATATTCTGAGATTTTGATAAAAACAAATTCATATGAATCAGTAGTTTTTGAAATGAATCCGGGAAATCATTTTGCCGATGTTACTGAAAGGCTGGCAAAAGGAATATCGGCGCTAATCTGAAATTTTAAAGTTCTATCGGAAGAAAAATCTGTTCCCGTGTGGCAAGGATCTGGCGGGCTGATGAAGTCAGTTTTAAGATGTTGTATTCGCCTTCCTTTTTGATGTAGCCGGCCATGATCATCATTTCTGTCAGTTCAAACCATTTTTCTTTGGAAATGTCTTTCCCAATCCCAAAAGTAGAAATCTTGGTATGGCCGTTTTCTATAATTCGTTTTTGTCGGCTTCCAAGCAGAACATCTGTAACGTAGGCTGTACCGAATCGCTCATTTGTACGAATCATGCAGCAAAGAATTTTTTGTACTGGAATTGTAACATCATAGAGTGGAGTTTTACCGCGTGAACAAATGTCACAGCATTTTGTTTGTTCCGGATGTTTTTCTGCATTGTACACTTCACCGAAATATCCTAAAAGTGTTTTTCGCCTGCACATATGCATTGCGCCATAATTCACCATTGCGTTCAAAAGATTTTCTGCTTTTGATTTGTCGTGCATGTCTTCAAAGAAATAACGGATTTTGTGAGCATCACCTCTTGTAAAGAGAAGGAGTGCTTCACTTGGTTTTCCATCTCTACCGGCCCGACCAATCTCCTGATAGTATTCTTCCAGAGATTTTGGTAAATCATAATTGATTACAAAACGAACATCGGGTTTGTCTATTCCCATTCCAAAGGCAACTGTTGCTACGATAATATCGATTTTTCCCTGAATAAAAGCATCCTGATTTTTTGCTCTGATGTCATCGGAAAGTCCTGCGTGATAATTTTTAACAGAATATTTCAAATGCTTAAGGCTTTGTGTAAGTTCATCTACCTGCTTTCGGGAAGTACAATATATTATTCCGCTTTCGCCTTTATGTCGTTCTATACAATCGCAAACTAAGTCTAAAGGAGAGATTTTTGGTTTAACACATAAATAAATGTTCGGACGGTTAAAGCTTGAAATAAAAATTTCGGGTTTTTTCATTCCCAGATTTTTTACTATGTCTTTTCGAACTGCATCAGTTGCTGTGGCAGTAAGGGCAAGCATAACGGCAGAAGGACAAAGCTTTCTGATTTGAAAAATTTCTAGATAGTCCGGACGAAAATCGTGTCCCCATTCAGAAACACAATGTGCTTCGTCGATTGTGACACAACTGATTTTTACATTTGGATTAGAAAGGAGATCTTTGATTTTATTTGATGCAAGTCCTTCCGGGGAAATGTAAACGATTTTTATTTCGCCCGCTTTTATCCGTGCAGACGCTTCCAGGAATTCTTCCCATTCCAGGGTGCTGTTTATAAAAACTGATCCAATTCCTTTTTTCTCAAGAGAAGAAACCTGATCCTGCATAAGGGAAATGAGTGGTGAAATTACAATAGTAATTCCTTCCATAATTAAGGCCGGAATTTGATAGCATAAGGATTTGCCTCCACCGGTTGGCATAACGGCAAGAGTATCATTTCCATTAAGTACATTCTGGATTATTTCTTTCTGGTTATATCGGAATTCGTCATAACCGAATGCTTCTTTTAAGACGGTTTCTGGAGTAGATTTAATGAATGAATCTGGGCGAATAATCACGAAAGAATTATAACAATTAGGTAACACTTGAAAAACCCCGGTTATTTTGTTACTATTTTTCTATTATATAAATGCGGGCGTGCTGGAATTGGTAGACAGAGCAGACTCAAAATCTGCCGTCAGCAATGACGTGAGAGTTCAAGTCTCTCCGCCCGCAAACTTTTTTTTATCAGACGAACGTTATAGTTCGTCTTTTTTTTTATATATCCCCAAAATTGCTGTAAACTTTTCTAAAGCTAATTGCTTCTTCCATATGATTTGAACAAATGTTTTCAGAACCTTCCAGGTCGGCGATTGTTCTGGCGGTTTTTAAAATGCTGGAAGTAGCTCTAGGTGAAAAATCATAACGGGAAACTGCTTTATCCAAAGTCTGGCGAACTTCATCGGTAAGTTCACAGAATATTCCGATTTGTTCAGGGCTTAGTTTTGCGTTCTTTCCATTCTGACGGGCTCTCTGTGCTTTTACCGCCCGCCCGATTGGGATGCGGAGTTCTTTAGTTGTTAGGCTGGAGTTTTCGGAAAGAGTCCCCTTATCGCTTTCGTTTTCAATTTTTACACGCAGATCAATACGGTCCAAAAGAGGAGATGAAAACTTTTTCCAGTAGTGATCAATTGCCGTGGCTGAACATAAACAGATTTTTGAATCGCTTCCGTAGTTTCCACATGGGCATGGGTTTGCCGCCATCATAAGCTGGAAGTCGGCAGGGTAAACTGTGGAACGTCCAGCGCGGCTTAATGTAATCCTTCCACCTTCCAAAGGAACTCTTAATGTTTGTAGAACGCTTGTACGGAATTCAGCTGCCTCGTCTAAAAACAGAACTCCGTTATGAGCCAGACTGATTTCTCCCGGACGGCATTGAGGGCCGCCTCCACATACTCCTTCTATACTGGCAGTCTGGTGAGGCATGCGAAATGGTGGAGTCCTGACAAGAGATTCGGAAGGCTGGAGTAGTCCTGCAAGGCTCCATATTCTGGTGGTGGCTTGTGCTTCATCTTTTGTAAGAAGAGGTAACAAGGCGGGTAATTTCTGAATGGCCATAGTTTTTCCACAGCCTGGTGCACCTACTGCCATAAGGTTATGTCCACCGGCAGCCGCAATTTGAAGTGCTCTGATAAGTTTTTCTTGTCCACGGATTTCGCCGAATTCAAATCCTTCTAAAACGGGTAGAAAATAAACTCCGTCTATACATTCTGCATTTTGAGGAATTCCGTTTAGGTTTGTATCCGAAGACCCGCTGGTAAAATATGCAGAGTTTTTCAATGCTTCAAAGGCATCGTCCAGATTTACTGCACCATAAACAAACATTCCTTCTACTTCACGTGCTTCGTCGGCATTTACTTTAGGAACGATACACCGTGTGATGCCACATGAGCGGGCGGTAGAACAGGCGGCGTGAATTCCTTTTACACTTCTGATTTTTCCGGAAAGTTCCAATTCGCCCATAATCATTACAGGTTCATTTATGAAACTTGAAGAATTATTGGATGCGGCAAGAACACCAAGTGCCAGTGGCAGGTCGAAACCGGCGCCTTCTTTTTTTAAATCTGCGGGCGAAAGACTTATCAGAACTCTTTCGGGTGGAAAATCAAATCCCGAATTTCTTATAGCGGCCTGCATTCTTTCACGGGCTTCTTTAACCGCTCCATCGGCCAGTCCCACAACATCGACTGCCGGAATTCCGCGGCGCAAATCTACTTCAACACTTACAAGGGCGCCTTCATATCCAAAAGGCGAAAATGAATAAATTTCCATCTGAAAATCTCCTTGCATATTAATAGTGTTTTAAATAACAAAATATGAAAGGAACAAATAAAAAAAAGAGGAAATTGTAAAGATTTTGATTTAGAGGGAACCTTTGAACATGTCCAGAACAAGCTGAACCTTTTCCGGGATAGCAATTGCTTTCTGGTTGACTGGAGCGGCTTTTTCAACTGTTATTTCAAAATGAACCGGACGGCCAAATAGACTTGAAACTGCAGTGTTGATTATCTGATTTTGTTTGGAAAAAGATTCTTTATCGAATTCTGATTTTACAGTAGTCAGAATCCGGTCGTTTTCGATTTTCCATAATCCTGTGCTTTCAAGGGCAATTGCAGCAAAGCCATTGTCTACAGCAAGATTTGCGGTTATGGTTCCGCGGAGTTGAGCCACAGAAATCTGGCGTCCTCCGGCAACTGTTATAAATTCGTTTGTCTGAGCAGGGGCAGAATCAGGTCCTTCCGAATCAAATTCTTCGGGAATATATGAGTCGTCTGGTGCGTAAGTTCCTTCTTCTGCCGGTGAAGCTGATTCTTCAGGCGGCAGCTCTCCGCCATAATTAAAAGGGTTTTCTGACGGTACCTCTGGACCGTTGTCATAAGTGACGGATTCTGGGGCCGCATCTGGCGGCACATCAGCTAAAGCCGAAAAAGTTGGCATTCCTCCAGGGAGTGGAGAAGAACCGGCTGGTTGAGTTTTAATAGAAGCTTCTGAGCTTGATGAATAAATCTGACTTTCAAGTGGACCTTTAGAAGCGGCGGGCGCAGAAGCAGCAGGCTTTGGTTCCGACGGAATAGTCTGCATGGAATTAAAACTCATTCCTGTTGTGCTTGAAACATTGTGTGAAACTGGAGAAGCGGATGCGCCCATAGCGCCTTGTGGTGCAGCTGACGAAGGAGTTACTGCAGCGCCTGTAGAGGCAGAAACCGGAGCGCCGCCAAGGAGAGCCTGAGCAGCATCGATTGCTTTTTTAACTTCAGCCGGCGAAACGTAATCTTTAATCCAGCACATGCGGCTGAAAAGCAATTCCAGTTCGTAGCGTGGACTCAGAGAATAACGGATATCGCGGTAAAGATTCAGATAAAGCGAAAGAGCTCTTTCGGTCTGGATTGTGTTCCATGCGCCAAGAACTTTTTTGCTGTAACGTTCAACATTGTTTCCAAGAAGAGCTTCACGGGTAATGCCGTTCTTAATCAGAAGCAGACTGCGAAGGTAATCGGCACAGGTAGAAATCAGCTGTTCGATTGAAACACCTGCCTGAAGGAAACCGTCCAGTGCGTTCAGAACTTCGTCAGTTTTTGAATCAGCACAAAGCTCAAAAATTGTATTCAGGCGGTCAATTCCAACCAGTCCCAGTTTGTCGCGGATTTTGTCGTATGTAATGTGTCCGTCACTGAAAGCTACAACCTGGTCAAAAAGGGTATAGGCATCGCGCATAGAACCAGTTGATTCACGGGCGATCCAGAAAAGTGCTTCATCATCATAAGTGATGTTCATTT
>JAKSTM010000081.1 GCA_024402565.1 Treponema sp. | reverse complement strand
CGGAATGCCCCTTTGGCACATTTCGCTGCGCCCTTTTTTTTCATGCGGTGACAGCGATTTTTATATTTGTGTTCCGAAACGAAAGGGGCCCGCAACGCGAAATGTACCTGCAGGGGCATGGGTCCTCGGTCGTAGACCTGCGGAATGCCCCTTTGGCACATTTCGCTGCGCCCTTTTTTTTCATGCGGTGACAGCAATTTTTATATTTGCGTTCCGAAACGAAAGGGAGGGGGGAGGCCTCCCCCCTGGGCGGCACTTTGTTGCCGCCACACCCCCTTCTCCTAAGGGCTTCGCCCTTAAAAACCCATCTTCAAATCTGTATAATTTATATATGGCATTAAATATTAATTCTTCCTTTTTCAAATTCTGGGATAAGTTTATAGATCTTTTTTTTCTGAACCTAATAATGCTGGTTTGCTGTCTTCCAGTGATAACAATAGGTCCTGCTGTTACAGCGGCTTACGCAGTTCTTCTAAAAATGGTAGATGATGAAGAGGGGTATATTTATAAATCATATTTTAAATATTTCAAATCAAATTTTAAGAAGGGAATGATTCTTGGAATTATTTTCACCCTGGCAGCTTACGCTCTTTATATTGAATGGCAGGTTGTTACAAAAATGGATGATGTGAATTTTATATTTATTGTAATTGCCATTTTATCAACTGCAATTGTAATTGCAGGCGGCCTTTATGTTTTCCCTCTTACAGCTCGTTATGAAAATACGGTAAAAAACACCATAAAAAATTCTTATCAAATATCGATTTATTTTTTCGGAAGAACATGTTTTATTCTTTTTATTATCGCCTTAGAAATTGTGTTATTTATGTGGAATAAATGGCTTCTTCTGGCCGGCATTCTGGTAGGTCCTATGATCATTATCTATACAATTGCCGGCATGGGTAAAAAGATATTCTTGAAAATAGAACAGGATAATCCTTGCCCTCATGTAGATGAGAATGAAAAGAATTAAACCACAGCTTTCTTTTTCCAGACTCCGGACCAGTATCGAATCAGACAGACAATTCCTGTAACTGACCATGTGATGCAGTTTGTCCACCAGACGCCCCAGTATCCTAAAGCGGTTTTAGTCAGAATAAGGGCGCCGCTGATGCGGACAATAACTTCACAGATTCCGTTTATCATTGAAAATCCTGTATCTCCGGCACCGTTTAAAAGACCGCGAGGAATGTAAATCATTCCAAGTCCTGTGTAAGCGAGGGAAGTGATAGTCAGAGCTTTTGCGCCAATCTTTATTACATCAGGATCGTTTACAAAAAGAAGACAGATTTTTTGACCGAGAGTGTGCATTACTACAAGCATTGTAAGTGCAAAGATTATTGCCATTGTAACGCCGCGGCGGAATCCTTTTTTCACACGTTCCTGATCATGTGCTCCAACATTCTGTCCGGTGTAAGTACTTAAAGCATTTGAAAGACTCTGGAACGGCTGGTGTACAAGACTTTCTACGCGGCCTGCAATTGTATAAGCTGCCATAACACTTGGCCCAAAGCTGTTTACCGTACTTTGGAGAGTAATAACTGAAATTGAAATTAATGAATTTTGAAGAGCAATAGGAACACCAAGTTTAAAAGACATAATGATAATGTGTTTATTTGGTTTGAGTTCTTCTTTGTTAAGACGAAAGTATTCATTTTTTTTGATTGCGAAAATCAGACAACCGATTGCAGAAGCGGCCTGAGAAATCAACGTAGCAAGTGCAACGCCTGTAACTCCTAAACTGAGTTTTACAACAAAAATAATATCAAGAATTACGTTGATGACAGAACTTACAATCAGGAAGTAAAGGGGAGTTTTGGAATCTCCCAGGGCGCGAAGAATTGAGGAAGTTCCGTTGTAGAAAGCCATGAAAATAATTCCCCATCCGCAGGTTATTCGAAGGTATGAAACAGAAAGATGCCTGATTTCATCAGGTACCCTTAAGAATTTCATAATACCAGGTGCGAAAATCAGAACGATTAATGTAACAAAAAGGGAAGTAGCAGTCAGAATATAGACCGAAGAAGCGATTGTGCTCTTTACACTTTTGTCATCATGTGCACCGAAATATTGTGAAACGATAACGCCAATTCCCACGGCAAGGCCTGAACTTAAGTTTATAAAAAGAAAAGTAAGTGAACCGCAGGCGCCAACGGCAGCAAGACTTTCAGCCCCTACAAAACGTCCAACGACAATAGAATCAAAAATATTGTAGAACTGCTGGAACAGGTTTCCGAATAAAAGAGGAAGTGCGAACATTAAAAGGTGCTTTGTAGGAGAACCTTTTGTCATATCAGTTGTCATGAGAATATTATTATTGATTTGGAGAGAATAAAGATATTAAAAAATTGCACTGAATTGTAAAAATAGTATGAAAAATGAACGATTTTTATAAAATTTTGTCAAAAAGCAGGCAGAATGCGATGAGAATCTGGCCTGCGTAATAGTTCAGAAGATTTAATGCGCGCAGGCGTTTGTGCGGGCGGTGTGCTATGGAGTTTCCGATGGTGATTATGTCACTGGTCATAAAGAAAAATGAACCAAGCGCAAACTGTTTTGCCATGGATGCTTTTGTTACAAGCATTTCTGAAAATGAAACGCAGAACATAGAAATGACAATCAGAAGATAAACGGTCCCAAGAATTTTTTCACCTTTTGATGTCCGTTTTCCTTTTTTCAGGATAAATATAATTGTAGGCACAGCAATGACTGAAAGAATAATTAGATATGGAAACAAAATGTGATTTTCAATTGTCAGCCAGGTCGTGATGTAAAGCAAGTGACCTGTAATGAAAGCGGCAGTTCCTGCAAGGTTAAAAAGTTTTGATTTTGTTCCTGTGGAAACTTTGCAGACAGCCCGGAAAATGTCACCAAGCATTCCGAAGAAAAGTCCAAGACAAATCAGGAGCTTCCAGTAATAAAAGCAGTCATATAAAAGATTGTCTGAAAATAAGGAAACTCCGATAAGTACAAAACAAAATGCCGCAAGACTTTTAAACCAGCCTGCATGAATCAGTCTTCGTTTGTAGTCGTAATAAATGAAGAGACTTTCAAAAGTAAGACCACAGATGAGAAAAAAGAAGACTGCATACAGGAAAAAATTAATCATATTATTTATACGGCAAAAAAGAAAATTGTCAGGGCGATAATAACCTGGCCTGCGAAATAAGTCAGAAGATTTGTTGCGCGAAGAACTTTTGTTTTCTTAGGACCGAAGGAATTGTAAATCATTATGAAATCACTTACCACAAAGAAAACAGACCCGATTACAAAAAGAATGTTCCAGATTGTTGCGCCTGATTTTACAAGAACTGCAATTGCCGAACTCATCATTGCAATTACAATTGTCAGGTAAACGTAACCAAAAATTTTAAGGCCTGCAGAAGGTGCTGAGATTTTTTTCATGAGTGGCGGAATGGCACAAAGAGAAAGAACGGCACAGATAATCAGTGCAATCCACCAGGCAGAAGAATTTGTTTTTAAAAGGCTTACGATATAAAGAATGTGTCCTGCAAGAAATGAAAGAATCCCAACTGCAAAAACTTTGTTTGAAGCTTTTCCTTCAATGCACATGCGGGCTTCAAGAAAAATGTCGCCAAGCATTCCAAGAAGGAGTCCCAGTATAATCAGAAATCCGTAGGCAGAAGGATTGTTCCTGTACATGACTGCACCAAGAATTACGAAGAAACTTGCAGCAAGACCTTTCAGAAAAGTTGCTGAGTTCATTTTGTTTTTAAACTCGCAGACAATAAAAAGACAGTCGACTGCAAGCCCAATCAAAATAAGTATACAAGGAATGATAAACATAAATACCTCACTTTTTTCTATAATATAAATAATAACATAGAAATTCATTCAGATACAAACAGGTGCGTTGCGGAGAATTTCCCCGCAGATTGGAGTAGCTCCATACAAGGTCACTGAGCTTGTCGAAGTGCCCTTGTATGGAACGAAGGGGCGCCGCAAAAACCAGAGAATGAAAAAAAGGTTTGAGTTTACTGGGGATACACATAAGCGGGACGCAGAGCAAAAAGGGATTACTGCTAGTGAATAACAGAAAGTAGAAGGAAAAAGTTTTAGCGCACCTAAAAAATCTGAGAAATGGGACGCAGATAAAAACGGATTTTTGTTAGTGAATAACAGAAAGAAGAATGGAAAAAAAGGTTTGAGTTTACTGAGGATACACATAAGCGGGACGCAGAGCAAAAAGGGGGAGCGGAGCCCTATGGGAGGGGGTACCCCCTTTTTGCTCGTCGCTGGGACCCGCTTATGTGTGTCCAATGTGTAATTGTAAAAACCCTGTTTTTTCATTATGCTCTTGTTATGAAAGAACTTGAATTGAAATACGGTTGTAACCCTAACCAGAAACCTGCAAGGGTATTTGTAGAAGACGGCGATCTTCCAGTTACAGTACTGAACGGAAGACCGGGATACATCAACCTGCTGGACGCACTTAACGGATGGCAGCTTGTAAAAGAACTTAAAGAAGCTACAGGACTTCCTGCTGCAACTTCATTCAAACACGTTTCACCTGCCGGTGCTGCTGTCGGACTTCCACTTTCTGACACACTTAAACAGATTTACTTCACAGACAATGTTGAACTTACTCCACTGGCTTCTGCTTATGCTCGCGCTCGCGGTGCAGACCGCATGTCATCATTTGGTGACTTTATTTCTCTTTCAGACGAATGTGATGAAGCAACAGCTCTTCTTATTAAGAAAGAAGTTTCAGACGGTGTAATTGCTCCTTCATATTCAGATAAAGCTCTGGAAATCCTTAAGGCAAAGAAAAACGGAAACTACTGTGTTCTTCAGATTGACCCAAACTATGTTCCACCTGCAATCGAAACAAAAATGGTTTTCGGTGTAACATTTGAACAGGGACACAACTTCCTTAAAATCGACAACTCTTGTCTTGAAAATATTGTTACAAAAAACAAGAACCTTTCAGAAGATGACAAACGCAACCTTGTTATCTCTCTCATCGTTCTTAAATACACACAGTCAAACTCAGTTTGTTTCGTAAAAGACGGACAGGCAATCGGTATTGGTGCTGGACAGCAGAGCCGTGTTCACTGTACACGCCTTGCAGGACAGAAAGCCGATAACTGGTGGCTTCGTCAGAGCCCACAGGTTCTTGGACTTCAGTTCGTAGACGGAATCAAACGCGCTGACCGCGACAATGCAATCGATGTTTACATCGGAGCTGAATACATGGACGTTCTTGCTGAAGGAAAATGGCAGAACATCTTCAAAGTAAAACCTGCTGTATTCACACAGGAAGAAAAAGAAGCATGGCTTAAGCAGAACACAAACGTTGCTGTTGGTTCAGATGCTTTCTTCCCATTCGGAGACAATATCGAACGCGCACGCAAGTCTGGTGTAACTGTAGTAGTTCAGCCAGGCGGATCAGTTCGCGATGACCTGGTAATCGAAGCTGCAGATAACTACAACATGGTTATGGCATTCAACGGCATTCGTCTGTTCCATCACTAATTTCTAATTTTGTGAATTAATTTCCAGAACAAAAAAGCCGCACTTTCTAAGGAGGCCACTGAAAAAGTCCATTAAAGACTGAATTTACAAACACCATTTGAATAGA
>JAKSTM010000080.1 GCA_024402565.1 Treponema sp. | reverse complement strand
TTCAACAGCCAAAGAAGAAAAGCGGGACGCAGGCGAGAAGACAGGGAGGGACCCTATGGGAGGACACCCTGTCTTTCGCCGTTGCTGGGACCCGCTTTTTTTATTCTGTCTAGTTGTCTACCTTTCGGATTTAATAACCTTTTCAACAGCCAAAGAAGAAAAGCGGGACGCAGGCGAGAAGACAGGGAGGGACCCTGTGGGAGGAATCCCTGTCTTTCGCCGTTGCTGGGACCCGCTTTTTTTATTCTGTCTAGTTGTCTTCTTTCCCAATGACTGATAAACTTCCCTATTATGAAATTAGATCCAATTTTCGAAGTAAAAAACAATTCACTTTTCCTTATCGCTGACGGAACAGCCGTAAATCCTTCTTCTTTTTCTTTTGTAGAATTCAATCAGTCCGATATTGAACTTGATGAAGAAGTTTATAATGAAGAAACTCTTGCCGCCTGGCGTGAAGATTTCCTCTTAAAAGATGAAAAAGGGGAATTTGTTGTTCTTGCTCCTCATTCAACTCTGGATCTTACAAATGCTACAAATTTTGAACGCTTCTGCAATACATGTAATCATACAGCACGCCGTGTTAAGGACTGCAAAAGTGTTGCCGGTTTCCTTTTTGATGAAACATTCCTTTCTGAAAACACAGAATCACGCATTGCAGAATTCACAGAACTTCTGGCAAAAAAACACGCACAGTATGTTTATTTTGTTCAGAAATCTGTTGCAGAAAAATTAGATATTATTGAAAAATTGCAAAATAATCTAATTGTGTTGTATTAAACCGTAAAGTTTGCAAAATATTCTAATGTTTGCGAAAATTTTACAAAAATTTCGAAATTATTCCTAAATTTTTATTAAATTTCACTTGATTTCATTGTTTGTTTATGACATTATCTCAACTAATAGTTTTGAGGTGATAAATGAACTCCAAGAATGGAAACACAGGTTTTTCAAACTCATGTATCTTTTTCTCAATTCTAGGCATTCTTTTCTGTGCAGCAGCTTTTGGGATTTACTTTTTAGTGCCTGCTGAAGAAAAAGGAGAATTGGTTTCAGTAGTATCTGAAACTAATGTTGAAATCCAGGAAGAAATACCAACATTTGTAAATTACTTAAACGAAGTGGCTGAAAACAGCTTTAAAAAAGAAAGTGATGCTGGATTGGAACTTTATAGAAATCCTGAATCGCGTTCTGCTGTGGAGTGGTTTTATTCGCATGTAACCGGAAAGCAGGATGTTGCATATGCAATTCTTCAGGAAGCTGAAAAAAATGGTATTCCTTTGTCCCTTGCATTCTCTCTTGCATATACAGAAAGTCGTTATAACACAAATGCAGTAAATAGAAATTCAAATGACACAGTAGATAGAGGTCTTTTTCAGTTAAACAGCAACAGTTTTCCAAATCTTACAGAAAGTGATTTCTTTGATCCTGCTATCAGTGCCAAATATGGTATGAGTCATTTGAAGTTTTGTTTGAATACAGCAGGAAATGAAGTTTCTGCACTTGCAATGTATAATGCCGGTACCGGAAAGGTACGAGCAAATAAAACGCCACAGTCTACACTCAATTATGTTGGTAAGATTATGGCATATCAGGATACAATCGACAGATTATTTGACGACGAAGTTGCCTCCTATTTCGAAACCAAACTGTCATCCAAAGCATCCGTAGCAATGGCTTCTAAAAATTAAGTGTCACTTAATTTTTGAAAGCTTTAAAACAAATCCTCCTTTTTTAAGCAAGCCCGTTTTAGTGTTTTCGGGCTTGTTTTTTTATGTTCGGGGATGAGAACGTTTTTTTGCAGATTTGTCGGAATACATTATTTCATCGGCTTTAGCGATAAGTGCGTCAATTTTTATTGATTGTGAAACTACGGTCCAGCCTGAACCAATACTTGCCTGAACTTTGTATGTTTTTTTGAGTTTTTTATTGGCTGCAGCAAGATTTTCTATAAGCTTTTCTTTAAAGATTTTGATTTCGTTTTCAGCGGATTCTGCCGTCAGAACTGCTGAAACAAATTCATCTCCACCAAAACGGGCGTTTATAGAATTTTCCCCTCCAGCCGCTACAATGGCATCTGACAAAGTCTTTATGGCCAGGTCGCCTTCTTTGTGTCCAAAGGTGTCGTTTATATATTTAAGTTCATCCATATCAATAGAATGAATGATAAGATTTTTTGTTTCTTTTGAGTTTTTTGAAATATTCTTTTTGATTTCAGAATAGAATCCCCGGCGGTTGTAAATGCCCGTAAGCACATCTCGAACAGTAATGTGTTCCAGAAGAAGTCTGTGTTTTATCGAAGAAAGAGACTGACTTAATCCTTGAGAAAACCGTTCCATATTTGTGAGCGGAACAATGGTGTCATCATAATTTCCGACAATATAACCTAATGACTCATCTCCAAAGAATAAATCCATTATTACAAGATTTGTTATTCCTTCGTCGATAATTTGGTCCAGGTTCGGTATCAGTTCAGTCCGTTTAATAGGTGCATGCTCTTCCAGTTTGTAATGATGAGAAGTATAAAAACAGTCCATGGTTTCCGAAAATGGATTTTTTGTAGAATATTTTGAAAGATTGGTTAAATCTTCATATCCTTGATTTAATAGAATCCAGCAGTTCGGATTATGAAAACCATTATTGAAAAGAGTCGGCTTAATATCAGAAATAGAATTTGCAGTAGAAGTCATTGTTGCCAGTCTGTGCATTTGAGTTGTCAGGAAACGAAGAGAACCAATCTGACTGAGTGCCCTTAAGCTTAGTCCGGAAATTTTTTCGCGTGCCTGATTCTGACATCCGCAGGAAGAAGAAAAAATAATTTCAGGGGAAAGAGTCTGAAGTTTTTTTGATTTTTTGGTGGTTATTTCTTTTATAAGACTTATAACGCATTCTTCCCCTAATTTTTGATAATCACATTTTGCAGTTGTAAGGCGAGGGGTGCTATATTGCTCAAATTCTACACCATCATAACCGGTGACAAGTACATCATCGGGTACCACGTATCCATGATTATTGAGTTCGGAAATAACGGCCATAGCCATAACGTCATTGCAGCAAACAAAGGCGTCAGGAATTCTGAGTCCTGAGTCAAAGAATTTATGCATTTCTTCTATAACAGGTGCTTCCCAGAACTGACCATAGCAAAGTCGTTCTGGTTCGAATTTCAGATTATGTTTTTTTAATGATCGTTTGAAAGCCTTTATTCGGTTTTCAGAAAAAACATTACCTTTCATTCCTGCTACAAGATTCAGTACGGTACAGTTATGTTTTTCTATTAAATGATCAACAATATGCTCCATGCAGTCTGAGTTTTTATAAATAAAGCAGTTGCATTCAGATGTTTTAAAGCCAACTGAAAGAACGGGAATGTTGTGGTCTTTGCAGCGTTTTATAAGTGTAGAACTGACTTCTGTCTTAACCATAAGGTTCTGTGTAATAAGGACTCCAGAAACCATGTTAAAGTCAATCAGTTGGTATATGTTGGTGTCTAAAGAAGGCGTGTCGTTTGTAACGAAGTTATATTGTCCATTAAAAATCAGTACGTTCCATCCTAATTCTTTTGCTTTGCGGCAAATACCGGATACAGCATCTTTTTCTTCGTTTGCGGAACTGGTTGCAGTAAAGACTGCTATTGTTTTTTCCTTTTGGAACATATCTATATTATACGATTAAAAAAATTATTTGGGAAATTAAAAATTTGAATGGATTTACTTAAAATATTGTTATATGGGAAATATGAAAATTATTGTTAAAATTTTAACAATAATCGACTTTTTGACCGATTTTTGATAGAATTCCGATGTACAGAGACTAAATTCTCTTGAAATTCCATTGTAACACCCAGCGGAGGTTTCTATAATGCAATCATCCTGTGAGTTACCGAAGGCAACGCACAAACGTCTTGTTCAGTTTCTGCAGATTTTGAAGACATGGCAGAATGACAGGATAAAATCGGTCGATTTTGCAAAGCTTACTGCTTGCACAGAATCTACCGTAAGGCATGATATTTTTCTTGCCGGTTTCGCAGGAGGCGTTTCAAACGGCTACAGCAGGGAAGAACTTAAAAACTTCCTTACTGTGAAGCTTGGGTTTGAAATAGAAAATCAGGAATTGAAAAAGTGCTGCATAGTTGGACTTGGGCGTCTTGGTGCCGCTTTGCTTGATGACAGCATTTTTCAGGATTCCGGTTTCAGAGTAGGATGTGGATTCGATTCCAGTGTGAACCGTGTTGAAATCCTTCGATCAACTTTTCCTTTGTATCCGACGTATGAGATGGAGACAGTTTTAAGGAAAGAAAAAATAGAACATGCAGTTTTGTGCGTTCCTGATAAGGACGCCCAGAATATGGCTGACCGCCTGGTGAAGTTCGGAATAAAAGGGATTGTGAATATGACTACAACCTTTATTGCGGTTCCCGACGGTGTGCATGTGGCGGATGCAAATCCTGCTTTGGCCCTGAAACAGTTAATAGTTAATAATTAATAGTTAATAATTATTAGTTATTTGTTTGATAAAGAAAAATTTTATTATGAACAATGGGGTTTGTAATTATTAATTATTATTTATTAATTATTAATTATAAGCTCCGAAGGAGCTATTGATGGCAAGAGTGTATAACTTTTCAGCAGGACCAAGCTGTCTTCCTGAAGACGTACTTAAAGAATGTGCCGCAGAAATGATGGAATACGGCACAACAGGTCAGAGCGTTATGGAAATGAGCCACCGCTCAAAGGCTTATGAACCAATCATTCAGGATGCAGAAGCAATGATCCGCAAACTCATGAATGTTCCAGAGAACTACAAAGTTCTTTTCGTTCAGGGTGGTGGTTCAACACAGTTTGCCATGGTAGCACAGAACCTTGGTATCAAAAACAAGAAAGCAGCTTACATCGAAACTGGTGTATGGGCAAAAAAAGCTGCCGCAGAAGCAAAACACCTTGGTGTTGCTGTTGATGTAATTGCTTCATCAAAAGACAAAAACTATTCTTACATCCCAAAAGTTGAAAAGGTTGAAGGAGACTACGACTACGTTTACGTTTGTTTCAACAACACAATCATGGGAACTCACTACGAATACATTCCTGAAACAGGAAACATTCCACTCGTAGCAGATATGTCTTCTTGTATTCTTTCAGAAGAAATCGACGTTTCAAAATTCGGTCTTATTTTCGCAGGTGCACAGAAGAACCTGGCTCCAGCCGGTGTTACACTTGTAATCGTTCGCGATGACCTGATTCCAGAACCTGACGCATGTCTTCCTGGAACACCAACAATGAGCATGTACAAAACACACGCTGACAATGACAGCATGTACAATACACCACCATGCTACACAATCTACGTTCTTGGAAAAGTTCTTCACTGGATCGAAAAGAACGGCGGTGCTAGCGGAATCAACAAGCTGAACGTTGAAAAGGCAAAATACCTTTACGACTTCCTTGATTCAAGTGATTTCTACCACGCAACAACAGAACCTGGAAGCCGCTCACTTATGAACGTTCCTTTCCTTACAAAATACTCAAACGATGTAACAAAGGCAGCAGCAAAAGTTGATGAAGCTGAACAGACAGCAGAACAGAAAGCAGCCCTTGCAAAAGAAAAGGAAATCAACGCTAAGTTCGTAAAAGAAGCAGAAGCAGCAGGTCTTGTAAACCTTAA
>JAKSTM010000008.1 GCA_024402565.1 Treponema sp. | reverse complement strand
CGAAACATTTCTTTCCGAGGAGAGCGTTTCCGCCGTATCCTGAACCGTAAGACCAGATGAGTCCTTCATCAGGGAACTGAGAAATGTATTTGTGTTCAACGTCTGCACAAGGCCAGATTCCGTTGTCTTTTTCACCGTTGTTCAGTGGTTTACCAACTGAGTGGAGACATGGAACGAATTCACCGTCTGTTCCCAGGAGGTCCAGAACTTTTGTACCTGCACGAGTCATGATGTCCATGTTCAGTACAACGTATTCTGAGTCAGTAACTTCGATACCGTTTTTAGAGATTGGAGATCCCAGTGGTCCCATGCAGAATGGAATTACGTACATTGTGCGTCCGTGCATACATCCTTTGTAAAGACCTTTCATTGTAGCTTTGAGTTCTACAGGATCAATCCAGTGGTTAGTTGGACCAGCATCTTCTTCTTTAACTGAAGAAATGAATGTGCGTGATTCAACACGTGCTACGTCACTTGGGAGTGAGCGGAACAGGAAGCTGTTTTCTTTTTTTGCAAGTTTAATTGCAAGACCAGCGTCTACACATTTCTGCATAAGGCGGTCGTATTCAGCTACAGATCCGTCGCAAACGTAAACTTCATCAGGTTCACACATTGCAACACATTCTTCTACCCAAGCCTTGATTTTTGGGTGTTTAATGTCATTAAGTGTCATTATATCTCCTATGGCAGAAAAATCTGCCCAATTTCCTAAGATACTTTCATTTTAATGAAATTTACAAGTGAATTCAATTATTTGAAAAAATAACACTACATATAGTGTTTTTTTAAGGAATAACACTTAATTTCGAAGGATAGTGATTTCGTCAGGCTCAATCATCGTTATTCACAAAAAAAAGAAACCGCAGGAAGGAGGTTACCTGCGGTTCCGAAAAGGAGTTATGAAAAAATTATGTAGCAAGGCTGAGCACTACAAGCGCTTTCTAAATAAACAACCATTACATGAAATAAAAGTTACAAAAAAAAGTCATAAACTCATAAAAAACTTACTCCCGGTCACAACACGGCCGGACAGGAACGCTAGCTAGCGTCGCTAAGTTGAAGCGCGGTAAGGAAACTATCGTTTCCGCGCTTCAAACTTTCCTGCCGGCACGTGTTGTTCCCTCACGTAAGTTTTTTATAATATAAAGTCTTTTTCTTATAGTTTTATTCAATATGTATGGTAAAATTTCAGAAAAATCAAAAAGGAAAAAATTATGGAAAAAAAGGCTTCCCAAAAGAAAACCAATACAAAAAAAATACAATCAACTGAAAAAACTAATCAAAAAACTCTTCAAAAACCTCAAACCGAAAAGATTTTGAACGAACGAATCGACGAAATAAACGCCCTTATCGGTGAAATGCAGTTAGAAGAAAAAGTGGCCCTTATGCTCCACGAAAGCAAAGCAATTCCACGCCTTGGCATTCCAGAATACAACTGGTGGAACGAAGGGCTTCACGGCGTAGCCAGAAACGGTGCCGCCACAGTTTTCCCACAGGCTATCGGACTGGCCGCTACATGGGACACCGAATTAGCCCAGAAAGAATATTCTGTGATTTCAGACGAAGCCCGTGCCAAATACAATGAATCCGTAAAAAAAGGAAACCGTGGTCAGTTCGCAGGACTTACCTTCTGGACTCCAAATATTAACATTGTACGTGACCCTCGCTGGGGACGCGCTCAGGAAACCTACGGAGAAGACCCTGTTCTTACAGCTGAAATGGGAATTGCAGCCGTAAAAGGACTTCAGGGAGATGATCCTGTTTACATGAAAACCGCCGCCTGTGCAAAGCACTTTGCAGTTCATTCAGGACCAGAAGCAGGCCGCCATGTAGACAACATTAAACCAAGTAAAAAAGATTTATGGGAAACTTACCTTCCCGCTTTTAAGGCTCTGGTTGATAACGGAGTAGAATCGGTGATGGGAGCTTACCAGCGCCTTTATGACGAACCATGTAACGGAAGCAAATTCCTTCTTAAAGAAATCCTCCGTGAAAAATGGGGCTTCAAAGGCCACGTAGTTTCTGACTGTTGGGCAGTCCGGGACTTCCACGAAAATCACAAAGTGACAAAAACACCTGCTGAATCAGCTGCCCTCGCTATTGAAAATACCTGTGACTTGAACTGTGGATGTACTTATCACGCTGCAATTGATGCTGTACGTCAAGGAATCCTTTCGGAAGAAAAAGTTAACGAATCTGTTTTCCGCCTTCTTATGACACGATTCAAGCTTGGTATGTTCGACAATCCTAAAAAGCTTCCATGGGCAAACCTTGGTTTCAAAGATGTGGATACAGAAGAAAATCGTAAGCTTGCACTTAAAGTTGCAGAAGAATCAATCGTTCTTTTGAAGAATAAAAACAATCTTCTTCCATTAGACAGCAAAAAGAAAAAGATTCAGATTATCGGACCAGCCGCTTCAAGCATTGATGCACTTTTAGGAAACTACTACGGCCTCAATCCAAAAATGGTGACAATTCTTGAAGGCCTTACAGGCAAAATGAAAGAAATGCCAGAGCTTGCCGTTGATTACCATATGGGATGCGGAATGTATGCTCCTTCAAAACAGCGTGGATGGACACTGGGAACTTGTGAAAGTGCCGATGTGGTAATCGCTTGTTTCGGACTGGACGGCATGATGGAAGGCGAAGAAGGCGACTCTGTGGAAACAACAAAAGGTGACCGCGACACCATAGAACTTCCTTCTTGGCAACTGGATTACCTTAAGGCAGTTCACGACCGAGGAACTCCTGTAATCCTGGTTCTGACAAACGGTGCGGCTGTAGCCTTCCCTGAAGATATTGCAGATGCCATCCTTGACGTTTGGTATCCTGGCGAAGAAGGTGGAAACGCCGTAGCAAACGTAATCTTCGGTGACAAAAATCCTTCGGGACATCTTCCAGTTACTTTCCCAAAAGCAACAAAAGATCTTCCGGCCTTTGACAATTACAGCATGAAACACCGTACATACCGTTATGCTACGAAAGAACCACTCTTCCCTTTTGGCTTCGGACTTTCATACACAACATTCAAATTTGAAAACATGGATGTAAAAGACATTCCTGCAAAAAATGGAAAATCAGAATCATGGGGAATGACTGTAAGTACCGACATAACGAACACAGGAAGCCTTGCAGGAAAAGATGCTGTTCAGCTTTACATAGCAAAAGCCGACCGCAAAGCAGATGATCCAATATGTTCTTTGAAGCAGTTCAAAAAAGTTTCACTGAAAAAAGGCGAAACAAAAAAAGTGGCATTCAAGCTCAGTTCAAAAGATTTCGAAACAATCGATAAGAACGGCGAAAGTGTACTGATACCAGGTGAATATGTAATCACTATTTCTGATGCAGTCCCAACAGAACGCGCTAAAAACTTAGGGGCGACAGAACCCGTAAGCATGGTTGTAAGGATTTAAACAAAAGCAAACGGGTCCCAGCAACGCGAGACCGTGCCAGTAGCGGCGTAGGTCCTCACTTCGTTGCGGGACGCCGCTGTGGCACGACTCGCTGCGTCCCCTTTGCTTTTGTTTAACTTGCTTCCTACATTAACCAGTTTTGCTCCCTCGCGTAAGTTTTTAGGGAGTTTATGTGTAGGGTTATTTACTCATCAGAGTAAATGTGCCTTTGATTTCTTTTGGAGTTCCAACCCAAGAAGGATCCATATCAGATGGATTTTCTGCGTTGTAAACAACACCAAAGTCATCGTTTGCTTTTGGATAAGTTCCATTAATAAAGAATTTTTCGATAAGGGTAACATAATATTTTGCAACATTATCGTCAGCCCTGGCAGCAGAACATTTTTTGAACATTTCCAGAGACTTTGCATAGTCACCACTTTCAAAAGTCTTAATTGCTTCTTCCCAGTCAGAAACATATTTTACAAGACTTTCATCTGCATCAGCGGCAGTATCCATAAGTTCATAAAGACGAATTGGAGTTTTAACGTTTACAACCTGAACGCGGTCCAGTGAACGAACAACAAATTCATCACCAATCAATTTACGAGTTGCTTCTGAAATCATGATACCGCCAGTAGAATACTGCTTGTTAACACCTTCAAGTCGGCTGGCAAGGTTTACATTATTACCCATCATTGTGTAGTTCTTTTTAGCATCAGAACCCATAAATCCGGCAACCATTTCACCAGAGTTCAAACCGATACGTGTAAAGATATTACGTTTTCCAGCAACCAGTTTTTTGAATGCCTGGTGAAGTTCTTCCGGAATATCAGCAGTTTCCTGTGCTGCCAGTTCCAGAATTTCTTTATTCATTTCAATTTCGCGCTTCTTCATTTTAATTGCGGCGGCACAAGCGCGGGCAGCATGATCAGGCATTTCAAGCGGAGCACCAACCAAAGCAACGATAGCGTCTCCTTCATACTTATCAACCATTCCACCTTCGTCCATAATGATGTCACTCATTGGAGTAAGGTAATAGTTTAAAAGAGCAACCAGTTCAGCAGCGTTCAGAAGTTCACTG
This sequence comes from Treponema sp., assembly GCA_024402565.1. Lineage (GTDB taxonomy): Bacteria > Spirochaetota > Spirochaetia > Treponematales > Treponemataceae > Treponema_D. The sequence continues at coordinate 69,733 of JAKSTM010000008.1, read as the reverse complement.
AATCCAGAGAATTTCTGAATATCTGTAAAGAGGGCTGTCATTTCGCGACTTACACCACCAAGTCTCAGGCTTGAAGGATTGCTTACGATATCGTTAACAACATCTTTTGAAAGACACTGTGCAAATGCACCCTGAATAAATTTCTTTTCGTGGCTTGTTGTAAGGTAACCGATAACAGTTGAAGCAACAAAAGTAATAAACAGAGAAACAACAGGAATAAATGTTCCGACGTAAGTTTTTGTAAGAGCAAAGAATCCCCACTCCATAGCCATCAATACAACCAAAAGAGAAATACCAACGATAAGTGATTTTCCTGTTGAAAGTTTTTTTGCAATAAGGAGATAAAGGAAACAGAAGAGAACTGCAATAATGATTGAAATCCACCATGGAGAATCATCCAGGAAGTCTTCTGCCAGAATCATATTTGCCACAGCGGAGTGAACACCAACATTTGGGAAATTTTCTTCATAAAGAATAAGTCCATAGTCAGTTGTACTTGTAGCAGAAGTTCCGGCAATCAACATGGCACCATCGATCTGATTACGGATTCTTTCGCGACAGGCCATAAGAGAATTATAAGTTTCACGAGTTACTTCATTCAATGCAGGATAAGATTCTGCAAAATCCGGATCATCTCCATAAAGAGCCATAAGGTAATCTTCAGTTTCCTGTGAAAGAACTATGCTGACAGACTCGAAAAATTTATTTCGGAATTCTACATAATCGTCATAAGAAAAATCTTCGTTATCTTCTTCATAAAGAGCTTCGCGAACATATTCAGCATTTTTATAATATTCAACCGGTGAATCTTCCAGATCCATATCCAGGAAAAGATCAACGGCATCATATTCTGCAAGCAGATTCAAAAGAGATTTTTCTGCTCTTTTCATCTGATAAATTGACCAGACACTAATGTAATTATAATCAAGGAAAGGTTTCTTAGGGAAATTAATAAGAACAGAACCGTCTTCACAACGTGGAATCACTATGTCTTTTGTTTCTGTTTCTGAAATTTTTGCGTCCTTAAGAGTAATATTTTTATTTGTAATAATAACTTCTGGATTTCCAAATTTATGGAGAAGTGGAACGAAAACCAGCTGACCATAATATACGCCGTCATATTTGTAAACCAGGTGAACACGACGACGATATCCATCATCATCCGGATTTGAATTTACAAAACCTGCACCATTTGCTTTTTTAATAAGGCAGTCCAAAGCGGGAACCAGAGTATTGAATTCAGGAGTTTTTGTATCCTGTGATGCATCCAGATTCTGGAGAGCAATTTTTGATGCCAGGTAGTAAATATCTGAACCATCTGAAAGACCATTTGTCTGTTCGCGATTTTCAAAATCCAGAGTAAGATAAGCATTTTCGAAAAACTTCAGACAGTTTGCCAGGTAAGCATCGTTGTCGGTAACAACATAAGAAACGTTAGTCTGAATCTGATTTTTTACCTGTTCATTTATTTCTTCAAAGCTTTCTTTTGCATAATCTGCATCATTTCTGGAAAGACTACCATCTGCAAAAGAATCAATAATATAACCAACATTTTCAGAAATAGACTGGAATCCCTGTTCAATGTAATTTGGAAGTTCAGTCTGAACGTAATCTGGATCGGCAGAACGGCTGCTTGGATCCAGATAGCTAAGATCGAATACCACCGAGTCGGCACCGAGTTCACGGGCAAAAACAATTGTGTCGGCCATAACATTTCGATTCCATGGCCATGTGCCTACGTGCTCAACCGAGTTATCATCAATCATAAGCATCACAACATCTTCACTTTCAGGAAGCTGATGTGTGGCTTTCATAAAAATATCATTAATTTTGTTGTCGATATTTGAAAAGTGTGAAAAACAACATATAACGATTGCAAAAAAGGCAACGATATAACTAATATACTTTTTCATATTTTCCTCTTGTTAAAAAAAAATCCTGTGAGAATTATAAATTCCACAGGATTTTAATTAATAGTTTACACAGGATTATTCATCCCAATCCAAATCTTCTTTTGCTTCAGAAGCACGTCCTGAAGTTGAAGAATCTTTTGCTACAGCTGCCAGATTCTTCATAGATTCTTTTGTAAGAGATGATCCCAAAACCAGAGTTGCCTGAGAAGAAGAACGAGTTGTCAGTTCTGAAATCTTACCTTTTCTCATTGGTTTAATTGAAACACCATTATCAAAAACAACAGAAGCATTCAAACCGGTGTTAATTGCATCTTCTGTATCCAGTGTCATGCCTTCTGAAACAGAAACCCATTCGTTTCCAGAAAGAACAGTAACTTTTCCTTCAACTGAAGAAACTTTTACTTTATCTGCAAAAGCAGATCCACAAATTACAGATACAAGGGCTGCTAAAACTAATACTTTTTTCATTATCTAAGCTCTCCTGTCATTTTATATGGATTATTCATCCCAATCCAAATCTTCTTTGGCTTCAGAAGCACGTGAAGAAGCAGTTGAAATACCTTTTGATTTTACTGTTTCATCATCTGCTGTTTCACCTTTTGCTACGTTCAATTTTCCTTTAGCGCCACTTTTTACAACACCTGAAGTAGAAAGGAGTTTTTCGATTGTTCCCTTCTGCATTGGCTTAATTGTAAGAGTGTCGTCTTCACATTTAAGAACGAGCTTTGAATTCAAACCAGTATTGATTACTGATGAGGCAGAAAGAACATCTCCCTTTTCGATGTCTTTCCATACACCAGGAGCAGATTCGAACTGAACCTTTCCTGTTACGCTGGCAACAGTGTAGTCTGCGGCAAAAGCTACAGCAGCAACAACTGCGAATACGACTGCAAGAATCATTTTCTTTGCTTTCATATTTTCCTCCTGTCAGGTCCTATAAACCTCCAAGACCTGACTTTATTCAAGAATATCAGCGGACCAAACCGCCGTTTTTTTTAGTTTTTCTTGTTTCCTGATGCACGCTTTCTAAGTGCCCAGAACACAATTATACTGCAAGAAATAATCAAAAGTAAGATAATTGAAATGACCACACTTTTTGCAATATTACTGTCATTATAAACATCATCGCCATTGTTTGCAATATTTTTGTCAAAAATTTCTACTTCTTTTGAAATATTCTCACTTGTTGTAATTTCACCACGTTCTGTAGTTTCTTCGATAATGTCTGTCAAAGTCTGTTCAACAGTCTGAATTTCTGGAATTGCAGAAATTATTCCTTCTGATTTTTCAAACTCGGCAGCGCGTTTTCGGAGATCCTGTCTTCCCTTCTTAACAGTTACGTCAGAAACTTTTGCAGCTGGTGTCTGACGCTGATTTTCTGTCTGTGCCATAACTGGAGAATCAGAAACTGTTCCAGATGTTTTTCCTGAAGAACGTGCAGCATTTGCCACATCACGATTTTCTGGAATCACAACAGAACGCGACTTACGTGCAGTACGTTTTGAAGATTTTGGACCACGGATGAATGAAAGGATATTTGCTGCAGGACCAGGATTTTCTAAAGTTCCTGTTACGAAAACCTGAAGATTTTCAGGAGATGCACAGTTACCAAATCCGGAATAAACTTTAACTTCCGTGCTGTCAGTAAGACCAGTTGCATTATTCAGCTCGATTTCTGCCATGTATTTATCACCATAAGCAGTAACCGTTGGAGTGTTTTTAGAAATGTCTGTTCCATTTATTATAACTTTATTCCCCTGGAATTCGTTTGAACCTATACCAAGAATATAAATCTTTGAGAGAGCTGTATAACCGGAAACTGTAAACTTATATCTGTGAGCCCAAGTATCAGTCCAATTAGAATCAGGGGTAACTGCAATAACAGTATCTCTATCTGAATCCGAAGTATATTCTATACCTGTTGCTTTTCCCAACGAAGGCTGTTTGTCGATTGGGAATGAATTTGTATTTCCAACTTTATCAGTTGCAACGATATTTGAACCCTGTTCTACGACAGTATCAATACCAGATTTTGAGTCTGAAACAGTAAGTGTTCCTGCCCCGTTTGTAACGATAGTGCCATCATTCTTTACAAAGAACACAGCATCATCTCCGGTGTATGTAACTGAGTCTGGACCTTCTGTATCTGAAATACCGTAAATGATTTTGAAATATGCTCCGTTTTCATCACCGTTTCCTACGTTATCAGAAATATAGAGAGCCTTTTCCTGATCCCCTGTAAAGCTGCCCCAAACGTCGGTAGCTTCACCGTTTACAACAGTAATAAAATTCTGTCCCGGTTTTTCTGCACTGCTGTTTAATCCGATTTTTGCAGGACCAGACAGATCATCTGTTATTCCAGTAATAGTGAAATATGGGTAAATCTTATATGGGGTATTATAATACAGCTTCCAGTTTTCTGCATCGAAGTATGATTTCAAATTTGGATCATTTGCTCCATTTGGACCCGCAGTTGAGTTCTTTGTAATTGTAAGCACAAGGTTATCAGGTTCCGGCTTTGCAGTATCCTGAACCACCTGAACCTGGTATGTAGTACTTACAGCGGCATATTTTGAAGAACCGATAGTGATGTTGTATGTCTTTCCGGCAGGAACTGTAATCTCTACAGATTTGTTACTGCTGCTGAAGTTTCCACTTCCGAGTTTTGTTCCGACATTTTCTGAATCTTCATAACTGTAATTAATTTTGTAATATGCTGTAGGAGTAATTTTCACTTTAGTTTCAGCTGCTTTTGTGAATACTTTTACAGGGGTATCACTTGCAAGAGCAATTTCTGTATTTCCATCCACATACTGGCCGTCCTGAACATTAAGTTTTGCAGTTGTATCTGCAGAGGCATAACAGTACAGAACATTTCCAGTTACCGAAGTGATGTCTTCTACGTCGGAAGGAAGTTCTGCAAGTTTTACTTCAAGAACGTTTCCAACGTTGTCGCGGGTGAAGATTGAAGTTGGAGTTGGTGTTACACCAGGATTAAAGGTTACTGTGAAAGCATTACTTGTACATGAGCTGTCACTATACCAGCTAGCAGTATCGTAACCAGAACCTGCATCAGATACACCAGAAGCATTTAGACCAGGCTTTGTATTAGCTTCGCTGAAGTAAACCACCTGCTTGTCATTAGCATACTGAGTAAAGTATTTATTTCCTGATGATTTTTCATAAGCATGCTGAGTAAATGGAGAATTGTCTCCAAGTGTAAGAACTGGTGGTGTTACGTCGCTTACTAGTTTGAAATAGTAAGTTGTTTCATTTCCAACCCAGTCTGTAATGGTAATTTTATAAGGAAGCCCGTTTTCTTCACCTTCAGTCTTAGACTCATCTTTTCCAAGGAGCCAGGTGACTGTCTGTTCAGGTGTTGAATCTGTAGGGAACTCTGTTCTTCCCGAAAGATGAGAAACTGTATTGCCATAGGAACCAACTGGCAGTTCTGTTCCGTTTACAGTTACCTTATAAATACCTGTTGCATCTGTTCCAGTATCTTTTGCGTTAAGAACAAGGCGGATATAATCTTCATCTTCTGTTCCACCAAGATACAGAACAGTTGGATTATCCTGATTTGTCGAAAGAGTTATTCCGCTCTTTGGCCAGAAAGAATTTCCTCCCTTATTGCTGTAAATACTGTAGAACGAAAGTTCTGGTTTTCTGGAATCGATTTTTTGAGTAATAGAGAAGCTCTTGGTTCCACCAACATTATCCACAATTGAAAAGTGTGAGTTTCCAGTAACCCATTTGAAGTTTGGTTTTCTATCTTCGCCTAAATAAATATCCTTCAAATACCAATCAAAAGCAGTTCCATAGATTCCGGAACCAATTTCTTCAACAAAGGTTTCAAGACCACCTGTTTCACCTTCTACAAGGGAGTCTGTGAAATATCCTTCTGTTGGAGCAGACTCATTTGTATAGACGGTCATGCTACTAGAAGTAGATGTCATAACATACTTCTTTTCAGGCGCATCACCCCAATAATGGAGTACTTTATCAGAAACCAGACTTGGAAAATTTTTATCGAGAATCCATTTGGTTGGTATTTCTTTTTCTTCTGGAGAATAAGTAACCGGACGGGTTGAAATATTTCCAGCTTTATCCATTACATGAATATATTTTTCAACAAATTCTGATCCTGATACATAAAAATTTTTTACTGAATAAAGTGAACCTGTAAGAGAATATTTTGAAGCATCATATGAAGCATCATCTGCACGATCTGTAAAATAAAAACCTTTTATGCCTGAGCCATCTGGATCTGTTAATGAAAATTTAAGTCTTAAATCAACTACGTTTCCATAATAAACAGTGTCCTTATCAATTGGATAGAAACGGAAACTATTTGGCGCATCTGATTCCGCCTGTTTCCATGTAATTTCAGGAGGAACTGTATCAAGAGTAATGCTGTTTGTTCTGTTCTGAGCAAAGTGAGCGGCACCTCGGTGCGATTCAGACGCATTATAGTATGCTTCTACTTCACGGAACATTGTTTTGTAGCTTTCATTTCTTTCATTTGATTCATCATAATCCCAGTAACGATCATCAGGATCATTTGTAAGTCCGGAATACTTAATCAATTTAACAGAAATATTCTGAGCCCCATTCTGAACACCATCATAAAGCTTGATTCCTGAAAGTTTGAAATCATATTCGTCATGAGGATTAAGCGGCATATTAAGAAACAATGTTGATTTATCTTCTGAAATGCTGCAGCGATATGAAGAAGGTTTTATATCAATCTTAGAATCAGAAATCTTCTTATCAACCGTTCTACGAACTGAATAATCATTTGTTGAATCATAAGTGTATGTTAATTCTGTACCATCTTCACCATCTGACAAAGCATTAGGCAAAAGAAGTCTACGTTCTGTATTTGGTACTGAAATTGTAATTTTAAGCTGTGGATTTGCAGTTGTATCAAATTCTGCCCCGTTCAGTTGAATAGCCCAAAGACCAGAACTGTAAACAGAACCTGTTGAATTAGCCTGAATACGCCCAGTTATTTGTATTGTTTTACCATCTGTAAATGATCCATCAGTTGAAGAAGTATCTGTTACCGAAATTTTTGTTCTTGTAAATTCCGGAGTGTCTACGTCATCTGCAAGAGCAAGAACATAATGATAAGCATTTGATTTACCTGCAAAACTTGTAACAATTACATCCGACCACCAGATATTTTCACGGTTATCTCCATCCCAATTGTGAACGGTATATGTAGCCTTAAAGTTCGGCATTACACCTTTAATCATTACTGAACAGTTTTCGCCCTTAGGACAGATTCCGGGATCTGTGAAAGTAAGAGTATCTTCTGTGACATCATATGGAAGAGCCGGAGATTTCGGACTGTACCAATGTTCTCCTTCATCAATACTTACCTGTACTTTTTTAGGGTTAAAGAGAATTCTACGGAAGTCCCAGAAATCAACAGATTCACCTTCTGCTGCTAATTTAATGATTGAAATTCCAGAACCGTTCTTGTTAAAACGGAGAACAAGTTCTGTAAGGTCTGCATTGTCTTCCCAAACTTTTCCAGAAGAAGAATGAGGACGGTCTTCCCCATAATTCTGGATTAAATCACCAGGTTCTGGGAAAATATTAAAGACCATATTATCATCAATGCTTGCGTTTTTATGAATTTTTGTTACATCGTCATTGCTTGTTGCATGGTGGAGCGAAAGAACCGTCGGTTTACCGAATACAGTCTTGAAGTATGAACGGGCAAGTTTTCCATCGACAATTGTATTTCCGGAAACAGGATACATGATTGGAGCTGTCTTATCGTAACCGATTTGAACAATATTGTTTGTATTTCCTGTATTGTCAGAAACGTTTCCGGCACGGTCTTTAAGGGTAACTTTGATTGTTTCAATCTGGTCAACATCTCCTCCGGCAATAGTAAGCCCACGGATATACAATTTCTTTGAAGAGCCCTTTACATTGTCATCGATACTTGCATCTGAAATAGTGATCACCGACGAGGTTTTGTCACTTGTTGCAACCTTGTCGCCTTTTCTTTTTGTAAGGCCAGGAGAAGCAGTCTCGCCTTCTGCAGGTCTTGCTACATTACTTGTATATACATACAAATCACTTGAAGAAAGCAGATCAACTGTACTTAAGTTTACAGTTCCAACATTTGTTGCAAGTTCAAGCTGAATTTCCTGAATTCCTGAACCACCACCATAAGTCGAATCATTAGGCTCATCATAAGTAATTACCAGATCATGATTTGAAAGGAAACTTTCGCTAGTATAGTTAGGGTTAGCTCCTGAAGAAGCCACAAAGTCTACCGATTTGATTACAGGCTTCTGAGTATCCCAGATTATTTTCTGCTCAAGACCTGAGTTACCCATCTGAACACAGTCATATACATAAACATTACAGTTAAGATCTGTGTCCCAGTTTTCTCTGATTACATCAGGCGTTTTTTTGGTATTATTTTCAAGGCTGATATTTGAAATTTTGAATTTATAAGTAATATTTGGTTTTAATGGTTCATAAAAAGCAAAAGCTCTTGTCTGCTTTCCGCCGGTAGCATAGTTATGGAAATAAACATATGGATCAAGATTTCCTGTTTCATCAACAAAGTAACCTTTTTCTGCGTTATATGTTGCCCCACCCGCTACTGAACTATAATGCTGTTCAGAATCATAATCGTAAGCACCTTCCTTATAGGTTTTCCATGTAACTCCATTATCATCAGAAACTTCAAGTTTTAAATCCGGTGAACCTGAAATAATCTGATTCCAGATATTATCGTTTTCGCTCTTTCGATCGTCATCATAGAAATCGAAATAACTGATTCCGGATTCTTGATCCATAGCTTTGAACATAATATCGATTACAGGTGTATCTTCAGTGTTTAAGTATCCTTCTACTCGAGTATTAGTTCCAGCCTTAAGAATTTCATAATCTGATACAACAGGTTTCTTTTCTGGATAGTAGTTACTATTATCATCCAGAATTTCAAATTCTGTAACACCTGAAACAAGTTCCGTACAGTTTCCAATAGCATCAAAAACATAGATTTTTGTATATTTATTAGATCCTTCATCTACTCGATATAAGGACGTTTCCGCATCAGAAGGAGACTTAAGGTTAGTTGTAGAATTTAATGGATCAGTTACAGTAAATGAGCTCGAAGTACTAGTGAAAACCTTTACTTTCCAGAAACCTGCAGTGGAAATTCCTTCTGTGGAATCATCACCTGCTGCTTTGAAATAGGCATAACTACTTCTATTATCAATGTAGACTTTTCCATCATCACTTATATAACAGTTAAAGCTGTTGCCTGATTGCTCGCGGGATTTCTTCGGATTATAGAAATGAGAAGCTGAGAAATCAACAATCGGCTTTGGCGGTACATTATCAAAAATAATGCTTCCCTCTGCAGCTTCTGGGGCAACATTCAAAACGTCATCGTAAACTTTTACAAGGAAGTAGTTTTTCCCCTGAACAAAATTTCCGTCTACTTTTGGCATTGAAACGTTTGTTACTTCAAAGATAAATGGATCTGCGGCTGAATCGGATTTATGAGTTTTTGGGACAAGGAGAGAAATTTCAGAAGCAGAAACTGTTCCATTAAATACCACTACTTCGCCATTATGTGTAATGGAAACAACAGAACCATCAGCTCCTGTTGTCAAAAGGCTGTTTCCGTTTGCATCACAGATTGTAATTTTTTTGATTCCCGAAGTTACATCGTAAGCCTTGAACAAAACGGTTATCTTTTCGTCGTTTGTTACCGTTGAAAGAGAGTCTTCCTGAAGTGCATCTTTATCTGTTGAGATGATTACAACATCACTAACAGTTGGTGCTGTTACATCTTTAAATATGAAACTTGATACACCAGAACTTTCCTTTGCTGTACGGTCAGAAGCTTTTACTGTAATTGTTTTATTTCCATCTGAATCTGTAAGAATTACATCTTTTACTGTAAATGTTTTTTCTGTTGTAATTGGACTTGCAAACCAGAAGTCTACGCTGTTAGTTCCGGCATTCTTAAATGCTGTAACTGCTGTATCACCTTCATACAACTTAGCACTGTCAAAGTTTGCATCCCCAGTTAATGTTACTTTAAGAAGACCTGTATCATTTGATGCCACATTCATATCGCTAGTTTTGAATGTGACATAAACATTATTTTCTTTTGTTGCGGTTGTAGATGGAGTATTTCCAACTCCAGATGGATTAAAGATAGTTCCATGAATTACTACATCACTTACTGAAGGTTCACTTTTATCCTGAACAACAGTAATTGTTTTACTTTTTGTTGTGTTTCCAAGTTTATCTTTTGCAACAAGTGTATAAGTTCCTTCTGTAAGGAAGATTTCCGCACCGCTTTCGTAAGCCACAGCTCCTTCCGGAATGTTACCACTTGCGTCCCCAATATAGAATCTGTAAGCACCGCTTGCAGTGCCTGTTGCATTTACGGCGTTATTTGTAACGTTCTGGTCCACAAGGGCAACATTGAATTTGAATCCAGCAGATTCATCCATACTATAATAGTAGCTTCCTGTAACAATTCCTGTTACATTTCCGTTTCCGTCTGTTGCGGCAGTAACATCATTAAGAGTGTCATTTGAACGGTACTTTTTCAAAGTAGTTCCATCATATGTGCTTAAAGCTCCGTCTGTTACAACAATAGCAGGTCCTGTTGTATCGTAGATGATTGTGTCAGAAACTGAATTCTGATTACGAAGTTTTGTATCATCAAAAAGAACTACAAAGATTTCTTGTATTCCCTGCACTTCCGAATGTGGAAGTTTTACATTTGTAATAATGTAAGTTACGGCTTCGCTGGAAATGCTTGATGAAACCAGTTCAATGAATCCGGCACCTTTTGTAGATGGAAGTTCTGTTCCATTAACAACAACTTTTGAATCCGATGAAAGAAGTGAATTTCCGCCAGGAACATCATGCTGGTCTGGATTCATTCTTGAAGCTGTATCCCCAATATAAATTCTCTTAATACCAGATGTTGGATCTTTTGCCACAATCTGAACATTAACAAACTGTGATTTTGTTGCAGAAGTATTATCATTTGTTCCGTCGATAGAAACGTCTGTTGAGATAGCAGTTACCGATGTAATTTCCGGAGCCTGAGTATCCAGATAGATAGAAGATGTAACAGGAGTTATTGCATTTCTTGTAGCATCTGTTGCAACAAGAGAAATTGTTCTGTTTCCATCTTCCTGAGAGAATGTAATATTTTCAATCTGGAAGCTTGATTCACTTCGAGGTTCTGTGAAAATAATAGCTGACTGATTTGCCGGGATTATGTAATGAGTATTTCTAGAAAGTACATTACCGTCGGCTTTTACTACAACAGGCACGGTTGTTCCTTCAGGAGACTTTCCGGTGTCATTAAATGCTGCGCCTGTGAATGTGAGTGAGCGAATTCCTGTATTTGTTCCAGTTGTATCACTTACAGTAAATGTTACGTAAACAGTCTGGTAGTTTGATGTAGTATCGTTATAGTCATTTTCATTAAAGCGGCGTCCATGAATCTTGAAATTTCCGCCATAATTTGGTGCTGCTATATCCTGATCAACAGTGATTGTACGGCTTGTTGTAACGTTACCCAGTTTATCTTTTGCAGAAATTGTGTGTGTACCTGCTGCAAGAGTAACTGTTGTTCCTGTCTGATAAGGAGCGGCTTCGTTTCCGTCAATATAGAAGATATGTGCTCCACTTACAGATGAACCGTCTGTTGTGTTTTCATCGGCAAGAGAAACTGTGAAATTAAAGCCTGGTTCAGAAGCATTATAATAGTAGATTCCTTCATAAAGTCCATTTACACGACCTGTCAAACCTGTCTGTGCGGCAACAAAAGCTTCTGTATCTGTTGTGCGGTAGAATGGACGGGCTGCATTGTAAACATTTGACGCATTGTCCTCTACGATAATTGCAGGTCCTGTTGTATCGTAAATGATTGTGTCAGAAACTGCATTCTGGTTACGAAGTTCAGTGTTATCGTAAAGAACAACATAAACTGTTTTTGTTCCCTGTCTTGAAGTGTCAGGGACATTAACATTTGTAATAGTATATGTTACATCTTCTGAAGAAATACTTGGTGAAAGAAGTTCAATGTAACCTGCGCCTACTGCAGAAGGAAGTTCTACGCCATTTGCCAGAACTTTAGATTCTGCTGAAACCAGAGAAATTCCTCCAGGTGCTGTATTCTGGTCGATTCCAACTTCGCTGTATGTATCTCCGATGTAGAAGCGTTTAATACCAGAAGTAGCATCTTTTGCTATAACCTGAACATTAATCTGTGCCAGATTTGTTGCAGAAGTTACATCGCCTGTTCCGTCAATACTTGGTGCAAGTGCGATGTCACAAACAGAAGTAATAGAAGGTGCTGTACTGTCGGAGAAGATTCCGGCTGTTACCACTCCGGAAATGTTTCCTGTAGCATCGGTTGCCATAAGTGAAACAATCTTTGTTCCGTCTTCTGCAGGAAGAATAATATTGTCTACACGGAATGAAGATTCCAGTCTAGGTTCTGTAAAGATAATGTGAGAATTTGCCATTTCTGGAATCTGACCTTCAGACGGAGCTTCTGTCTGAACAATATAATCAGTTCCTTGTGTAAGTGTTTTGTCTCCTGCTACCACTACCAGAGGAGCTCCTTCTGAACCTGCAAAAGAAGCACCTGTAAATGTAAGCTTTCTGATACCAGAATTTGTTCCTTCGATATCTTTTGCTTCGAACTGAAGATTTACAATTCTGTAGTTTGTGGTGTCAGTATTATAAGTACTGTATCCAAACTTACGTCCGTAAATATGGAAAGCACCGGCTGTAATTTCTGGAGCGGCAGAATCCTGAACAACAGTAAATGGAGCGGTTGTTGTTTCATTTCCCAGGTTATCGTAAGCGACGATTGTAAATGTACCTGCAGAAAGATTGATATCATCATTTAATGAACCGCGTGCCACTTCTGTTCCGTCAGATTGTTTTACAACAAACTGATAAGCACCTGAATCAAATTCACCAAATTCATTATTCAATGTTACATGGAATGGGAATGATGTCTGTGCATTGCTGTAATAATATGCACCCTGAGAAACGCCCTTTACTGTTCCCGAAATTCCTGACTCTACAGTTTTTTCATAAAATCCGGCATTTGCTTTGAACAAAGGTTTTTCGGCGTTGTATGTATATGAAGCATTGTCTGTCAATGTAATTCCAGGACCTGTTGTATCCTGAACAACAGTTACTGTTGTTGGAGCAGCGGCTGCGTTCAATGCGTAGTCTACTGAATAAATGTAATGATTCTGTTTTGAATTATTTGCTTCAGAACCGGCTGTCAGTGTAATTCTGGAAGCGCCGTCTGTTGCACGATTAAGTCCGTTAAGATTTCCGTTAGAAGCAGTAAGGGCTTCATAAAGAGTTTCAGCATTGTAGTTTGTTGTAGGAACAAGGAATCCGGCAACACCAGAAGAAACATCTGTTACATTTGCGGAACCAGAGTCTGTTGCAGAAACTACAAGACTAAGGTTTGGACTTCTTGTAAAGAATGTTCCGCTTGCACCGGCTGCAACGCCTGTAAGTGGATATATTTTATCGTCTTCCTGTGGAGTCTGGATTGTGGCAGCTTCAGGAAGGATTGTATCGTAATAAATCTTCAGAGGAATATTTTTGATTTCCGAAACATTGTCCATATCGTCGGAAAGCTGTGCATAGAATGTCATGGCACCCTGTTCCGAAATTGTAGAAACAAGTTTAGACATATCGTAAGAAGCGGCACCTGTGTTATCGATTGGGAGACGTTCTGCCATATTTTCCGGAGCATTACCAAATGCCCAGAAGAGTGACGAGCCGCCTGTAGATGTCATGAATTTTGGATGAACAGAAACGATTCCGTTTGCTGTAGAAATTGTATCTGAGAAAGGAGTAGCTGCATTTACTTTAAATGCCAGCTGGTTAATTGTTCTGGCGTTAAACCATTCGTTCAAAGTATTTGTTGAAGCGGAAAGAATCTTATTTGTCTGTGTTTCAATATCCGGAGCCGAAGTATCTTTTACAACATACAAAGCAAATGGTTCTGATTCGCCTGAGTTTCCGGTGACATCCTGTGCATAAATTTCCAGTTTAATAAGTCCGTCCGGAATACTTGATGGCAGGTAGTATGGGAATGAGTATCCGTCTTCAGGATCATCATATGAATCACCAGGTTCCCCTTCTTCGAAGTTCTTTGCACCACTATGATATTTCAATCCTTCATAATTCTTTTCGATAATATTTTCGAAAACTGTTCCAGTACCTGGAGTTCCATCGGCATACAAAAGATGACGGGCACGAACGGCAAAGTGATCGATATCGGCATCTGATGCAGTTGTACTGATTAATTCAGAATTGATTTTATCTTTAATGATAACATGAAGGTCGATTGCATTTGTAATACGATGTGTAAATGGTTTGTTCTTTACAGAATCTGTCCAGTCATCAATATTTGTTGAATCTGGTGGAAGAACGTTTGTTAATGAGTCGGCGGCATCAGCTTCATCAAGATATCCTACATAATCAGACCATGAATTATTTTTTGGATTTCCTCTTAATGGACGACCACCTGAAAGTTCTGTAAATGTTGGAGCACCAGTGTCATCGCTCTGACCAACCATGTAATAATATTCAATTGCTTCTGTAAGAGTGTAACCGTGAGAGTCTTCAACGTCGTAAGAAATAACAATGTTTACTTCGGCGAATTTTGGAAGACGGTTTGCAAGGTTTGGAGAAATGATGATTTTTCTTGGGTTAGTTTCGTCAGGAACTGGAAGCTGGAAATAACCATAAGCAATATCTTCATCAACCTGTTTTTCGTTTGTATCGTAAACAGAAATCTGAATACGTTCACGGTTCCAGTCATAGAAATATTCTGTAATATTTCCGTTATTGTCTTTTTTATAATAAATGTTATTTCCGTTGTAATCTTTGTCGAATGTTCCGCTTGGATTTTTACATGTAACGAAAGTTTCGAAGTTCATCGGCTTATCAAAAGAAAGAACAATACGCTGGTTACGAACTACACCATCGGAACCTGTTTTTGGATATGTGTTTCGGGCACTAAGAGTTGCACGACGGGCTACAATAGGAACAATAACAATCATTGCATCCGGGTCAGAAGGATCAGACAATGGCTGCAGAATCTTACATTTTGTTGTATCAGCTTCTACATTTTCAAAAACAACGACTGATTCTGGAAGCTCATTGATTCCGAACTTGTCCATATATTCATCGTCGAACACCATAGAAGAAATATTCTTTTTAGGATCCAGTTTTGAAGATGAGAAAGCGGCCCATTTTTTGAAACCATAAGTGTTATTCGGAATGGCCGAAACTTCCATTTCTACATCCTGTTTTGCAACCAGAATGTGATTCTGCTGAAGCTGGGCTGCAGCACATTTTGCACTTACTGTACCAAAGTTGTTATCTGCGAAGCGAACATAAACTTCAATTTCTTCGGCACTGGCAACCTTTACTTCGTTTTCAATTTCTTCAAAAAGATTACCCGTCATCCAGTTTTTACAAGCTGTAATACCTACAAGAGAGAATGAAACTAAAAATGCCAATGCTAAAAGGCTAAAAACTCTTACAGATTTTTTCATATTACTTTCCCTTTATTTTCCTTCCACCGGTTTATTTTCTTTACGTTTACGAATAACACCCACAGTGCCGAGAGCACCTAGAATAACTGCTATAGCGGCGCCAATAACGCCGAACTTTTTATTTTTACGAGTCTCAACAACAGTTTCAGACTCATTATTTTCATATCTTACTGTTTCACTAATAATCTCAGTCTGTTTTTGTTTGTCTGTCAGTATGTTTTCGTTTTCATTTCTTACCTGTTTTGCTTCTGCATACACTTCAGTCTTAACAGGCTGTGTTTCACTAGCAGCCAGTTCAGTCTCTGCAGGCTGTGCAACCTTAACAGGCTGTTCTACCTTTACAATCTGTTCAGTCTCAACAGGCTTTGTAGTCTCAACAGGCTGTGCAATCTCAACAGGCTGTGTAGTCTCAACAGGTTTTACAGTCTCTACAGGCTGTGTTGGGCGAACTTCTGTTTCTGCTTTTACCAGAACTTCAGTTTTTGCCTTTTCGTAAGTTTCCTGTTTTTCTTCTGCTACAGTTTTAAGAACAACTCCGGAAATTGCTTCTTCCATAAGTTCATCATCAAAGAAGCTTCCGAAAGGATTCACTGCTTCAATTTCTTCTGTTCTTACAAGGACCTTTGTATCTTCTGTATCTGCGAAAACATCGAAGTTTTCTATATTATCATCTTCAAGTTTATCTTCCTGGAAAAGGAAGGCTTTATCGTTCTGGGTATTTCCCATTTCTTCATCAAATGAACGCATTCCAGGAATTGCCGCAATTGTAAATGCTTCTTCCGGAGCCCACTCTGCAGAAGGTGATTCTGTAAAGCGTGGAATAGAACGATCTACTATTGGAGCTTCTTCTTTTTCTTCGGTTTTTGCTGCAAGTTTTGTCCAAGCATCAGAATATCCGGTATCAGCTTCTTTTGAGTCGGCTTTAATTTCTGCTTCAACGGAAGCCAGGGCTTTTTCTTCCGGCATTTCTTCTTCTGTTTCTTCAAGAAGAACATCTGGTTCCAAAGTTTTCAAATCTGCAAAAAGGAAATCTGGAAGTTCTGTAATTTCAGGAATAACAGGAAATTCAACTTCTGCTTCAGCTACAACTTCAGGTTCAGCTACAACTTCTGTTTCAACTGCGACTTCGGTTTCAACTGCAACTTCTGTTTCAACTGCAACTTCTGTTTCAACTGCAACTTCTGCTTCAGCTACGACTTCAGTTTCAACTGCAACTTCTGTTTCAACTGTAACTTCTGTTTCAACTGCGACTTCGGTTTCAACTGCAACTTCTGTTTCAACTGTAACTTCTGGAATCTCTGGTTCAGGTTCTGTTTCTGAGTCAGGTTCCGGCTCTACTTCCACTTCTTTTGGAATAGAAGGAAGTTCTGCAATCTGAGGAATGTCAGGCATAAATGGAAGTTCTGTTTCTACTTCAGATTCTTCCAAAGCAAGAGCTTTACGAGCTTCCTCTTCTTCTTTTTCTTCTTCGTCCAGTTCTGCCTGTACGTCGCGCTTTTCAGGTTCCTTAATATTGTCTACTTCAAAACGATTTTCATCGTTCAAATCCAGTGGAGGAAGTTCCTGTTCTTCTTCTGGATCTGTATCGAATTTCTTCTGTCCTAAAAGTTCTTCTTCGCCTGGAAGAGAATTCTTTGATTTCTGAATATCCCATGAAAGAGTGTCCAGACGGTCAGCCAGGTTATAAGCACGACCTTTAGTTTCCACAAAAGAACCAAGGTAAGTATATTCATCGGCAAGTTTTGGATTCATTGCCTTAAGCTGATCATAATATTTGTCACATTCACGGAAGTTTCCAAGTTCCCACTGACTTCTGGCGGCGCCCAGAACAGCCAGTTCATTCATTGGTTCTTCACGGAGAACTGCTTTATATGAAGCGAGAGCTTTATTAAAACTTTTCTTTGCAAAGTAAACATTTGCTGTATTTACAACGGCAGGAATATAGCCTGCTTTACGAAGTCCCTTAAATTCATTTTCAGCTTCGTTAAAAAGTCCGTAACGGCTGTAAAGAACACCCAGATTATTCTGAAGAGCCTGGTCATATTCGCGAGTCAGCATCTGTCTGTAAGCATCTACAGCCGGTTCAATTTCGCGCATAACCCATTCATCAATTCTGTGTTCAAAAAGTTTTGCTACAACACGTTTATCCGGCATCTGGAAATTTGCTTCAGCTCCAGGAACGCTTACAGGGCGATAAATCTTCCATGATTCTTCTGTAGGATAAATGGCGGCTTCCCCCTGAGCATCTGCTACATTCCATTCGCGGGCACCTACACGCCAGGCTTTCATAAAGCCTTCATCGCTGATTGTAACTTCCAGAGGCATCCAGACTTTTCCGTCTTTAAAAATCAACTGACTAGGATCAGAAAATTTTTCATAAGCTTCGTCTTCTGAAAGTCCTGTATCATAAGCCATGTAGATATGCCCCGGAACAGTAATAAAGGCAGTTTTGATTCCTACCGCTTCAAAAAGCGAACAAACAAGAATGGAAAGGTCATCACAGTCACCACCACGATACATAAGTGTCTGGTAAGGGAACTGCAGGAAGTCTACGCTTTCACCACCAACGTTATCTGTATAGGAACTGTTTGGGTCAACTACATAATTAATTCCGAACTGGTCTAAAGTTTCAAAAATCCCCATAGCATACTGAACATTCTGAGGAACGCCAGAACGAACATTATCACGAACAATACTTGTTACATATTTTGAAAACCACATAGCAGCAGGATCTTTTGAAGAAACAAAGGAAGCTGCACGGCGGTCGTCGGCCCAGTTCATGGAGTTGCGGTCATAAACAGGAATTGTAATTGGGAATTCTTTTCGGCGCTTCTGACCAAGGTATGTATATTCAACGATAAGCGAAGCCTGAGTTCCTGTAAATTCTGTAAGTTCCAGCATACGTTCATTAAAGAAGGCTGTAAGATCTGCATCAAAATATTCTTCTTTACCCAGAACATCCATTTCTGCACAAAGGTTTGGCTGGTTCATATACTGTGGCTGGTAAAAACTTACCTTAATATTTTTTATGGTTGCATCTTCCAGATTTGCAATACGAACTGTTCCAAAAGGATTATTTTCGTACCATGAATACAAAACAGGGAAAACCGGCTGCTGGTCAACCATTTCCATATAAAGGTTTGTTGATTTATTAAAAAGTTCGTTTATGTTGATTGTTATTCCAGGACTTGCAGTAACAGGAATAATCTGAGGGCCGTTGAATTCAGCACTTGTATTCATTCCTACACTTAAGGCAGGACGAACTCTATAAGTAAATCCTACAGAAGCACCAACTGCAAGAGTCGGATTATTTTCGATAAACGATACACCAGCTTTCATAGATGCGTTCAAACTGAAACGGTCTCCAATAGGAAGGTTGTAACCTGCCCCACCAGAAAAATTCATCTGTGTAATCTGATAGTTGTTCAGAGTTTTATCACCGTTATAGAACGGATACACGAAATCATTGAATGTACCTTCGGCAAATATATCGATAAAAGGATAAGGCCTGTAAGTCAGTCTTCCAGTTCCACCAATTCCGTAAGGAACTTTGCCAGACTTTTTAGATTCTTCATCCAGCAGGTTATTTCCCATTGAAAGAGGAAGTGATGGATTTACATATAATCCCATAAGGAACTGTGGTTTTGCATAAACCGGTGACGACCCCAACACCAGAACAACACCGGCCGATACCGCTGCTTTTTTCAGGTTACCCTTTGAGGCTCTTTTTACTTTTAAAGTCTTCTTTCTTTTTGCCATGCTTTCTACTTTTTTAATTAATCATTAAATAATCTTCTGCGATTTTAAGTTTATTTCTCAATTTCGCTCTTCATACGAGCTACACCCTTCAATGCTGTTTTATTTTCCGGGTCCAGTTCCAAAGTCTTTTCGTACCATGCCAGGGCTTCTTCATATTTTTTCTGCAAAGAACAAATATTACCCAGGTTATTCATAGCCGAAGTAGATCCATATTTTGCCGATTCTGAATAAACAGGAATGGCACTTGAATACATACCAGCACGAACGTACAGAAGACCAAGTTGATTATAAAGTTCTATGCTAGGACCATTTGCACGAATCTGTGCCTGAACAGCTGCAATTCGTGGACCAAATTCTGTAGTGATATAACGTGAAATGTCTGTTTCAGCTGCAGCTACAAGTTCTGATTCTTCAGGTTTGATTTCAACATCCTGACCACTTGAAAAACCTGCTGGAGGATAATTTGTCCAGGCGTCTGAAAGTGAAACAATCTGAATGTCTTCTCCAGAATCTGCTGTTGTCTGCAAGTCGATAATTGCCTTGTACCAGCAGTTAACGAAACCTTCACGAAGAGTAGACATTGCCAGTGGAATCCAGACATCTTCACCAATTACAAAGAAACGGTCATAACCGTCGAAGAAGGAATCGGCTTTAGTTCCTTTAATTCCAGTATTAAAACAAACAAGGAAATCATCTTTTGCCGGAATGTAAGCGGCTTCAATACCAACAGATTCAAGCAATGCCATTAAAAGGATTCCGATTTCGTCAGCATCTCCACTTTTATAAATCATTGTCTGGAAAGGATACTGAATGTAATCCAGGGCAGAAGGATCGGCATGTGCCTTAACGTAAGGAGTATCTGAATCGGCAGAGCATGTAATACCTGCCAGTCTGATTCCTTCAAAAAGGTACATTGCAAACTGCATATTGCGGTTTAATCCGGAACGCAGATGGTTTCGGGCAATTCCTACGATATTTTTTGAGAATTCAAGTACTTCCTGGCTTTTTGTAGATATATAGGAAGCAATTACTTCATTGTCAGTCCAGCGAACCTGATTTCGATTATAAACAGGAATGATTACAGGAGTAACTGAATAACGTTTCTGTCCCAGAAGTTCATATTCGACTACCAGTTCACCCGGGATTTTTCCGGCTTCGGCAAACTGCAGAATGTTTTCGTTAAAGTCGGCATACATATCAATTTCTGTAGCGGCATGTTTTCTAAGGGATTTAACTTTTCCACATTCCATTTCAGAAGATGTATAACCTTGAGCACGGAATTTTACATTTATATTATTAATACCGGCTGTTTCATTATTCACAATGGTGATTGTTCCTACAGGAACATTTTTATACACAGTATAGAAGAGAGGGAAAACACTTTCGTCCTGAGTTACATATCCTTCCACTTCTCCAGCATTTTTTACAGTGTCGAATTTGAACTTAACTGTAACACCTGCTGTAAGACCAGCACAACCTGGGTTATGTTCTGTATCCTGCCATGGAAACCAGGTTGTATTCTGGAAATCTAATATAGAAACATTTGCACCAACACTGATCATTGGTGTAATACGGAATGCTGCATCGGCATAAGCTCTGTAGTAAACCGAGTTCTGTGTATTTTTCGAAGAAGTACCAACGTATGCACCAGCCGCTAAACCGACTGTTGTAGAAAGTCTTGAAAATGGATAGAAAGTGAAATCTGTATGAACACCAAAAGGAACAAAAAGAGCAGCTTTATCCTGTCCGTCCATAAGTTTTTCTGAATCAAGTTTTGGAACCCAGAAAATACCAACTTCCGGCCCCACATCAATCATATCCAGAAATATAACACCGGCATCTATAAAACCACCCATTCCTGCAGGTGCATACTTGTTTGCTCCTCCAGAAAGAAAAGGAAGTATAGCCTGAGGATCGGCGCGAAGTGAAAATTCAAGTGCAAAACACTTTACACTGAGTAAGAAACAAAATAAAATGTAAGTAACTTTTTTGTAATTTTTCATCATTTTTCTAGTGTGATCCCTTAAAATTCCAAACACACTATCTTTCAGACTATCGAATATATTATTACTTGACAATTATCTTTTTTGGAGATTCGTTAAAAACAGGCGTTTTTTTTCATTTTTTTTAAAATAAAAAATCCAAAAACTCTACAGAATTTTGACCTTCTATTAGAGTTTTTGGATAGTTGACACATTCACATAATATGTTTTTTTAACGGTTTCTTCTATATAATTGCTTTATAAATGCTTAATTTATGCAGTATTTATAAAGTCAGTTTTTTCGATAGAAAGCCGTTAAACTGACACGCAAAATGCCACTTAAGAAACGCTAGATAGCAGCAAGTCCGCGGTCGATGTCAGCAATGATGTCTTCAACATTTTCAAGGCCACAAGAGAAGCGGACCATTCCGCCGTCAATTCCGGCAGCAACAAGCTGTTCATCAGAAAGCTGGCGGTGTGTAGCACTTGCCGGATGAAGAACACAAGTGCGGATATCGGCAACATGAACTTCGTCTGAAGCAAGTTTCAAAGCGTCCATAAAACGAACTGCGGCATCGCGTCCACCCTTGATCGAAATTGAAACTACACCTGCAGTTCCGTTAGGAAGATACTTCTGTGCTTTTTCGTAGTATTTGTCGCCAGGGAGTCCCGGGTAAGTTACGCTTGCAATCTTGTCAGATTTCTTAAAGTGTTCTGCCACAGCTTTTGCATTTTCTACATAACGAGGCATGCGTACTGCCAGAGTTTCAAGACCAAGGTTCAGGTAGAATGCACTCTGTGCTGCAGGATAACAACCGAAGTCACGCATAAGCTGGGTTCTGGCTTTTACGATGTAAGCGGCTTTTCCAAAATCTCCTACGTATTTGAGGCCGTGGTATGATTCATCAGGTTCAACCATGTCGGCAAATTTTCCGGTTTTCTTGTAAGCCGCTTCCCAGTCAAAGTTTCCTGAATCAACAATGGCTCCACCACCCTGAACAGCGTGACCGTCCATGTATTTTGTTGTCGAATGAACAACGATGTCACAGCCGAATTCGAATGGACGGCAAAGGAATGGAGTTGCGAAAGTATTGTCTACGATAAGAGGAATGTCGTTATCGTGTGCGGCTTTTGCCCACAGTTCAAAATCGAAAATTGTAAGGGCAGGATTTGCAATTGTTTCACCGAAAATACATTTTGTATTTGGTTTGATTGCTTTTACGATTGTGTCGTAATCAGCATCAACATCAACCCAGATAACTTCAATTCCAAGCTTTTTCAAAGTGAATCCGAAAAGATTGATAGTTCCACCGTAAATAGAAGAAGAAGCGATAAAACTGTCTCCGGCAGAACAAAGGTTCAATATAGAAAGAAGTGATGCAGCCTGTCCTGAAGAAGTGAGCATACAGCCTACTCCACCTTCAAGGTCAGCAATTTTCTTTTCTACCGCTTCACAAGTTGGGTTTGCGAAGCGTGAATACATGAATTCTGTTGGTTTGTCAAAAAGAGCTGCAACATGATCACATGAATCAAAGCGGTAAGTTGTACTCTGTACGATAGGAACCTGACTTGGTTCGCCGTTTTTTGGTGTATAGCCTGAATGCAGACATTTTGTTTCAATTTTCATAAATAACCTCTGGAAATTAGTATAACAAATTATGGGGTTATAGAAATAATTAGTTTTTCTTATGTGGAGTTATAGAAAAAATCTATATCATTTTTTTTGTAACTTTAAGGAAAAGTACCTAGTAAATTTTAAGCGAAATTTAAATTCCTAGAGTAAAATAGACTAATAAACAAAGTATTTAATCTTAGGAGGATTAAAATAATGAAAAAATTACTTACCATCGCTGCTCTGGCAGTGCTTGGACTCGGACTCGTAAGCTGTGGATCAACAGGCGGAGCTGCAAAACCAGCTAAAGCAGGTTACCCACATCCAATGACTTACACACTGGACATCGCTTCAGCAACAAAAGACGGTGTAATCAAAATGGCTGACAACTCACAGTACGGTACAAAAGGTGAAACAACACGTCAGACAAGCTACACAGACAAAGTATCTTGGTACAGCATCGTTAAACCAAATAAACCACAGAAAGGTGACAAAATTCACCTGGTAGGACGCCTTACTTCAGCAATCGATATCGACAACCTTTACTACAGCATCGTAGACAACTCTTCTGCATGGACACGCCTTGATGCAGGTGCAAACCTGAACGTTATTCCTAATGTAAAAGCAGGTGTTCCATTCGACATCGATGTTGAACTGGAACTCATCGCAAAAGCAGGTGGAGAATGTATGCTCGTTCTCGCATACGGTGAACAGAATGGTGAACCATCTGATTTCACAGTAGAAAAAGTTGCAGAATGTGACATTGGTACTCCAGAAGGTGATTTCGAAGTTAAAGAAAACCACAAAGAACCAAAAGTATACGAATTTGACCTTTCAAAAGACCTGGCTTACGTTACACTTGATCCAGAATATCCATGGGTAAACGGATCTCAGGATACAATGGCTGATCCACTTATGTACTCAAAAACAGTTGAAATCACAAAGTGCTTCGACAAAGACTACGACTGGCCAATTCCTGGTGACAAAATCAAAGTTTACTGGAAAACACGTTCAAACAACGACATTTCAGAACTTCTTTGTCGTGCTATCGAAAACACACCAGCTGTAAACTGGTGGAAAGAAATCGATGCTAAATGGGTTAGCACACAGACACCAACTGTAATCGCAGAAAACATCAAAGCTGACGAAGTTACAGAAATCACATTCGAAATTGAAATCTGTGAAGCTCCAATCGATGGAATTTCATTCTACATCTGGAACACACTTGAAGCTTCTAACGGATCTTCACTCCTTACATACGTTCGTGACTAAGCGAGCTGAAAACTAGGTTTATCTAAAGCCTGAAAAGCCCTCTTTGGTTTTCCAAAGAGGGCTTTTTTTTTGCCAAAAACACATAATTTATATAGAAAGAAACTTAATTTTTTACTTAAATTTTCTTAAAAAATCGAAATTTTAAGTAAAAAAAACTTTGCGAATTTCCAAATCTCGTTGTAGAATAAGATTTATCAAAACAAGTAATAAATCTTAGGAGGATTTATATATGAAAAAATTACTTACAATTGCTGCAGCTGCAGTACTTGGTCTTAGCCTTGTAAGCTGTGGTTCAACAGGTGGTTCTGGCGCAAAGAAACAGGAAGCCGGATACGTTCATCCAATGACTTACACACTGGATCTTTCTGAAGGTCTTTCAGACCCAGTTATGGTAATGGTTGACAACTCTCAGTACGGTACAAAAAATCGTTCTACACGTCAGGACAACAACCCACCTGACTGGTCTTCTATCGTAAAACCTAACCGTCCACAGGTTGGTGATACAGTTCGCGTTATCGGACGTTTCACATCAGATATGGATATCGACCACCTTTACGTAAACCTGGTAGACAACTCTCCAGCTGCTAACTACTGGACACGTCTTACAAACAACAACGATGAAATGGCAGAACCTTCAATCGACGATATTAAAGCAGGTGTTCCTGTTGATGTAGATCTTTCATTCGAAATCACAGCTGCATGTAAATCAAAACTGATTTTCAACATGGCTTACGGTGAACAGAACGGTGGTCTTGCAACATTCACATTCGAAAAAGTTGGTGATTGTGATATCGGTACTCCAGTTGGTGATTTCGAAGTTAAAGAAAACCACAAAACACCAAAAGTTTACGAATTCGATCTTTCAAAAGACCTGGCTTACGTTACACTCGAACCAAACTACCCATGGGTAAATGGTGCACAGGACACAATGGCTGATCCAGTTAACTACCAAGCTATCGTTGCTATCACAAGCAAATTCGACCTTGACTATGACTGGCCAATCGCTGGTGATACAATCAAAGTTTACTGGAAAACACGTTCTAACAACGACATCTCAGCTCTCCACTGCCGCGCTGTAGAAAACACAGCTGATGTTCCAAACTGGTGGAAAGAAATTGATGAAGTTGGTGGTGGCGGAAAAGTAATCGCTGAAAACATCAAGAACGGTGAAGTTACAGAAATCGAATGGGAAATGGTACTTTCAGATGCTCCAATCTCTGGTATCTCTCTCTGTATCTGGAACGATCTGGCAGAATCTGACGGATCTTCACTCCTTACATACGTTCGTGAATAACCTGAATAAATTATAAACAGGTCATAAACTGACAAAAAAGCCTTTGGTTTCAAACCAAAGGCTTTTCTTTTATGCTTTACTACAAAGCACTTCTACTCGACCTATTTATCTACACCAAGTCCAAAAAGAGCAAAATCTCCACGGCAAGGGTCTTCTGGCCAGACCTCCTTTAATCGGTCTGTTAAAAGAACAGCCGTCTTTCGGTCCGCTTTTGCATTTTCAGGAACAAGACAAAGTTTTTTATCTTCTTCCATAACATGAACATCCAGTGGAATAATCAATTTAGCAGGACTGTACCAGGTCCAAAGTCCTAAATCCACAGGAGAATTTCTTCGTACCATCCAACGAAGAAACATATGAATGCGCTTATTTGCACTATTTTTTCCTTTGGAGACTATTTTTGAAGATGGAAAGGCATCCGAAATCAAACGGTCTAAAGAATAATCATCTGCCGAAGCATAATATTCCCAGGATTCCCGGAAAAATCGTCCCATTGAACCTGATAATCGAAGGATCTGCTGAAGTTCATCAAAAAAAGCATACATATCTTCGTAGGAATAGAACCGATAAAACTTTTTGGACGGATCCTCATCTGGAGGAAGAAAACTGGTGCGGTATGCCCCGGACATAATCCAGACTGCAAAAGACTCTCCTGCCAGACTCGCCAGAAGTTCAATCTTTGGAATAAACTGCTTACGGTTTCCAAAGGAAAGCATAGCTGCCACAAAACTAAATACTTCCTGATCTGTATCTTTTTTAAAACGTCGTAAAAACTGGCTTGGATCTGTCGTAAGAAAGTTTTCATTCTCATATTTGTCTGCAAGTTCTTTTAATAAATCATTTACTCCGCGTGTCACCATGGTTCAAGTATACTGAAACTCTTCAATAAATTCTTTATAATATAACCACTATGAAAAAGCTTTCAAATTTCCACACACACACTTATCTTTGCGGACACGCAGAAGGAAAACCCGTTGATTACGCACTTCAGGCACAAAAAGAAGGTTGTTCAGCCCTGGGATTTTCTGACCACTGCCCTTTCCCATCCGATTTTCCAGATCCATGGGAAAAAGTCCGAATGGATGCAGAACAGGTTCCTTTATATAAACAGATGATTGAAGAAGCAAGAAAAGCTGTAGACTTCCCTATTTTTATGGGTTTTGAATGCGAATGGGATCCTGCTTATGAAAGCTGGTATCGCGACGAACTTCGCGGAAGATTCGGGGCGCAATATCTGGTAATGGGACAGCACTGGTTTATGAAAGACGGCTGTCATCCTGGAACCCAGGTAATTAAAACAGACTCAGACTTGAATGAATACTGTATTCAGGTTCTCCAGGGAATGAAATCGGGACTTTTTGATTTTATCGCACACCCGGACCTTTTTATGTACTCCATGTGTGAATGGACAAAAAATACAGAGGCAGTCAGCAAGGCAATTATCGATGCCGCTGTAGATTTAAACATGCCTATAGAAGTAAACGGTTACGGACTGGCAAAACAGACTCAGAACACAAGTCGTGGAATCAGACAGGTTTACCCTTATGTTGAATTCTGGGAACTGGCGGCCAGTTCAAAAGCAAAAATCATTTGTAATTCTGATGCCCACTTCCCAAATGATGTAATTTTCAATGCCTGGCGGGCCCGGGACTTTGCCGGAAGATTCGGCATTAATGTTCAGGACTTTTCTATTAAGTAAAAAAATAATGTAAAAGTAAAAAAAAAGACTCGGATGAAACATTCCGAGTCTTTTTTTTATAAGCTAATCAAAAACTACGATGTAAGGCCACCGCTTACTTCCAGAACCTGACCTGTAATATAAGAGGCTCCTTCTGAAAGCAGGAATGCAGCAACAGAACCGATTTCTTCAGGCTGTCCTGCACGTCCCATTGGGATAGACTGAATCATTGCTTCAGCAGCTTCCGGACGAATAGCTTTTGTCATGTCTGTATCGATAAAACCAGGAGCAATACAGTTTACTGTAACTCCGCGGCTGGCAAGTTCCAGTGCCAGAGATTTTGAAGCACCAATAAGTCCTGCTTTAGAAGCCGAATAGTTTGTCTGACCACCATTTCCGTGTACACCAACGATAGACGAAATATTTACGATGCGTCCACCGCGTTTATTCTTACGTCCAATCATAGGCATAAGAAGAGGCTTAATAACATTGAAGAAACTGCCAAGATTTGTGTCGATTACTTTATCCCAGTCTTCGCCTTTCATTGCAGCAAAAATATTATCGCGAGTAACACCTGCATTGTTTACGATTCCCCAAAGGGCGCCGTATTTAGCAGCCAAAGGCTTAAGTTTTGCGTCACAATCTTCACGGTCTGAAACGTTGAACTGAATAATTTCTCCGTCTCCACCACAAGCTTTTACCATATCCAGAGTTTCCTGGGCTTTTGCTTCACTGCCATTGTAATGACAGATAACATAGTAACCTTCTTTTGCGGCGGCTACAGCAATTGCACGGCCGATTCCACCAGAAGCTCCTGTTACCAGAACTCTTTTAATTTCAACTTCGTTTTCCATATTTTCCATAGTACTCTTATTATGACAAAATTTCAAAATATGTCAATCAAAATATTTTTCTCACTAATCATCTTTTGGAAGAAGAATAGAATCAACATGAACCTTTCTTTCCTGAATAGTTTTTGTAACAAAATCCTTTGAATACTTTCGTGTTCCTCTAGGAGTTGGATGTGGTTCTGCATCTCCAATAAGAATGATTTCCTTAAACGCTTCAGGATCATAATTATAAAAACAAGCTCCGGCATAAAGCGCTTCATAAACCGCTTCCGGAATATCGCCGCCTTCCTTTCCCTTTATTACCAGCGCATTCAGATTTTTATTAAAAAGAGTTAAGTCTGTTGTAAAATCATACATCTTTACAGGAAGATCTCTGTAACGGAAGTTGTCTACATAATCGCGATAGAACAAAAGACCGTACCTCACCTTTGAAAAATCTTTGAACTTTTCTATTAAAGCCGGCACAAGTTCTGTTTTAAGTTTATCGATATCATTTTTCATACTTCCAGTTGCATCAATAACAAAAACCAGATCACAAGGCTTTTTCGGATCCAGTCCGTCAAGGCACTTCATAATATTGTCAGTTAAATCTTCAGGGCCTTTCGAATAAGTCATAGATTCGGCAACTTCCTGAAATTTATCACTTGCAACAGGGTTGTAATCATCGGTTAAAACAACAACTGGTTCTTCTTCTTTTACAGGTTCTTCTATAACCGGTTCTTCGATTGGGGGCAAAGGTTCTTCAACTTTTGGTACTGGTTCAGGTTCCGGCTTAGGTTCAGGTTTCTTCTGAACCTTTTTCTTTGTACGAACCTGCAAATCAAACATAAAGGGACTGTCCATGAAGTTCCCAGTATAATCAGCGTATTTTTTCTCAAAAGTTCGGATATTTATGAACGTACCCTTCCCGATTTTTACACTTCCATGACGTTCCCATTCGTAACCATATTCCAGTTCTTCCGGAATATAAATATGAAAAGCTTCACCTAATGGTTCAAAATGCTCAGGACTTGAATCTACCAGGGAATATCTTGCCCATTCTGACATAAGAGGTTTTCCGTCCAGATAACGAATTTCGTCTCCGTTTATAGGGTTATACTCTTTAGCACGATAAGCGAAACTGTCATTTTTTCCTTCAGGATCTTTTGTAGTTTCTGTCAAAAGAATGGATTCAATTTCAGGACGTTTACGAACGTAAAGATGATACCCTTTAGTAGGAAGTTCAGTTTCTGGAACAAGACGGATATCTGCTGCAGTAACACGAAGCCGCTGCTGAGCGGCCGTATAAACAGGCTTCTGATCTTCACTGCTTTCGTTTTGTGCCCACATTGCACCCGCCACCATAAAAATTAAAACAATAAGGCTTATCTTTTTCATATAATCTTATTTTCGGCAGATATACAAAAATGTTTGGCAAAAATTCAAAAATTTTTGAAAATATTTAAAAATTGAAGTATAATTAAAGTGATTTTAAAAGGTAGGATTATAGTTATGTCAGATACTGGTGAAATTTCTTCAGAATTTGAATCGATAGATATTAACTCATTTTTTGACAACGAACCTCAAATTGATTCCTCAGATAACGAAGTAAGCCTTCTGACACCTCAGGAGCATAAACTGATTAATGAGTTTATGCCTCTCGTAAAAGCAAAAGACGAAGAACGCTGGAAGATTTTCAATGACAGGCTTCAAGATCTGGAACAGCTGGCAAAAGCCGTGGCCAGATTTCCTTCTCTTTTGGAACGTCACGAACTGGCAGGGGGAACACGAACTCCTACAATCCTTATTTCTTCATTAATAAAGCACCTTGACGAAGGTGATGCCACTTTACAGCTTCCATCAAAAGCAATTCTTGGAAAAGGATTCCTTGTTGCAAAAGCTCACACTCTTTCGTCATTTTCAAAATACGCCGCCCGTATAGAAGGCTGCGAAAAGCTGGCAAATAATTTTGCAAATGAAACCATTTCGGCTATGTTCAGTCTTCTGGCAGAAGACGTATACCTGAACCTTATCCGTGATAATACTCAGCCAGACGAATTCCGCCGTGAATGGGCTCTTTCACTTTTACTTTTGTGGGAACACTGGAACGACCAGACAGCAGAAACAGTTGCTCCGGTCTTGCAGAATGTTTGGAAAGCCCGCCGAAAACTTGCACCTGCATTTGGAACAATGATGGGAACAAGTGAATTGCTCCTTATTTCCATGCAGATGGATGAACAATGGATTCAATTCATAAAAAGTAAAATGGGTGAACAGGGAGTTTCACAGGCAATGGAAGAGTTCCTCTTTGGAATTTCTTTTGAACAGATAACAACCCTCAGAAGTATACTTCGCGAAAAAGGAATTGCTGCCATTGGACGCGATGAAGTTTCAAGCTTCCTGGGACAGCACGTAAAAGCCGACGCTGGTTTGGACTACCGAGACTTTTATTCGATGTATACAATTCGCCGCGATAATGCCAGAAGCCGAAAGCGATTAAATTTGAACGGTCCACATAAAACTATAGAAGATTACTTTATTCAGTTTGTAACAGAAAAAAATCAGGAGAAACAGAAAAATGACACCTTCGCAAAATAACGACGAAACAATTGAACCAAAAAAGAAAGTGCCATATCACTTTGGAGAAAAACTTCGCCAGATGCGCGAACATAAAGGCTACACTTTAAAATACGTTGCTCAAATGGCAGGGGTTTCAGAAAGTCTAGTTTCACAGATAGAAAGAAACCATGTTTCACCTGCAATCGACACACTTCTTTCACTGGCAGATGTTCTTGATATTAATCTGGAATTTTTATTTGAAGAATACCGTAGACAGCATCCTGTACAGATTATCCGTAAAGGTGAACGCGCAAAAATGGGAGAAGGCGATGTAGAATACGAAGAACTTTTGAAACCGGATCCAAATGACAAATCAAATAACTTTGAAGCTTATGTCATTCGTATTCCAGCACATTCAAATACTCACCGAGGTTCTTCCGGACATATCGGCCGCGAAATGGGAATCATCACAAAAGGACGTGGAGAACTGCATTACGAAAATGCAACATACCCGATGGAAGAAGGCGACAGCGTTTCCTTCCCAGCCAGTGGACCTCACACTTTACAAAACGTAGGCGATACTGAACTGGAAGCTATCTGGATTGTTACACCGGCACAGAGATTTGTTCGAGAATAGGTCGCAACTTCAACCTCCTGTTGAAGTTGCTCTGCGAGTTTGCGACGCAAACATCGCCCAAGTCTTCCCGACCCTCCTTGGTCGGGATTTTTTTTCAGACTGAATAGTTTTGTATTTACTGCAACTTCCTGTTGAAGTTGCTCTGCGAGTTTGCGTTGCAAACGTAGGTTTAAATTAAACATTGTATGATTTACCAGTGGAAATGGGGCCCAGCAACGCGAACATGTGCCACTAAGGGCGCGGGTCCTCACTTCGTTGCGGAGCGCCCTTATGTCACAGTTCGCTGCGTCCCATTTCCACATTAATTACCAATGTTTACTTTAACATGAAATCAGGAAAAACTAACGCAAGGAAGCAAAATATGATGAATCCTATTCAGCAAACAATACTGCCAGTGTTACTGCGTCTTTTATCATGTTTTCGATAACACAGTATTCGTTTGGCTGGTGAGCCATATCGTTCAAGGTGCTCCAAACTGCACAGTCAATTCCTTCACGGCGAAGTTCAGCACCAACTGTTCCGCCGCCAATTCCTATGCATTTTGTTTTTTGACCGTGAGCTTTTTCAATTGCCTGAGAAAGAAGTGTTACCACTTCAGAATCTTTGCTAGTGGCAGGACTTTCAGACTTTTGAGCTAAAGAATATTCAACTTTTACGCCATAATCCTTTTCAATTCCGGAAATTGTTTTTTCCACTTCTTTAAGAACTTCGGAAATCGAATAACATGGAAGGATTCGACAATCCATATAAAAAACATCATCTCCAGGAATAATATTGATTCCGTCCACATTCTTTTGTTTCATTGTTGGCTGGAAAGTTGAATAGTCAGGCTCAAAAAGAGGATCCTTTTTATTAAAGATTTTTTCCAGTCCATGAAGTCTTAATGAAAGATCATTTGCGGCAAGACATGCATTTATTCCTGTATCAGGACGAGACCCGTGAGTTTGTTTTCCTGTAACATGAAGACGAAGCCACATAAGATTTTTTTCTGCAATTTCAATTGTTACGCCTTCAGGATCGCCTCCGTCAGGAATCAAAACCAGATCAGTTTTATTAAATAGCTTTGTATTTTCTACAAGCCACTGAACTCCATAAGCACTTCCACATTCTTCATCGGCCGCAAACAAAAGTTTAATTGTATGTTTAGGAGTGATTTTATTTTCCAGAAGATACATGGCGGCAAAAGTCATGGAAACAAGTCCCTGCTGATCATCTTCCACACCACGACCAAATAATTTTCCGTCTTTTTCTACACACTGCCAGGGATCAGTTTCCCATAAAGAAAGTTCTCCAGTTGGAACCACATCGAGATGTGCCATTACCCAGATTACAGGAGCTGAAGAATCACTTCCTGGGATAGTGGCCACAATACTTGGGCGAACTTTAGAAGTTACACGATTGTCGGGTGCATTAAAAATTTCCAGATTTTCAAAACCATTTTTTTTAAGCCATTCCTGAAGAACTGCAGCTTTTTCAGATTCACCGTCTCCCCCATTTTCAGGAGAAAGAGCTTTTACGCAGGTAAGTTTCTTCTGAAGCTCAATCATTTCAGTTTTTTTTGATTCCATGTATTTTTTGATGTTATTTGTCATGTTGAACCTCGCAAAAAAAAATAACCCTCGGAAACACCGGGGGTTTTAGGGGGCAGTACCCCCTAGGCGAAGGGGGTGTGTCTGAAACCGCAAAGCGGGTTCAGACCAGGGGGAAGGCTTTCCCCCTCCCTATAATTTATTACTATTTACTTAGCTTAAAGTTTTCCGCTTTCGGCAGCCCCTGGCAAACCAATATCTTTACGATAGAAAGCTTTATCAAATTTGATGGCACTGATTCCCATGTAGGCCTTTTCCCAAGCTTCTTTGAAAGTAGTTCCATAAGCAGAACATGCCAGAACACGTCCACCAGAAGTCAAAAGTTCAGCATCATTTTCGCGGCGACCGCAAACAGCCCCTGCATAGAAAACCTTTGAACCGCTAAGTTTAAGAAGATTTCCATTTACTGTAATTGGAAGTCCTTTTTCGTAATCTCCAGGATATCCGCCAGAAACCATAACAGGAGAAACCTGATATCCTTTCTTCCATTTCATTTCAAAATCTTTAAGTGTTCCGTTTGTGATTGCCATACACATTGCAGCAAAGTCAAAATCCATAAGTGGAAGAACACTCTGTGTTTCCGGGTCACCAAGACGAACATTATATTCCAGAAGTTTTGGACCATTTTTTGTAAGCATAACGCCGAAGAAAATGAATCCACGGTAATCAAATTTTTCTTTAATAAGTCCGTTTAATGTTGGCTGAAGAATTGTTTTATCAAAAGTTTCCATCATTTCAGGAGTTACATCATCCAAAGGACAAACAGTTCCCATTCCACCGGTATTTGGACCTTTTGCTCCGTCCATAAGACGTTTATGGTCACGTGAAGGAAGGAATGGAACAATGCATGCACTTCCCTGCACTGCGTATTCAGGTGTACAAGAAACTGCAGCCAGAACTGAAATTTCTACACCTTCAAGATAATCTTCTACAACGATTTTTTTGCCGGCTGTTCCAACACGGCCAGAATTCATAATGTCATCGATAGCCGCAATTGCTTCATCAACTGTAGCAGCAACTGTTACACCTTTTCCGGCAGCCAGACCGTCAGCTTTAATTACTATCGGAGCACCGTGTTTTTTTACATATTCTACGGCTGCTTCCTGATTTACAAATGTTTCACTTGCTGCACAGGCAACGTTATATTCAGCCATGAATTTTTTAGAAAGATCTTTTGAAGCTTCAAGTTGTGCACCTGCTTTTCTTGGTCCTACACAAGGAATTCCTGCGTTCCAGAAAACATCTGCAAGTCCGTCTGCCAAAGGATCTTCCGGCCCGATAACTGCCATACGGCAATTTTCATGCTTTGCAATCTGAACAAAAGGATGTTCACCGTTTTCAGCGATATAGTCACATTTTTTAGGATCAATATTAACGCATTTTTCTTCAAATGCAGTACCACCGTTTCCAGGAACTGCAACAATCTTATCAACTAAAGAACTCTGAGCTAATTTCCAGCAAATAGCGTGCTCACGACCACCATTGCCTACAACAATAATATTCATGCCGACATTTTAGCAAATTTCTCTAATAATTTCAAAAGCACATTATTCTGACACTTTGACATTTTTTGTCAAAATAAATAAAATACTAGATTATGATTAATACTCTTCCGGAACTTCTATACCATCAGGGATTGAACTTCCCTGAAATAAATGCGCAGCTCACAAAAGATTCAACAGGTACTTTTCAGCCTACAACTTATAAAGAACTGACCAGTCAGATGTTTGACTTTGCCGCAGGTCTTTTGACTTTAGGGACAAAACGTGGAGAACATATTGGACATATCGCAGATAACCGCCAGGAATGGCAGGTTATTTCCCTTGGATCCATGGTGATTGGATGTGCCGACATTCCACGAGGAAGCGATGTTACTGTAAATGAACTTCGTTACATTTTAAGTTTTACAGAATGCCGGACAGTTTCTATTGAAAATCCATACGTTCTGGGAAAACTTTGCGAATGTATAGATGATATTCCTACTTTGGAAAACATCATTCTCGTAGATTCCCAGAATAAAGCCCTGGATAGATTCGACCTTAAAGGAAGAAAACTCTTCCATTATCAGGATATTCTCAAAGCAGGCGTTGAATGGCGTAAAAACCATCCTGAACAGATTGAAAAAGAAGTCTGGAAAGGAAAAACAGAAGATGTAGCTACAATCATCTTTACTTCAGGAACGACAGGAACTCCTAAAGGAGTTATGCTTACGCACAAAAACTTCCTGTGCCAGCTGGAAGGAATTGCTTCTACTTTAGGATTCCATAAAGCAGAACGTTCTATTTGTATTCTCCCGATCTGGCACGTTTACGAACGCGAACTTGAATATTACATCATATTTTTCGCAGGAACTATGTGTTACTCAAAACCGATTTCTTCAGTTCTTATGTCTGACTTTATGAAAGTTCGTCCACAATTCATGCCTTGTGTTCCACGCGTTTGGGATTCACTTTACCAGGCAATCTCGAAGAAAATCAAATCTCAGTCTAAAATCTCATGGGTTCTTTTCCAGATTCTTGCAGGCGCTTCTTCAAGTTCCCTCGCAATGAAAAACAGAATTCACGGATTGAACAGATACTATAAAGAACGTCACAGCTTTGAACATGGAATGAGCAAACTGCTTTACATTCCATACGGA
Organism: Treponema sp.; assembly: GCA_024402565.1. GTDB lineage: Bacteria > Spirochaetota > Spirochaetia > Treponematales > Treponemataceae > Treponema_D. The sequence continues at coordinate 34,354 of JAKSTM010000008.1, read as the reverse complement.
TGTCTCTTCCCATTACGAGCCCTTGGAGAACAACTTTTCTTCTCAAAAATCAAGGATATGCTTGGTGGAAGATTTGTATGCGGAATTTCAGGCGGTGGCGGATGTCCTCCAAAACTGGACAAATTTTTCAATGCTGTGGGCATTCAAGTTGTCGAAGGTTACGGTATGACTGAAACAGCACCAATCGTTTCAATTCGAAATCGATTCGCTCCTGTTCTTGGAACCATTGGAAAACCTTTGTACTACAACGATACAAAAATTATCAAAATGGATGGTACTCCTGCAAAACCTGGCGAAAAAGGTGTTCTTTATGTAAAGGGTGAAAACGTAATGAAGGGATATTACAATCGTCCTGACCTTACAAAAGAAATTCTTTCTGAAGACGGCTGGCTTAATACAGGAGACATTGCAGTTTCAACATTCAACGGTGAGCTTGCAATTAAAGGACGTTCAAAAGACACAATCGTTCTCCGCTCAGGCGAAAACGTAGAACCATTCCCTATTGAAGGAAAACTTGTAGAATCTCCATACATCGCGCAGGCAGTTGTCTGCGGACAGGATGAAAATACACTCGGTGCCATTATTATTCCAAATCTTGAAGAACTGGAAAAAGCTGCCGAAGGTGAAGGAAAGAAATTTTCTTCGCCACAAAAACTTATGGACTCAGGCTTTGCTCAGGAACTTATTACCCGTGAAATTGAACGTCTGATTTCTTCAAAAAACGGATTCAAAAACTGTGAACGCGTAAGCACTTTCTTTATGATGGAAAAATTCCTCCATCCGGAAGAAGAATTTTCTGCAAAAGGCGGATTAATCCGTTACAAAGTTTTAAACAACTATAAACATCAGATTACAGCAATGTTCAACAAAGAAACAAAAAGGCAGAAAAAAGTTATGCCAGAAAAACTCCAGGAAATGCTTCCCGAAAGATTCCAGGAAGTTTTACAGGAATTTCTTTCTTCACACTAAAGCAGAAAGACGTTTCTGTGTTATTTCAGAAATACTTTTGAACCCCGCATTAAAAGCTTCTTCGGAACCTTTGCGGGGTATTTTTTTTCCGTTCACAATTTCATATGTCTTTTCATCTTTTTGGATAAGAATGCAATGGCGTTTTCCACCGTCCACTTTATTCAGATTTTCCACCGCTTCGGCCGTGGTTCCACTGCCAGCAAAAAAATCCATGACGGTAATATCATTTTTCATACAGGTTATTTTGATTAAGTGTTCGATTAATCCTACAGGCTTTGGATTGTCAAAGGCGCCTTTTACTCCCAGAATCTCATCCAGATGATTCTGAGCATCTCGAGTGGAACCCACATTTTCTATAATGTTTTTCGGGATTATTTCTTCGGCTTTTCCATTAAAAATTTTCTCACGCGGTACATTCTTATATTCCGGACCAGGTCCAAAATAAATGCGATTATCCAAAAGCAATTCTTCCATTTCTTCTTTTGAACATTGCCACTGCCGCTCCCAAACTACACCACTTGGAGAAATGATTTTAAAAAAGTTTTTATGATTTGGATTTGAACGTTTTTCCGAAAAAGAAATGCTGCCTGAAAACCACGGTCCCCGTGGATCATCATCAATATTTTTTGTTGCCCATGAAGTTTCCAGGATTTCGGTAAATGATTTTAATTTATTTTTTTCTTTTGCAAAACAAAGATTGTTTTCAGTAAGTGTACGACTCCAGGTATCTTTTTTACCTTTTCCGTGCAGCCACATAAAATTGTTTATAAAATTTTCTTCTCCAAAAATTTCATCGCAAAGAATTTTCAGGCGGTAAAGTTCATCATCACCAATGGCAATAAATATACAGCCGTCTTCACTTAAAAGTTCGCGAGCAAGAACAAGACGATCTTTCATAAATGAAAGCCAGACAGAATGACGGTCACCTTTTTCGGAGAAATCATCATGATATGTAAAAGTATTTCCAGTATTGTATGGAGGATCTATATAAATTATGCTGATTTTTCCGCGCCACTCTTCAAGGTGCTGCTGCATTACTTCAAGATTGTCGCCTACAAAAAGTTCGTGTGACATATTTTTATTATATATAAAAATCACCCATTTGCGAAATCAATGTTTTTACTATATACTAAATTCAGTTTTGCCGTTTTAGCTCACCTGGTAGAGCAGCTCCCTCGTAACGAGCAGGTATTCGGTTCAAGTCCGGAAAACGGCTTACAAGTTAAATTTAAAATGAACCGAATAACGGCTTTTATTATTTAACGGAGACATACACCATGTTTTCAAGTCTTACTACAGTTGCAACTCAGGTTGCAGTTCTTTTCATTCTTATCGGAATTGGCTTTCTCTGTTCAAAAAAGAAAATTTTTGATGAACACACTGTCAAACACATGACTCACTTCATCCTCTATTTTATAACACCAACTGTAGTAATCACTTCTTTCAATCGGGAATACGATCCCCTTCTTGTAAAGAAACTTCTGATCAGTGCAGGATGTGCCGCACTGGCCCATGGACTTTTTATCGCACTTTCTTACATTATTATCCACGATAAACTCCAGGCAAAACGTACAGTTCTCCGCTACGGCATTATTTTCTCAAACTGCGGCTACATGGCTCTTCCGCTGCAGAATGCAATACTTGGAACTGAAGGCGTATTTCTTGGAGCAGCCTACATCGGAGTTTTCAATCTTCTCACATGGACTTTCGGTCTTGTTCTCATGAGCGGATCTTTCAAAGAAATCAGCGTAAAAAAGATTCTCATAAACCCAGGCATTATAGGAATTGCAGTTGGACTTATTATATTCCTGACTCCATTAAAACTGCCTGTAATTCTTGCCTCTCCGGTACAGCACCTTGCTAATCTGAACACACCACTTCCAATGTTCATAATCGGATATTACCTTGCCCAGATTACATCCTTTGCCGTTCTGAAAGACGCAAAACTTTTACTTGGAATTTTCATGCGACTGGTTATCTGTCCCCTGGTAATTCTTGGAGCTATGCTGCTGCTTGGAATCAGGGACAACATACTTCCTGCAATGGTTATTGCGGCCAGCTCACCGACCGCTGCCAACACAACTATGTTTGCCGCAAAATACGAAAAGGATACCCAAACCTCCGTTACTATGGTGGCCATGAGTACCCTTTTCTCAATCCTTACAATGCCGTTCCTTGTTACAATCGCTATTTCTTTAATGAAATAAAAAATTACTCTGGAATAAGGCGTGAAATTGTCAGGTCCTTCTGACGCCAGTTCTTATCCACTTTAACCTGAAGATCCAGTTCAACTTTATATGGATAAATCATATTCAAAGCTTTTAATGAAGCGGCTCTGATTTCCTTGATTTTCGAAGCACCTTTCCCGATTACGATTCCCTTCTGACTTTCGCGCTCAACACAAAGAAATGCGCGCACCCAGAGTTTTTTTCCTTCGTTACGGAATTCCAGGTCTGCAACATTTACATAAACAGCATGAGGAATTTCCTGTTCCAGGCGGTTAATTGCTTCGCCGCGAATTGCTTCAGAAATGCGAAATTTCATATCCTGGTCTGTATAAAAATCTTCTGTATACATAGCAGGAGCAACAGGTGAAATATCATAAAGAGCTTTCAGAACTTCGTTAATTCCGTTGTCTTTTTTTGCTGACATTTCAAGAATACGTTCATCTGGAATTTCTGTCAGAATAGATTTAACGAAAGCTTTTGCCTTTGCAGGATTTGCTCCAGCAAGATCAGTTTTGTTAATAGCAACAATCATGCGCGTCTGATAATTTTTAATAAGCTCTGCAGTTATTTTTTCTTCTTCCCCTGGTTCGCGGCTTGAATCCACCACATAGAGAACACAATCAGAGCCTTCAAGAGTTGTTTCAGTAACCCCACGAAGTTTCAGATTCAGTTTCTTTTCAGAATCATGATAACCCGGAGTATCTACAAAGACCAGCTGTCCGTAAGAAGTATTTACAATACCACGAATAGCATTTCGAGTCGTCTGTGGCATCGGCGAAACTATACTTACGGCTTCCTGACAAGCTGTATTCAAAAAAGTAGATTTTCCTGCGGAAGGACGACCGATAATAGCAACAAGTGCAGTTTTCAAAATATCCGGATTTGGATTTGATTCAACAGTTGATTTATTTTCTGACATAAAAACAGTATACAATTTCTTCTATAAAGAATAAACTTCTAAACATGAACAAAGCAGAAATCAAAGATACAGAATTAGTTGAACACTTAAGAAAACTTGAAAAAGACGGAATGACTATTTTCGTTATGGCAGAAGGCCAGTTTCGTGGCGCATTTTACAATGGAACTGAAATGGTAAACCAGATGCGCGCAAACCAGAATCTTGGAATTCTTGAAACATATATTCTTGGACAGGCTCTTTTATGCGCTTCCCTTTTTATTCCACTTATGAAATCCGGCGAAAAAGAACACTGGACTTTCTCATATCAAACAGATGGAATTTGCAAAGGTTTTGTTGTAGAAGCTGACTCTTTAGGTTACGTTCGCGGGCACCTTATGCAAGATCATATTCCTTTAGAAAAACCTTTGGAAAGCTGGGACTTAGCACCTTTCTTTGGAAACGGCGGAACTATGACAATGTCAAAACTGACCGAAGGAATGAAGGAACCTGCAACTAGTTCAGTAGAAATCCAGTTTAAGAATATCGCCATGGATTTAGCATATTTCTTTGATCAGAGTGAACAGATTCACAGTGCATTTAAAACTGGAATTCAGTTCGACAAGCAGGGCCGTGTAACAGGAGCTGGCGGAATGTACGTTCAGGTAATGCCTGAAGCCGGCGGTTACAGTAAAGTCAGTGCACAAACTGCAAACAGCGGAAAAGAAAATGCAGAAGAAATTCGCGAAGAACTGGTATACCGCGTTGAAATGGCTTTAAATGCTCTTCCAAACCCTGGCCAGTGGTTCAGCGAATTTGGTAACCGCGAAGACATCGTTTATGGTCTTTTCCGTGAATTCAAACCAACAGCAGTTCTCGACCGCGACATTATTTTTGACTGTCCTTGTTCTGCAAAAAACTTTGCCTTCAGAATTAAAAACTTAGGAAAAGCCGAAGTAGATGATATTCTGGCAACCGAAAAGTTTCCACTGGAAGTTATTTGTCAGAACTGTGGAAGTGTTTATTACATTACTAAAGAAATGCTGACTGAATAAAATCAAAGAATCAAACAAAAAAATAAATGCGCCAAAGGACCGCCATTAGAAAAACGGAGAATTAAAATGGAAAATCAACAGATTGAAACATTACAAAAGTTTTATGATGACTCTAACAGTATTGTTTTCTTTGGCGGTGCCGGTGTTTCTACCGAAAGCGGCATCCCTGACTTCAGAAGTGTGGACGGACTTTACAACCAGAAATGGGACTACCCTCCTGAAACAATTTTAAGCCACTCATTTTTTGAAACTAACAAAAAAGAATTCTTCCGATTCTATCGCGAAAAACTGATTCTTCCTGGAATCAAACCTAACAAAGCACATATTGCATTGGCACAGATGGAAGAAGCAGGAAAACTCACCGCCGTCATCACTCAAAACATCGATGGGCTTCATCAAATGGCTGGAAGCCGCTGTGTTTACGAACTTCACGGAAGCACATTACGAAACTACTGCATGGACTGTTACAAAGCTTTCGATATCGATTACATGAACAACAAAGACGAAGATTATCCTGTGTGCGACAAATGCGGCGGCATTGTAAAACCGGACGTTGTTCTTTATGAAGAAAGCCTGAACGAAGTTTATATCAACGGCGCTGTGGAAGCAATTTCAAAAGCCGACATGCTCATAATCGGCGGAACATCCCTTACAGTGTACCCGGCTTCAGGCCTTATCCGATATTTCCGCGGAAAATATCTTGTACTCATAAACAAAAGTGAAACTCAGGCCGACCAGTACGCAACACTTGTAATCCACGATTCAATCGGCGAAACACTGAGTAAATTAAAAATCTGATTTTTTCTCGAAAGTCAGAAGGCGCCCGTTTACCGGATGCTTAAATGTAATTTTTTCTGCATGAAGCATAAGTCTCTGTCCTTCCATACAGTGACCGTATAAAGAATCACCAATAATCGGAAGCCCAAATCCATGGCTGTCTGCCGAAGCAAGGCGAAGCTGATGAGTCCGCCCTGTTTCAGGGAAGAACCTGACTTTTGTGGATTTTATTTTTTTTCCGTCAGGCGCCGTGTACCAGACGAGCCCTTCATTCTGCCATGAGGTAATGCCTTCTTTTCCGTAAACTTCATCGTAAATCTGATGAGGCCGGTTTTCAGGATCCAGGCGGAACTTCAGTTTCATCACTCCCGACTTTTCTCCACGCTTTGGAGCACTTAGTCCTTCTGCCTGCTTTTCTAAAACACCTTCCAAAAGTGCCACATACTCTTTATGAACAGAACCTTCTTCAAACTGGGATGAAAGATTTCTGTGAGCTTCTTCGGTAAACGCCAGCACAAGAATACCTGAAGTTTCCATATCAAGGCGGTGAACCGAAGGCTGGTCGATGCGACACAAATCGCTGTACAAAGTTTTTACCCGGTTTACGACACAGTCCTGTTTGTCTTCGCCGCGACCGGGAACTGAAAGAAGCCCCGATGGTTTGTTCACCACTACAATATGTTTGTCACAATATAAAATTTCGAGCCCAAGCATTTTTGGAAGAAGAAATCCGCAGCGTTCATCACAAGGTGGAACAAGAAGTGGCATTTTGGGGAGAAGTCTCTCCCCTGGGTTCAGCCCGCTTTTCGCAAAGCTCAAATTGCGGTCTTCACCACACCCCTCTCGCCGGGGCTCCGCCCCAAACCCCTCGTAAAACACTTGAGCAAGACTTACAGGCTTTAAACCATGTTCAAAAGCAAAATGAAAAAGCTTCGGTTCACAACAGTCACCGGTCCCGGTTGGTAATTGATAATTGACAATTGAGAATTGAGAATTAAAAATTGTTTTGAAGTTATACAATTTCCTCACTTCTTCAAGTGACTCATCACACAGAACTTTTCTTCGTTCTTTAATATCACTTACAGAAAAACCTTCATCAAGAACGGTGTCTTCACTTCTTCGAACATTGTCCATTGTCCATTGTCCATTATCAATTGCGCATTGTGAATTATGAATTATCTCTGTCAGTCTGTGAATTTCTGCATCGTTTTTTCTAAGGGCTTTATCCACTTCTTCTGCATTTACAATGGGTGGTACCACCACAAAACGCACCCCATTCTCTACCCATTCCAGTTCTTTTTCTTCAATATCAGATTGCTCTCCCCCACCAGACAATTCTCCATTCTCCATTGTCCATTGTCCATTCTCAATTCTCACTTGCTTATTCTGCATTGTGCATTGTGAATTGTGAATTATCTTCCGGCTTATTCCTGAGTTTGCGCAAAGGACTACGCGCTCTCCATTTTTATCCGTGCAGACAAGACAACCAATCATAACGCCCTGTCCTGCCCGTTCCATGGAAAGCCGTGTCACCTGTTCCAGTGTAAGTACACCTTCATCCAGGCGACGTTTTAGAATGAGACAATAGTGATATGCAATTTCTGTAGGAAAAGGAGAATACATAAAAAAACAGCCTGCTCTTAAGCAGGCCTTTTATTTTATTTCAAGTTACGAACTTCTACGCTTCCGTCTTCTTTTGCAATGAATGCAATCGGATTTTTTCCGGCAAAAAGTCCGTTTTCCACAACGCCCACAATCTGATTGATTTTTACTTCCATAGAAGCAATGTCTTCAATCGGTTTCTCCCACTGGCAGTCCAGAATCTGGTTTCCGTTGTCTGTTACAACAGGACCTGCTTTCTTAACGCCTTCGCGGAGGTAACATTTAGCACCCAAGGCTTCCAGCTGGTTTACAACAGCCTGGCGTGCGTCTGGAATAATTTCTACAGGCACTTTGAATCCTGTTCCGATATGTGGGACAACTTTTGACTGGTCTGCAACAATTACCAGAACCTTTGAGTTGTATTCAACAATCTTTTCACGAACATGTGCTGCTCCGCCACCTTTAATCAGGTTGCAGTCTGGATCGATTTCATCAGCACCGTCAATTGCTACATCAAGAACACCACCAATTCTTCTGTCATTCATAGAATAAACTGGAATGTCCAGATCCTGACAACGGTTTTCTGTCTGGAAACTTGTAACTACAGCTTTAATATCTTTAAGGTTTCCATTCTGAATGTGGTAAGCAACACGATCTACTGCAGGCATTGCTGTAGAACCTGTTCCAAGCCCTACCTTCATTCCGCTTTTAAGAATTCCTTTTTCAACAAGTGTGTCTACTGCAGTCTGAGCTGCGAGTACTTTCTGTTCGTTCTGACTAAGAGTTTTCTGACTTGACATCTTCGTAGTCTTCTCCTGTAAAAATTTTAAACTGCATATATCCCTGATACTGAAGCATTTTCAAACCATTACAGGTTTTACAACCCGCTTGTTCTGCACGTCTCATCACAGGAGTAACTGCAGGTGTATAGATTAAATCGTATACTTTTTCTGTACCTTTGAAATTATAAAAATGAATTGGATCTGTTTCTACCGTAGAAATTCCATTAGAATTCATTCCTACTGAAGTCGTCTGGATAATTAACCCGGAATAAATATTTAATTTATCAATGCAGGATGGTGACAGATCCGAATATTCAAAGCCATATTTTTCAGCAAGACTCTTTGCCGATGACAATGTTCTATTGAAAATACAGGCTTTTCCACCCATCTGCTTAATTACATATGCAATCGCTTTAGCAGCACCACCGGCACCGATAATGGCGACTTTTTGTTTTTTAAGTTTTGTTGTTTCCAGAAATTCTTCCAGGGAACGCTGGAAACCATATGCATCAGTATTGAATCCTGACCAGGTATTTTTTACAGGATCTTTTACAATTGTATTTACCGCTCCAATTGTTTTTGCCTCTGGTGAAATGTCCGACAAATAAAACATTACATCTTCTTTATGTGGAACTGTAACTGAAAGTCCTTTTATTCCAACCTGATTACAGAAAGACAAAGCTTCAGGAACCTGTGGAGAACGAACAGGAACATATACTGCATTCATTCCATGAGTAATGTATCCCTGGTTATGAATTTCCGGACTCAAAGTTTTTACTAATGGCCATCCGATTATTCCATAAATATTTGTATTGCTATCAATTGTACGGAAGCGGTATAAGTCATTAAGCATATTTGGAGTCATATGCCCGATATTTGAAAGATTCTGTATAGTTTCTTCAGGTGAAACAAAAGAAAGGTAAGAATTAGACTGTGCAGAAAGAATTCTCGAAGGCAAACCAAGAGAGCCCATGGCCACAAAAATATGGTCCTGTTTCATTTCCTGCCCTTCTTTGAACATATTAGTAACATCATTCAAAGTTTTTGGCATAAACGCAATTTTAGGAATTTCAAATCCAGTTTTCATCATGGACTTTGCCCTTTCCTGAAGATTTGTAACAGGCTCTGTCATATTGTGATAGCTTCTGATAATGCGAATTCCAAAAGCCATAGCAGCATCCTGAATTCCTGATACCTGAAAATCATCTTCAAAATCTACGTAAGCAAAATTCTTTGATTTATCTGATTGAGAAAAAGCCAAAGCTTTTCCAAAAAGTGTTGTTCGTGAGAATTCACTTCCAATAAATTTTCCACCATCTACATCTCTACGGATTGTAAGAATACATGGCATAGAAACCATCGATGGAAAACGTCTAATATAAAGCTGTTCATCTTCATCAAGACAATCGACACGTAATTCAACCATGTCAATTTTCTTTTCATATTTTTTGGCCAGTTCTGCATCTTCTGCAAGAGTCCTGCCTGTTAATGTCATACAAATTAAAGGACGGCTCATTAATGTACTGTCTCCCTTCCAGCAACTTTATCTCCAGCATAGAGAACAAGTGTAGTCTCTGCAGGAACAATATATGGAATTGTTACTTTTCCACCTGTATGGTTGAATGAAATAATTGTATAAGAATCTCCTTCTTCTGGAACTGCATCAAGACGCATTGGAACAGGATATGGATATTCATCCAATTCTTTTTCAAAGATTCCATAAATATTTCCATCATCAGAAGAAGTTGGGATTGCTATTCCTACAGCCATATGTGAGTAATTTGGAACAAATTCTGAATCAAATGATTCCTGGTTAACCACTGTTCCAGGTATTTCATTTTCTTCTGGAGCATAAGCGGTGAAATCAAAAATCAGTTTACTTCTTGTAATTGTCTGAAGCACATCATTAATGCTACGTCCAATAAGGTATGGAGGCTTTGTATTTTCATATTGAGGTCCACGGCTAACCACAAGATTAACTTTTATTGGATCTGAAATTCGTGTTCCCTCAGGAGGATCCTGTTCAAGAATAGATCCTGCCTCTGAAGTATCAGGCTGATAAACAATATCACCAATAAGAATAAGAGGACGTGTCGAACCAGCGAAAAGTGTCTGAAGATTCATACGCATTTCGTCTACTTTCAGTCCCACATAGTTTCCAACCTGATCAGCGATAACACCGCGGCTGACAACCAGTGAAACTCGACTATAACCTTTTACGATTGCACCTGATTTTGGAGACTGATCCAGAATTGTACCTTCATCTCCCGGTGTATCAGAATAACGCAGACTGATTTTTGGATACAATTCCTTAACCTGCATTTCAAGAAGTCCATTTTCCAGTTTTTTTCCAATTACATCTGGAACCATTACTTTTTCCGGACCTTTTGCCGCTACAAAGAAAATCACAATAGCAAGAAGCACAACTACAAAAAAAGAAACCAGAAGTGTTCCCAACATGAGCCATAAATTTTCTTTTATGCGATTGTACATTCCTGAAAAACTAATCACATGAGGGGTAAACTTTCTGCGAGGTTTCGACTCTTTTTCAGTCTTTTCTGAAACTGAATCGTCAATTTCAGTTTCCGCTGTTTTAGGCTCTTCGACTTTAGCTTCGTCAACTTTAACCTCGTCAACTTTAACCTCGTCAACTTTAACTTCTTCGACTTTTACCTCTTCGATTTTTATCTCTTCGGTTTTTGTCTCGCCGATTTTAGCCTCGTCTATTTTTGCTTCTTCCAGTTCTTTTTTTGACTTTCGTGCCATATGTTTTTATCCTTAAGTTTTTTTCCGGAAAAATTATTTTAAAACTTTTCCAATAAAATCACGACTACCATTCATAAAGTCTTTATATGTCATAGCTTTCTTTCCCTGCTTCTGCAAAACAGTTACACAAAGCTGACCTTTTCCACATTTTATAAAAATCCCTTCCGGTTTTGAAAAGCGTATAACTTTTCCTGCAGGTTCAGAATTTGACTGGTCGTCATCATCCTTTGCAAGGGCTTCTATAATTTTAAGACTTTCACTTCCTGCAGTTTCGTCACAATAACACCAGATGCCTGGTTCAGGAGTATAAGCCCTAAGCTGTGCAGAAATTTCCACAGCTGATTTATTCCAGTCAATTTTCCCGTCTGCTTTTGTAATGATTCCGGTATAAGATGCGTCCCCTTCCTGAGGCTTTCCTTCTGGAAGACTTCCATTCTCTGAAGCTTCTTTCAAAAGCCCCGAAATAAGTCCTGCCCCGATTTCTGCAGCCTTCATAAGGAGGTTTCCGCTTGTTTCAGTTCCATCAAGAGAAAGAACTTCCTGTGCCAGAATATTTCCTTCATCCATTTTAAGAGCAAGACTTTGAACTGTAACTGCAGTTTTTTCATCGCGGTTCAGAATTGCAGCAGGAATCGGTGTGCATCCGCGGTATTTTGGTAAAAGTGACGGATGAAGATTTATTCCGCCCATTTTGAACATCGCAAAAAACTTTGGTCCGAAGATGTGACCGTATGCAAAGCTTACAAGAAGGTCACATTCCAAAGGTTCTACTGCTTCACGGCATGGGCCGTCCAGATGTTCAGGAGTAAATACCGGAATATTGTTTTCCCTTGCAAGAACTTCTACCGGAGTCGGAATAAGGTCCTTATGACGTCCCTGAGTTGCAGGAGGATTTGTAAGAACACCTGCCACTTCGAAGCCGCACTGAACCTGGTTTTCAAGGAGAATCTTTAATGTTTCAGCGGCAGCTTCAGGACTACCTGCATACAAAATCTTCATTATTTCTTTTATACCTGGATTTCTACTTATTTTTTGCTGCAAGTTTAGCAGCAATTTTTGCAGCCTTACGTTCTTTTTCTGCTGCTTTCTGTGCTGCGCGTTCTGCACGCTTTTTCATCTGTTCTTCAGTTTTCTTTGCAAAGTCAGGATCGCCGCGGTCAATGAAAACAATTCCATCCAGGTGATCATATTCGTGCTGGATGATGCGGGCAAGAAGACCGTCTGCTTCAACAGTGAATGGTTTTCCGTTTTCGTTCAGAGCCTGACAAGTTACACGAACAGGACGTCTGATTGTTTCGTAAATTTTTGGAAGACTTAAACAACCTTCATCATAGTCCCCAAGTTCTTCAGAAGTTGCGATAATCTGAGGATTGATGAAAACGCGGCGGACATCATCATCTGCCATTAAAACAAACATGCGGAGCGGGAGCCCGATCTGTGGAGCGGCAAGCCCTACTCCGTCAGCAGCATCCATTGTTTCGAACATATCTTCGCAAAGCTTTTTGATTTCATCTGTAACTTCAGGAACAGGCTGAGCTTTCTGTCTTAATATATCTTCACCAAGTTTGACAATAGGTAAAATCATTCTGAGTCTCCAATAATTTATTTTATGCGGATACGTGCTGCAGCGGCATGTCCGGCAAGGCCTTCGGCATCGCCAAGGTAACCTGCAGCAACGGCGCTTTTTGTCATTCCCGAGCTTCCGTCAATTGTGCGGAGTGTTGTAACAGTCTTAAGGAACATACGAACAGAAAGTCCGCCAGTGAAACGTGCGCTTCCGCTTGTAGGAAGAGTGTGGTTCAGACCGGCTGAATAGTCGCCGAATACTTCTGCTGAACTGTGTCCAATAAACAGTGAACCATAATTACGAACTGCTTTTGCAATCTTGTCGCGTACTTTGCCTTCTTCCATTGCCAGTTCCAGATGTTCAGGAGCTTTGCGGTTTGCAGCTTCTACAGCCTGATCAAGATTTTCAGCAATGATGATTTTTCCATAATTGTCTACGCTCTGACGAGCAGTTTCTTTTGTTGGAAGTGTTTCAAGCTGCTTTTCAATTTCTGCAGAAACTTTTTTTGCAAATGCTTCACTTGTTGTAACAAGGACAGGCTGAGCAACTACGTCATGTTCTGCCTGAGCAAGCATATCTGCTGCTACCCATGCAGGATTTGCAGATTCATCAGCAATAACTAAAACTTCTGTAGGACCTGCAATCATATCGATTCCGACAGTTCCATAAACTTCTTTTTTTGCAGATGCAACGAACTTGTTTCCAGGTCCAACAATTACATCAACTTTAGGAACTGTTTCTGTTCCGTAAGCCATGGCAGCAATTGCCTGGCTGCCGCCCACAGCATAAACATGGTCTACACCGCAGATATAAGCGGCAGCCATGATTCCTTCGTCGGCATAAGGTTTTCCACCAATGAAAGCTTTTCCAGGAGCCCCTGTTCCGTGCTTATCTGCTTCCATTCTGTCATCAGGGTGAACACGAGGAGGTGTACACATAATAATTTCATCAACGCCTGCAGCTTTTGCAGGGGTAACTGCCATAACTACAGTTGAAACCAGAGGGAAACGTCCTGCAGGAACATAACAGCCTGCTTTTTCAACAGGAATTGTTTTCTGTCCTGTAAAAACACCAGGTTCAAGTTCGATTTCAAAATCCTTGAAAGATTTTCTCTGTTCTTTTGCAAAGCGCAAAGCCATATCATGTGAATACATAATGGCGTTATAAACATCAGGATTTTTTGCGTGCAGTTTTTCTGCCGCAGCCTTCAGTTCTTCCTGAGGGATTTCAAAAGTTGCAGGAGCGGAAACATCAAATTTTGTTCCGTAAACGCGAAGTGCTGCGTCTCCTTTTTTCTGCACTTCTTCAAGTACAGATTTAACTACTTCGTTTGAATCGCCGAAAGCACGACCCTTAAAAAAATCTGCCTCGACTTCAGTATATTTCTGTATTTTAATCACTGTATTAATCCTCTCTATCTTTCTGCAAAAAACAAAATGCAGATTTTTTTAGGTAATAGGTAATAAGTAATAGGTAATAATTTCCAGTCTCAATTATTACTTATTACCTATTACTTATTACTTACACAAAAAATAATTCCTTCGGAATTATTTTTTGTGTCTCTTGTCCAATTCGTCATAAACGTCCTGCCAGGTAACCCCTTCCTTATAAAGGAGTACGTTTACGAAATACATAAGGTCTGCCGCTTCCCAGATTACCTCATCTTTTCCTTCAGCTTCGCAGAGTTCTTCAGCTTCTTCTTCAACCTTTTCACGAACACGTCTTTCATTAAGAGTTGCTGTATATGAACCAGGTTTTGGATTTGCAAAACGGTCAGCGATGATGTCGTAAAGGCGTCCCATACTTGAAGCTTCCATCGGGTCGCTTCCAAAACAAGTCCAGCTTCCTGTATGGCATGCAGGTCCTTTTGGTTTAACAGTTGCAAGAACTGTATCGCGGTCACAGTCAACACGGAGTTTTACCACTTCCAGAAAGTTTCCGCTTGTTTCGCCCTTTGTCCAGAGTTTCTGATGTGAGCGGCTGTAAAAAGTCAGTTTTCCTGTATCAAAAGTTTTTGCAAAAGCTTCTGCGTTTGCGTAGCCTTCCATAAGAACCTGACCGTTTACGCTCTGAGCAATTACAGGAATAAGAGGCACTTTGTTAAAGTCCAGACAGGCAATAAATGAATCTTTAAGACTTACCTTTCCTGTGTAAAGTGCCATTCCAAGCTGAACGTCACAATGGATTTTTTCAAGTTCTGCAATTTCTTCTACGCTTGAAATACCGCCTGCTGCAACAACGCGGCAGCTTACAGCTTCACGAAGGGCTTTTACATAATCCATGTTTGTTCCCTGCATGCAGCCTTCTTTTTCTACACAAGTGAAAAGCATTTCCGAACAGTATTTTTCTGCCTGTTTTGCACCTTCTACCAATGGGATTTCAAGACTTTCTGTCCAGCCTTTTACGGCAATTTTTCCGTTGATTGCATCTACACTGATGATTACCCGGTCTTTGCCAATGGCACTAACCAGTTCATCAAGGAATTCTTCGTTCATTACTGATTCACCAGGCTGTGGGTTTGTCTTCCATGCCATAGAACCGATGATAACTTTTTCAGCTCCCAGGGAAATAAGTTCCTTTGCGCGTTTTACGGTCTTAATGCCGCCGCCTGTACGAACGTTTCCATGATGGAGAAGTGATTTTAAAAGCGGAGTGTTAACGGTGTTGCCCTTTTCATCCAGGTTTCCTAATGCTGCATCCAGGTCGATTACAGCAACTTCACCGTACTTGTTGAATTCTGAAATAAGATTGTCAGCGTCATCGCGCTGCAGAACCAGTTCTTTGCCGTTCTTAAGCTGAACGACATGTCCGTTTTTCAAATCAATTGAAGCTATTACCATAGTATTTCATTTTACCAAAAACAGGCCAGATTTTCAAATAAAGCGGTTCTTTACTATAATATAAGAGATAATATAGATTTTCTTGAAAATTGGTCATTTTTCCCGTATTATTTGAATATGAACTACAATAAGGAAGATGATAACAAAAACGCACCTAAAAAAGGAGGCAGTTTTTTTCAAAATATAATCGAAGCGCTGTTTAACTCACATTCTCCGGAAGCTGAAAAAAAACGCCGACTAAAGGCAATTGCAAAAGACTTGGCAAAATCAAAATATCATTCTTTTTATCGTCCACAGTCAGGCGAAATGCTCCCAAGCTTTGCAAAACTTTTTTACGATATTTACAAAATCATTTTCTCTGCACAGAACTTTATCCGCGGAATTCCAAACCAGAATTCAATCAAATTAAAGATTATCAATTTCTCACTTTCTGAAAAGCAGATTGAAGTTCTTGAACACCTTGATGAAAACAAGATTATCGAGATGTCAAAAAAGATTCCTATTGAAAACATTCGAAGCCAAATTGAAAGCGACCTGGATGTTCTTAACAGTGATTTTGATTCTGAACGTGTTACAAGAATTGAAAACTGCTATAAGGCTTATAAAGCATTCAGTGATTTTTGTTCATTCGATTTTTACTTTATGCTAAAAAAATTTGCCTCTTCTTTCCAGGAAGGAAATTTTGCCGCAACTCCAAACTTCGACAAAACCAGTGCTGAATATATAGTGGAAGAACTTCAGGATTTAATAACTCTCATTTATTCAATTCCAGATGGAATTGCATGGGACGATTTCTTTGAACTCCTGAAAGAAATGAAAGGAAGCGAATTAATCTCTGCAAATACTTGGAGAAAAATTGTTCAAAGACTTAAATCCATTCAGAGTTCTCACGCCCTGGAATATATTTGCCGCCTGATTCTCCAGAAGCCGGATTTTGCTCCAACTGTATCACACACTACGGAAACAATTCTTGACGTATACATGGACAAAATCCACGAAGAAGTTGAAAATGCAATTTCGAAAATTGAATCACAGCAAAAGGCTTCAAAAACAAATGACATCTGTATGAAGATTTTTGGAAAAACAACCATCGATCAGCTGACAAATTACGTAAATTCATTTAACGGTGTTTTGGAGAAAAAGGAACTTACCACTTATCAGTTCTGTGACGGATTAAACTACCTGAAAGAATTTATTCTGAATTTTATCAAATCAGATGTTCGTGAATACACAGACATTGTTGTTATTCGTGGACAATGGGATGCTACACTCTCTGCCCCAATTTCCAACGGATATCAGGAATTACTTTCTATCTCAGACCAGATTACCTCTTTCGACCTTTCGCTTGCTGAAGAAGGCACAATCGGAATGAAGATAAAAACTCTTCTTCCTAAAATTGCCCACGATCCTGGAGCAGAAAATATCATTAACAGACTTGTAAACGATGCAAACGAAACTGCTAAAGGTTTCCTTGTTACAGCAACACAGGATTTGATTCAGATTGGAAAACTTTTAAAACAGGTTATAGAAGATGAACAGAAGCCAAAACATGTTCTTATTCAAAACTGGAAAGAACTGGAAAGATTCAGCGACAAACCTCTTTTAAAATTTGGTATTGACATATACAAGAAGATTTACTTGTTCGTTCAGCTTATGCAAAGCTCACTTTCGAACATTCAATAACTTACAATTCAATTAATTATCGAAGAACGGCGTCTACGAGTTTCTTGAAATTTTTATCTAGTCCCTTATTTGGGACTTCTATGGTTTCAGAAATTGAATAGATGCCTTCTTTTTCTACGATTGTTTCATTTTCACTTTCAAGATCTGTAATATTGTTATTATTTGCACCAAAAGTGGCCATAGCAAAAGATTTTTCTTCTTCCACTGGAAGCAACTCTTCATTTTCTCCGAATTCCGGATTAAACAGATCGAAAACGACAGCAGTTTCCACCTGGGTATCTTCCGCGTGTTTAATCGTTCTTACATAATCTTCACCAAAGCGGAGTTCTTCTGCAAAAATATTTTCGACTGTAGCAAATTCTTCTTCTGAATTGTTTTTGAAGGTACTGTTAGCATCTAAGAATAGAGCATCCCGTTCTACCACAGGCTCCACAAAATCACCGCTAACATCTTTCTCTTCTACCGCTTCTTCTTCTTCGACTTCGTCTTCTTCTTCCACAGTTTCAACTTCTTCGACTTCGTCTACTTCTTCTACTGTTTCAGCTTCTTCTACTTCGCCTAATTCTTCTACGGATTCAGCCTCTTCGACTTCGTCTACTTCTTCTATCGCTTCAGCTTCTTCGACTTCATCCAACTCTTCTACTGTTTCAGCCTCTTCAACTTCGTCTACTTCTTCGACTTCGTCCAGCTCTTCTACCGCTTCAATTTCTTCGACTTCGTCCAGTTCTTCTACTGTTTCAGCCTCTTCGACTTCGCCTAATTCTTCAACGGCTTCAGCTTCTTCAACTTCGTCCAGTTCTTCTACTGTTTCAACCTCTTCGACTTCGTCTTCTTCTTCTACGGCTTCAACTTCTTCAACTTCGTCCAGCTCTTCTACGGCTTCAACTTCTACGACTTCTGCTTCTTCTACGGTTTCAGCTTCTTCTACTTCGACCAGCTCTTCTACCGCTTCTGCTTCTTCGACTTCGTCCAGCTCTTCTACCGCTTCAGCTTCTTCTACTTCGTCTACTTCTTCTACGGCTTCAGCTTCTTCAACTTCGTCCAGCTCTTCTACAGCTTCAACTTCTTCGACTTCGTCCAGTTCTTCTACTGTTTCAGCTTCTTCGACTTCGCCTACTTCTTCTACGGCTTCAACTTCTTCTACTTCATCTAATTCTTCTACCGCTTCTACTTCTTCGACTTCGTCCAGTTCCTCTACCGCTTCGGCTTCTTCGACTTCGTCCAGTTCTTCTACCGCTTCAGCTTCTTCGACTTCGTCCAGTTCTTCTACTGTTTCAGTTTTTTCTATTCTTTCAACGTGATTTTCTATTGCTTTTACTTTTATTTCAGATTTGCTCAAAACTTCTTCGAGCATCTTTTTCAATTCTGAAGACGAATCTTTGCTGTATGATATTTGTTTTTCGTAATCCTGACGGGCACCAATAGCTGAAAGAATTTCTTCCCAGCTCTTATTTAAAAGTGCATCCACCTGATTTTCATGTTTTCGTCCCTTACGACCAAGGCTTTTCTTTACATCACGGAACAGTTCATCTTTCCGCCCTTCTATCTGGTGAGAAACTTGTGCCCAGTCAACAGACTCTCTGTTATTTAAATATTCCTCAATCAATGCAAATTGGATTTTTCGTATTCGTGAACGAATAACAACCATGTCATCGATCTTTATACTGAATAAAAGGAACATTATTAGGAACAAAGTAATAAATACACAAACCAGAATCAGAATACGCGCTGTTTCCGGTAACTCAAAATAATCACTTTTGTATAATCCGGAATATGAAATATATGAGGACGAATAGTCAGAAAGAATTATCCACGAAACATCTTCGTCAGTTTCCAAAACCTTATCCGGACCTGAATTTTTTTTCTGCCATGAATCCATAACTGGTTTTACAAACAATTCATTTCCAATTTTTGGAAGCCCAACAAGAATTCCGGCATGAAGTTTATCTTCTGAAATTAAAAGAGAAACAGACTCACCTAATGAAACGAAACCTTCTTTTACCAGTTCACGTTCCAAATCCAGGGTTCTGAAATAAAATACAAAATTTCCACGGAATAATTTCAAATTATCATAAACAGGAATAGATATATTCAAAAAATGTTTATCAGGATTAAAGCTTACTTTATATTTTGGAACATCCTGCGAATCTGGAATTGAAACCAATGAAAAATCACTTTCACCCTGGAGAGCAGAAATATCCGGGTAATTCTTATAAATTCGTGTTGTTCCATTTTGCTTTACAATATCAGCGGAATAAGAACTGTAATGAAGATTTCTTCCATTTTTATCCAGAAGACGGAAACCATCCAGAGCCGGAAGAGATGCAAATAACTCACCAGAAAGGTTTACCCGTTCTGTAACTTCACTTTCTGTCGGTGTCTGTGAAAAATAACTGTTCACCACTGGCGAAGTTGCATAGGCTGCCGTTTTTTCGAGAATATTCTGTATATAATTGTTACAAAAATCAGCTGACTGGCTTAACCGTTCTCTTTCTACAGATATTCGTTCCGGTTCATAAAATTTTGCTTCAATTTTTGAAAAAACCGAAGAATAAACCGAAAAAACGAATCCTGTAAATAAAGCGGCAGTAACCAGAAGACTGACTGCTGTTCTTTGTCCAGAATTCAAAGTATATTCCTAATCATCTAATTATCGGCAGAATTCCACGAAATATTTACTCTATTTTAAGAGTCTCAAATTTTACTGATTCTTCACTTTCATTCACAGTTAAAATACCAATTTTTCCGCTATATAGGAAAGAAGAAATTGTTATGCTTTCATAATTCCCCATGTCATAACGGGTATTTTTATGAATATGACCTCCAAAAGTCATTTTCACATTGTTCTTGGCAAACAAATCCAAAAGAATGTTTCTTTCTGTAGTATCCTGAAGACAAAATATAAATCTATCAGTTATTACAGGATAATGTGTAAAAACGATTTTAGGATTAGGATCAGCAGAAAAGGCTTTTTTCATTTCTGAAATGGGCTCTACCCCAACATTTCCTGTTGCCGTGTCAAAAGAATACCAGGAAAATTCCCCTGTTGAAAATTTATAAAAAGCATTACCTGTGGTACTGAAAGCTTTCCAGTTTTTCCATCCGGAATTATACAAATCATGATTTCCCGGAGTAGAATAAACCGGAATCCCCATAGCCTCAAGTTTGTCACAAAATGCTTTGTAATCGGTAAATTCTTTTTCACTTCCAGTATCAGTTGAATCACCCAAATCCAGAATAAACTTTGGCCTTGATTCCACAGGCTGTTTTTCAAGCCATTGAAAAATTTTTTCTTCATTATTTTCTGCCTTTGAAGAGCCTGTATGTTTATCTGTAATCAGAAGCACAGTATAAACATTAGTCTGAATTTCTGGTCCAGGAATTTCTGTAAGTTTTGTATCCCTGTTTTTTATATGATTGCCTTCATAAAAAATATTTCCGGATGAATATTTACATGAAGAAAAGGCGAATGTTGCAACAAATAAAATAAATAAAACTTTTTTCATAATGAACTCTCAACTAAAAACACATTTTCCCGAAAAAACCGATTTTCATTTGTGACAGATTCTCACAAACAGTAAACATATCAACCGTTTTTAATTTGAAATCAATTCCCGCTGAATAACGGTCATTTATGTGATAAACAAAACCTGTTCGAACTAACGGAGTCGCAAAAAGCAAATAATCAAAGAACGATGTGTTACCAATGTCGAAATAGATTTCATAAGCATTTGCCCAAACCCAGTCAAAATGAAAATCCACAGAAAGGGTGTTATCTTTTATAACCCCATAAGAATCTTTTAATGACGCAATCAATGAACTCTTAAAAAAATAACTGAAACAGGTACTCATAGAAAAAACATTCTTTCTAGGAAGATCAAAAAATATCCCGGCAAGAATATCATGCTCATCAAATAAGTCAAAATGAGATAAAAAATGATAACGAGTTTCCAGCCCCAGATTAAATCGTTCGCAAAAAAGCGGAGCATATCGAATTCCAGCTGTTAGTCCAAAAGACTCACTTTCATAACAGAATCCCGACTGAACAGAAAAAACATCACTTGAATAATCCCCTTTTACAGATACATCAATATTTTTCGAACAAGGATCCTTTATAAATGTGAAAGCCACACAAGGTTCTACATTTACAGAAAAATCAGAATCCCAGAAAATTACCTGCGGAAACGCCACAGATGCAAACACTGTAAAAAGTGAAACAAAGAAAAACTTTTTCATAAATAAACTCTCGAAAAAAAACTTTTTTAAAGAAAAATTACCGGCCTTTATCGCGGATTATGCCAGTCGTATAATCAGGATCTTCAATCCTAATTAATGTCATAGCAGGAAGTTTTATAGAAGTATATATAAGACAAGGATGACTGTCA
Organism: Treponema sp.; assembly: GCA_024402565.1. Lineage (GTDB taxonomy): Bacteria > Spirochaetota > Spirochaetia > Treponematales > Treponemataceae > Treponema_D. Next base: position 12,805 of record JAKSTM010000008.1, on the reverse strand, counting down.
CACACCCAATTTAATAAACAGCCGTTTTCAGGATTAACCAGAAGCCACTCTCCAGGCTTTGCTTTTTTACTTACAAATTCTGGAGAAACAAATTCTATTTCCATATCCGTAGAAAATTTATTAACTGCGGTACAGGCATATAAATTCCATCCCTCTTTTTTTTCAAGAGGAATGATTTTTCTGTCTGTATGAATTTCAAAATCTTTTAAACGAGCTTCTCTTGCTTGAGGATGCATTTCGTCCAATTCTTTCATAAAATTCTTGTGAGTTTCAGACGCCAGATTCAGAACAGAATCAAAATCAGCTCCTGCGATTTCATCCCCTACTTCGGCAGTGAGAATATATTTACTGTCAGAAGCACCAATACAAGTTTTATCTGCATCAACACGACTATAGTAGAAACCAGTTGTACTTTCACGATGAGCGACATTTTCCAGTTCATCAATAAATGGATTTGCTTCTTCCTGAGTAATTTTTCCTTCGATTGCATCCAGTGCTTTTCTGTACGCTCTTGTTACCAGTGCCACATAATAAACACTTTTCATGCGTCCTTCAATTTTCAAAGAATCAAGTCCGGCATCAATCATATCTTTTAAATGCTCAACCATCCTGATATCTTTACTGGATAAAATAGCTGTATAATCTTCACCTTCAAAAACAGGAAACAATTCTTCAGGACGTTCATGTTCACGAAGATAAAGTCTTCCACTCTGAGCCAGTTCTTTTGCGCCTTCAGGTTTTGAAAGAAGATCATATTCCCAGCGACATGTATGAGAACAAAGACCAGCTTGTGCAGATCGTCCTGTCAGATATGAACTCATAAGACAGCGGCCTGCATATGCAATACACATAGCTCCATGGCAAAAAGCTTCTAACTCCATATCTGGTACTGCATCTTTTATTTCACGAATCTCTTTTAAACTTGCTTCTCGTCCTAGAACAACACGAGAAAAACCCATACTCTTGTACATTTTTACGGCCTCATAGTTTATACAGGAAGCCTGAGTAGAAACATGAAGCTGAGCATTTGGAAATTCTTTTTGGAGAATAGGAACAATACCAATATCCTGAACGATAAATGCATCAATAGGATACTGTCTGAAATAATCGATATTGGCCTTAAGATTTTCTATATCTTTATTGTGAAAAGAAATATTAAGAGCACAATGCAATTTTTTTCCAGGATATTTGTTTTTCAGCTCAATAACTTTTTTATATTCATCATCATAAAAGTTATCTGCTTTTACACGAAGTGAAAATTTCTTTAATCCAATATATGCGGCATCTGCGCCATAAGCATAAGCATAAGAAAGTTTTTCAACATTTCCTGCAGGTGATAAAAGTTCAATCATATTTATTTCCCGTTACGAAACATTATGCTTCGCTGTGAATACTCTGTTCTAATCGCGGTTTATTTTCTACCTTCACGGATTTCACAGAATCTTCCCCACTTCCATTTCCTGTAAGGATTTTTCCAACTTTATCCATTGCTAAATGTGATTCGTGAAGGTAATCATCAGCCATCTGAAACATGAACATCATGTCCGGCCACAAATCAAGTTCTGCCTGATTTCCAGTAGAAATTAATCTTTCTACAAAGGCCTGTGCATCAGCCTTAAGAATTTCAGTATCGCCCATCTGTATAAAAACAGGAGGGAAATTTTCCAGCTGTTCATCGGTAGCAAGTATAGGAGATACAAGCGGAGTTGAAGTGTTTGCCTCATATGTATAAACCGAGGCTGATTTTCTTAATACATCACTGGTTGTAATATCATCTCCAAGTTTCTTTGCTACCAGCAAATTAGAACTTGAAGAAAGATTTAACCAAGGAGAAAAAAGAACAACATGACTAATAGAACGGCGGTAGCGTTCCCGAAGATTAAAAATCAATGCCAAGGCAATTGATGCCCCAGATCCATCTGCCGCAATTATCAATTCAGGATTGGCATTAGGACTGTCTTTGTCATTTCCCAAAGATGAAGTAACCTGTTCTTCCGTATAAAGAGCCCTGAATACAGACTGAATATCTTCCAAGGCTGAAGGATATGGAAATGCAGGAGCCAGACGGAACTCTGGAATCACCACTCTTGCACAGGACTTTGAAGCAAGTGAAGAACAGAAACAACGGTAAGAAGCACGACTTCCTCCAACAAACGAACCACCGTGAATATAAAGGACTACACGGTTTGAGGCATAAATTTCGGGAGACAGTACATCACATGGGACACCGCCATAAACCACTTCCGAAGATTCAACGCCGTTTGGAAGAACTGGTGTATAAAAAGTCTTTTCGATTTTTTCTCTGAAAAGCGCTGTCTCACATTTTGAATTAAAAGCAAGAGTCTTCAGTTTTTTTACAGCGCCTTTTCTGTCATTCACTAAAGCCATGATAAAATTATAATAAAAATCGTTTTAATATAGAAGAATATATTAGGATTTTTTTCCTGACAGAGAAATCAGAATAAGTGCTACAAAATATGGCAAGGCATTCAATGCACCTCCAGGTAAAACGGCCTGAAGAGTAATTCCTGCATAGTCTGCAATACAGAAAATTATAACGGCAATTACCACACGCCATAATTTTTTCTGACCAATAAATACAGCCGCGAGAGCAATCCAGCCGCGCCCGGCAGAAATATTTGGAACAAAGGAATTAATTTTCATACAAAGAACGGCACCGGCAATTGCTGCAAAAGAGGCAGAAAGTCCCCATGCATATATTCGACAGCGAGCAGAAGAAATTCCTTTTACATCAAGCACATCACTATCACTACCTGTTATTCTCAGATAAAGACCATGTGGTGTTTTAAACAAAAACAAAAGACTTCCTGCGATCAAAATAACTGAAAGACAAAGCCACACATATTTTACCGCTGAATATTCAAATACAAATTCAGGAGATGTAAGAACTCCTCTTGTATGAAAAAACACAGATGAAAACAAAGATGTAAAACTGGATAAAATCAGATTAATTGCCGTAGCGGAAAGAAAAGGATTCATACGACTTTTTTCTGTTACTAAAGCAAAAACGAGAATCAATGCTGTACATACAAAGACAGACAAAAATATAGAAAGAACAATATTTCCAGTTCCAGAAAACAAAGCAAAAACCAGAAATGCAGAAAAGTTTATTACACCATCCATAAAAACGGCAAGAACTCCTGCATATTCGGAAAAAAGGGCCCCAAGCGACGCAATAATTAATGGAACAGAAGAAAACAAAATATCAGTCATGTAATCTTCTCCTTCTGGCATTTTCAAACATATTCCACAAAGCAGTAAAAAGCACAATCACAAAAAGAATCACGCCTTGAAGCATACTTCCCATATCAAAGCCATAATTATGCATAAGTGAAAACTGACTGGCACCTGCTGTAAGGCCTGCCAGAATTAGTGCAGATGGAATTATGAGAAGCGGATTTCTCATAGAAATAAGTGCAACAGAAAGAGCATTCCATCCCATTCCAGAATAGAATCCCGGGTGACAGGCAAAATAAGTTCCTGCCACACTAAAAAATCCAGCAGCCCCATGAAGGAATCCGGAAACAGAAACAGAAACCAAATCCAATTTTAGGGAAGAAAACCCTGAATAAATTGCAAAGTCTGGACTGATTCCATAAATTGCCAGATGCTGACCAAATAATGTACGGTTCATAAAAAAATAAAGAGCGACACACAAAAGAATCGCAACGATAAAAGTGCCGTCCAGTGGAGATGGTGGCAGAATGGAAGGAAAGCGAAAGTTTTTAGGAATGAATTCTGTTGCCAGAAGATTATTTGTATTTCCGCGGAACTTTCCTGCAATCAAAGAATCTATTAGCGGAATACAGCCTGCTGAAATCAAAAAAGATGAAAGGAGAACATCAACTCCGCGATAGCGTTTCAACACTGCGGAAACAAAAGTCATTAATGCAGAAAATAACGAAGCCGCAAAAAAACAAAGCGGAACAGCCACAAACGAAGGCAAGTTTTTGCAAGCACATAAAGAAAGAGCTGCAATAAATCCACCAGCGTAAATTTGCCCTTCCCCCCCCAGATTAAAGTTCCCACCTTTTACACTCAGGAAACTTCCACAACCTGCAGTCATGAGAACTGTTGCCATGTTAAGAATTGTGCCAAACAAATATAAATTCATTTCTTCAAGTATACCACTTTAGTTCCCTGTTTTTCGCACAGGGAAAGTCTTTCCGAAAGGCGTTCACAGGAAGCATAATCCAGTCCCTGAAAAGGATCTTCCAGATAAATTGTTTCTGGATTCAAGAATAATTCCCGTTCCAGAATCAGGCGCTGAAGCATACCCCCCGAAAGATTAAAAACCTTTTCTTCCGGGCGGATATTAATTTCTGCCTTTTTAATTATTTCTTCTGTATGAGCTTTTCTGAGTTTTGGATTTTTACTTTCTGAAAAAGTCGAACACACAAGCTGAGTAATTGTCAGATTCGGATTTGATGCAAGATATGTTCTGTCTGTTGGAATGATAGCAGCCCGTCCTGAATATTTTTTTCGAAGCTCATAACATTTTTTTGCAGTCAGATTTGTCAGACCTTCAGTTTCAGAAATTCTTTCTCCATGATCAACTGTGAATTGTTCACTGTAATTTTTCAATTGATTGTTATCCATTGACTCCGATACAACTGACTCCGCTACAACACCTTCCACAAGACGAGTAACATCATCACAGAAATTCAAATCTTCAGGTTTATGAGTAATTACAATTATGTTCATTCCTTTTTTTGCAAAATTCCGAAGCACAAAAAAAAGCTTTTCACTTTGTTTTTCAGAAAGCAAAGCTGTAGGCTCATCTAAAATCAAAACTTTAGGATTTCGTAAAAGACTTGCATAAAAAGCAACAAAAAACCGCTGATCGCCAGAAAGACAACCTGCTTTTGTTTCAAAAGAAATATTTTCTAAAAGTGGAAGAACCAGTTCATCCAATTGATCTTTGAATTGGTCTTCTGTTTTTTTTCCTGACTTTATACCAACCCTGAGATTTTCTTTCACACTCAATGAATCACTCAAATAAGGATGCTGATACACACAGGAAATACCATTCTTTAAGGAATGGGCTGGCTTTTTAAAAACCACTTCTTTATCATCAAGTAAGATTTTTCCCTTTAAGACCGCACTTAAATCTGATCCCCTTGAAGAAACAGGTGTAATAAAGCCAGTAAGAATTTTCATTAACGAAGACTTTCCGGCACCATTTTCTCCAAGAAGAGCATGGATTTTACCTTCAAGAAATTCCACATTAACTCCTCGAAGAACCTGTTTATAAGAATAATTCAATTCAATGCCGGAAAGTTTTACATTCATAATTTCGTCTGTTTATTTACTCTGAAGTTCTTTAATAAGTGCATTCATTTTTGCACGTACATCTTCAGGAACTGTTTCAATATAAAGAGGATCATCTTCAATAAATTCTATGTAGCCTTCTTTCAGACCTGCTTTTTCAGCTGTTCCCCAGTTTACTGAATCTTTAAGATATTTCATTGTTACTTCAAAAGTCATTTTATCCTGAACAACCATTGCGCTTGAAATAATTGTTCCAGGTGCTTTTGAAAATCCATTTGAATCAAACCATGTAATATATGTTCCGTTATTTACAGCAGAAGCAATTACACCCTGAGAAGCACCACCACAAATCGGAAGGATTACGTCTACACCAGTTTTAATAAGGCTTTCGGAAATTTCCATACCTTTCGATGCATCATACCAGTTTCCAACTACACGATAATCACAAGTTGTTCCTTCAACTGCATCTTTTGCACCTCTTTCAAAGTTTGGATACAAAACATTATTCATAGCTGGATAATCCTGTGCAGCTACAAGAGCAACCTTGTGATTTTTTGACATAAGGCCTGCGATGTAACCTGTAAGGTAAGCTTCTTCTGTCTGTTCATAAGCAACTGTGAAAACTTTGTCATTTCCACTCATTTCAGCATCCAGAAGAATAAACTTCTGCTTTGGGAACTGATTGCAAATTGGTTCAACAAGGCCTGGTAAAGAAGGATTAGATGAAATAATTACATCATATTTCCCGGTTGCAGCCAGAGAAGTGATTTTTGGTCCCCACTCTGCCTGGTTTGTTCCAGCTTCCATAACATAAATGTCTGCTTTTTCTGCATCACTTTTATCTTTATTGTATTCTTCAACTGCTTTCTGTGCACCTTCGGCAAGCTTTGCATAAATCGGGCTGTCAGCCATAATTCCAGGTACAAAAACAGCAAGTGATTTTTTCTGCACTTTAGATTCTGCTTTTTTATTTGAACAGCCTGTAAACATGAAAGCTGTTGCCAATAATACTAAAAAAATTCTTTTCATAACAATTTCCTTTTAAGATTTCTTTTTAGAATTTCTCTCAATTTTTTACTACAACAAAAAAAGGCGGGCCCGCCAGAAAGATTACTGTAGCATCATAAATATAGTTTTATATAAAACTAATGTCAATATAGTTTGATATAAAACAAATTTCATTTTTAATAATTTTGTGATATAATTCATTTGTGGATAAAAAAATAAATAAAAGTATTTCAAAAATTTCTCATATTCATTCTATGGCGGCAGATTTTCTTACATCAAAACTTTCTGAAAAAGGATTAGAAAATTTTGCTTCATCTCACGGAAACATTCTTTTTCAACTCTCAACAGTTGAATCCATGAAAATGAACGAATTATCCGAAAAGATTAACAGAGATAAATCCACCACTACGGTCCTGGTCCAAAAACTCATAAACGAAGGACTTGTTGAAGTAAAATCGTCTGAAACTGACAAACGTTCAAAACTTATAAGTCTTTCAGAAAAAGGCCGCGAATATAACAAAATAACCGGTTCTATTTCCAGCGACCTTATCGAAAACTTTTACAAGGGATTTTCCGAAGAAGAAAAAGAAACATTCTTCTCCCTTCTATGCCGGGTTGAAAATAATTTTCTGAAATAAACCTTTACTAATCAAAAATACTTTGTTATGTATTTGATTTTAAACGGTTTTCTTATTATCTTTACATTATGTTTGGATTTTTAATTAAAAAGAATTTCTGTGACGGCTGGGATAATATGTTTGCCCTGCTCATCGTTAACCTTGTTTTTCTTGTATCAGGAACACTAATTCTAGGCGGCTGGAGACTTCTGGTTATAAAAACTCCTGTTGGCGAAAGTGAAACTCTTTCTTTCATCATTATCTGGGTTGCACTTTTTCTTCTATTATTTGCTTACAACATCTGCTCTTTTGCATTCGGAGAACAAGCCGTTACAATTGCAAACTTTGGTGGAGTTAAATTTGCAGACTTCTTCAAAAAAATCCCTTCTGTTTTAAAAGACGCTGCACTTTATTCTTTACTCATTACAGCCCTGACATTACTTTCATACGTTGGAATCAGATGGTACTTCGCCCAGGGAACTTATTTATATCTCTTTATGGGCTGTGTTTTTGTCTGGTTTGATTTATTTGCAGTTTTAACTTTACAGTGGTTCGGAGCAATTCGTTCCATAATGCAAAACAATTTCAAAAAATGTCTGAAGAAATCTCTAATTTTGATGGTGGATAACACAGGATTCACAATCGGAATGGCATTATATTCACTGGTTCTTCTGGCATTTTCTGTTTTCTTTATAGGATTTATGCCTTCTGTTGCTGGAATCATTCTTTCCAGAGTAAATGCACTTCGTTTAAGACTTTACAAATATGATTACCTGGAGCTTCACCCAGAACTTAAAACAAAACGTGAACGCAAAGATATTCCTTGGGAAGAACTTCTTTATGAAGACAAAGAGACTTTAGGACCACGAAAGTTCAGATCATTCATCTTCCCATGGAAGGACTAAATCCTTTTAAATAATTACATTCAGAACAAACATGGCGGCAATAAGAGCCGGAATACCGGCCGAACCGCCATATTTTACAAAGTCCATATAACCGAACTTAATTCCCTGCCCTTTTAAAATCTTCTGCCACATAAGGCCTGCAAGTGCCCCGAAAGGTGTAAGAAAAGCTCCAAGGTTAGACCCCATAATTGTCGCAAACAGTGCAGGCGTTTTTTGAGCTTCATCCAGACCATTTATAATTGAACTGAAGAGAACACTCATCGGAATGTTATTCATTATGTTACAGGCAGCAAAGCTTGAAAGTCCGTAACGGAACACAAGATTTTTTGTTCCAAGGATTTTTGTAATAAATGCGGGAACTCCAAGACACTGAAGGGAAAGAATCAGAACAAACATTCCAAGAAGAAATGGAACCAGAGTCCATGGAGCCCGTTTTAGACACCGGCCAAGTTCACGCGGTACACGGCGGCGTAAAAGCGACACAATCAGATTACAGGCAAAAAGACTTAACACTGATGTCAGGGCAACGAGCCACATTTCAATTCCAATATAAGAACTTACAGCAAGCATAACAGTAGCTACTGCAAGGTGAACTATTCCCAGAATAAGAAGAACTGGGTCTGTAATGTGACCTGATTTACTCTGAACTCTTTCCATTGGCTGGGACAATTCTTTTCTGAAAAGAACCAGAAGCCACCAGAGACTTATAAGGCCGGCAGCAACAGTTGGAAGAACCATGATTTTTACATATCCCAGAAAATCTACATTACCGCTTGTGGCCAAATAAATGTTTGTCGGGTTCCCGATAATCAGTGCCATACTCCAGGTATTAGCGGCAATAAAAACAGTAATGAGATATGGCAATGGTTTGATTTTAGCATTTGCGGCAAAGTAACAAATAAAAGGTGTAAAAGTTAAAACGATAATGTCATTAGATGTGAAAACTGTAAGAACAGAAACTGTCACATATAAGAGAAGAAACAGCTTCTTCTGACTGGTTCCGGACTTTTTCAAAGTGACATTAGCAAGAAAACGGAAGAACCCGATTTCATCCAGAAAAACCGAAAGCACGGTCATAGAAATAAACAGCACCAGAATCTTGATAGGATTCACTGCGGTATCAGCAAAAATATTTTGTAAAATAAAACTCAATGTAAAATCTTTCATAACAGCACAGAAAAAAAAGGGGCCCCGCAACGCGAGCTTGTGTCTGCGGAGTCATGGGTCCTCGGTCTGCGACCTGCGGAATGACTCCTAGACACAACTCGCTGCGCCCCTTTTTTTTCTTTCCTCTTCTACATATTTTCCAACTCTTTTATCTGGTCTCTGTACTGTGCCGCTAATTCATACTGCATGATGTCGGCGGCGGCAGCCATTTCCTTTTTGAGGCGGGCAATAAGAGCCTTGCGGTCTTTAGGATTAAGGAGGTTCGATTTATTCTTAAGGATCTCTACTTCTTCCTGAGCCTGAGCTTCAGCATCCTTTGCCTGATGTTCAAGAATATCGTTGATGGCCTTCTTTACAGTCTGCGGAGTAATGCCGTGTTCCTTGTTGTAAGCTTCCTGAACTTCACGGCGGTGTTTTGTTTCCTTAATGGCCGCTTCCATGGCAGGACTCATGTGGTCAGCGTACATGACGACCATACCTTCCGCGTTACGTGCCGCTCGCCCGATAATCTGAATGAGTGAAGTTTCAGAACGAAGGAATCCGATTTTGTCTGCGTCAAGCAGCGCAATAAAAGAAACTTCAGGAAGGTCGATACCTTCTCGAAGCAGGTTGATTCCAATCAGAACATCAACTTCGCCGGTGCGGAGGCTTTTCAGAATTTCAACGCGTTCAAAGGTGTCGATTTCCGAATGGATATATTTAACTTTAAGACCAAGCTCTGTAAGGTAATCGGTTAAATCTTCCGCCATCTTCTTTGTCAGAGTCAGAACAAGAGAACGTTCTCCCCTTTCAATGCGGAGTTTTATTTCCTTATATATGTCTTCCATCTGACCTTCAGAAGGACGCACTTCAACAATCGGATCCAGAAGTCCCGTAGGTCGGATTAGCTGTTCAACGACCTGAGTACTCTGCTTGATTTCTTCCTTTCTTGGAGTTGCAGTAACGTAGATAATCTGATTCATCTTTTTACTGAACTCGTCAAATTTCAAAGGACGGTTATCCAGTGCCGAAGGAAGGCGGAATCCGAAATCCACAAGATTCATTTTACGGCTTCTGTCCCCTTCGTACATGGCGCCGATCTGAGGAACTGAAACGTGGGCTTCATCAATAAGACAAAGGAAATCATCCGGAAAATAATGAAGAAGCGTTGCAGGAGGTTCCCCTGTCATGCGGCCTGAAATCGGTCCTGAATAGTTTTCGATTCCGGGACAGGTTCCCATTTCGCGGAGCATTTCGATGTCGTAAGTTGTGCGGGTTTTGAGGCGTTCATATTCAAGAACTTTTTTCTGTGCCTGAAGCACTTCAAGCCGTTCATCAAGTTCTTTCTGGATTCTGTCACAGGCGGCGTTCAGCTTATCCTGAGGAACAACGAAGTGCTTTGCCGGATAGAACACAGTTTCATCAAGTTCTTCTGTTGTTGTTCCATTTAAAACATCAAAACGGCGGATGCGCACAATTTCTTCCCAGTCCAGTTCAATGCGGTAACCTTCGTCAGTTTCCATGTAAGGCGGGAACACTTCCATTACGTCCCCTTTGATGCGGAAAGTTCCCCGTTCAAGAACCATGTCGTTGCGTGAATACTGAAGAGAAATCAGACGGTTTGCAATATCCTTGAAATCACAGTGCTGCCCTTTTTCCACATGGATTCTCATGTCCTTGTAAAGGTCAGGCATACCAAGACCGTAAATGCAGGAAACGGTTGCCACAACAATTACGTCGCGGCGTTCCATAAGGCTGTAAGTTGCCTTAAGGCGCATCTGGTCAATTTCCCGGTTAATATCGCAGTCTTTTTCTATATATAAGTCTCGTGCCGGAACATAGGCTTCCGGCTGATAGTAGTCGTAATATGAAACAAAGTATTCAACGGCGTTATTCGGAAAAAATGATTTGAACTCACGGTAAAGCTGAGCTGAAAGAGTTTTGTTATGGCTGATAATCAAAGTAGGTCTCTGAACCTTTTCGATTATCTTTGCCATTGTAAAAGTCTTACCGGAACCTGTAACGCCTTTCAGAGTCTGATATTTGTCACCGCGCAGAAAACCTTCTGCAAGGCGGTCTATTGCCTGTCCCTGATCGCCGCTTGGCTCAAAGGGAGAAACTACTTCGAATTTACGCATGGCAATAATTTACAACTTACAAAGGACAATTGACAATAGGATGATGGGTTATTTTTTTCAGTTCAAAACACTATAATAGTCCCATGAACAAAAGTTTTGGCAATTCACCTATTCTAATAATTCCCTTCTGGAAGAATATTTCCGAAAGTCTCAAAATAGCAGAAAAATATGATGTAGGATTTGAATACAACGAATTTGCCATGCCTTGGGTTCTGGACGACGAACAAAATTGTGAAAACCTTATTTTGAATTACAAATCGCTGAAAAACCTTCCATCTTATACCACAACTCACGGGGCTTTTTTTGACGTCCTTGTATTCAGTGATGATGAAAGAATTCGTAAAGTTTCAGAACTTCGTGTCCGCCAGAGTTTGAATACCGCACAAAAACTCGGCTGCCGCGGAATCGTTTTCCACGGAAACATCAATCCTCTTCTTCTGGCCACAGCCGCAGGCCCCTCTTATGAAAGACACTGGCTGGAAACAACCCGAGATTTTTTTCGCACAGTATGTTCAGAATATCCTGATATCGACATATATATGGAAAACATGTGGGACCGAACTCCAGACAATCTTGCAAACCTTGCTAAAGAAATGACAGACATAAAAAACTTCGGTCTTTGTTTTGATTACGCCCATGCACATATTTCACCTACTGATCCTGAAATCTGGAGTGAAATGCTGGGACCATATATCCGTCATGTTCACATAAATGATAATGACGGAAAAGCCGATCTTCATCTGGCACTGGGAAAAGGAATTACTGACTGGAATAAATTCATGAATCTCAGAGAACGAGATTTTCCTCATTCCTCTATATTAATAGAAACCTCTTCTCCAGAAGCGCAGATAGAATCTTTGGAATTTATTTCCCGAAAATTCTAATTTCTTTTTCACTTCAATTTTAAACGTTTAACAAAAAATTACTCTAATTTTTAAAACGATTAACTTCATTTTTTTTACACCCTTAAGAAGTTTACCCTATACATATTAGAAAATTCCAATATAAAATTAATTTAGTGACAGGAGTCACATATCAAAAAATTATGTATCCAAGTTAGGAGGATATTATGAAAAAAATCGTAGCTGCTTCAGTATTTGCTGCAGTACTCCTTGGAAGCCTTACAGCTGCTCCAAAGAAAAAGGTTCTGAACGTATGGGCATTCACAGACGAAGTTCCAAACATGGTTCAGAAGTACATCGACACACATCCTGATTGTGGTTTCGAAATGAAACAGACAATCATCGCTACAACTGACGGTGCTTACCAGCCAGCTCTCGACCAGGCTCTGGGTTCAAAGAAAGATGCTCCAGACCTTTACGTTGCAGAAGGTGCATTCATCCTGAAATACTCTCAGGGAGATGCTAAAAACTTCGCTGCATCATACAAATCACTTGGTATTGATGTAGACAAGATGCTCAAAGCTTCTAACATCGCTCAGTACACAGTTGATATTGGTACACGTGATGGAAAAGACCTCGTTGCTCTCGGATATCAGGCAACTGGTGGTGCTTTCATCTACCGTCGTTCTATCGCAAAAGCAACTTGGGGAACAGATGATCCAAAAGTTGTAAAAGAAAAGATTGGTGGTGGTTCAGGAAACCTCAACGCATTCTGGAAAGCAGCTGCTGACCTCAAAGCAAAAGGATACAAAATCTGTTCTGGTGACGGTGACCTCTGGCACGCTGTAGAAAACTCT
>JAKSTM010000079.1 GCA_024402565.1 Treponema sp. | reverse complement strand
TGTCCTTTGAGGCATTGATAATACCTTCAGGATTCTGAGTCTGTTCAGGGAAGAATAAAGATGCTACATGGATTTCTCCCTGTTCATCTTTGAAGTTGTAGAATACGCCTTTTTCATTTTCCTTGATGCTGTTTTCCAAAGCATTTACGGTAGAACGTGGGAAAACGATGTTAGAATTGTAACCATTTTCCATTTTGGCAAACTGAACAGGAATAAGGCGACCTGCTGGAAGACAGTAACCTGAAGCACCATTGTAGATAGGTTCTGCCTTAATGTTTCCAGATGCATCTGGAAGGAATGGAGCCTTGTTTTCTTCAAGGCCGCGTTTCATCACTTTTGCATTGTGATGTGGAATCCAATATCCGTTAAATTCGTCCTTAGATACTGGTTTTTCGAATGGATTTGTGTTTTCCATAAAAACTCCTGTGTTGTAGATTCAAAAGTTGCTTAGCTGGGAGTCTAATAGCTTATGAAATTATAGTTTTATACATTCTAATTAAATAGAATGTAACTAAAATAAATATACAGTGATTGTAAAAATAAATCAAGATTTCTTACTATACATTTTATAAAAATATAATATATAATAAGAAAATATGAGACATGATTTTCTAGTTTTTGTACCTCTGGAGGACCAAAAGTCTTCTGTCTCTTATTCAATGTATGCTTACGGAGTAAAAAACGAAGCTCCAAGGCAAACGGATGATGAAAAATCTTTATGTTTGTCTTTTGATGGTAATCATATAGCGGTTTTGCTTTATTACTTTAGCGGATTTGAAAGAGCATACGTCGTAACAGGCTGGGATTCTGAAAGTTCAGAAGAAAAGAGTTCTTTGCCTGGTGTTGATGGAGATTTATACATTCTTTTTACAGCGATTGGAAGAGAATATAAATCCTTAAAGAGGTTAATAGCAATTTTAACTAAATATAGTGAAGAAGGGGTGTTTAAAATGCCCCAAAGTTTCTGGTTCAGGCTTTGTGCCCTGATTCAGGGAAGAAAAGCCAGAAAGAGCAATGTTCTTCACCTTTTACACTTAACAAAAGAGGAAAATGAATTTTATGGCAGAGAAAATGACTTATGCACAGAAATTTCTAAATGATTTACTGGAGGCAAGAACTTTAAAAATCTGGTGTGACGAAAAAGAAGTTCCTTATCTTATTTGCTATAAGATTGCCAATGGAACAACTGTTCCGACTTATTCAGCAATTTGTCAGCTTTTGCCATATATTCCTGTAACTGACTGGTTCTATTATGAAGATGAGGAAATCCCATTTAAGCGAAAGACTTTGAAAGAATGGGATCCAAACACAATCTCTTCTTTTGTTCGCCGACATAAACATGATTATCTGGAAATTGGTAAGAAATACGGAACTACAGAAACTTATGCACGAAATCTGTTTGTAAATGACAGGGCAAAACCAACTATAAACATTATTAGAGCCGCTGCTTTAGATGGAGTAGATCCTGCTGAGTTCTTTACAGCCGGGGACACAACAGATGATGGAAAATTCTATCCTGACAGGGGAGATATTGTTTCTTTGTCTGGAAAAACTATTCTTGTTCTTACTAAAGAGAAGCAGAACCGTTTAACTCATTCCTTAACTGGTGTAACATTAGTGAATGGTGAACCAGATTTATTGAGTCTGGCTACAGTTACTTATGTTCGTAATATTCCTGAATTATTGGAAAAAGCTTCCGATGATTTATTGGATTCAGTATTAAAGGAAGTAAAAGCCTTATTTAGATAAGGGAGAGTAGAGGCGATGAATAATTCTAAATTTGACGAAGGTAAAGATTTAAAAGATGCTGCACCTGCAGAAGTATTTTTGTTTGCAATGCAGGGTTTTATATCAATGGCGGAGCTTCTTCTGTCTGAAAATCCTAATAGCAAGGCTCAATATTACATTCAGCCAGGAAAAGATATGCTTTTAAAACTTTCTTCTATGTTTGAATTAGATCCTGACTATGAAAAATACTCTTATGAAAGTCTGCTTCATTGTTTGAACAGTATTCGTGAAGAAGAAAGAACTTTTGCAGCAAAAATGGTTTTAGAATTTATGCAGGGAATTGAAACAACAATGACAAAAAATCCCATCCTTGCGAGTCAGAGACCTAATGTTCTTAGGAACTATGAAATTATCGCAAAGATGGTAGATGAGCTTGATAAAAGAAGTAGAAACTAACTGTCTTTTTCTTCTGTATCTATATCCATTAGAAAGTCGATGAATTCACTTTGCTCAGTTATTAATGAGCTTTGCTGATTCAGCAGAGCTTCCAACTCTTTGTAATTAGAAATTGCTCTGTCATAGATTTTTTCTAGTCTAAGATAGAGACTATCTAACTTGTTATAGAGTTGTTTCCAATCTTTGAGATAAAGAGCAGAAATAAGAAGTCGATTGAATAAAAATTCGATACAATCATGGTCTAATTCAATTTCAATCGAATCATCGTCTGAACCTTCTTTGTGAAATTCTGCAAGGTAATATTGCATATTGTTTAATTCATCAATTTCCTCATCGTCTGGATTTTCTGCATCCATTTCATGCAATATGCGGTCACTTAGAAAATCCTGTAATTTGTAAAAAACATCCGTTGGGAATGTATAAGTTTTTCTGTCTTCCATAATTTTGTACTCCTCTATGTTGTAAAATATGGGCGAGAATAAAGGCTCGCCCTCCTTATCCTTATTCGCTGGCTCTTACACCTTCAGTAAGCTTGTCAGTAAGGCTTGTATCCTTCTTCTGAGCCTGCTCTTTTTTAGCACTAGCTTCCATCAGGCGGCGACCGGCTTCGTTTCCGATGTTTTGCCCCTGCTCACGTTTTTCGTCATAGAACTCTTTGCGAGTCATATTAACGTTTGACTGTGTTGCAGTATCAAACTTAGTAGCACCCTGGAATGATGGGTTTGAAGTATTGTTCAGAGTTCTTGAATCATTTGGTCCCAATTCGCGGGATGTATTCTGACCGCTTCTCTGATGTGCCTGTGCACCATTTCCAGCACCACCGCCACCATGTCCGCCAGCACCTTTTCCACCTCCGTGAAGGAAGTTGTTTCCAGCACTCTTGAATTTGTCTTTCAAATCGCCTGTTGCTGCGGCAAACATACCCTTTGCACCGGCGGCTCTCTGCTGAGAAGTTGTTCCACCCATTTCTTTTACTGTGCTTGAGGCTGCTTTTCTTGCACTGTTGAGCTTTGAAGCAGTTCCGTGAGCATTTACCGCTCCCTGAGCAACTTTTCTTGTTCCTTCTTTTGCTACGTGGCCTGCGGCTTTTCCGCCTTTTATTGTTCCCATAGCAAGAGTTCCTGCTGCAGTAACAAGTTCTCCCATAGAAAGCTGTGGCTGTCCTGTAAGCAATGTCTGGGCAATCTTTGGAGCATTCTGAGTCAGAACAAATCCTATTACACAAGTAAAGATTACAGTTACAAACGTAACCCAGTTCATACCACCGTTATCTGTCATGATATCTACTGTTTCCTGGATAAAAAGATAGAAAACAAAGAACATACAGATAGTGATTACAATCATCTTGATAAGGAATCCTGTAAATACAGGAATCAGTTTTTTCGGTAATTCCTTAGTTCCGTCAAAAAGTATGAATGGTATAAAGAAGGCTCCGATTCCGACGACTATGGTGTATTCAAGAATTGTCATAACATATTGAATACAGGCAAAAATTCCACAGAAGACCAGAACGATACAACAGAACATTGTCATAATCATTGTTGGAACATGAGCAAATGTTGCTGTCATCTTGTTAAAGCCTTTTTTCATGAAATTTACGTCTTCGGCATCAAGATCATCCATGTTTACGGCATAGGCAATCTGGTTTTTCTCCCACATTATCTGACAGCCAAGAACAGTTACACGCATAATTGCTCCAGGTGAAAGATAATAGGAATCTTTGCCTTTTGAATCTTTCAGCCATATATTCAAATCCACATATTCTGGAAGGAGATTATCTCCGTCACTTCCATCAGGTAATTTTTCAACAAGGATGTCCTTTATGGCTTTAAGAGTCCTTTTACTGAATAAACTATGGTATTTGTTTTTTTCCCTGTATTCATTGATTTTCTCCAATGCCTTAGTTTTTGCAGATTTAGAATTAAATGTTGCATTCTTAACTTCGTCATAGTATTTATCAATGAATTCATCATAGGTATCCGAGTTTCCGAACGATGTATCGAAGGTGATTGTTTCACTTTTTGAAGTAATCTGTCCGAGTTCCTTATTCAAGTCACTTTCTAGTTTATAGCCGACCTGAATATCGTATTCGATACTGTTTTTCATACTTGTAAGTGAATCTATGATTGCCTGTTTTCCATTTCCGGCATCAATACCAATTCTGTTTCCAACAGCAGACATTCCGAGTGTTACAAGCGGGTAGAGGGACATAAACAGAATGAACATGAGCCATTTGTAAAGTGTATCCCACCAGAAATCCTTTAATGTAAAACGACTGTTTGCCAGCTTAAAAGCCGACCAGCAGAGTCCTACTGTTCCGATAGCTACGGCATAATGGCTTCCCCATTTATAGAAGGTTGCCATTACACCGCTGAAGTATTCAATTGCCTGTAAAACTGGAACATCAATCCAGCCAGTCCATGCATGATCCATCAGAAAACCTCCTACTTACGGAAAGCATCTGGAACTTTATAATCAAATGCTTCCTGTTTTTTCTGTTCGGCTTCCATTTCTGATGCCTCAGCCTGTTTTTCATTTTCTTCGTTGATCATACGGGCTGCACTTAGACTGGCCATTTCATTCATGGCTTCTTCCAATGTCATAAGACCATCAACTACCTGCTGGCTCAAGTGTAAACTTGCTTCATTAGCAGCTGCTTCTGTCATATTTCCGTTGGAATCAGTCTGGGCATAGGCTGCCTGAATAATTGCGTTTGTTTTTGCAATTTTGTCTTCTCGCTGGAGCTGAACTGCTTCAGATGTTGCTTTTGCCATAACCTTAGATGCCTGTGTTTTTACCTGAGCTACAGACTGCTGAACAAAGAGATAGTTTCTTGGACTTATTCCATATTTATTCCAGATGGTCATCTTCTGTTTGTTTGTAAGATTTCCTTCGATAGCTTCGATAGAGAATCTCATGCTGTCTGTCATGTAATTCTTAACGTCTGTGCAGGCGGTAAAGAAGTTATGATCAGGGCTGCCCATTCCACAAAGGTCTGCAAGAGAATAACGCCCGTTACCACAATCAATTGTTGGTGAAGTAAGGGTGTTCTGAATCTGTCTTGCCTGGTTCAAGAGTCTGTTTACTCTTTTATTCGCATCTTTGATGTCATTACGGATATCAAAGTCTCCGTCAAAGCGGATGTTGTCCCAGTCAATGGATTTTGCTCTTTCTACGGCCTGCTGAATCTGCTGATACTGGTTTTCGATCTGTGTAATGGTGTTCATTACCATGTCGTACTGACTGTATAACTGATCGATTGCAGTAAGCCAGCCTGAAATATCGAATACCGGGTAGCCTGTTGCACTTACGTTGCTTACGGCTATTACGCTTCCAAAAAGAAGAGCGATTAGTGTTTTTTTTGCTTTCATTTGATGTACTCCTCATGATGTATGTTTATTTCGCCTAAATCAGGAAGTGAAATAGGCGAAATTCCTCCTGATTAGGTGATTTATTATGTTTCTAACATTTTTTTATACTTTTCGTATTCAAGACTCCTGTAGTCTCGTCCTAAATCAGCCATTTTCTGTTTTGTTGCTTCAAGAATGTCGAAGGCCAGAGGTTCCATTGTGTTTCTGCCTTTTTCTGCTTCGATTCTGTCCAGCATTTC
>JAKSTM010000078.1 GCA_024402565.1 Treponema sp. | reverse complement strand
GCCAGTGAACTATGTGAACGGCTGGCCTATGCACAAGCCGCGGAACGCGGCGGTATAAATAATTTCTTCTATGCAAAGGACGAAGCGAAAAAAGTGAGCTGAAGTCCTATGCACAAGCAGCAGAATGCGGCGACATAAATAATTTCCTTACCGCAAAGGACAGCCAGTGAACTATGTGAACGGCTGGCCTATGCACAAGCCGCGGAACGCGGCGGTATAAATAATTTCTTCTATGCAAAGGACGAAGCGAAAAAAGTGAGCTGAAGTCCTATGCACAAGCAGCAGAATGCGGCGACATAAATAATTTCCTTACCGCAAAGGACAGCCAGTGAACTATGTGAACGGCTGGCCTATGCACAAGCCGCGGAACGCGGCGGTAAATTGTGTTTTTAAGCCTTATTAATATATGTTTACTGCGTAATTTACAAGTCTTTTTTCTTCAAGGGGGCTTGTGTTTTCGAAAGTGATAACAGATTTACCTTTTTGGATTCGCACTTCTCCAAGTAAGAGCAATTTGTCATCTGGGTAGATATCAATGGTATTTAACTTTTTATTTGTACTCAGAATAAAAACTGAATTATCTTTTTGATAAATCTCATTAAAATTGATTTCGTCCACTAATTCACCATTAATCGAAATACTTGATTTTTGAGGTACTAAGAGTTCATTTCTTCTTTGATAAAATCGATAATTTCCAGAAAGAAAAGCCCTGTTTGTGTTTAAGTCTAGTCTTTTTCCATCTTTATTTTCAACAATAATTTCAACTGGAGGAAAAGATTTTTCCTTTTCGAGTCTAGGTAAGATTGTTCTTGGATTCATTGCTAAAGATCTTTTTATATCAATTAATTGAAATTCCAAACAATCTTTGGTAGTTGCCCAAGCTGTTTTAGCAATAGTTCCCAGTTTTGTTTGTTTTGAGATTTTTTCAGAATTCTCAAAGCTATTATCTGGAGTATGGTTAAGATTTCCATAAATAGAGATTATATTATCTGAATGTGAAATAATTAATGCTTGTCCTAAAGTTGATGGGAAAAAGTCATTATCATCGTCTAAATCTGAAATTTTTATTAAGATACGTCCTTCATCACAACTATATACTTCTGGAATAAATTCTTCTTCCTCGCCTTTTGGGGGAAGGGATTCAATTATAATTGAAGAGGAAATGGTTGTTCCCCTTTTTTGTCCAAACGAAGATTTTATGGATTCCGATTGAACATTTTGTACAGGCCACTCAAATGCATTTATATGGATACAAATACAAACTAAAGCTATGCAAATGGAAAGTTTTTTCATAAATATTTTAACCTTTTATTTTTTTGAAATATTGATTTTTGAAAGGGAATTGTTTTTCCCAACATATAAATTTTCTCTGTCAGCACATATAAATGCTGAATCTGCAGTAAAGCTAAAGCTTCCGCCCAAAGAATTGCTTTTTTCGATTATATAAATCGTGTATTTTTTATTGTCTTTTCCCATAAAAAAGACCATATTTTCGCTTTCTTCGATGGAAATAATTCTGGAATCTATTTTAATTTGAGTGTTTTTTTCATTATCAAGATTATAAATACCAATTCCTTTTTTATAATTATAGAAAACAGTTTTTTCGTCTTCAGTAAAATGTACAAGGCACTGGGATGAATAATTTTCTGGAAGAAAATTATGGTGAACAATTTTTACTTGTGTATTTTCTTTATGAGCTAGTACAAATCGTTGTTTGTCTTGACCAGAAATAGAGGCAATATAATGTCCGTCCTCTGTTATATCCAAGCCTAGAATTACAGGTTGATCGCTTCCTCCAGGAGCATATTCTAATGTCATTTCACCAGAATCCGTATTGAAAACTTTGATTGTACCATCGGCAAAACCAATGGCAGTTGAAGTGGTTTTTGAAGCAAAAGATGTGATAGGAACAATTCCTTCGTAGAGCCATAAAACTTTTCCGTTATTATCACAACGGGATACACTTCCGCCACCAGGAAGGAAAATAAATATTCGATCATCTATAAAGTAAGGAAATCCAGCTTCATCGATTGTTCCACATTTAAATCCGGTTTTATTAAAAAAATCAGTTTTCTCCGCATTAAGGGGATAAACACAATAGAAATTTTCTGAAATAGAAGCTTTATGGTTTTCTGGAATCGATGTAATCTGAGTTATATGTCCATGGTTATCAAAGTATCCAATTTTGTTAGAAAGTTTGAAATAATGTATGTCAGAAGAATCAGGTTTCTCTGTTGGTGAAAGAATGCTTGTCTCCCATTCAGGTTCAAAGTGATATTCTTTTCCTAAAGGACGTGTAGCAAAAACCAAATAAAGTAAAGTAAATATCAATATAAAAAGGAGAGCGAATGTTGTTTTTTTATTTTTCATAGATACTTTATGTTATACTATATTGAAGAAAAAATAAACAAAAAGGAATTATCTATGGATTTGAATGATTTGTATAAAGAAGCATTGAAAGCATCTGAGAAGTCATATTCACCTTACTCACATTTTCCTGTAGGGGCAGCAATATTGCTTGAAGACGGTTCAGTAATTACCGGAGTCAACATAGAAAATCGATCCTATGGCCTAACAAACTGTGCAGAAAGAACTGCGGTATTTAAGGCTGTTTCAGAAGGGTACTTGACTTTTAAAGCTTTGGCTATTGCTACCCCAAAATCTGATTATCCCGTGGGACCTTGCGGAGCTTGTCGCCAGGTTCTTACAGAATTTGCACCTGCAGAGACTCCTGTTATTTTTGGGGCAACCATAGAAAATACAGTGAAGACAACTTTAGGGGAATTATACCCGTACGATAGTCTCCATGAATTAGCATCCCAAATGGACTAATTTTTAATCTAATTCTCTTAATTCCATTGCAATTTCTTGCATTTCTCTGTCTGTCATAGCAATTGTTTCGGCAACACGGAAAAGTTCGCGGCGAACAGAGTCTGGAACATTTGCTTCATTTTTATAATGGAGTTCATGTTCAAGACTTGCCCAGAAGTCCATGGCAATGGTGCGGAGCTGGATTTCTACTTTTACGTTCTGAACCGAGTCAGTCAAATATACAGGAATGGAAATAACTATATGAAGGCTTCTGTAACCTGATTCTTTCGGATTTTCTATATAGTCATGTTCTTCAAGAAGAGTTAAATCAGGCTGTTTCAAAAGAATGTCCCGGACTGTATAAATATCTGCAATGTATGGGCAGATTACGCGAACCCCTGCAATGTCATGAAGATTTTCTATCATTCCGTCGAATGTAACGGGAATATTTTTCTTTTCAAGTTTCTTTGCAATAGAGTCGGGACTTTTTATTCTTGATTTTACGGTCTGAATAGGGTTTCTGTTTCCAGTTACCTTGTATTCTTTATTTAATATGTCGAGTTTTGTTTCAATCTGTTTGATTGCACTTTCATAAACCATCATTATGCGTTGGAATTGAAAGGCCATTTTGTAAAAATCATCCGGCTGTCCGATTTCTTTTGTCATAACGGCAGGAGTCATTGTTAACGCTGTGTCAGTATCCATTTTTAGAATATATCCTTCATATATATAAATAAAAGATAATAAAAAAAGTTTCAAAAGAAAACTCATAATTATTAATATTGAATAAAAATGTTTGTATCAGTAGTCTTTAGGACATGCTATATATATTTGATATAGGTGGAGTAGTAACTTCAACTTTTGATTATGGCCAGGTGTTTAAAAGACTTGGAATAACTTCCGATCAATTTTATGATTTATGTAAAATTTTTGATGAAAACTATCCTGACGGAAAGCGTGATATTTGGGAAGAATTGCAGTGCGGCTGGCTTACAAATGATGAATTCTGGAAACTTTTTCAGAGAACTTCAGGAATCAGGATTGATTTTGATTATTTCCGACTTCTTTTTCATCCTGTTCTTTTTGAAGATACAATTGAAGTAATCCGTGAGCTGAAAAAACGTGATCCTTCCTGCCGTGTAATTGCAGGAACAAACACAATTCAGAGTCATTATGAGATTCATATTGAACGCGGAGATTACGCCTTTTTTGACAGTACTTATGCTTCAAATAAAATACATCTTTCAAAGCCTGGAACTGACTTTTTCAAAGTGATTCTTGAAGCTGAAGGCGTGAAACCGGAAGATGCATTTTTTACTGATGATAAAGCGGGAAACTGTCTTGCAGCAGAAAGCCTTGGAATCAAAACTTACTGTTTTGATAATGCTGCAGGTTTAAGAGAAAAACTTGGACTTAATAAATAGAGGAAAATAATGGTACGTGTATTTTTAAATGCAAAAGAAGAAAAAGAAATCCTTCAGGGTTTTTTATGGGTTTTTGACAATGAAATCTCTCATGTGAAATATCAGAAAACTGAAGGCGGGGAATGGGTAAATGCGCCTCTTAAAGACTGTGATGTTCCGGACGGAACAATTGTGGAAGTATGCAACAAAGCAGGGGGATTTTTAGGAACCGGTGTTCTGAACAAAAAATCAAAGATCACAATCCGCCTTATTTCAAGTGACCATATGGATAAGGTTACAGAAGATATTCCGTCGTTTATCGACAAAAAAATTGCGGATGCAGTAAATTATCGCCGTCTTTATTACAGCGATACAGATTCTTACCGCCTGGTATTTGCCGAAGCTGACATGCTTCCAGGTTTGATTGTTGAGCGTTACTGCGATTCAGACGGAAAAGTTTATCTTGTAGTACAGTTCCTTGCTATGGCATGTAACATTTTCCGTAATGAAATTCTTGAAAGCCTTAAAAAGCATTGTAATCCCGATTTTATTTACGAACGTGCCGATGAAAAAATCAATTCAAAAGAAGGTCTTGATACAGTAAGCGCATGGATTGGAAAGGCTGGAAATGAAGTTCTTACTATTACAGAAAACGAAATCAAAATTAAAGTTGATATCGTAAACGGTCAGAAGACAGGTTACTTCCTGGATCAGAAGTTCAACCGCAAAGAAATCCAGCGTTTCTGTCACGGTAAAAAAGTTCTGGACACATTTACTCATACCGGAGCATTTGGTCTTAACGCTTACAAGGCAGGCGCCCGTGAAGTAACTTCTGTTGATATTTCTCAGGAAGCTGTTGATATGGTAAATGAAAATATTCGCATGAATAATGCAGGAGATAAAATGACTGCTGTTTGTGCCGATGTTTTTGAACTTCTTAAGGACTATGAAAACAAAGGTGAAAAGTTTGATGTGATTATTCTGGATCCACCAGCTTTCACAAAATCTGCAAAGACAATTGAAAAAGCATACGGCGGATATAAAGAAATCAACCTTCGCGCCATGCGCCTTCTGGTTCCTGGCGGAATCCTTATTACCTGTTCATGTTCTCATTTTTTTGATACAGAAACATTCTATGACATGATCATGCATGCTGCAAAAGACAGTCATCGTCGTGTTCAGATTTTTGAAAAGCGCGGGGCAGGGCCAGACCATCCGGTTCTTATGGGTTACCCGACAAGCGAATACCTTAAGTGCGCAGTGACGAGAGTTCTGTAATTAATTCACAATTCACAATGTAAATGCATAATAAATAAAAAAGGATATCCTTTTCAGAAAGCGAAAGCCAACTGATTGGGATATCCTTTTTTTATAATTCTTAATTGTGAATTATGAATTGTGCATTATTAGCAGATTTCGACAACCCAGCCTTCTGGTCCTTTGATTTTTCCCATCTGGATTCCTGTAAGTGTGTCGTAAAGTTTCTTAACATTAGGACCCATTTCATCTTTTCCTTCGTTATAGATGATTGATTTTCCGTGGTCGTCAATCTGTCCAACAGGAGAGATAACTGCAGCTGTTCCACAAAGTCCACATTCTGCAAACTGATCCAGTTCTGCAACAGCGATTTTTCTCTGTTCAACTTTCATTCCCAGAACTTCTTCTGCAACTGTTACCAGTG
>JAKSTM010000077.1 GCA_024402565.1 Treponema sp. | reverse complement strand
ACCGTAACGAAGAACTTGGTTACATTGTCTCTTTGTTTCTGGAAGGAAAATATGAAAACGCAAATGATTTTATAAAAGAGAATTGTGAGAAAGCCTGCAAGATTATGCGCGGTTTTGCTGAAAAAAATTGTGTTGCATAGTCGGAGGGATTTATGGTTCGGACTGAAAATGAAATTGAAGAAATCATAAACCGGATGATTAAGGGCTGGTTTTATACTTCACCTTATCTGTACAAAAAAATCTGCAATAATCCGGTTTTCAAAAATAAGAAAATGTTTTGCGAGACTAGAAGCGGAAAAAACAGAATTGAATATAATCCGGAACTTATTAAGGAAAAAACTCCGGGCGAAATCAAGGACTTAATTAAGCTGGAACTTTCAAGAATAATTCTTGGTCATTGTACTTTCAGGCGACCCAATCCGTTTAATGCAGAAATTGCTATTAAGGCAAGCAATATGGCGATTCTTCAAAAAAATCTTGGGGATTTGCCGGAGGGTGAGAGTTTTGAATTTTATTATGATGCATTGATGAAAGAAAATCAGAATGATGAAGACGAGGATGATGACAATGGAGGTGGAGATGTCAGTGCTGGTGACTGCAACGATGGAATGGAAAATATGTCAGGTACTGAGAATAATGACAGCGAGGATCAGACAGATAATAGCAACAGTAGTGGAAAGTCAGAAACTGAAGACGGTAAAAATGAAAAAGCTAATACTGAGCAAAATACTGGCTTGGAAAGTACGGATGGTGATGCGACAAAAGATGCCGTTGAATTATGGAACAAAGATGATGCCATGGTTGAGCTTGAAGCCCAGATGGACCGGCAGGAGCTTTTGGAAAATAAAGAATTTTCACAGGAGCTGAGTGGAATCTTTCCGGGAAATACTGCAGGCGGATTTCTGTCTTCCCTGATAATTGAAAAAGAAAAGGTCAGCAATAAATTCAATGTTTTAAAAATATTTATCAGTGCTATTCAAAAAGGAAAGAAAAGAGTTGGAACAAGATCAAAGCCGAATCGTCGTTTTGGTTATCATCTGCTTGGAACTAGGCTGGAAAAAGATAATTTATCGCTGCTTTGTGTTCTTGATGTAAGTAAATCTGTAAAGGATAAATGGCTTGTGCTTTATGCAAATTATTTGAATTACATAAGGCGTAAATATAAGTGCCAGATTGATGTTATTGAAGCAGATATTGAAATTAAAGAAGACACTTTGTTCAGAATGAAGTCAGAAATAAAAATCCTGAAATGCGAAGGTCGGGGAGGAACGGATTTTCAGTGCGTCATTGATTATGTTGAAAAAAACAAAAGGAAATATGACGGCGTAATTGTTTTTTCTGACGGATATTTTGAGCATCTTGAGATTCCAAAGAATTTTAACATGCGGATTTTATGGGCCTTGAATGAACCTGATCCCTGGTTCAAAAATCATTTTCCAAAAGAGAAATATGTTGCGTACTTAACGGAGGTTTTGAAATGAATAGTAATATTTCGTTGTCTATATTTGGTGAGCCGTTTGAATTCAGAATTAAGAAACTTTCACGAAAAAATCTATACGGCAGCAAGAAAATCGTTGCTAAAAATGGGGATGAAGAATGTGAGAAATCTTATGTTAATGAAAATGGAATGATTACCCTAACAAACGGCTGTACAAAATTGTTCTCGCCTGTGGAAAGTGAAGATGAATCAGGAAAGGAAAAATCTAAAAATACAGTTGGAAAAAGAAATGTTGAGTCTATGTTTGATAAACGTCTAAACGGACTTGGATTTTCTCTTAACAAAAATGATGCATTTCCTGCAGAAAGATTTCTTGATGCTGTAATTGTGGCTTCCTATCAGTTGACTTCTGGGGATAAAGACCAGATGAGGATGGCAAAGGAATCACTTGGCTCTGAAATATGGAGAGTTGGTTTTCGGTATGACGATGGTCGTGACGCCATCTTTTTCATCTTTTCAAATGAAAGTGGAATTTTTATTTGTCTGTGTGGTTTTATCCCAGATAAATTTCTTTTCGAAGAAAATCTTATTTCTGCTGATAACGAGCTGGAAGTTCTTGATGAAGATCTGGACATAGATTTTGAAAACCTCTGGTAAATTTGGGAAGAAGAATAGGAGTATGGAATATGAGAAAAATAGCAATTCAGGATATGAGAAAAAGAAGTGCAGTTGTCTGCTTTGAAAATGCAAAAGTTCTTGAAAAGAAAAAAACTGAAAATCATAAAATCCGCCGAATAAAAACTTTATCCGAAAAAAGCTATGAGAAAATCTACGGTACGGAAAGCGGCAAGATGATAAGCGACGAAGAAATCTTCAATCAATTTATCAGCACAAACAGTGAAATTGATTTTGAAAAGACTGGTTGCGAAATAAAGGAACTGCACAGATTATATTCAGGTAAAAATGGAAAAGCCGCAGACGACCTATGGTTTGAAGAAACAATTTTTGACAAAGATGGAAATGTAAAGGATATCCATCCGTTTGTAAAAAAAGAAAAGAATATTTCGGATCTGGACACACCTCTTAAATGGACAAACAAATATATTCCCTATGATGTGGCTGCAAAAAAATATGTGGTCAGTCAGATTTACAGGCTCTACCATCTGGACTGTCTTACTTTTGATTTTTTGTACGACATTGCAAACGATCTGGAAAGCCGGGAATGTCTTATGTATATGGGAAGCGGCGAAAACGGTGATGAGCCTGTGGTTTTTAGAGAAGGTGGAAAACCTTACCGTGTATTTTTAAAAGGCAAAACAGAAAAAAACAAAAACATTCTGTTTCATACTTCAAACGAAAAGCAATATCAGCTGACACTTCTTTTGTGCGAAATGGAATACGGCAACGAAGAATAAGCAGATGTAAGCGAGGAATAGTAATGAGTAGATTAAGTCATTCACTAAATAAAATGCGTGAAGTCGTTGAAACTGAATTTGAGGAACATATAGCAATCACAACAAAAAATGATTTTTCGGCGGCCATTAAAGCTAAGAGGGAAATGTCCAGAGATTTTACTCTTCTTGACGGAAATAATTTTAAAGACGCAATATATGGAAAAAAGTTTTATGTTACAAAAAAACTCGATGGAATTTTTGTTTATGGAAGTGCACATATTTATAATAAAAAAGTTTCTGTAACTTTCGCTACTTCTTCAGGGGATGAATTAAAAGATATTAAATGCCTTGATGAATTTACTGAATATATAGAAAAAGAAAACTCGAGGTTGAATTCACAGAATCTGATTCCAGAAAACTTTCATGTAGCTTTTTTAATGGAACTGTATCTGCCGGGCGAAAAACGAACCCGTGTTGCAGATGTTCTTCATGCACTTGCTTGCGAAAAAAAAGATGAACTGGCTCTGGCAATTTTTCAGCGGGAGGACAAAATTTATCGAATCAGGGAAGACGATGAGCCTTATGACAGCAGATTAAAGTATGCGGCAAATTTGTTTTCCGGTGCAAAGCAGATTTCGACTGTTCCATATTGCGTGGTGGAGGCTGGCTCAGAAGAAACAGTTGATGATTTGAGAAATCGAGTTTCAGAAATTTATAATCAGTGGGTTGTAAAAGAAGGAGCGGAAGGTCTTGTTGTTCGAAACGAAAATGGTGCCATCTGGAAGATCAAACCCCGTCATACAATTGATGCAGCTGCAATTGGTTTTGCTCAGGATACAGACGGAACTTTGAGGGACATCATGTTTGCGGTTTTGGATAAAGACGGAAAGTACCATCGTTTTGCCTGTGGTGCAACAGGACTTTCATACGATGATAAAGAACAGCTTCTTTCATACTTCCAAAAAAGAATCATGCCGTCTGTAAATTTTTCTCATGCAAATTCGGCAGGTATTCCTTACAAAATGGTCTACCCGGAAAAAGTTTTTGAGATTTCCTGCGTTGATCTTGCTTCAAAAAAAGGCGACGAAAAGCCTTGCAAGAATGATCTTTTAATTTTTGATGGCGACAGCTGGCAGACAAAAGGGCTTGTAAACGGAGCTTCCTGTCATGGACTTTCTGTTGTCCGTGAACGGGATGATAAATCCTGCGTTTACGAAGATATTCGTCTTGAACAGCTTTCCCAAATTTCACCTTTTGCCGAAGACGATGATGCTGTTGATTTTGAAAATCTTCCTGAAAGTTCAGTTCTGGATGTGCATGTTTATAAAAAGCAGAAGGGAAAATCTTATTATGCAAAAAAATTCATCATCTGGAAGACGAATAAAGAGCAGACTAAGTTTTTTCCGCCATACATTCTGTATTATGAAGATTTTTCAAGCAGAAGACAGGAACATATCAAAAGGGACATCTTTACGGCAGAAACTTATGAAGAAGCAGAAAAAATGCTCAATCCATTGATTTCAAAACACGTAAAGGAGGGCTGGACTTATGTATGTTAATGTGACCGTCAAAACAGTTGAAGATTTCATAGATGAATATTTGACCTGTTATGCTAAGGACTGGAATAAACTGGCCGAAGAAGAAAAACTCTTTCTAGTTTTATTTTTTGATAAGAAAAATTCGTATGACTGCTGTTATCATTCAAGCAAGCTCATGGAAGCATCTTATGATGCAACCGGTCTGTATGATTTTGCAGTCTGCAGGGATCTCCGAAATCCTGATGGGTGTATGAACGACTCAAAAGATGGCGTTAAATTTGCGGATGTAAAAAAACGGTTTGACATGAATTATGCAGAAAAAGAATTGCTTGAACTGATGGAAAAAAATCCCAATGCAATGACATTGTTCTATATTTTCGCTTCTTTTTTTTCCAGAGTCAGCGAAATAAAGAAAGATGAACTTTTTTCTATTCTGGAATCCGACAGGGAAAGTGCTGAAAAAATCAAAAAGGATCTGGGAAAAGGTTTAAGGCTGGATGACTACATATCATTCATTTATGAATATTTTGAAGAACATCCCCTTAAAAACATAGTTTTTCAGTTCCGTAAAATTAATGGGAATCACAACATTTTAGAAATTTCGTGCTTCCATAACAGAATTGAATTTACGAGGCCGGAAATGAAAAGTCTTATCCCGCTGCTTGAATATGTGGACAATCATTTTTTTGAACTTTGCACCTGGTCTTTTATGAATGATGCAGAAACTACGGCACGCAGCTGGAAAAAAGGTGAGGAAGAAAAATTTGCGTCATCATGGGAGCACAGCTTGAAGATTTTGTAACAGAGTATTTAACGGAGACAAAACAATGACTTTTAATTTGGAACAGATAAAAGATTTGATTTATGTGGCAAACAGTTTTGAAGAATGGACTGACAATGGCAAGAAAGTACCGATTCAAATTACAGAAGACATTCCAATGAATTTGTGGAATCACTTCCGCATTTATCTTTACCGCTTCTGTAATGAAAACAGTGTGCTGATTCTTCCGCCAGTAAAAAGAATTCCTGCAAATTTTTTGTCTGGAACATTTGGAAGGGTAGAAGTTTCTCCTTCTACAGAATTCATTTGTGAAAAGGCATTTACAAAAGCACAGATTCAGGAACTGAAAATTCCTTCTGAAGTTCTGGTTCAAAACGGAGCATTCAACAAAGAAACAATTAATGTAGAAAAAACAAAAGAAATAGATCTTTATGACATTGATTATGAAAAATTCAAAATGGATTTTGCACGGATTAAAGCAATCTCCGCTTTTGATATGGAAAAAAATATTCATAGCCTGACAGATGTAATGGAAAGCTGCAACAAAAAGGAACTTTCTAAGGATCGAATAACAGTTTTGGCTACAAAGCAATTTGTTCAGAAAGTAGGATTTCATAAAATCATTGCAGAAATCAACAAACTTACAGAAAGAGAGATGGATTTTTCCGCCAGCAAGTTCGTGCTGATTTTTGATACAGGGTTGATAATCAAGACTGTGAGAATCCGCCCTTATAACCGGCTTAAATGCCATGCATTCATTTTTGAATCTGTTGATGCTTTT
>JAKSTM010000076.1 GCA_024402565.1 Treponema sp. | reverse complement strand
AATCCCGAAAATTCTGCAAAAATCAAGAAAATGAACCCAAAAACAGGTGCCGAAATTCAGGAAAATTTGAAATAGGGTGCTATCTTAAAATTTTTTCATAAATCTCTAAATCCTTATTCCCAAAAACATTGAAAACAACTTTTTTAACAGAGCTTTCCGGGTGTTCATCAAGCCATTTTTTTACAGTTTCAACTGCAATCTTAGCCGCCAGCTCTGCTGGAAATCTAAAAACCCCAGTAGATATGCAGCAGAAAGCAACAGATTCAAGGTTATGAGCACAGGCAGTTTCAAGACAGTTTTTATAGCAGTTTGCAAGAAGAACCTTGTCACGGGGATCGACAACAGTTCTAATAATCGGGCCGACAGTGTGCAGAACATATCGGCTTGGAAGATTGAAAGCCGGTGTAATTTTACAAAGTCCTGTTCCTTCTTCATGCCCCTGTTCCTGCATCAGTTCATTACATGCCAGACGAAGCTGGATTCCTGCAAAAGTATGGATGCAGTTATCAATACAAATATGCAAGGGAGCAAAACATCCAAGCAATTGTGAGTTTGCGGCATTCACGATAGCATCAACTTTTAAGGTCGTAATATCTCCCTGCCAGAGATAAAGCCGTTTATCATCCGCAGTTGGAGTCAAATCTTCTATATTAAATACTCCACGAGCAGAATTTGTTTCCTGTAAATATTCATCCTGAATCTTCAGAAATTCATCACTTACAGCATAAGGTCCACGGATATTCATTAAGGCTCTGAGTAAATCCTGCTGACTTTTTCCATCCTGTGGAATTACATAGCCGCCACCGTTACTTGGAGTAAGTCCAAGATATTCTCCTGCAGCTCCATTGTTTTCCTTGAGTAATTCACGAATCAGATAAAAACGTCTTTCGCTCTGTGTCATAGTGATTTTAAAACCTCATAGATATCATTATTCATGCAGATGCTCTGTTTTTCAATTTCTTTTGGAGCAGCTGCTTCACCTTTGTTTATGCAGATATACCGAGCGTTGGGATTTGAATATGTAAGTTTCCAGAAGGGATACTTTATGATCCCAGGAGTGTTTCCGCCAACACCAAGTTCCAGATACACTACTTTCTTGTCTTTGTTTTCGTTTATAAAATCTTCGTAGTTTTTTGCAGCCTTGTGCCAGCCTTCATCTTCTACAAAGGTTCCGTCACAGCGAAGATTCATTGTCATGGGCTTTCCGCATTCAGGACACTTTGGAACAAATTCTGAAGGAACAGTCATTCTGGAATACCCCTGCTCTGCTTCTATCATTTTCAGGACGGTCTCTTCGTTATCATAGGTTTTCTTATGACATGGCTTACTGCACTGCCACAGTCCGTAATCGCCCTGGGTATAGAATAACCGTGATTTATCAAAACCGCTTTTCTGAAAACAGTGATCCACATTGGTTGTAAGGACAAAATAATTCTTATCCTTTACAATCCGTAAAAGTTCATCATATACAGGAACGGTTGCTGGAACATATCGGTTTACATAAATATGGCGGCACCAGTATCCCCAGTATTCTTCAAGACTTTCAAAGTCCGTGAATCCGCCGGAATACATATCGTGAAAGCCGTACTTTTTTGAAAAATCTGAGAAATATTTATAGAAGCGTTCACCGCTGTAAGTAAAACCTGCAGAAGTTGAAAGTCCACTCCCCGCTCCTATTACAACCGCTTCCGCCTCATTTAATACCGATTTAATCTTTTCTATCATAGCTTAAAACTCAAATTGTACAGGTTTTGCAAAACCTGATTTCTCTTCAAGGCCTTTTACATGCCCTAGATTATTAAGGCTGCCTTTTATTTCTGAAAGATAGAAAACCTTAAAAAGCGGATGATCAGCGTTATTTTCATAAAGTTCATGAACGATGGAACTCTTTTCCATAATCATCTGTTTTACAGTTCTGTTTTCCTCAAACACTACCCTGGCACTCATGCGAATCCAGGCAGTGTCTATTTCGTTTTCCATCAGTTTAGAACCGCAGATATCTACATAAGGATTTGCCGACAATTCCCTGTACATGTCTTTCTGGCTGTTGGTGCAGAACCAGAGCTTTTCATCATAAAGAACCATATACTGCACAGGCCGAACCTTTGGTTTTGAGTCCAGCCCGATTGTTGCCATGTACTGAAGTCCAACTTTGTCTAAGTATTCAGCTAGTTCTTTAATTTCCATCTGCGGTTCTCCTTAAAATTCTTATTCTCTAACTACACTGATACGCTGCTGAATGTGATTTCCTTTTTCAATTTCATCAATCATTGCAATAGCGTAATCCGCATAACTGATAATAGATTCGTTTTTTGCATTCAAAGTAAGTTCTTCCCCTGCAAGAATATATTTTCCTGAACGTTCGCCTTCTGCCTGGAAATCTCCTGCCGGAGAAATATAAGTCCATTTTACATCTTTTCTAAGGCGAAGTTCACCAAGTGCTTTTGCCATGGCAGCAGCAAGAGGTTTGAACATGTCAGGAAAATCTGGGCCTTCTGCCACACAAAGAGTATGTTCCTTGTTTACATAAAGGCTTCCAGCTCCTCCTACAACTAAAAGACGAGTTTCTGTTCCAGAAAGAATATCGCAAAGATGTGAAAGTGTTGTACTGTGCAAAGGAAGTGTGTCTTCTGTCCATGCACCAAAGGCATCTACAACTGCATCAAATCCTGCCAGGTCTTCTTTTGTTAAGTCCTGGATTTCTTTCTGAACAAAGTTCTTTGATTCTGTTTTGTTTTCTCCACGACTGAAGGCTGTTACTTCAAATCCGCGAGCCAATGCTTCTTTTACAATTAATTTTCCAGCTTTTCCGTTAGCTGCTACTACTGCTAATTTCATTTTTATACCCCTTAGTTAAGTATTTATCTTAAAAACAGGTGATCAGGCTGATTAAAAGATGTGGTTTATTTTCGTTGTAACTTAATATTTACAACCTGTATTTAATATATCGTTGTAATTTATAAATGTCAACTAAATTTTGAAATGTTGTTATTTATTTTTTACAACAAATATGATACATTTGAGACGAGGACACAAAATTGAAATTAAACACAAACCTTACAGTTGCCATTCACACAATTCTCTGCATTGCATATTTTGGCGAAACAAATAAAGTTACTTCAGATTTTATTGCCGCCAGTACAGGAATGAACCCTGTAATAATCAGAAAGATTTTGGGAAAGCTGCAGTCTGCCAGTATTGTTGAAACAAAGGCTGGTGTTGGCGGTTCCACAATTACAAATAAGCTGGAAGACATTTCCTTGCTTGACATTTATAAAGCTGTAAGTGAAGAAGATGATGAAAATCGTTCAGTTTTTAATTTTCACTTAGATCCAAATCCTAAATGTCCTGTTGGAAAAAAGATTCACCAGATTCTGGACACTCCCCTTTCCAATGCACAGAAAGCACTGGAAGAAGAACTGTCCAAAACTTCGGTGAAGGAGTTGTTGGAGAAGATTTAGGTTTGTCTTTTCGATAAAATGTAATCTAATTTATTTTTCAAAAAATATATTTCGGCTGACGGGTAATTTGATAATTCCATTATCTATAAATCTCAAATCTGTCTACAAAAAAAAAACAACTCTATCAGCAAAATATATTCATAATTCTTATGAAATATACGGTTATAAATTGCCGATAAAAGTCGCATATAAGCAAATAAAGGTTGATTATGTATAGCGACCCCGAACTATAAATTTCTTCGGTAAGAAATTAAGCCTTTCAGCAGCAATTACCCCAAGACCGAAAGTAAGAGCCTTATCGGGGGTCATCATGGCATCATAAGCAACCTGCAGATAACCTTTCATCCTCTGCAAGATGAGGGAACTTTACTTGGTATATCCCTGGACTGCCACCTAAACATAATAATAAGAACTTTTTGTTCCTTGGATAACATAGGCTGAGAGTATTACTCCGCAGTCCACCTCCAATATATGCCGGTTCATCATCACCATAATAATCATAGCATTAAACAATCAGCATTTCAGTCAACTTGTAGTTGACTAAGCATATTACTCAATACAATGCTGCAGAAAAAAATCGTCGTTAGCGGTGACGGCCAATTCCATTGTAATCCGAAGTATAAGTCCGCATAGGTGGCAAAATCCTTTCACGCAGACGACGATTATAATTCAATTAATTATTCTTACTTAAGAAGACGTGTATAAGGAATTGTTTCCTTATCACCAATATATTCTTTTAAGTAGCTATCAAGCTGAGATTCTGCGATACCACCCCAATATGGATCGATTGTACCAACTGGTGCTGGTATCAGAAGTAAATCTTCTCCGCCTTTAAATACAAAAAATTCATCGCCAATTACATTCAATGCATAAATCCAATCAGAATCACTCATGTAAAAATTTATTGGAAGGATTTCATCTTGATATGGGCCTCGTTTTTTTTCAAGCTCAATAAACTTCTCAGCAAATTCTTCAGAACATTCTCCAAAGTTCGGCTGAATACAAACCCATTTGCATTTTATCCATTCGAATTTTTTAAGAGAAAAGAAGTATTTGTCACTCCCCTCTTTTTTCCACAAGTTTCCAAATCGTCCACCACGGCTTGTAAAATATTCTGCCATAAAATATCTCCTATGCTTCTACATCGTAAGTTACGATTAATTCTTCGATTGGTCTATTAAGAATTCTTGCCAATACAGCAAAGTTATCAAGGCTTGGAAGGCTCTTCCCTGTAACCCAACTATTCACAGCTTGCTTGCTGATGTTGAAGAATCTTGCAAGTAATACCTGAGTTACACCCTCTTTCTCCATCAACATTTTTAAGTTTGCAGCTGTTTTTTCCTGGTCTACAACAGGATAAGTTTTTTCTGATTTCTTTGCACTTTCATCAAGAAGATTTGGTTCAGCCACAAAATCATTTGGAAGTCTTAGAACTTCAAAAACACATGGTGCAAAGCTGGTATTATAAAGTAGTTCCAGACGAATATCTGGATTTTCTATGGCTGGATATGAGAAAAAATGCCTTTTTGAAATATCAACATAGCAAGGTTCATCATCATCTTCAATATTTTTAGTTTCAGATTCAGGAACAAGACCAAGCCTCATTTTATAGTTATAGGGATTACTGATTCTTCCAGCTTCTTCTATTATCAGTTGATTTGTTGCTTCTTCAAGCCGAAGGAAGGTATCTTTACTTATTCCAATTGCATTTGGATAAACACCATATTTTTTCTTGAAAAACTTACAAGTTTCAACAAGTTCTTCTTCCCAGGAAAAGATGTTCTCAAAATATGTTGTGTAACTTAATGCGTTTCCTTTGTTGATATATTCAGTAAGTTCAGGATCAGCAGATTCTGGAGTTTGTTCTAAATCTGAATCATCATCCCAGCCCATATCATCATTAATATTCATCTGAATGGACTGTTCTCTAATTTCTTCTTCTGTGAACTCTTTTCCCATACAAAATCTCCCGACTGTTGCCGGAACTTGGCAACAATTACATTATAGCACTATCAGGAGAAACTTTCAGTCAAGTAGAAGTTGACTGAAAATCCTATTTACGGAAGATGAAATAAAAAAGGCTCAACCGTACGCAAAGTAGACGGAAGTCTACCGCAATTTACAGGAAAGCCTTCAAATAACTGTAGAACAGAAGAAAGACTCTCGGAATCTTGCCGTGGCTAAGGGAAATCCAAATACACAGCCCATCGAAAGCCTTTCTGATTCAAAAATATATCCTAAAGCTGAATATGTCAATTATAAAGACCGTGTATTAAAGTCAACTTCTAATTGACTGACAATAAGCTGCAGATAAAGTAGTATTTATTTTTGTAAAGGCTTTCCGATAAGCAAGGGCAGACTTCCGTCTGTTACTGTATCGATTATGCCTTTTTTTTAATTTCTTCTTCGGTGAGTATTTTTTAGAACTACTCAGAAAAGCGAAATGACTGGAATGCCCCCCGCTTTAGAAACCTTTGAGAGCTTTCCAGACCAAGATTCGGAGTTCCTGATTGAATACTCTTTCAGGAACTTCTTTTTTTTTAACAACAGAGAAATTTTCCCCATTGATTATATAATTCGTTTATGACAAAAATTAATTAAACACTTCCAAAACGAGTTTACATAGTTCTTTCTGCATAGCCATATCAGAAATAGGAGAAAGTGCTTCAGCAAT
>JAKSTM010000075.1 GCA_024402565.1 Treponema sp. | reverse complement strand
CAGTTCTCAGTTCTCAGTTCTCAGTTCTCAGTTCTCAGTTCTCAGTTCTCAGTTCGGTGTAAGGTTGCGTTTTATTTAGCGGGTTTTGCAAAACAAAACTCGTGCGTGAATTTATACAATTTCTCAGAATTTTATTATGTAAATAATAAGGCACTTTGCTGGCAGTAATGGCGGTGAAGTGCCTTTTTTGTTATAGGGGTGTTTATGAAAAAAACAACTTATTTAATCGTAGCAATGCTTATGGCATTTACAATGGTTGGTTGTCAGGTAGACCTTAGCGACTATTTGACAAAAGAAGAAGCCGCAAATACTTATGCAACAAAAAGTTATGTAGACGGCAAAGTTGCAGAACTTGAAACAAAAATCAGCGACATTGATGCAAAATTTGCGAACTACTACACAAAAGGCGAAGTAGACGAAAAACTTGCAGGCTATGCAACAAAAGAAGACCTTGCTGCACTTGGCGATATTTCAAAAGCCGTAAAAGAATATCTTGATACAGTTAACTGGGAAGATTACATTGGAGATGGCTACACAAATGCAGAAATCGATGAAAAAATCAATGCAATTAAAGAAGTAACAGACAAACTTGGTGATGTAGAAACTTTACTTGCAGATGTTACTAATCTTAAAACAAGTGTAACAAGCCTTGAATCAACAGTTGCAGAGCTTAAAACAACAGGTTTATCAACAGAACAACTAGAAAGTATAAAAACAACAATAAAGTCTGAGATTTCTGGTGATATTACTACTGTAAAAAACGAAATTCTTGCAGATGCCGTAACTACAGACGGACTTAAAGAATACATAAAGGATGTATTTGGTTTTACAGATTATGATATTGAAGTAATGATAGACTGGAATAAATATAACAGTATGGACTATTTTACTTTTAGAATTAGTGACCTTTGTTCTGGAGTTAGTGCATTACACAGTAGAATTGAAAAAGTTGAAACCTTACTTACAGTTGACGGTGTTCTTGGTAAAAAACTTACAAATCTTGAAAATACAATAAATGGCAAAGCAGATGCAAGTCTTAAAGATACAGTAGATACAATTAAGAGTTGGTATGAAGCAAATAAAGATAAAGTAACAAATCTTAATCTTGCAGACTACCTTACAGTTGCAAACGCAGAAAATACTTATGCAACAAAATCTAGGGTAGAAACAGTTGCAAGTAATCTTGCAGACCTTACAAGCCGTGTTGAAACATTGGAAACAATTCTTGAAATTGAGAAAAAAGAAAATGAAACAATTTCAAAATTAAAGGTTGATTATCTTGCATTAAAATCAACAGTAGAAACACTTGCAACAAGTGAAGCACTTACAGAATTGTCTGGAACTATTGAAACACTTAAAAAATCAGTTGCAGATAATAAAACTTATTTGGAAGGTAAAATTGCAGATAGTGATACAAATATCAGTGCAATTAGGACAAAAGTTGCTAACTTGGAAAGTGCACAAGCAACATTTAATACTTTTGTAGAAACTACTACAAGTGCTATTGCTACAATTAATGGGACATTAAGTAACAAAGCAAACGCAAGCGATGTAAAAAATGAAACACAAATTAAGGAATTAGTTGCAAATGCAATTACAGAAAATACAACACTTGTAACAAAGGAATATCTTGAAGCACAGAATTACCTTACAAGTGGAAGTTATGCAACAACTGAAAAAGTTAATGAACTTGAAACAACAGTTAATGAAGCAAAAACATATATTGAAAGCATTAATTCAAAATATGCTAGTCTTGTAAGTGATAGAACAAGTTTTGAACTTTACCCTAATTGTTTTGCTAATAATGGTGTCACAGGTAGACCTACATATTTCTACTATCCATATATCAAGTTTACTTATGCAGATGGAAAAGTTGAATATATGGTTTTTGGATATGATGGTCAGGACCCAATGTATACTTGGGCTGATACTAGAGTTAGAGGTAGATATCCTTATATTATTCCAGATATGGAAAATGATTTATCATTCAAAGATTTATTTTCTACTTATAATGAAAGTGGTGAATTACGTAGGTATAAGAGACTATCAAACCTTGTAATTCTATTTGTCGATTCAATTTCTAGCGACTACTTACCAGAAACTAACAACTAAATCCTAAAAAATAAAACCTAGTCTAAACACAGACTAGGTTTTTTCTATTTTAAACGGCTACCAGAAAGATTTGGGGACTAATTCCGGTAAAGATTATAACAGATAAGTATTAGGAGAACGGAACAATGAATAATTTGGAAGCCGCTACAGAAATCTGTAGAGCAGAAATATTGTTAATTATTTTTTACAAAATATATCAAAAAAAATTGACAGTATCATAATAGTTTTATAAAATACATATGTGTATAAAACTATAAAAAATCTTAGAGAAAAATTTGACTATTCTCAGACTGCTGTAGCCAGTTATCTGAAAATCTCGCGTCAGATGTATGTAAAATATGAAAATGGTGAAGTTGAACCTTCGGTGCGAGTTGTAAAACAGTTATGCTCTTTGTATCAGGTTAGTTATGATTTCATAATTAACGATGAATTGGCAGGTAAAACAGCAGAACACAATTCTGAGGAATATTCCTTTTATCATTATAAAAATGAATCTGAAGCACTCCATATTGCATCTTCATCTCCTGCATATTCGATTCCACGTAAAAACAAAGGAATTGGTAATGTTTCTGCACAACGAAAAGAGACTGTTGATTTAACTGAGACTGTAAATTTAACTGTAAGATTAATGGAACAAATAAAAAATCTGAAAGATTATCAGCAGAAGGCAGTATCCGCTTTTATTAGTTATCTAATGGCAGATGAAAAAAAAGAAAGTAATGTTGGAATAGAATCGGGAAAATCAAAGGAAGCTTTTTTTGCACTGGCCGGAAAAATAGATTTAGATGAAGAGGAATTAATGCAATTCAGGGAGTCCAGTTTAATATGATTCTGGTAGATCATTGTGAAATATGGACAATTGAGAATTGACAATGGATAATTGACAATTGTGGTAGAGGAAACGCTCTGCAGAAAGGAAAGTCTTCTGTGGAGCGTTTTTTGTTTTTTAATGGAAAGCCTCGGTCATTGAGCTTGTCGAAATGACCAAAGAAAAGTTATTTGTTATTTGAATAATTAAGAATGCACAATAGAAATTGTGAATTATGAATTATGAATTATGCATTATGCATTATGAATTATGAATTGTATCGCTTCCTGCCTTGCTTCCAATAGCATTTCCTTGTCACGTACAACATCTGCTACGCTGAACTCAAGGGCTCCGGCTTGAAGGGTGCCGTTAATTTCGCCAGGTCCACGGATTTTCAGATCCTGTTCGGCCAGGACGAAGCCGTCGGTGCTTGTGCGTAATGCCTTCATTCTTTCAATTCCGGTTTCCGTAATCTTTTCAGAATAAATCAGAAAACAGTATGACTGTAAGTCGCTTCGGCCTACACGACCGCGAAGCTGATGCAGCTGCGAAAGACCAAAGTGGTCAGCGCCTTCAATTACAATGCA
This sequence comes from Treponema sp., assembly GCA_024402565.1. Taxonomy (GTDB): domain Bacteria; phylum Spirochaetota; class Spirochaetia; order Treponematales; family Treponemataceae; genus Treponema_D. The sequence continues at coordinate 2,796 of JAKSTM010000075.1, read as the reverse complement.
GGTTGCGTTCGGAACATCAACTCCTACTTCAATTACAGTGGTTGCGGCAAGAATCTGGATTTCACCGCTTTGGAATTCTTTTAAGATTCTTTCCTGTTCTTCTTCGCCCACTTTTCCGTGAAGCAGGGCACATTTATATTCGGGGAAAATGTTTTTTGAAAGCTTTTCAAAATTTGAAGTGGCGGTTTTTAATCCGCGAGAGTTTTCTTTTCCATCCCCTGTAAGAATAAATTCATCGGCGTCTTCGGATTCCCCAATGGCAGGATAAACAAAATATGCCTGTCGTCCCGCTTTTAGCTGTTCCCGAACAAAGTTGTAGGCGTTCTGTTCGTTTCCTTCTTTCACAAGATATGTAGTGATTTCTTTTCTTCCCGCTGGCTTTGTCTTGATTACGGAAACATCCAGGTCTCCGAAAATTGTCATAGCAAGAGTCTGTGGAATAGGGGTGGCACTCATCATTAAAAGATGTGGTTCAAAAGTGTAGGTTTTTCCCCCGGTCACTGAACTGCCTTTGGTCACTGAGCTTGTCGAAGTGACAGATGGCCCCACTGCCTTTTCCGATTTTCTTCCCTTTGCTATAATCGCTTCCCGCTGCATAACGCCAAAGCGGTGCTGTTCGTCAATTACTGCAAGCTGTAAATCTTTATAAACGACGTCGGCACTGAAAAGGGCGTGTGTTCCGATAATCAGATCAATCTGTCCTTCTTTAAGTGCTTTTAGAACTCTTGTGCGTCCGGAACTTTTTAATGAGCCTGACATGAATGCCACGCTGATTCCAAGGGGACCTAAAAGTTTTGCTGCAGTTTCTGCGTGCTGCTTTGCAAGAATTTCTGTCGGTGCCATAACGGCACATTGTCCGCCGTGGTCTTTTATGCGAAGTGCCAGAAATAAGGCAACAAGAGTTTTTCCGCTTCCTACGTCTCCCTGTAAAAGCCGTGCCATAGTGAAAGGCGGTTTTGTGCAGACAGGGTTTTCTGAAATAAGGATATCATTTCGTTCTTTGAAACCTCTGTCAATTTCTTCGTTCATTTCACATATAACTTTCTGCTGGTCTTCGGTAAGTGAAAAGGGAAGAGCCTCCAGAAGTTTGCTTTGAGTCGGAGAAAATTGATAATTGATAATTGATAATTGACAATTATTTTGTTCACCGGTTGTAACAGCCTCTTTTGAGAAATTAGCGTTACCTCTCTTTTTTGTTCGTTCAAGAATTTTTTTCTGAAAGAAAAAGAGTTCTTCGTAAGCCAGCGTTTTTCTGGCAAGCTCTGCTTCTTCAAGAGTTTCTGGTTTATGGATTTTTTGAATTGCTTTTTGCTTTGGCAAAAACTGATGGGAAAGACGAAGTTCTATATCAAGCTCGTCATCGATTCCTTTTCCATATTGTAAAAGCGCATTTTCTATTGCTGTACTAAGTTTTTTTTGAGTAAGGCCTTCTGTTAATGCATAGATTGGAATTACTCTGGAATTTGGAGGCAGTTGATTTTTGTATTCGTCCAGAGCGCCATTTTCTGAAAGCTTCTGGATTTCAAAAGCTGTGCACTGAAGTGTTCCATATTTTACTTCGAATTTTCCGGTAACTGCTGCAATAGCTCCAACAGGATATGCGTTTTCCATAAAGGGGCGGTTGAAACAGACTAGAGTGGCCGCCGCCGTTCCGTCATGAATCTGAAGTTTCAGAGTTTTCATGTTTCCGTAACCGAACCATTCGTGACCTGTAATCTGAACTATGGTGTGAACTTTGTTTGTGAATCCGCCGGTCTGAAAATCTTTTAAAGGGATTTTTTTTGTGCGGTCTTCATATTTTTTCGGATAGTACTGGAGAAGATCCCCGACAGTAAAAACGTTCAGTCGGGCAAGCTGTTTTGTCATGGCCGGGCCAACGCCATTTACGGCGCTGACACTTGTGTTGATTTCGGAAACTTTCATCGATAATTAATAGATTAGAAGGGAATCGAGTTGCAGAGATTTATGATAATGCTGCAAAGAATGTTTCCAAGAAGAATCACAACAATAAGAAAAATCAATGCTGTCAGAAGACAGTATTTGTAGCTGTTCTGATTTTTGTAAAAAGGCTTTGCCATTTTTTCAGCCAGAGGGCGGAGAAAGTTATCCAGTTGTCCCCAGATTGAATTGTAATCGTAGGGATTGTTCTTAAGAAGGATTACTATAAAACGGATCAGCATAAGAAGAAAAAGGAATCCTAGAAGTGAAGAACATAATCCCCAGATCGATCTGAAGATTTCCGCAATTGCTCTGCCAAAGTAAAGGCGGCCAGTTGATGCAATGGAACCGAAAATGGTTGAAAGAAGGGAAAGAAGTCCCAGCGAAATTATTGGTGAGAAATCTACATAGCCTACATGAGTCCAGCGAAGTTTGCTGAAAATTCGTAAATATGGATCAGTGATTTTTGAAAGGCCCTGACCGAATCGTGTATATTTTGCTCCTGGAAACCATGTAAGGATAATATTGATAAAACAAAGTATTGTATAAACCGTAATAAATGATGCAATTATAGAAAAAATTGTTGCCATATAATAAATATAATCAGAAAAATATCTTACGACAATAACTTTATCCTATTTTCAAAGGTAGGGGAAAAACACTATAATTTTAGAATCCAAAACTTTTATCTATATATTAACGGAGTCAAATCTATGTCTGTTACATGGTCAAATGCTGACACTCTTCCTTCATGGAAGAAACTTATGTCACTGAAAGGAGTTTCTGTGAAAGAAGCTCTTTCAGCAAAAGATGCTGCAAAACGTGTTGCTAAATATTCTGTTCCAATGGCTGCAGGTC
>JAKSTM010000074.1 GCA_024402565.1 Treponema sp. | reverse complement strand
CATCTTTTAAAAACTCACCTACACTACCAAAATCTTTGTTATCTCTAATTAAAGTATCCATTGCCATAATTATGCATTCCTATTCTGCTGAAGATAAATTGTTATTTCAGTTGCTGAAATTTTATATACATCAAAAATTTCTTTCATGCGTTTTGCAAAATGATTAGCAGAAAGATTTAATTCAACGTATGTTTTTTCTGTTATTAATTCTGGATAACGAATATCCTGCTTATTTGTTGCAAAGTATTTTTTATTCTGCTTTGAGACAAGTTCCTGTTTTTGGGGAAGAGTATCAAATGTTGCAACATCTTTATTTGCCATGTGTTTACAAAACTGAATGTATAAATCCTTCCAAGTTTCAAAACCGGAGTAAGCACATCCTTCCAAAATAAAACCAAAAGGACGTTTATAAGTGAAGTCTTCATCAATAGTGTGGGGTTCTTCTTTATTCAGTTCTTTGATTAATTTTTCATTAGATGAATCTTTGGTGTTATTAACAACGGCAGCAGATTCTTCTTTAACCCCTGTAAACTGAGAAATCAAAGCTGCAATTTCTTCAGAGTTTTGAGCAAACTGATCAAGAAGCTTTATATACTGTATCTGAAATGATGTAGCGGCCTGCACTTCTTCTATACTTGAATGATCAAGGTTATGCCAAATATCATCGTTTAGTGCCCATAAATCTTCACGAGCACTTGTGAGTTCTTTTAAGATTTTGTTAATTTTTTCTGAAGCATTTTCCATATAATTATCCCAATTTACTCTATTTTACTACTCGACGGTGTCAAAGAGTGACACTGTATTAAATTTTTTCAATGATTTCTGATTGATTAGTATTTTTCGGAGGATTCATAACACAGATATCACCAACGTCACAATCAAGAGCAATACACAATTTGTGCATACTTTCCATAGAGATATAGTCGCCTTTATTGAGTTTTGCTAATACATTTGTAGAAATTCCGGCCAAAGGAATCAAATCTGTTTTCTTTTTGATATCCTTATCAATCATAAGTTTCCACAATTTCTTGTAATCAACACTTCCTACCATATATATAAAATCCTCATCGTATTATACCACAGGGTTTATGATATTTGTTATATAAAATCACGATTTATCAAACTTTTTTACGAGAATTCAAAGTTTCATGATATAATAACATTATGGCTGAAGGATGGAATAGAAACGAGGGAAAAGTCCCATTTAGATACTTAAGTGATGAAGAAGTTAAAGATTTTGTAGCAAAATTGACTTCTACAGAGCAATTTCATACAACTAGTTACAAATATGCATTCTTCCAGGCATTACTTGATAATCTTTCAAATGTTGATAAAACAACTGGTTATCTTAGCTACGATGATATTGCTCGTAGTTTTGCTAATCAGTATTGGGACCAGACTCTAAAAATAAAGCAATCTCAGATGATTACACATGACAGAGCTTCTAGTTCTGTTGCCGAAAAAATTATTATCAATTTCTGCCATGAAAATACTATTAACGAATATAAATGTTTTCAAAATCTTTCATCAGATCAAATTGAAACTCTCATTAAAAAATTTAAGACTTCCATTGTAAAAAAAGATGTTCTTGGTGCTTTTTGGAAAGATACTGAAGGTCAGTTTTATTCTTTCTCAAAACAGGATCCTGGAATTTATATGAATCCTAGCTGCTATACTGCCCTCACCAGAAACCAGACACTATTCGCAAATCAAAATAAATCAGCTTGGTACGGATTTTTGAATAAAGTGAATTCAAAGCTACCAGCTATGATTATTTCCATCTTCAGTGCATTAGCAACTGCAAGTTCATTTATTATTACAAAGCTGGTAGCATAATAACATATACTAAAAATTCTCTTTCATATCGTTATAATAATCCGCAATACTCTTCTCTCCCCATTCATATTCTTTATTGAAAGCTTCCTGGAGCATTGATGCAACTTTACCTAAAACTTCAAGATTCCACTGATAATGAACATCAGGCGAAGGTTTCAATGCCCAACCCGAATCTTTCATATCAAAGTCAGTTTCAAAATCTGCAATTTTTTGAACGAGCTCATTCTTTAATTTTAATAACTCAGAATAACTAGCATTTTCATATTGCGATAAAAATGCATCTGGCGAAATCATCATAATTTTCCTCCTTACGCAACCATCATTTCTTCTGTATCCATTACTTCAGTTGCAAGTTTAAGCCACTTGTTGAATGTAATTTTATATTTTTTACAAAGACTGTTGATTTCCTCATCATCAACATGACTTGCCAAAGGTGAAGATTCAAGAAGTTCATTATCTTCTTCAACTCCATAATCTCCATAACTATCATCTTCCAGTTTTTCTTCAACAGCCCACCCGAACTGTGCCAATAGTTCTGGAGACATAAAACTTGCAAACGAACAGTTGTAGTTTTCTTTTGGGGCTTTGTATTCTGTCTTTTCTTTTTTTTCATTTGGATTGATGTAATCAAATTCCAGGTCTAATGATTCTGTGCAGAAAAGTTTATGAAGGATGCGGGCTGTATTGAAAGAATCACTGTAAGCCGTATGAACCTGACCTTTGTAATCCATCTGAAGAAGTCTCATAGCTGATTCAAGGGAAACCGGCACTTTTGATGAAACAAGTTTCCCAAAGATCTTCTGCAAATCAACAAAGTCTTTAAGACATGCAAAAAGGTCATAACGATGTCGGGCCTTTGCTTCAAGTTCGCACCAGAGCTGATTATGGTCGGCCTTACTCCAGCAGAAAGTAGTAATGTCACCTTCTCCACGCCAGTAACTGAATTTGTCAAAGACAGTGATAAAATCATCAGCACCTTCAAGGTTTCTATTTGTGATTCCGGTAAGTTCCTGAATGAGGGGTGTCACTGAGCTGTAAACAGGTTTTACATAGGAACTGAATTTGCTGATCATGTTGTAGTTTTCATCAAGCATAACTGCACCAAACTGAATTACTTCACCGTTTGCACCTGGAACACATGTACGCTGTCCTGACTGGAATTTTGTCATTTCAAGATCTATGCAGACATACCTTTTTCGTGGAGACTTATTTTTCTTTGGTACTTTTGGTAAATCAAGCTTAAGATTGCTTAAATCCAGACCATAGCTATAGGAATCTGTGGTATCCAAATAATCATTTCTCTTCATAACAACCTCACAATCTAACGGGTTGATAAACGGACATGTCAAGGTTTTAAGCGAATCGTGCCTTGACGTGGACGTATAACAGCCCCCTTTTTCAGCTTCTAAGGACTATTATAAAGTGTCACTGTATCAAAGAATGACACAGTAAAATAAAAAAGCCCAAAATTCCCCAAAAAAAAATCGCCACGATGCTACCAACCCAAGATCTAGATGTAAGTAAGGAAAACTTAACACAACCCGTTATTGAAGTTTGTGTTTTTACGGTGTCCAATAAACTTCTTAGGACTTATTCAACTGGATCAGATTTTTATCTCATGGTTAAATTAGCTCGACACTAACATCCACGTTGGAGAAATTTTCCAAATTTGATTCAGTTTTCTTCCTATAGTCTTGCAACTGTGCCAAAATTACTCACTTTATCGTCAATATTCTAATCTATCAGTCAAAAAGGTCCATTCAAAATTCTAGCGTTTCTGGAATATTAATAAAAATCGTAATTTCAACGAAAAATCATGTTATTTTGCCCTTTTATAAACTTGGCACGATATTTGCTATATATTAAGTGTAGCAGGAACAAGAAAAGTTCTGAGCTACAAAATCAGGAAACCCAAAAAGCTTCCGGCCATGTTCAATTATCAGGAGGTTACGATATGAACGAATTAGCACTTTTTAATGACTTGTTTGATGGATTTGAAGATGACGGATATTTAATGCCATCCTTCAATTTTAGAAAAGCTTTTGCTGCACCAAAGGTTGATGTAAAAGAAGAAAAAGAAGCTTATCTTTTAGAGATGGATCTTCCTGGAAAGACAGACAGCGACATCAACATCGAATTAGACAGAAACGTCCTTACAATTTCTTCCCAGACAAAATCTGAAAAAGAAGAAAAGAAAGAAGAAAAAGCTGAGGGTAAAACCGCAGGTAAATATCTTATCAAGGAAAGATCTTACAGCAAGTTCTCACGCAGCTTCACTCTTCCTGAAGATGTAGACAGTGAAAACCTTACTGCAAAAGTAACAAACGGTGTTCTGACTGTAACAATGCCTCGCAAAGCTATTGCTGCTCCAAAACGTATCGCAATCACAGCTGCTTAATGGAGGCCGGTTATGGGTGACAAAAACAAGATGAATAAACCAAAGAAATCTTTGAAAGAAAAGAAATTGGAAAGACATCAGAAACATACCCACACAACTGAGTAGATTCTGACAGCATGTTAAAAACGGACGCCTGGTTGATAACAACCAGGCGTTTTTTTTCAGACATCTAATCATAATTCCGAAGAAATATGCAATTATAAAATGCCGATAGATAGAGTTTACCTAATGTTTACGCCAGTTGTCCTGGAAGCTTGAGCTTTTCAAGTGGATTTTTCAAATTGAACTCCAGCTCGAACTTTTCAAAATCTTCAGGATTTTCTTCAGCAACAAAGTATGGTTTTGGTGTGGCATAAACGCCGGTAATTCCATCCAAGTAGCCCGGTTTCAGTTCCTTGCACAGGAAGAAATCTGTCGCCATTCCTTCAGGTAATCCGTGATATTTTAAGCCGAATTTTGAAGCGTAATCGAATCCACTTTTGCCGTAGAAATCAATGTTTCCTTCAAAACAAACTGCCCCATATCCTAAAGCCTTGGCTTTCTCCAGAGAGTAATCCAGGAGGATTTTACCATAGCCTTTTCTCTTGTATTCGTTTGCAATACAGATTGGACCCATGGTAAGGATTGGAAATGCAGTTCCGTCATCCTTTGTGATCTGAGCTTTTACAAATACATTCTGTCCGATGATTTTACCGTCAGCTTCCATGACAAATGCAAGTTCAGGTATAAAATCAGGATTTGTACGTAAATGATGCAGAACGTAATGTTCTGTGCAGCCAGGTCTGTAAACATTCCAGAAAGACTCGCGGACGAGACTTTCTACAGTTGAATAATCGCGTTCTTCTTCAACGCGGATTGAATAATTGTTCATTGTATTTATCTCCTAAAAATTGATTAAAAACCAACTACCGGGAGATGCCGTAAATTACTAACCTAAACTAAGGTTCAGCAACTCCCGGCTTTATACAATGCCCAATCTTTTTGTAGATTTAAGCATCCACACTCCTAAAAAAATTCTGTAAACATGTGGTTTCGACTAAGCTCAACCACCATGTTCATTTTATTTTAGCACAAATTTTGCAGCTATTCATCCAGAAACTTCAGCATTTCCTTTTCTTCCGTTCCTTTTTTGCAAGATATTTCTCTTCCGCTTCAATCTTATTCTGCTTTCTGTTCTGGGCTTTCCGTTCTTCAGCATATTCTTTTTGTGCTTTTGAAAAGGCCTTAAAAGATTTTGGTATGTTCCCTGCTCTTTTGCCGGATTTTTTTGCAAGTTTCCTGAATCTGATTTTTGGTTTCCCATCTACAGGTAATAAAGGAACATCTGCAAATTCGTGAATCATCCAATGCAAAAGTTGTGGATTCGATGGTTCTGCTCCAAAAACATATCTTCCTTAAAATTAAAAACCGAAGGAAGTTTCAACTTCCGAGGATTTTTAATTCGTTCGCGCGAGCGAACACGTTCAATAAGTGTTTTCCTGGAAAACACAAGTTAAACTGGACGGCACCATTTTGCCGTTCAGTTTAAACCTTCCTGCATAGTTTTGTCCGTCTCTGTTTTGCTCAATTAATGCACACCAGAACTTACCATCAAAGTATATTGTTGTTATCGTATAATTTTTATCTGTGATTCTCATACATCTTCCTGTGGAGTTTCGAGTTAGGGATTGTAAGGGTGAGCGTAGCGAAAACAAACGCTTGCGTTTGTTCGGAGGCGAAAGCCGGAGCCCTGAAAAGCCCGACGTAGCGAGTTTTGTTGTTTTTTGCAAAGAAAAAATGCGAGTTTAGCGAGCAAAACAAAACTCGGTAAGCAACCGAAGGTTGCGTCGAACTCCCAAAAAATAGAGAAGAATAAACTGTGAACTGAAGTTGTACGCTTATGGTAACTTTCAGTTAAAAAGTAAGAGACAATTTTTCATGACAGAAAAAATCATCTCTCTCGAAAGATGTATTAATAGTTTTTACAGTTCGATTTTATTTGAAAAAGAAAAAACTGGCAATAAACTGCAGCTTTAATTGAAGTTGATTGCCAGTTATCAGTTCTATTTTGCCTTTACAGGAATCCAGATTTCACTGTAATAGTTTTCGTCTGCAGTTCCTTTTGGATATTTGGAAGCATCTGTATACA
>JAKSTM010000073.1 GCA_024402565.1 Treponema sp. | reverse complement strand
AAAATATTGGAATTCTTGTTGGAAATTTGTTGGATGATTTATTGTAAATTAACACGTAGATTTCCTTTCAAAGGAAAATGACGTCAATTACAAGGATCCTGAAGGGGGAACTGCATTGTATGACCTTCTTTCCCGATGCTATTTTTCTCCCGAAGAAAATGTAAAGAGAGTCATGGAAATCCTTTTCAAAAACGGAGCAACGGCAAAAGATGCAGAACCTGATGATGTGTGCTTGTGGAGCGTAACCATGTTCGACTACGGAATTGAAATACACCGCATGCTTAAAAGATACGGAGCCAACATCAATTCCATGGATGACAAGAAAAGGAATGCACTGCAGTTATATTACAGGAATTATCCCCAAGCAAAAAAACTGGTAGATGTTCCATATTTCTTTATTGGCAACGGAATTGACGTGAACAACAAGGACGCCGACGGTGTTACAGCCCTCCAGTATCTTCTGGATAAACTTGATAAGGAAAATAACTACATTACCAGAAAAGAAATTAAGCGGCTTCGTGAAGCAGGTGCAAGATAAATTCAATTCTAAACATAAAGACAAAAGTTATTGCCTATTAAGTGGTATTGAAAATATGAAACAGTGGTGCACGGAGTAAAAATGAAAACTATCAAAATCATAATCAACATACTGTTGGCACTTATGCTAGTAAGCATCTTTGCTTCATGCGCATCGAACAGAAGTATTACAAGTTCTGATGAAGAAAAAATAATTTTCAATTATGCACATCACGGAATCCTGCCATCTTACAGGGACTATTTCGGCAAAGAACCTGAATACGAAGTGCACGGTCCAAAGGATACGGACATATTTGACAAAAAGCACGGCTGGAGAGAATCCTGCACCGTTACTTGCGGAGCGGAGGAATTTGTAAGGTGTCTGGTGTGTCCCTCTACAAGGACGCCGTCCTGGCTTACCGTTGCAGGATTCCCGGCATTGTAGCCGTTGTTTTTCATGTCCTCACAGATGTTTGAAATATCGGTTTCATTCTGGGCAAAGATTGCCTTGATCTTGGGGTTGATTGTAATCCTGTCGATTGCAATCCATCTGATCCTGTCTGTATTAAGTGATTTTGCAGCATTTTCAATCGTTTCAGCTGCTTTGGATGTTGAGTCCTTTGCTCTGGCCATAATGGTATTTAAAAAGTCCATGAATAAGTCTCCTATGTTTGGGAAAAGACAGTCAAACAGTTCAGGAGAAAAAGGAAAGGCTTCTGAAATCATTGCAAAGCAGATTGGAGTTTCAGCAAAGACTGTTGAAAAAACAAGACTAGTCTTGAAGGAAGGAACACCTGAACAGATTGAAGCCATCAAAAAGGACGAACTGAGTATGAATCAGGTTTTCAATCAGATTGTAGAAAAGAGAAAAAGTGAGAAGGCAGAAAAAGAGGAAGTCAAAACCTCTTCACAAAGCAATGCACCTTCTTCTCATGAATCAGATTCTCTTCCTTTATCGGTTAAAACTAATGTTTCTACCACAAAAGAAAAAAAAGCTGCTGCTAGCAAAAAAACAAGGAAAACCTATGAGGATGGAATTAAATTTGCAATCAGCCAGATTAAAAATGGAGTAACTTTAGAAGAGCTCGAAAAATCTTTGTCTGCATAAAATGAATTGCACAATTATAAATCGACTTCTGAGGTTGAACTCTCAGAGCCTTGGAAGTCGATTTTACTAATCACACGAAAACTGCCTGCCTAAGGAGTACTTATTGAGTGTGACATACACGGCATCTTTCCATAATGGTGGAATGGAAGAAAACGGAGTCGATTCCAAAGGACGAAAAAGGAAACGGCTCCTTCAGGCTTGCCGGGAACATAATATTCGTGACCCGGCATATTGTGACAAACAGCCACATATTGTGAAAGGCGGAGTCCATGAAATATGGATTGATATTCCGCCGGAAAATGCATATGAACAGATTTTTGGAAAATCTTTCAGAAACTTTAACAGTAAACAGACAAAAAAAAGCAGGCAATTTGATTCTTATTATCAGAAGGTAAACAAATCAAAGACACTGGTTCCCGTCCGTGAAGCTTTGATAACAATTGGAAATTGTGAAGTAATGCCAGACGAAGAAGTTCAGAAAGCAATCTATAAGGCTTATGTGGAAGAATTTAAAAAACAAAATCCCAACATGATAGTAATTGGAGCTTATTATCATGCTGACGAAATGCGGGATGACGGAAACGGTGGTTTTATAAAAGGTGCTCCACATCTTCATCTGGATTACATCCCCGTAGCATATAAATGCAAGCGGGGACAGAGAGTCCAAAACTCAATGAACGGAGCATTGATTGAACAGGGAATTGTGAATATTGAAATTGAGCCGGAAACAGCACTAAAGGTATTCGGAAAAAGGGACAAGTCTAAAAGAGAGAAGAAGGAATCTACCCTGCAGAATAGTCCTCAGAACATGACCAGAAAAATCAAATGTTTTCCAAAAATTGAAAAAAAAGAAGAGAAGCAAGAAGAGGAACCTAAAGAAACCCGTTTAGTCACAAATCTTATTCAATGGACTCACAGACAAAGAAATCTTTTAGTTAGAATTGCCAATGAACATGGAGTGACAATCGAAAACCCGAATGAGAAAAGGGAACATCAGTCAATAGAAGAATATATTCTTTCAAAGAGCAACAACTTAAAAAGTGAAGTTTATGCTATGGCTGAAAAACTTGTTGTTGGCCTTGAAGAAATGAAGACAGAAAAAACTGGGTTGATTGAATGGGAAGATAATCTTGAAAATCGGGAAGATTCTCTGAAACAGGGACAGGACAAGCTTGAAGCGGAGAAAACAGAACACGCTGAAGAGGTCCAGAAGGATAAGGAAGCCCACGAGCTTAGGGACAAAGTTTCAAGAAGAAAAGAACGGGAAGCAAGAGAAGGACTTGAACAGCTGGAAGAAGAAAGACAGAACCAACAACATGCGAGAGACAAGGCTTCTGCACATATTCACAAATGTTTTGATTTCCTCAGAAAAATGAAGAAGATATTTGAAGCCAAAGATGAACAGGCAAATCAGAAACTTGATGATGCTTTGAAAATTGCACAAAGAGCAGAAAATTTACAGAACTCTTTGACTTCACCCTATTATAACTTTGCAGATGACATTAAGTTTGAGGATGCAAGACTTATGGCAGCTAAAGGTGATGGGCAAGGCCTTTGTTATTGGGTTAATTGTTTAGGCCACAATTTTGGTTCCTGGCTTCACAAGGCAGAATATTTTGTCAAAACGTTCTGGAAAAAGACACCTGATGAAATAATCAATGTTGGTGAAGACATGAAGAAAAATTGCTGCAAGAACTTAGGTGAGTACATCGAAAAAGGAATGAAAGCTAAGACCATTAACCAGATTAAGGAAACCAGAGAAATCAAGGAAGATGTTTCTCAGGTTAGGTATAAGTCTCGAAGTCGTGATGATGGCTGGGAATGGTAAAAAAATACTTTCTTTACATATTGTTACCAAAAGTATATAATTTTGGTAACAATATGAACAATATTTCATCAGCCATTAAAAATCGAATTATAAATCTTCCTCAGAATTCGCTGTTCAGTATTAAAGATTTTACTGATCTTGGTGCTTATAAAAGTGTAAAAGTTATCTTAACTCGCTTTGAAAAAGAGCATCTCATTAAGCGAGAAATTGATGGACTTTATTCCAAACCTGAATATTCTGAGTTTTTGCAAGAGTTTGTTGCTATTCCAATTGATGACATTGCCATTCAATTGGCAAAAAAATTTTCCTGGCATATTTCCCCTACTGGAAATACTGCCCTAAATAAATTAAAACTATCAACACAAGTTCCAGCACATTATGTATATCTTAGCGATGGACCATATAGAGAATACGATATAAATGGAATGAAATTAGAATTTAAACATACAAACAATAAAATGATTTCTACTTTGTCCGATAAGTCTAATACCCTTGTACAGGCTTTAAAATCCTTGGGCCAGGAAAATTTTAACGAACAGGTAAAAGAAACAATCAGAAAACACTTTTCGCAACAAGACATAATATTAATCCTGAAAGAAACACAGTACGTTACATCATGGATTTATGAGTGCATAAAAGATATTGCAAATTACGAGGGTGATGATAATGCGTAGATTTCTACATAACGAAAGGAAAAATATAGATGCAACTATCTTAAATACTGCCAGAAAGAAAAATTTGCCACCTGCTCTAGTAGAAAAGGATTTATATGTCTGTTATATATTGGACTATCTTTTTAATAGATTCGAATATAAAAACTTTCTTGAATTTAAGGGAGGAACAAGTCTTTCGAAAGGATATGATTTGATAAATCGTTTTTCTGAGGATATTGATGTCGTTCTTAAAGCAGATGTTCTGAATGTTAATCTTGAAGATATTATAAATCTTGAAAGTAAAAATAAAAAATCAAAACATGCAGATGAGTTAAATAGAAAGGCTATAGCTTTTTATCAGGAAAAATTAATTCCCATATTAAAGCGTGATTTAGAATCCGAATTGGAATCGGATTTTAATGTTGTCCTGTCAGAGAAGGATTTAGCTATTTATATTCAATATCCTTCCTCATTCAGAAATGAATATGTTAAAGATTCTGTAAAACTTGAAATTGGTCCGTTAGCAGCATGGACTCCTTGTGAAACAAAAAAGATTTCAAGTTTTATTGCTCAAGAGTATTCTAAATTATTTGAAACTGTTAGTTTTCCAGTTTTAATAATGAAGCCTGTTCGTACATTCTGGGGAAAAGCTATAATTATGCATCAAGAAGCTAATCGTGTAGATGGAAAAGTACCTATGCGATATTTTCGTCATTACTATGATTTGTATTGTATGAATAATTCTTTTGTAAAAAAAGAAGCTTTGAATAACATTGAACTGTTAAATGAGGTCAGAATTTTTACAATAACATTTTATAATAGAAGCTGGTCTAGATTTGAAGAAGCAGTTCCTGGCACATTTAAACTCTATCCAAATGAAAATAGTATTCCTAATTTAAAGAAAGATTATGAAAATATGAAGCAGATGATTTTTGGTGATTCACCGTCTTTTGAAGAAGTCCTTTCTGTAATTAAAAAACTTGAAGAAGAAATTAATGCCTTAGGAAAAAAGATATGAGTATAGAAAAATCATTTGATGATAAATCCGAAGCGTTGATTACTCCTGAAAAAATCTATGGAAATCACGAAAAAATTGCAGATATATGTATCATCACTTTTTCTCATGCCGTTTATGATAAAGTTTTGAAAACTTATAGTTGCAATAAAATTGCTAATTCTGGAACTGCAAATGGGAAAATTCCAATTTATTTTATTAAAGAAAAAAATGTGTTATTTTATCTTTCACCAATAGGCTCTGCAGTAGCTGGGACAGTTCTTGATGAAGTGAGATGTCTTACTAAGGCTTGTAAATTTATAGTTTTCGGCTCATGTGGAATCCTTGATGAAAATAAGTGTGCTGGAAAAATTATTATTCCAACAGAAGCTTATCGAGATGAAGGTTTTTCATATCACTTTGAAAAAGCAGCTGATTACATTGAAATTATAAAATCCTCTGAGTTAACAAGGATTCTAAATAATCTTCACATAGAAAATATTTCTGGAAAAACATGGACAACAGATGCAATATATCGAGAAACTGTTAATAATAAAAATATTCGTAAGTCAGAAGGTTGTATTTGTGTTGAAATGGAGTGTGCAGGACTTCAAGCAATATGTAATTTTAGAGGGCTTGAGTTATATCAGTTTTTCTTCGGAGGTGATCTGCTTGGAGATATAAATTGGTCTCGTGGTACGCTTGGAACTAATGTGGAAAAATCAAATCAGATAAATTGTTTTGAGCTGGCTCTGAGAATTGCGGAAAAAATTGAATCAGAGCAAATTACGTCATATACCAGTGGGGAAGTTTTTTGTCTTTCAAATGAGGTTCAGAAAACAAATTCTGTTACTAAAACTTCTACTTCACAAGAGAAAATTAATCTCTTTAAGTCTTTGTTCATTGGTCGCGAAGATGTTTTTGCCTTGCGATGGTCCAATGCGAAATCTGGTAAAAGCGGATATTCTCCTGTCTGTGAAAATAAATGGCAGTCCGGTAAATGTGATATGAAAAAATATTCATGTGCTGATTGTCCGTTTAAGTTGCCTGTCCGATTATCTGATCAATATATTTTTAATCATCTTGCGGGAAGAGATTCAACCTGCCGGGATGTTATTGGGCTTTATCCACTGATGGAAGGTGACTTATGCCAGTTTCTTGCATTAGATTTTGACTCGCATGATAAAAAAGTCCCTTTTCAATGGAAATCCGATATTCTTGCAGTAAAAAAAGTTTGTAGTGAGTATTTAATTCCCTCATATATGGAAATATCACGGTCTGGAAACGGTGCTCATCTTTGGATTTTCTTTTCTGAAAAAGTTTCTGCAAAACAGG
>JAKSTM010000072.1 GCA_024402565.1 Treponema sp. | reverse complement strand
AAAGGAACACATTCTCCATACAAAGCAGAAACTCTCAATGCCCAAGGTTCTTCATCATCTGTTTTTAAGTATTGAAATCCACGTACAAGAGCTGTAAGAAAGTCCAGTGCGATTTCCGGCTCACATTCGTCTGCAACAATATAACATCCATCACCAGTAGGAATAAACTGATTAATGTGAATTCTGTTTTTATGGTCGAATAAATTCGAAAGCACATGTTTTATAACGTAATGCTCAAAAGAATAAATCTTATAAACCTGTTCCTTCGTTGTTCCTTTTGAAAAACCAACAATATCTATAAGAATTATCAGTTTATTCTCTGGAGGAATATCCGCGGTTATAGATAAAGGAGGTAAGATTTCATCTTTATACTTAAATTCAATATCACTTTTTAATTTTTCAAAATCTATCATCTTTTTATTCCTAAAAAACTCCCGAATCCAGGCGAAACGGGAGTTTAAAAACTTTCAAGCTGAAATTATTTCTGTTTCAGAAGATCTCTGATTTCTTCCAGAAGAACAGCTTCATCAGATTTAATTACAGGAGCTGGTTCTTCAGGTTTTACTTCTTCCTTCTTTTTGAATTTTTCAAAAAGACGAATAACAGCAAAAATACAGAATGAAATAATCAGGAAGTCTACAATTGTCTGAATAAAGTTTCCGTATGCGATTTTTGATTCACCGATTGTAATTGCCAGAGCGGAAAAATCCAGCCCTCCAATCAAAAGTCCAATCAGTGGCATAACAATATCATTTACCAAACTTGTAACAATTTTTCCAAAGGCGCCACCAATGATAACACCCACTGCCATATCAACTACGTTTCCGCGTGAAATGAATTTTTTGAATGCGCTGAGTTCTTTTCCAGCAGCTCCGATTCCGTCTTTTAAACTTGCCATATCAGGCCTCCGTTTTTTTTACCTCTCCGGATATCTCCATTATATAAAAAAAGCCTGTTTCTCGAAAGCGATACTATCTTTTGTTCTTTTTAATCAGAATATGCCTGTTGTAATTTTAAGTCATCCATCAGCAAAAAATCTTTCAGTTTAATATGACGGACAACACTGGTTGAATAATCAAGTTCGTCGGTTGTTATCAGAATTTTCTGGGAAAGATTGTCCAGGTTTGCAAATGCACGGAATTCTCTTTCGTAAGCTTTTTCGTTCTGAACGCTGAATGCAACCTGAATAAAATACTTTTTACCATCTTTTTCGGCTACAAAATCAACTTCACGGTCTGAATCATTAAAAACCTTAAGTTTGTAATCCATATACAGCAGTTCGTTATAAACAATATTTTCAAGATTATGATCCAGATCATAGCGGGAATCTGTACAACGAAGAGAATTTAAAGCTACATCAGCGTTATAAATTTTGTGATAATAAGAAAGCTCGTTCTTTGTTCTTGTAGAAAATGGTTTTATCATATCAATTCCGAAAGCTTCTTCTATATAATTGATATAATTTGAAACAGTGTGAACTGAACATTTTTCGTTATTGGAACTTAGAAAATCAGCAATGGACTTTGAAGAAATGATTCTGGAATTTGAACGAAAAACAAAATTGCATACACTTCTAAAAAGATTTTCCTTTTGAATGTTATATCTAACCATTATGTCGTTATGAATGATTGTCTCATCCAAATCGTAAAGATAATCTTTCATAGCCTCCCCGTCAAATTCCAGCCTCTTTGGAAAACCACCCCACACAAGGTAATCTGTTATGGAAACGTCTTTATTCAATTCTTTTGCGTATTCCAGAATTTCCTTGTAAACAAAAGGCCTAATTCTAAAAGAAACGTAGCGGCCGCTTAATTCTTTTGTAAATTCTATGGAAAGAAGTTTTGAGTTGGAACCAGTTATAAAAACAGAATTATTTTCCAGCCGAAGAGTTTTACATGCTTCCTGCCAGTTTTCAAGATTCTGGATTTCATCTAGAAAAATAAAACATTTGCCGTCTTTTTTGTGAGCATCCACATAAGCAAAAAGAGAATCAATATCCGGAATCTGATTTTTAATACGTCGATTTTCAAATTCTAAGAAGATTATATTATCGGTTTGGCGGGCTATTTCATCACGAACCTGCTGCAGAACAATGGATTTTCCACAACGACGAATTCCTGTAATGATTTTGATTAGGTCAGATTCATAAAATGGACGAACTTTTTGGATGTATTTTTCTCTTAGTACCATAATACATTTACTCTACTGCAAGATTTGTGAAATTTCAAGCAAATTTTGCAGTAGAGTGTAAGATTTGCTAATTAATAAGCAGATTTTGCAATAAAAAAAGCCCGCCCTCAAAACGAGAACGAGCGATTTCATGCCTCACTATGTTAAACTGCAGTTCGCGAAGCAGGCTGTCGGCTTTTCCACTGGGATTTTTATTTTATGAAACCCATTCAGATGATTTTAATGTTCTGGCATAACTTTCTGACAAAGATCTTTCATCTATAGAAAAATCTTCTTCGCCAACATGCTCATACCAGTGAGTAATAGGAAAATCAGTACCAAAGAACATTCTGTCTTTAAAGCCTGCATGGCAAATTGCAGTATAGGAATATTCCGGGCAGAAAGCAGTGTCGCCAACAAGATTACTATATTTTGAAAAAAGCTGAATTATTGGTTCTGGATCTTTGCAGTGAGCAAGGTGTACTTTTACTTCTGGAAAGTCACGGAACCACTTTTCAAATTGGAGTGGATTATCAGTTTCTGAACAGCCTGTATGAAAATAAATTTCGTACTTTTCTTTTTTTGCAACCTCAAAGACTTCTGTTAAAAGTTTTGAACGGTCTTTGTCTTTCGGATTCCAGTCATTCAAAAACGGATGAACAACAAGACCTTTATAGTCCAAATCTTTAATAATTGATTCCAATGTTATTCCTCCAAACAAAACCATTGGATCAATCCAGTAAAGAGCATTTGCTTTAAGACCTATTTCCTTTGCAAACTGAAGTGCCTCTTTTGTCTCTTCGGTCATTGCTTTGTAAAACTCAATAGCTGGTGCAGATTCTGTAAACAGCGGTGTTAGATATGCGAAAGTAGTTTCTGTAATTCCGCTGTTTTTTAAAGCCATGAAAATGTTATGAAAGTCATATTTCGTCTGGTAGAATTGTCCGATGTGTGTGTGAATATCGTGCACTGATTTATCCTAAAAATAGTGGTTGTGGCCTTCAAACTCCTGCAACCACTTGAATAATTATTTTTCTAATTTCTTAAACTGAGCCTCACGCCAGTTCAGAACGATTTCTTTATTCTTTGCGGCAACTGCGCAGAAGTGCCGGTTTATTTCCAGCGGATTTCCTGTTGGGCTTTCGTTTGCGTTACGAACCATACATGGAGCACAGAAAGCAGCTTTGTCGCATTTGCAGCATTCACCGTTTCCGAGGTCTTTCATCTTTAAGCTGCGAAGCCATTTGATTTTCTCTGAATTGTCCCAGATGTTTTGCAAAGTATCGTTTTGAAGATTTCCCAAAACCATTTCCTGCCAGCCGGCACATGGATAAACATTTCCGTTAGCAACCATACAGCAACTGGAAACTCCAACCCCACAAAGACGGCGTTCCGGATTAAAGCAGTTTGCATTGCAACGTTCCACAAAGTCTGGAGCCATAATTGCTTTCTGATAATCTTCATCACCAAGCGAAATCTGTTTGATTACTTCCCCTGCTTCTTCAACAGAAAGGCGGTTTGCAAGATTTGAAGTTTCGTGGTTGAATTCTGCCATCATAATGTAATCTGTTTGGGCACGAATTTTGTGTTCATGACACCAGGCCATAACATCGCCGAAATCGTCTTTGTTTCCTTTCATGGTTGGGCAGCTTACATGAACCGGCAAATCATTTTCAATGAGCCTGAGAATTGAATTTTTTGTTTTTTCAAAGCTTCCCTTAACAGTTGTAATTGCATCGTGATGTTCCGGAATCATTGAATAGAGCGAAACCTGAACAGAAGAAACATTTCCTTCTTTCATAATCTCAATTGTCTCGTCATCAAGCAAAGTCAAGTTAGAAAGAATGTTTACATAAAAGTCGTATTTCTTTGCAGCACGCAAGAATTCCTTGAACTTTGGATGGCACATTGGTTCGCCGCCGCTTAATGTTACAGAAAGAACTCCCATTTTTGAAAGCTGCTCAAGCGTTGAGTAATACATTTCATCTGTAATATCGTAAAGTTTTAAATCATGAGGAATGTAGCAGTGAACACAACGCTCGTTGCAGCGGGAAGTTAATTCAATCTGAAATGAAGTTAAATGAGGTTTATCTTTAAAATGCTTTTCCAGAAATTCCTGAGTATCGGAATCTGCCCGCTGAATGGTTGGAGTAAAATCTTCCCGTTCAGTTTTTGGCAGAACTGCATTATATGTAAAGCCAGTATCTTTGGCATCAAGTTCTTCTTTAGTTTCACCTTTGATTATAAAGCCGTCTTCTATCAGAGTCTCGTAGAATTCTTCGGCATCTTTTTTTATTGTTTCTTTATCTACACCTACGAAGGCTTTAAGGATTTTGTCTGCAAGTTCATCTAAAGTTTGTGGTTCACGAGACAGTGCACACAAGAAAACTGTGCCGCTTTCGTTTACCATTCTGTCGTTCCAGATTCCTGTTGATGTAATGTATCCTGCTCCGTCATAGTTGCGGATATAAGTGTCTTTTTTCTGTCGGTAGAACATTTTTTTATTGAATTCTCCTTATTTTTAATCTATATTGATACCTAAGAGGTATCATTTATGAACCAAACAGCATTCACTGTTCGGATGGATTCCGAATTAAAAAAACAGTTTTCGTCTCTCTGTGAAAATCTTGGACTTCCAGTTTCTGTGGCAATAAACCTTTTTGCAAAAACCGCTGTCCGCGAAAATCGCATTCCTTTTGAACTTTCTTTACAGCCAAATGAACTTACAAAAAAAACAATTGCACTTGCAGAAGAAGGAAAGGAACTGAACGGACCTTACAAAACAATGGAAGATTTAAGGGCTTCGCTGGATGCTTGAAGTTTTCTATTCAAACCAGTTCAAAAAAGATTACAAAAAGGCAGTCAAACGCCACTGCGATGTTGAAGAACTTTTTAAAGTAATTGAACTTCTTAAAAATCAGCAGCCTCTTCCGCCTGAAAAACGGGATCACTCATTGTCTGGTGATTATTCAGGTTATCGTGAATGTCATGTTCATCCGGATTTTCTGCTTGTTTATAAAATTGTTGATTCCCAGTTGCAGCTTTATTTATACAGAACTGGAACTCATTCGGATTTGTTTGGTTGAAACCTGTTCTGCATTTGAGTTACTTTTCTAACTGCTTTAATACAAAAATAAGTAACTCTCTTAAGTTTTCAGCGTCTTTTCTGTTTAATTTTATTACTGAATAATCACCACTTTCTTCGTCGCATGGTGGTATCTTGTGTTTGTACATTTCTTCAAATTCTTCAAGTTTTTTTATCGTTTCATTATCACTCATTATTTTTTTCTCTTTAAGTAAGATTACAGAGCCGACCTCAAACAGAAATCGACTCCGTTTTTTAAACCATTTGTTTAGAAAGTAATTTCACATTTTACGCAATCATGTGTAGATGATCCCAAATTTCTTATGTTAGATGGACATCCTGCTGCGTAGCTTCCTGATGAAGCATTCTGTGCGATTACCTGTGGTTTTGTATAAGCCATAGTTTTTCTCCTAAAAAACTTTATTTGATTAGTAACAATCGACGATTGTTTTATATTCATTAGTACATTTGTACTAATGAATATAAATGATAAATCCAAGCGTATTATAAGTCAACTTTAAATTAGTACAAATATGCTATTTTAGAGTACGGAAATAGTACTATGTTAACGTTCTGGTCTAATGTAAGAAATATATTGGAATATAAGGATATTACTCAAAAAGAACTTGCGGCTTGTATAAATGTAAGTTATAACACATTACAGTCGTGGATTAATAAAGACAGACTTCCGAATGTTGAACAGGCAGTACAGATTGCGAAATTTTTAAATACCACAGTTGAATTTCTTGTTTTGAGTTGTGATTCAAAAATTAAAGTTGATAATACAGAAACAATCAATCTTTTAAAAAAAGCTATTGAGAATTTACAATAAATTATTCACCTGCATTAGCGATGTGCAAGGCGGCGAAGCCGGCCACTGGACTGAGTGAAACGAAGGAAGCGGCTGGAGCGACAGCGGAACCTGGAACGTAGCGACCGGCAACAAAGTTGCTGGGAATGCCCATTTCATAAAAATAAAAAACGCCCGCCCTCAAAATGAGAACGAGCATTTCCTTAAAATCTGCGTTTATCCGCGTTTATCTGCGGTTTATTTCAGGTTAATACGTCTGGTCAAGACACGTTCGCTTCGCTCACTCAAGGTCTTGACTCAGCCGTTTCAACCTCAACTAATAAATTATTTGAGGTTGATCATACTCTTATCGTAATCACTTGGAGGAACGAAGCCCATGAGCTGCATAAGTGTTGAAGGCCAAGAAGAGATTCCGAGTCCTGAATTCAGTTCAAGTTCGTATTCACCTTTGTATTCTGGGTCGTAGATGATACCTGGAACAGGGTTCAATGAGTGAGATGTCTTTGGTTTTGGTTCACCATTAGCATCTTTAGCAACAGAACCGTCTTTTTTGTGTTCGTACATATCGTCACTGTTTCCGTGATCAGCTGTAAGACAGAGGATACCACCAGCCTTTTCAATAGCAGCCTTAAGACGACCAAGCTGAAGATCCATACCTTCCATAGAACAGCAAACA
>JAKSTM010000071.1 GCA_024402565.1 Treponema sp. | reverse complement strand
ATGTAGAAAGTCTTCTTCAGGCCGGATGTAAATTCATTTTCTATCCTTGTGCTCCTTACGAACAGAAAGAAGATGCAGGGGCAGGAAACCATTACAACTGTCCAATCGTAACTTCTTATCCTGAAGTTCTTCGAAATAATATTGATGTTCTCCGTCAGGACGATTCAATTCTTTATATGAATCCGTTCCTTCCGATTTACGACAAGCCTCGTCTTGCAGAACGTCTTTATGAAGAAATGCACAAACATTTCCCAAGCCTTACAAAAGAACAGATTTATTCTGCAGTTGATAAAGCCTGGGATGAGCAGGAAAAATTCCGTGAAGATGTGAAACGACAGGGTGAAGAAGCCCTTGAAAAAATGATTCGTAACAGTGCTCAGGGTATCGTTCTTGCAGGACGTCCTTATCACCTGGATCCTGAAATCAACCACGGTATTCCTGAAATGATTAACGGACTTGGTCTTGCTGTCTTCACAGAAGACTCTGTTGCTCACCTTGGAAAGATTGAAAGGCCTCTCCGAATTATAGACCAGTGGACATATCATAACCGCCTGTACAGAGCAGGACAGTTTGTTTCTGAAATGCCTGCTCTGGAACTGGTTCAGCTTACTTCATTTGGTTGTGGGCTTGATGCAGTTACTGCAGATCAGGTTGATGAAATCATGAAGGCTAAGGGCCGCATGTACACTCTTATCAAGATTGATGAAGGTTCCAACCTTGGTGCTGTCCGCATTCGTATCCGCTCTCTGGTGGCAGCAGTTAAAGAAAGACAGAGAAATAAGCGCCGTTACGAAGTGAAGTCTTCTGCTTACCAGCGTCAGATTTTCACAAAAGAAATGCGCTATACACATACAATCATCGGACCTCAGATGTCGCCGATTCATTTTAAGATTCTGCAGAAAGCATTTGAAGGATGCGGTTACCGTTTTGTTATTCTGGATGCAGTTGATCCAAAAGCCGTAGATACAGGTCTTAAGTATGTAAACAATGATGCATGTTATCCTTCTATTCTTGTTGCTGGTCAGATGATTGCGGCACTTGAAAGCGGTAAGTATGACCTGGATCATGTAAGTCTGATTATCACTCAGACTGGTGGTGGATGCCGCGCAACAAACTACATTGGATTTATCCGTCGTGCACTTTCTGATGCTGGATGGGGACATATACCTGTTCTGTCACTTTCAGCTCAGGGTTTTGAAAAAAATCCTGGTTTCAAGATTACGCCTGGTTTTATTCATAGAGCATTAAAAGCCCTTATGGTTGGTGACCTTCTTATGCGCTGTCTTTACAGAGTACGACCATACGAAGCTGTTCCTGGAAGTGCAAATGCACTGTATGAAAAATGGACTGCAGTTGCAGAAAGAGAAGCCGGTTCACTTTCAATTCATAAGTATCATAAACTTATGAAAAACATTGTGCGTGATTTTGACAGACTGGAACTAAAGCCAATTAAAAAGCCTCGTGTCGGCGTTGTAGGTGAAATCCTTGTTAAATTCCACCCTACAGCAAATAACGACATTGTAAACGTAATCGAAAGAGAAGGAGCAGAATGTGTAATGCCTGATTTGGCAGACTTCTTCTTCTATTCTTTCAGTACCGGTATTTTCCGTCACGAAGAACTTGCTTTCCCTAAGAAAACTGAACGCAATGCAAAACTCTTTGTATGGTTCCTGGAACTTTACAGAAACAAGATGAAGAAGTACCTCCGTAAATCGAAGCGTTTCGATGCTCCTTCAAGTATTTATAAACTGATGAATGGAGTTGATGATATAGTTCAGCTTGGAAATATTACAGGTGAAGGTTGGTTCCTTACTGCCGAAATGGTTGAACTTATTGAAGAAGGCGCTCCAAGCATTGCCTGTGTTCAGCCGTTTGCATGTCTTCCAAATCATGTGACTGGTAAGGGTATGATTAAGGAACTGCGCCGTCGTTTCCCTGAAGCAAATATCAGTGCCATTGACTTTGACCCTGGTTCTTCTGAAGTAAACCAATTGAACCGTTTGAAACTTCTTCTTTCAAATGCTCCTGTTGGAAAACATCCTGATGAAGATAAAAACGGAATGGTTATGCTTAAGGACGGACAGATGGTAAAACCTGAAATCCGGCTTGCAGCAGGTGCTACAATGACAGATGAGGAGCCGGTTGCTCCACATGAAATGCCACCTGTTGTATAGAAATTAAAAATACAAATAAAGCCTTCATTGTTTTGAAGGCTTTATTTTTTTACTTTAAGGCTTTTTAAATATTCTTTCTGTTCGGCTGTGATTCTGAAACTTTCTCTTGCTTTTTGTATTGCTTTGTTGTGAGTCCAAGGATCTAATTGTTGAGACTTAATAAACTTAATAGCGGCATCCCATTGTTTAGTTAATGCTTCAGCAAAAAGCCATGCAGTCATCATGTTCACATAATATTCATCTGAACGAATCTTTGCGGCCCAGGTTAAATATTCTGGGTTGAAATCTTCATTTAGAAAATATTTTTTTAAGAACAGCATTGCTACTCGTTTTGTATAAGGTTTTTCATCTTCCAGCCATTCTGGAATTTTTTTAATGATTTTATCGTGGTTTTTATCAAATGCTTTTGGACTAATGACGTCACTGATTGCCCAGTTGTCTACAAAAGGTAAAAACTGTTCAAGAGAAGAAAGACATTTGTCGTAATCTTTTATTTCAGAAATCAAAATTACCTGCAATGTATTTTCTTCCTGAAATTTGTGTGGTAATGTGTTCATGAAAAATTCGATTTCTTCTTCAGCCTGACTGTGAACTTCTTTTATAATCTTTTTAAATTCAGGGGAACGAATCCCAATAAACTTTTCACGAGGGAGAGTGGGTACAAGTTTTGCAACAAAATCTCCGTATTTTTCATCCTGATGATTGAATAAAATTTTCTGGATTTTTGTCATGATTTTCATATCCTTTGGAATTCTTAAATTTTACGAATTAAAACCAGATTTCTTTCGGAATCGGATAACCCTGGAACTGTAAGATTTACTATTTCATAATCCGGGACTATTTTTTTTATTTCTTCCATTTCTGTTTTTATGCTGTCAATTTTAGCCTTGTAAGCAGCAAGTGTTCCGCCTTTTTTAGTAATTCCTAAAAGAGTTTTTGTCATTTTATCATCAAGAGGGCGGAATGCACGGAATGTGATTACATCAAAATTTTCTTTTTGAATTTTTTCTGCTTCAGAATTGATGACTGTTACGTTTTTAAGTCCAAGTAAGGCGGCTACATTTTCCAGAAAAGCACATCTTTTAGCCATGCGTTCTACCAGGTAGAAATTGACATCTGGAAATGCTGCAGCTAAAGGAATGCCTGGAAGTCCACCTCCCGAGCCAATATCACCTGCGATGAAGTCAGTGTTGTTATGAGCATTTTCAAAAAGTTTACAGAAATCTTTATATGGTGCGAGAGAATCAAAAATGTGACGAATAACAAGTTCGTCATGGTCGCTGGTGTTTGTTAAATTATATGCAGAATTGAAAAGGATAATTTCATTTATATATTTTTCCATAAGAACAGAAATTCGTTCAGCTTCATTTTCGGAAAATCCAATTTCTATTAAGCCTTTAGTCATAACATTACCTATTAAAATATTTTTGATTTTTAGTTGTCTATATCTAAAAGAAGATCAACTACGCAGTCACGGGCATCACTTCTTAAAACAACCAGATTTCCTGTCTTTTGGGCTTTTAAGTTCTTCAGGCTTGTAAGTCTGTAAATAAATGAATTTTCATTCTTACTATCCTGAACAATAGAAGGACAAACTTCATAAGTCAGAACACTACCAGATGATTCTAAGGTTTTGAATAAAATATAGAAAGTTTCATTCCGGACTTTTTTGTCAGCGATGTAGCGACGATCTGCAGTAAGGAGAAATGTACCATCATTTTCGGGCTTACTTAAGAAAACAGTTGTCAAAGAATCTTTAATGTCATAACCATTAATCTTGAAGCGAAGTATAGATGGGTTGTGGTCTTTAAATGAAGTGAAAGAAGTTTTGTCTGTATTATCTTCTGGTATTGATTTTTGTGTTTTTAAATCGTCCAGGTTTTTTAATATCTGCTGAAGAAGTACGTTTGTTGAAACATTGCTGGAAGTTTGTGAAGAAAAGTTTCCTGTGTTAAGCAGAGATGAAATGTCATTAAAAGATCCGGAGTCAGATAATGATGTAATGTCTGATGCTGTAAGTCTGTTTATGTTTGAAAAATAATTTGTCAGTAAATCAGTTGTGGTTGAAGAATCTGTGATGGTTGATTCTGAATTTTTCGGGTCATTATTTGTGTCATTTTTTTTGTTTAAGATTTTTTTTGGATAACTTGGTATTTCCGGGGTATAAAATCCATCACCAATTTTTGGGATTGAGACTTCAGGAAAACTTGGCATTTCCGGCATGCTTTCACAAAAGACATTGTTAATTGAGAATCCTAAAAAAATTAAACTCGTGGAAAGGAGTAAACGCTTACAGATTTGCAAGGCTTTCCTCCACGTATTCCAAACGCTGATTCAACTGTGCAATTGTTTTTTCGAGTCTGTTTTTTTCTTTTTCAAGTTTTGATTTTGGATCATCTGCACTTTTAGCTTTTGCAGATTTCATCTTCATCATTTCACGAACTGTTGCCGGGCTTTTTCCTGAAAGAAGTTCCTGTTCAGCTTCTTTACGGTCGTCGACCTTTTTAATGCAGGCAACTGTTTTCATGTTGTCAAAACCGATTGCAGGATTTACTGGAACTCTTGCTACGCGCTGAATTTCTTTTGCGCTGTTACGAGGCATGCAGAGAACGCGGTCCAGATAATCTTCGTAGCGGATGTTTGCAGCTTTGCAGAGGTCATAGGCTTCGCCAAGAAGACGTCCGAATTCTGTCATCATCTGACCGTTTCTTTCGATATATTCAGTTTTGATTTTGTTTGTAAGTTCTTTGAGTTCAGGAGAAACTTCCAGGTCCAGTTTGTAATAGCCTTTTTCTTCTGCGATGGCCAGAAGTGCTCCAAACTTTGCCCAGAACTTTTGGTTATGGCTTTTTGCATTAGGAATGAATCCTTCTGGTGAAATAAGCAGAGTTTCTTCTGTAACAAGGTGATGAGTATATTCGTGAACTGCTGTGTAAACAAGTTCGTTTTCTGTTTTAAAATTCAGGTTATGAAGGAGAATTTCATGTGTGTCTGGTTTGTAAAGTCCATTGACTCTTGTGCTTTCTTTTCCGGTTTGAGTTACTGAAAAGTCCAGGTTTGTTTCTGCAATATCAAGCAGGATTTCTTTTATTTTTGCGTTATCCATAAGTGGAATAATTTTAACAAAGCAATCCTCTTTCTGCAAGGATTACGCTTGCGGCAACAGTAGCAGCGGTTTCTGTACGCATTATGCGTTTACCCATGCCACACCTTGAAAAGCCTGCTTCTTCAAGCATTTTTCGTTCTTTATCTGTCCAGCCGCGTTCACTTCCGATTGCAGCGATTGTAATGCAGGTTTCAGGAATAGCGTCAGCTCTCATTGCTTCAACAAGGCTCCACTTTGGATTTATGTTATCAAGTGCCAGAGCCTGGAAATTTTCGCCTGCAGATTTTTTTACAGATTCCATACATTCTGTCAGGGTTTTATGAAGAAAAAGTTCCGGAACACTTGTAGTGCCTGCCTGAACGGTTCCGTCTAAAAGCATTTTGTATGCAGTTCCGTGTTCCACAAGATTTGACTGCATATAAGATTTTTCGCCAAGTTCAGTTCCTGTAAGGTGAATTTCTTTAACACCAAGTGCCGCAATGTCTCTGAGAAGGCGCTTAAGCTGGATAGGACGCGGAAACCCGATAATCATTATAAGTGGCTGAGGTTCAAGACCCGGAGTTTCAGGTGAAAAAGAAAAGCTGATTTCGTTGTTCTTGATTTTTGTAATGGTTGCAGTTCCAACCATGCCGCCAACGATTCCCGCTTTGAAAGTGTCACCTTCCTTTTTATGAAGGACTTTTACTATGTGCTCTCCACGTTCATCTTTGATTGAAAGGGGAGTGTTGATTTCTGATTCTGTAAAAAGAGCTATATTCATTGTAATTCACAATTCACAATTCACAATTCACAATTCATAATTGCTGCCAAGGAAAACTTCCTGAGAATGCAGCAGTTTGTTTGTGAGTTGAATATCTATTTTAATATAGCAGAAATACGTCCGTTTGATAATTCTGTTAAAAGATGGCAGAAAGTTTCAGTTTCGTCTGAACGGATTTTTCCGCTGATTGTAATGTCGGTTCCGAAATCTTCTGTAACGTCATAAAGGTGAAAATCAGTAAAATGATTTTTAATGGGTTTTAAAAGCGAATAATCTGTGTGGAAACTGAAGTCGGTTTTTTCTATAAGTTCTTCAAAGGCGTTCTGTTCCAGAGCATTCTGGATAACTCCTTTTGCTCCGTTTCCGTAAGCTTTTACAAGTCCGCCTGTTCCAAGAAGGGTTCCGCCGAACCACCTGGTTACAGTAAGAATCAGGTTTGTGGCTCCGCTTCCCTTTAAGACATCAAGAACTGGGCGGCCGGCAGTCCCTGAAGGTTCGCCGTCGTCACTCATGCCCATGACTTCGGCGCCTTTTCCTGTAATGAAAGCATGAACCACATGTGTTGCATCGGCATATTTCGCTTTCTGCTGGCGCAGAATCTCTCTTGCTTCCGCCTGACTTTCGCATGGAATAAGCTCCGAGAGAAACCGAGACCCTTTTATAGTCTCTTCAAATGCCACAGTTTTATTTAACGTTTTCATATACCCATACGGTTAGCTTTCATCTAAAACAGAAAACTCACCCATACAACCAATTAATAATTATTACTTATTACTTATTAATTTACCGTAACGCTTTCAACTTCTTTAGCAACAATTCTTACGCCCTTTGCTTTGAGCGATTTTTCTTCAAAGCCGTCAGTCTTGAACTTTTCTGTAAGATTCTTGAGGCGTGGCTTTTTAACATAGTGCAGAGAGAATGTAAAGTTTTTGCGTGTGTCTACGTGGAGAACTTCCATATCATCCGGAGCAAAGAAATAGTCGCGGTTCATGATATAGCCCGCAATCTTACAGCGTTTAATGTACACGAACTGAGTTGCAGGATCGCGGT
>JAKSTM010000070.1 GCA_024402565.1 Treponema sp. | reverse complement strand
TCAGTCCTTAAAATCAGCCTAGTTAAAGTGTCCAATAATTGGGGTGCACTTCATTATTCCCGCTTTTTTTATCGATTTGATACAAGTCTTAAGATATATAATTCAACGTATCGTGTAAGCGCTTCTTCTTCCTTTATTTTCTGCATATTTGGTGTTTTTACTAATGACTTAGCAAGACTTCGAACACGTTCTGCAGTAAAGGTAGATGCAGTTAATGTATTTATTACTTTTCTCATATAATCACGAATTAACGAATTAACATCTTCTGTCAACTGCATACTAGCTTGCTTCGTAATCATCTTGTTCCATTGCTTGCAAAGAAAATCCAGTTCGCGATCAATTGTTGTTCCTTCTGTAAGAAATTCTTTAGACAGATCTTCAGCCATTTCAGCAAGGACATCTTTTTTAGCCTTCTTCTTTCCTGACGAAGATTTTTTATTTTCTTCAAGATCTAAAAGTTCGTCGTCATCATCACCTAACACAGAATCAACAAGAGAATTTGTATTTCCTTTTCCTGATTTTGATTTTGCTTCGGCTTTTTTTGATTTCTTTTTACTAGAGAATAAAGCACAAATCCATGAGAGAACAGGAATTGTATACCAGAATGGAAGTCGTATTTTTGCCTGAGCCAAAATATCATTCTGTCGCAACAAAAGCATTTCACTATATGGAAGCAGCTCATTGCCGTCAAATATTCTTCCGCCATCCATACTTTCATCAGAACCTTTTTCATATGAAAGCAAAGTCATGAAATTTGCATTTACTAATGCCCATAAAACAGGGGCCTGTATTGCAATTTCATCTGCTACAACTTTTTCAAACTCTGGACGACTCTTCATATCCGGACTAATTTCATAATTAAAAAGCTTGTCATACCATCGATTTTCAAGAGTTGTTTCAATCGCATTATGAGCTTCATTACAAAGCCTTACAGTCAAAGGAAGAACTTTATTTTTATAAATATAATATTTTGTTCCAGATTCAACTTTAAAAACTAAAAGTCTTGGAAGCTCGCCTTGTGCAGCTTCACCAGTTTCTTTTAAAAGAAAGGCCTTAAAATCTTCTTCATCAAACTGACCGTATAAAAGTCTTCCGTTATTATCTTTAAATTTAAGTATCTGGTCGATTGTATAAATATAAGGTGGCTTCTGCAGATTAAATGCCAGTTGCTTTAAGGCTTCTTCTTTTCTCTGTGCAGTCTGCATTTTCTGTTTCAAGTAAACATTATTAATTTCTGTAATTTCTATGGCCTGAAGAATGTTTATATCTTCAATAGTTTTATCTTGAATTTTTTCAAAGTCCTGACGAATAAAATAGCAAAGTTGACTCCAGTAGTAATAATCATCACTTGAAAGAGTATCTTCTATATTGTCACTCTGATATTTATCTTCAACAAAGTTCTGGAAAAAATGCTGAATTATTAATTCTTTTCCAGGATTTGAACCACGAAGTTTTTTCAGATAATAATCATGAAACTCATCTTTAGAAAGGACACGGCGAAGTTTTTTCTTTGTTGTGTCCATTAATAATTTTACAGGAATACATGCCGGCAACAGCATAGGATTACTATCATCTTTAAAACGAACAACATAAAGACACTGTGATTTTGTATTCTGGCTTTCAAGAATTTCTTTAATATAATCTGACGCATCTTTTTGTTCCAAAAGATTTACGGGAAATTTTGAAGGTAAATCTGAAACTACAGGATAAGGAACACTTTCATTTTCTAAAATTTCTTTAAAGCGCTTTGCAAACTGAATAGACAAATAAGCCACTGAAACAATAAGTTTCTTTTTATCATAAGACATCAGGGCTGCAATATGTTTTGATTTCAAACCTTCCAGTTCAGCAGAAACTGTTGAGGACGGATCTCCCAAATATTTTACCAGTTCCGCTTGTTCTTCAACATGATGTTCGGAATATTTTTTTAAGTAGGCACAAAACTCACCAAAATCAATAAAAGGTGAATTTTGTTTTTCAGCATAAAATCTGATAATTTGACTTAAATTTGCACTTGTACCCATTTTCAGACTTTCCCCTTAGTCTTTTTTATATTTTTTCATTATATAAGAAGAAAAGATATTTGTAAAAGAGTAAAATTTTCAGACAAGTAGAAAAATCTTTTTTTTCTATTTATAATTTCAATAAATTACTTTATGGAGAAACATTATGTATATTACATGTCTTGATATGGAAGGCGTTCTGGTCCCTGAAATCTGGATCGAATTCGCAAATACAACAGGAATCCCTGAACTCAAAAGAACAACTCGTGATGAACCAGATTACGATAAACTTATGAAATTCAGAATCGACATTCTGAAGCAGCATGGACTGGGACTCAAAGAAATCCAGGAAGTTATTTCGAAAATCGATCCTCTCCCTGGAGCAAAAGAATTCATGGACGAACTTCGTGAAAACTGCCAGACAATCATTCTTTCTGACACATTCGAACAGTTCGCTGGCCCTCTTATGAAAAAGCTTGGCATGCCTACAATTTTCTGTAACACACTGGAAGTTGCTCCAAACGGCGAAATCACAGGCTACAAAATGCGCTGTGAAAAATCAAAGCTTACAACCGTAAAAGCACTTCAGAGCATGGGATACGACACTATCGCTTCAGGCGACAGCTTCAATGACCTTGGAATGATCCAGGCTTCAAAAGCAGGATTCCTTTTCCGCACAACAGATAAAATCAAAGCTGACTATCCACAGTACCCTGCTTTCACAGAATACTCTGAACTGCTTGCCGCAATAAAAGAAGTTATCAAAAACTAAACATTTCTGCTGCCCCATTTTGTGACTGGGAGTCAGTAGAATTTTAATCAACTGGGCCCTTCGACAGGCTCCGGGACCAGTTGATTTAAAAAAAATAAGCCACCTGCATATCAGTGCCGGTGGCTTATTCTTTTAACTCTTTCTAACGCGAAGGAACAAATTCTTAGCGAAGTACTTTTCCTGCATGCCAAAGTTTTTCCAAATCATAAAATTCTCTGGCAGCGGCAGACATAAGATGAACTACAACAGGTCCAATATCAATCAGATTCCAGTCATCTCCATCTGGCGCTTTACGATTTGTTACATGAATTTCCATATCATTTGCTTTCACGTAATCTTTTACCTGTTTTGCAAGCCCCTGCTGCATAGTCGAACTTGTTACAGTACAAATAACAAAAAAATCAGTCCAGCTATTCAGTTCTGAAACATCAAGAACTTTTACATCTGTACCTTTTCCATCTTCCAAAAGCTGTGCAATTTCCAATGCTTTTTCTTCAGTTGTTTTTCCCATTTCCTATTTTGAAGATGAAATAACATAACGGCCGTTAAAATCTCTACCAAGAATTACGGTAAAGTCTACGTTTGCCGAACTGTTTTCCACTTCTTCCTCCGTATTAATTTCTTCTTCCTGTATATTTGTACAGTGAATAAATTCCCCGACCATTTTAGCAATTTCTTTATTACCGATATGGTCAATAATTACAGTCTTATCATAATAACCAGATGCATTTACAGGGCTCAGAACATCATAACTTGCATTTCTGAAAAGATCTGCCGTTCGCCCCGCCAGTCCCTGTTCCGAAGTTCCATTCTGAATTTCCAGAACATAAATTCGGCTTGTCTGAGTTCCACCTGTTGATGTAAGCATATTGGTTGTCTGCTTAACTGCTGTTTTAATAAAGCCGCCGTTTTCACGTGGATAGAGCAGGATTTTACCATCATTCACGCGATTAACACCGGTAATATTCAATTTAATTATTGATTCTGCATCAATATTACAAATCATTTTAAATAATGTAAAACTATCGTCTGCTTCAAGATTTGTTTTTATACACTCTGTATATTTAGAAAAATGTTTTGAATTCAATACAAGATAACTTTTTTCATGCAAACCTGTAAGAATTGCTGCCATTACATTCTGATATCGTTCCTGTTCAGATGAATCGTCTTCCTCTGGAAGTCGGTAATTCAAATACATCTGAATTTTTGTACCATCAAGATTAACAGCACCACTTGGAAGAAGAATTCTATTTCCATCATCATTTTCAAAATCAACGGGAGAAGGAATGAAAACTCTTAAGCCTCCAAAAATATCAGTTAATTTAGTAACATCTTCTACTTTTATTACCGAATAAAATGGTATTTTCATTCCTAACAAATCTGCAACTTCTTTTCTAAAAGCATTAAGGCCTTTTTCTTTGTATACTTCTTCTATAGCATCAACTCGCCCTAAGGAAGAATAAATAGCACCCGTATTAGAAGGTACGTTTACAATAGCAGCTCTTTGAGTAACTGGATAATAAACAAGCACAGAAGAAAAAAGAACACCACCATCATAATTTTCAAAAACAAAAAGTTCACGAATTACCTGATCTTCATCCAGACTGTCAGCAACGTTATCGGTTCTAAGTGAAAGAGCAAAGAAAACTCCTGCCCCTATCAAAATCAAAAACATAACTGCAATGAAAATAATACCTTTTTGCTCATCACGGATTTTTCTCATTTCTTTATTTCCTTAGGCTCGATCTTAATCTGCAATTCCAAGTGCCCGAATCACTTCCATTGTATCATCCATGATAATAAAACCAGGTTTATTTACCATATAATCATAAGATCCTTTAACTGTATAATAAAACATATCATCAACTGAATTTGTATAAAGCTTTTTCACAAAATCAGGATCATTTTTTACATGTGGTCTTCCTCGTTCATTTTTGTCTGCTACGTAAAGAGCTTTTCCAAGAATACCAAAATCAGCACTTCCACAAACATGATAAGCAATAGCAAACAAAACTCCGGAATCATCTACTCCAAAATTTTTCTTTAAGAAAGCAGCCCCTGCCTTTCCATGCAAAAGGGAAACTTTTTTATATTCGCTTGGAGTTATAGTGTATTCAGATTCTTCAACAATCTTTTTCATTTCATCATGATCAATTTCTTTACAAATGTCATGTGCAATTCCACAGAAATAACCTTTCTTTGTGTCATAACCTGAAAGTTCACAAATCTCAGCACACATTTCAGCTACACGAAGGGAATGTGCCCAGCGTTTTTCAGAAAGATGTGAAGCACAATAATTTTTTACATCCTCTATGAGTCTATCGATATCCATACAAACCTCTCTCTTTTATGTAATCTGAAATTGATTTTGGTACATATTTTTCCCAAAGTTTTTCTTCAGCAATTAGCTCCCGAATTTCCGAAGATGATATTGTAAGCACAGGATTCTGAAGTTCTATAAACGGGTATCCAAATTTTTCTTTATTAAAACATTCAGAAAAATCTCCGGTAAAATTTCCCAGCGGAGTATTGGCAACGTTTTCATCCCCAGACTGCCTTTTTTCGCCCTGTTTTCGAACCGCAATGACCAGATCTGCCATTTCTGTAATTCGATCCGGATTCTTCCATTTAGAAAATTCCGCTGCGCTTTCTTCACCCAAAATAAAACCAAGTTTACCTGTTAATTCATTTTTATATTTTTTCAAAATGAATTCCAGAGTATCGCAGGTATAAGAAATTCCGCCGCGTTCCATTTCACATGATTCACAGAAAAATCTACCATTCCCTTCTGCTTCACAAAAGCCCTGAACCATTTCAAGTCTATCTTTCGCCGTCATTCCTGCCGCCATAATTTTATGAGGTGGCATAAAAGAAGGAACAAACAAAACTTTATCATATCCCAGTTTTTCACAGGCTGATTCTGCAATCATCACATGCCCGTTATGCAAAGGATTAAATGTTCCTCCTAATACAGCAATCTTCAATGATAACCCCTAACTATTTTTCCATTCCAGGATATTGAGTTTCATCTTCTTCCATATCATCGACTGAAACATCAGCCATAAAAGTACTACCAAAAGGAACTTCATTTTGTTTTATTACAGAAAGAGTTTCTTCAGAACGATTAACCATCTTAAGAATTGCCTCACGGGCTTCTTTCATTCCACGGTTATTCAAAACAGAAATTGGAACACAAATTGTGTCAGGTTCTTTTTTCTGTATTTCTTGAATAATATCTATAGCGTTCTGATAAGCTCCTTCCACATCAATTTTATTACAGAAAACAATACGTGGTTTCTTTAGAAGATCTTCAGAATAATTTGCCAGTTCGTTTTTCAATGTTTCGTAAGCTGTGAAGCAGTTTGTTCCTTCGAAAGTATCCGAAGCATCAATCATGAAAATCAGACAACTTGTACGTGTAATGTGTTTAAGGAACTGATCCCCAAGACCAAGTCCTTCAGAAGCCCCTTCAATAATTCCAGGAATATCAGCAATGATTACATCACTTTCATCATCTACACGAAGAACACCCAGGTTTGGAATTTTTGTAGTAAATGGATATGGTGCAACCTTTGGTCTGGCGTTTGTAAAAGCAGCCAGCAAAGAGGATTTACCGGCACTAGGGAATCCTACAAGACCGGCATCAGCCATAATAGAAAGTTCTACGCGCAGTTTTCTTGTTTCGCCTTCAGTTCCAGGATGTGCATAACGTGGAGCCTGGTTTGTTGAAGTCTTAAAGTGAACATTTCCCCAACCGCCTTTTCCACCTTCCAGAAACAGAATAGGTTCATTTTCTTTTTCAGTTGTAAAATCATGGATTAAGTCACCTGTTTCGGCATCCCAAATTGTGCTTCCTGGTGGAAGAGGAACGATAACATCTTCACCGTCTTTTCCATAACGATTCCAGCCCTGACCGTCTCCCCCGTTCTTTGCCTTAAAACACTGCTTGTGGCGCAGCTTGGAAAGAGTACGCATATTCTTCTTAATTACAAAATAAACATTTCCCCCGCGTCCACCGTCACCACCGTTTGGACCTCCATGAGGAATATATTTTTCACGACGGAATGAAATACATCCGTTTCCACCCTTTCCGCTTCTTACTTCAATCAGTGCTTCATCTGCAAAACCAAAAGCCACTTTATTCTCCTAAACTAAAAAAGCCCGGCATTTTCTCTACCGGGCTTCATTTTATTGCTGTTTACAAAACTTATTCTGCAACTGGTGTTACAGAGATAACTTTGTGGTTATTTCTTTCTGAGTAAACAACGTTTCCGTCTGCTGTAGCAAACAGGCTGTCATCACCAGCTTTCATAACATTGTTTCCAGGGTAGAATTTTGTACCGCGCTGTTTAACAATGATTGAACCAGCTGTTACAAATTCTCCAGCATATTTTTTTACGCCCAGATTCTTTGGATTAGAATCGCGTCCGTTTTTAGCACCGCTACCGCCTCTTGTTCTTCCCATGATCTAGCTCCTTAGAATTTGATATCTTCAACAGTTACTGTTGTATACTGCTGTCTGTGACCGATAACACGGTGATAGTCTTTCTTTGCTTTGTATTTGAGAACGAGAACTTTCTTATCTTTGAAAGTTTCGCCTACTTTTACTGTAACTTTGGCACCTGAAACATATGGTGTTCCAACTGTTACTTTGTCGCCATCGCTAACCAGAAGAACTG
>JAKSTM010000007.1 GCA_024402565.1 Treponema sp. | reverse complement strand
CTTCTTTTTCTGTAAGAACTGTAAGTCCCTGAGGGCGCTTGATCTGAAGCTTTTCGCAAAGTTCATCAAAGCGTTCACGGTCTTCTGCCAGGTCGATGGCGTCGGCACTTGTACCAAGAATTCTGATTCCCTGATCAGCCAGGAAGTTTGCAAGCTTGATAGCTGTACCACCACCAAAGGCAACTACAACACCAACCGGCTTTTCTGTATTGATTACGCCCATTACGTCTTCAGGAGTAAGCGGTTCAAAGTAAAGGCGGTCTGATGTGTCAAAGTCTGTAGAAACAGTTTCAGGGTTGTTGTTGATTGTAACAACATCATAGCCAAGGCGTTTCAGAGCCCATACACACTGAACTGATGCGTAGTCGAATTCGATACCCTGACCGATGCGGATTGGTCCTGAACCAAGAACGATAATTGTTCCCTTTGATTTTTCAGGCTGCTTTCCCCAGACACCGGCACTAATTCCGCTTCCGAATGCCGATGCAGCGCCTGTCTGCGGAGCCAGGGCATTTTTTCTTTCTTCAAGATATTCTGCGGCTTCGTTTTCTTTATCGTATGTTCCGTAGAAGTAAGGAGTTTCTGCGTTGAACTCGCCGGCACATGTATCTACCATTTTGTAGCTGGCAGGGATGTGGGCAAGCTGACCTTTCTTAACAAGGCGTGCAGCTTCTTTTGCTTCTGAAAGAATTCCTGAACAGCCCACGATTTTTGTTCCGGAAATCTGCTGGATAACTTTGTCAGGATAACCAAGATTCTTTGCCTTAAGGTAAAGTTCAGTCGTAAGCCCGGTGGTTGAGCTTGTCGAAATCACACCTTTGTCATCCCGAGCGGAGTCGAGGGATCTTCCCCCGCTCACTGTTGACGAAGATGCGGTCACTGAGCCTGTCGAAGTGGCGCATGCTGCCAGTTCCCATTCCATTTTTGCCAGATTCTGAAGCTTTGAAAGGAACCACATATCAACTTTTGTAATATCGTGAATTTCTTCCAGAGTCATAATTCTACGTTTAATTGCCTGGAAAATAGCAAAGATTCTCTGGTCAGTACACTGGCCTACCCGTTCACGGATTTTTTCATCGCTTTCTTCTTCGAACACTGCAAGATTCAAAGACTGAACGCCAATTTCAGCACCGCGGGCGGCTTTCATGATAGCCTGTTCGAAAGTCTGGCCGATAGCCATTACTTCACCGGTAGCCTT
Organism: Treponema sp.; assembly: GCA_024402565.1. Lineage (GTDB taxonomy): Bacteria > Spirochaetota > Spirochaetia > Treponematales > Treponemataceae > Treponema_D. Next base: position 76,073 of record JAKSTM010000007.1, on the reverse strand, counting down.
CATCTGAGTTCCAAGGTCGCGTTTTGCATAAACAAATTTTTCGAACGGGAACTTAGGCATTTTTACTACAACATAGTCGAGCACTGGTTCGAAACATGCTGCAGTTTTCTTTGTAACAAAGTTTGGAATTTCATCCAGGTTGTAACCGATGGCGATTAATGCTGCAACTTTTGCAATTGGATATCCTGTTGCTTTAGAAGCCAAAGCCGAAGAACGCGAAACACGTGGGTTTACTTCGATAACGGCATATTCAAATGTGTCAGGGTTCAAAGCGAACTGACAGTTACATCCACCTTCCATTCCAAGTGAAGAAATGATGTTCAGAGCTGCCGAACGGAGCATCTGATATTCTTTATCACTTAAAGTTACGGCAGGAGCAATAACGATTGAGTCACCGGTGTGAACACCAACCGGGTCAAAGTTTTCCATTGAACAGACGGTAAGAACGTTTCCGCTTCCGTCGCGCATAACTTCAAACTCAATTTCTTTCCAGCCGGAAATACATTTTTCTACAAGAATCTGATGGATTGGTGAACGGTGAAGACCATTGTGTGCAATTTCATCCATTTCGGCATCGTTGTGAACAATACCGCCACCGGTTCCACCAAGAGTAAAAGCCGGACGGATAATTGCAGGATAACCGATTACATTTTTTACAAAATCAAAAGCATCTTCGTAAGTTGTAACAACTTTGGAAGGAATACAAGGTTCCCCGATTTTTTCCATGGTGTCTTTGAACATCTGGCGGTCTTCGGCTTTGTCGATTGTTTCAGGTTTTGCACCAAGAAGGCGAACTCCGTGTTCCTTAAGGAAGCCTGATTTTGCAAGTTCCATGGAAAGGGTGAGACCTGTCTGTCCACCAAGAGTAGAAAGCAGTGAGTCCGGTTTTTCTTTTTCGATAATTCTCTGAATTGTTTCAGGAATAAGTGGTTCAATGTAAATCTGGTCGGCCATTGTATGGTCGGTCATAAGAGTAGCAGGGTTTGAGTTTACAAGAACAACTTCAAGTCCCTGTTCTTTAAGAGCCTTACAAGCCTGGCTTCCGGCATAGTCAAATTCTGCGGCCTGTCCGATGATAATTGGACCAGAACCGATAACCATTACTTTATGAATATCTTTATTTAAAGGCATCTTTTATCTCCTATGGTTTTTGTCATGTTGAGCGGAGTGCGTGCACGGAGTCGAAACATCTGAAAAAAAGATTCCTCGACTTCGCTCGGAATGACATTCAATTTCGTTGGAATGACATTTTTTTGTGAACAATGTCATACTTTATTTTCATTAATCAACTTTACAAAATCATCGAATAAGAAAGATGTATCCAATGGACCCGCACATGCTTCCGGGTGGAACTGAACGCTGAAGGCAGGATACTTTGTGTATTTTACACCTTCACATGTTCCGTCATTTGTATTGATGAAGCTGAGTTTTGCACCTTTTGGAAGGCTGTCATTTTTTACGGCATAACCGTGGTTCTGTGTAGAAATGTAAACACGGCCAGTTTCAAGATATTTTACAGGCTGGTTCGGGCCGCGGTGACCGTACTTAAGCTTTTCTGTGTCAGCACCTGAAGCAAGAGCCAGAAGCTGGTGACCAAGACAGATTCCAAAAATAGGGATTTTTGCTTTAATCAGTTTTTTGATTTCAGAAATGATTCCGACATTTTCTTTAGGATCTCCAGGACCATTTGAAAGCATGATTCCATCAGGATTCAATGCCATGATTTCTTTTGCAGTTGCAAGACCGCTTACTGTAATTACTTCAAGACCGCGTTTCAGAAGTTCGCGGCGAATATTTGCTTTTGCACCGAAGTCCCAGAGCACAACCTTTTTGCCTTTTCCGCCTTTCATGGCAACTTTTGGATCGTAAACTTTTGTTCCATCATTTTTTACAGGAACGAAGCGGTATTCAGCAGATTCCTTGAACACGATATCTGCACTTTCTTCTATTGAAGAAGCACTTCCAGTTACGCTTTTTACTGCGTCAACAATTGTATATTTTCTGATTTTAATAAGGATCTCTTCAGCCTTTTCGCTCAGCTTGTTCTGGAAGATAGTTCCCGACTTTGCTGAAACGCCGGTACTTTTTATGCCGAAAGCTTTCATTACTTCTTTTGCTTCATCGCTGTCGCCTGAAACAATCATTCCGTTCATAACGCCGCTTTCACGAAGAACTTTTGTAAGGGCGCGTGTATCAATTCCTTTTAGTCCGATAATGTTCTGGGAAATAAGCCAGTCTTCCAGTTTTCCTTCGCAGCGGAAGTTTGAAGGTTCTTCACACATATCACGGACAATGTAAGCACGAACGTGACATCCGCCGCTTTCAAAATCCTTAGGAATTACACCATAGTTTCCAATAAGCGGAAATGTCTGTGTAACAATCTGGCCATAATAACTTGGGTCAGTCAGTGTTTCCAGATAACCGTTCATACCGGTTGTAAAAACGGTCTCCCCTACTACAACTCCTGTGGCTCCGAAAGACTCGCCTTCAAAAACCATGCCGTTTGCAAGAATTAAAGATGCTTTCACTTGTTACCCCTTTATTTTAAGGGGGAAGTCTCCCCCTCGCTCCAGACAAGGGCACTTCGACAAGCTCAGTGATCTTGTCTTCCGCTACCCCCTCTGCGGGCTCAATCGCCGCCCGCAACGCCTGCTAAAAAAGCAAAAAAAAAACGCTTGGCTCAAAAAGAAGAAAAAAATTTCATCCTCTTAAACCAAGCGTCTTTGCTTGTTTTTATTAATTTAGTGAATTCTTTTTCCTTATTCAAGTGTTATTTTTTACGCCTTTATGCGTTATACTTTTACTCATGACACTTCAACAACTTAAATATATTATCGGGGTTTCAGAAAAAGGTTCCTTCAATAAAGCTGCAGAACAATTATATGTTTCTCAACCTTCCCTCACAGCTGCCATAAAAGACGTTGAAAATGAATTTGATATAACACTTTTCAATCGCTCTAGTAAAGGAATTAGTCTTACAAACGAAGGAAAAGAATTCCTTCAATATGCACGCCAAATCTATGCACAATACGACAATTTACTTGAACGTTTTGACACATCAAAAAAACGAAAGAAAAAATTCGCCGTTAGCTGTCAGCATTATTCCTTCTGTGTAAAAGCTTTTATTGATATGGTCAAAAAAATCGAAAAAAATGAAAAAGAATCGGACGAATATGAATTTGCCATTAACGAAACCCGTACACTTTCAGTTATTGAAGATGTCTCTAACTTAAGAAGTGAAATCGGTATTTTATACCTGAGCGATTTTAATAGAGCGGCCCTTACAAAAGTATTCAAAGCAAATGATTTGATTTTTGAAAAATTAGTTTCCTGCAACGCTTACGCTTATCTATGGAGAAAACATCCACTGGCACATAAAGAATCTCTTACATTTGAAGATCTGAAAGATTACCCTTGCCTTATGTTTGACCAGAATGCTGACAGTTCTTTTTACTATGCAGAAGAAATTCTTTCAGAAAAAGAATATCCAAAAATAATCCGAACCAAAGACCGCGCAACGAACTTAAACCTTATGAAAGGCCTTAATGCATATTGTCTTTGTTCCGGTATCATCAGCAATGAACTTAATGGAAACGATTTTGTCGCAGTCCCATTCAATGATTCTGAAAACACTAATAATTGCATGGAAATCGGTTTCATAACAAAGAAAAATGTTGTCCTTTCAAGCGCCGGACAAAATTACCTTGAAGAACTAAAGAAATACTTGTGTTAACCTTCTCGAAAAAAAAACTAAGTCTGATTTTCTGCATTCTTACTCCCCTTTTTGCTTTTCCAGCAGAAATTCCAGACCTTAGAATTGGTTTTCAAAATGACCGCTACACAGGCGGTTTTTCCACAAATAATGATGATGCATTCACTTTTGGTTTCTCCCTTTTTTCAGGATTCAAAAATTTTGAACTGCTTACCAAAGCTGAAAGCTATACCTACCGTGGATTTGAAGATTCTGTATCATTAAAAAACAATGGATCCCGAATAGACCAGGAAGAATTCATAGCTTTATATAAGTTTCCCAAACTAGATTTTAATAAAGTCCAGTTAAAATCAAAAGTCGGTGGAGGCCTTCTTGCTTACGGGAATCTTGGTCTGGAACAAATTCAAAACCTAAACCATAAAACCCGCAGGATTTCAGGAATTAATGTTCCCTATGATGAGTCAGAACACATTTTTACACCCAAACTAACTGTTGAAAGTGAATTCTCTTTTAATCCCTGTGACATTTTTTTGAAAACCACAAACTTTCCCATTTCTCTTAATCTCTGGGCAGATTTTGATTACGCTTTTAATTTCAACACTATTATTGACAGCCGAATAGAAACTGTATTTGGAAAAAAATCAGAAGCCTTTTTTGCTTTAGGACTTGGAATAATCGAAAACTATAATTATATTTCCTATTCTTCAAAGGATTTTGAATCCTGGTCAAGAAACGGTCCATATTTTTCTTATTTCTATGACACAGGTTTCTTTAAGTTTGAACTTTTCCATTTTTTTAACTCAAATTTCAGTTATGGAAATATAATATTCGAACCTACAGCTTTTTCTAGAAAAAAAACATGGAAAAGCACAGACCTTATCTTAAATACAGGTATAAGCTTTTCAAATTCCAAAAGATTTATGACATTAGACTTACAGATGCCTGTTCCAAATAAAAATCTTTTATTTATTTTTAAAAACTCATATTTACTTTCGACTCCCCTGCCCTATGCTTGTTCAGACCCTTTACAGAAAAGTACGAGAACTCAAAAAAATGAATCTAGAATTCTTTTAGGTGCTGAATATCTTTTTTACTTTGATAGAATTGAAAAAATCGGAAAGCCTTTTCTTTCACTAACTGCAGGTTTATCAAGTCAGACAAAATCAATGCTTGATTATCGTGGAAAAAGTTTTATCAGCAATTTCCCTTCCACTCATAAATATGTTTTTACAACACAAGCCGAAACCGGCTTTTATTTCTTTCCAGAAGGATTCTTTGTAATCAAAAACACAAGCATCCATCCATTCCTTAGTATTGTCGTAAATGCAACCGCCGAAACAAATCCTTTTTCCATGGAAATCAAACTAGGACAAAAAGCATCTCTTGATTTCTAAATTCCTTCCTCCCGGTCATATTTTTCAAAACATATATATTTTTTTTCTTCACCGTAAATATATCAATTTTATATTCAAAATATATTAAAATTATATAAATTCTATATATTAAAGATTTAAATAAAAATTCATTCTGAATTCATTACTTTATATATCATATTTATATACAAAATATATCTAATAACATAAAAAATCATTTCTGTAGCAAAAATCATACACCCCTCTAAGAGGCCCTCAGAAGCGTTTTGAGAGGTCCTTTTTTCAGGTAGTAAAATTACTCTCCTGACCCCTAAAAGACGCGTCAGAACGAATTCTAGGCGTATATTCTAAATCAATACTTATTATATACACTGTACATACATTTTATATCTTGTATATACAAAAGATATTATATTTCTTGACAAAATACATAAAAGTGACTTATAATTGATATAAATCTGATATATGGGTGGAAGTTTGCAAAAAACTTCAAAAGGGGAAAAAATGTATACAATCAGCCTGAGCATCCAGAAAGGAGGGGTTGGAAAAACCGCACTTTCTGTAACTTTTGCAGCAGAACTGGCAAATCACGGAAAAACAATCATCATAGACGCTGACCCTCAGGGAACAGCAACAAGCCACTTCAATCCAGATGCACTGGATTATGATTTAGCCGACTACTTTTTCGGACAGTGTACAGCCGACAAACTGGTACTGAAAACTAACGTAGAAAACCTGGACCTTGTTCCAACAGCAGGGGTAGGGGGACAACTGAAGATGTATTCAGAAACGAAAGGTGTTTCAGACTACATGTGTTTCAAACGTTTAATCCGGGATTTAAGTGAAATGGGTTATGATTATTGTGTAATCGACCTTTCCCCTGCATTTGGTACTTTCGAAAAGAATGCACTGGAGGCTTCTGACGAAGCTATTACACCTATTATCCCTGATCCTAATGGTATTGACGGTCTTCAGATTTTCATTAACCGCCTCCAGGAAGCAAAACAGATGGATATGTCTGAAAAACCCGTATACAAAAAAATCGTAATCAACCAGTACAACAAAAGCATTGCGATGCATGTAACTTACACAGAAATGATTATGCAAAGCCTTTCTGCAAATTATCAGATTTATAAAGTTCCTGTTGATCAGGCTTTCTCAAAAGCCCGTGCAGCCAATATCCCGATTCAGGAATTAAAAGGCACAAAACAAGAAACTCTTACTACAATTCAACAGATAATTTCTGATATTATAAAGAAATAGGCTAGGGGAGACTAATATGGCAATATCAAAAAAATCACCACCAAAACCAGTAAATATGGCAGACACATTCAATGCTTTGAATAATGCTGCATCAGGATCTACAGTTTCTCCTCAGCCGGTTGTTTCACCAGCACCTGTAGTTCAAACTACTGAACCTGTTGTTCCTGCAGTTGCCAAAGAAGTCCCTTCGGTAAATCCCGTAAAATCAGACGGAATTCCTACTGTAGAGCAGGTAGAAGCTTCTGTTGCCAGTTCAAAACAGGAATCAAGGACACCTTCATCACCATCAACAGAAAAAACAATGATTTCACTCCGTCTTTTGAAAAATGACAAAGAAAAATTTCAGGAATTCTTCAAAAGCTGCGGACTTTCATTTACAGACGGTCTTTATATGGCTGCAGACTTTATTGAACGCGAAGTTGAAAACGGACGTCTCCAGATGTCAAAATCTGGAATTCAATACAAGTAATATACAAAAAATAAACTTTTGTATATCAAACTGATATACAGTCACAAAAATAGGCCTAATAAATGCAAGAAGAAGAAAAAAAAGAACTGCAAACAAAAAATGATGATAAATTCTTAAAATTCCCAAACAGTCCTGCGTCAAACCAGATGATGACTGTAGTAAGTCACGCAGGAAATCTGGAGGATTTTTCACATCGAATTGGGGAAAACAGTCACTCTACCCAGCTGGATTTTTTTGAAGGTAAAACAAATGAACTTTCTCAAAAAATTGTATACAAAACAGACAACACAGAAACCACTATCCAGCTTGATAACGTCGATTTATTTTCAAAGTCAAAAAAACCGCTGAAAAAAATACTAACTTATACCCTTATCAAACTTAGTCAGGCAAATATTAATGACAATCCAACTGATGATATAAAACTTTCATTCCCATTACAGGATCTTGTTGATTTAGGCTCATACAGTTCACAGGCCACCGCAAGACAGGCATTTAATCAGGCCATGAACCCTCTTACGTCCATAAAGTTGAACGGACTTGTAAAAGACAAGAAAGAACAACATAAAATCACTGAAAGCGAAATTGAAGTTTTATTTACAGGCGCAAGAATAAAAAAAGGAATCGTTGAAATCTACTTAAACAAACGTGTAAACTGGCAGATTTTTGCCTTACAATATTTTTCTATTCTGCCAAAGTCATATTTTAGCCTGAGTGATAATGCGGCAGACTCTCTTTTAAATATTTCCATTCTGGCAAGAAAAAGGATTACTGAAATTAAAAAGAACGGATACTTTAATCTAGGCTTCAGAACGCTCCACACAATACTGGATCTTCCTGATGAAAATAAAACCAAAAATCCTGGCCGTGACATTAAAGATGCTATTTTAAATGCACTCAAGGAAATAAATGAAACAAACACAGATGATATGAACATCGAACCTATCTTTAATCCAAATGGAAACATAATTCAATTCCTGGATGAAGGTTACGCAAAAATCACTCTGAAAAATCAATTTGAGAACTATTTCACAGAACTAGCAGATAAGAAAAACGCAAAAATCGAACAAACTATTAAGAAAAGAGAAGAAATTGCAGAAAAGGCAAAAGTAAAAGCTCTGGCTGATAAAATGAAAGAATAAGCTAAAAAGTTATATTTTACGTGGGATAATGCATTCAGATTTGTATGAATTTTTATACATTCTGAATGCACTATTTCGATTAAAAAAAGTTATATTTTACGTGGAAGAAAAATCATATTTTAGGTGGGAAAATAATAAAAAACATATATTTTACGTGGAAACAGTATTGCTTAATTACTTATATTAGAAGAAATTAGCAAATTTATGTATGTTTTTTTATACACAAAAAAAAGATATATTTTACGTGGGAAATAAAAAAAAAGAACCAGAAACTCCCACGTAAAATATAAAAAATCTATAAAAAAAACGAATAAAAATCCTAATCTCAAGAAAAATTCTAGCAAAAAACTATGAAAATAAAAAAAGTTATATTTTACGTGGATAAAAAAGCCAAAAACATATATTCTGCGTGGAAAAAAATCTGTTTCAGGTGGGAAAAAGTATAAAAAGAGTGGAAAAACATATATTCTACGTGGTTTCCCAATTCTATAATTCTTTAAACTATAAATAATTAACTAATCATTCGTAAACCTGAAAGCAATTATATTGCTAACTAATTATTTTATATTAGGTGGCGTTAAAAAACGCCAGCCTAATATTTAAAATATATAAAGAGTGGGAAAAATCATATTTTTAGTGGAAATTAATATATTTTAGGTGGAATTTATTATAATTTACGTGGAAAGGAATATAACATAATTATTGATAATATAATAAATAAAGTAATTTATAAAATTCCTAAGAGCTATTATATAGCTTTAAAAAGCTTTTATACAAAAAGTGAAGGTGATTTGCAAAATCGCCGAATCACAAATATGATGATTTCAAATATACATATTCAAATGGAATCAGGGTGGGGACCAAATGAATCCAGAAGAATCTAAAGAAGCTGCAAAGAACGGGCTGGGAACCTGGCTTTCAGCAAACGGCATAAATATATCAAAAAATTTCTCATGTTTAAATCCTGCTCACGAGGATCATAATCCTAGTATGTCTTTTGATAAACGACGTAATAAGTGTCATTGTTTTTCATGTGGCGCAGATTATGACATTTTCGATATTGCACAAATTAAAACAGGTCTATCAGGAAAAGATTTGTTTAATTATGTGTATCAGGAATTAGGAATCTCTGTAGATTTCAATCAAACTCAAAGTGCAGAAATAAACATAGACAAAAAAGAAAAAGATATATTTCACGTGGATAATTTAGAATCCTTTTTTAAAAAATGCCATGACGCTGTAGAAAAAACAGATTATTGGAAAAAAAGAGGACTATCAAGAAAAACAGTAGATTTATTTAATCTGGGATATTGGGAAGAAAAAAACAGATTTGTAATTCCTACCGGGGAGGCAAGTTATAACGCACGGGCGATTGGAGATGTAGATAAAAAATTCAGATATTTAAAACCAAAAGGAGTATATCAACTTTTTAATCTTCAAGAAGTGAATAAAGCTCAGGAACCAGTTTTCATAGTTGAAGGAGAATTTGATGCATTATCTGTATTAGAAGCAGGAGGAATAGCTTGTGCATTAGGTTCCAGTGGAAGCATGAAGTTCCTTGAATATATTAAATATAATCATCCTAAATATCCTTTGATTTTAGCTTTAGATAATGATGAAGCAGGAAAAGAAGGTAGCCGAAAACTTGGGCTGGAATTAGAAAAACTCGGAATTGATTTTGCTGAAATTAATATTTCAGGTGAATGTAAAGATGTAAATGAACTTTTAGTAAAAGACAGGATTTCACTGGAAGAAAATATTCGTGGTGCGAAAGACAATATTTTAGCTATTATTGAACAGCAAAAAAATCAAGAACTGGAAGAATATAAAGCAACATCCGCAGCATTTGGACTTAAAGATTTTATTTCAGACATTGAAAAAAGATTTAATCATGATTGCATTTCAACAGGTTTTTCAAATGCTGATTTACTTTTAGATGGTGGATTTTACCCTGGGCTTTATGTAATTGGAGCAATTTCAAGTCTGGGTAAAACAACACTTGCTCTTCAAATTGCGGATAATGCAGCAAAATCAGGAAAGGATGTATTGGTATTTAGTTTAGAAATGGGAAAGCAGGAATTAATTGCAAAATCCTTAAGCCGTCTTTCTTATTTAAGAACTGTAAAATGGAATCTGGACTTAGCTTATGCAACAACAACAAGAAATCTCTTAAACGGAAATGCTATAAGAACAAAAGAACAGGCTGAATATATGAATGAAGCCTTGAAAGAATATGCTGCTTATGCTGATCACATTTATTATCATATAGGAATAGGTGATATTGGAGTTGAAAAAATAAAGGAAGTTATAGCAAAACATATCCGGGTTACAGGAAACAGACCTTTAGTGGTAATTGATTATCTTCAGATTTTAGCTCCTTTTGATATTCGTGCAACCGATAAACAGAATACGGATAAAGCGGTAGTTGAATTAAAAAGAGCCAGCAGGGATTTTGATATTCCGGTTTTTGCAATTTCAAGTTTTAACCGTGAAAATTATACTTCTCCTGTAAATATTGCATCTTTTAAGGAATCGGGTGCGATTGAATATACAAGTGATGTATTAATGGCTTTGCAATTTAAGGGTATGGATTTTCAGAAAAATTCAGATGGCCGTTACGAAGATGAAAAAAGCAGAACAGCAAGAATTCTTGCTTTAAGAGCAGAGCAAGAAAAAATTGCAGAAAATCCAGGAAAAATGCAGAATCTTCAATTAAAAGTATTAAAAAATAGAAATGGACGAAAGGGAAGTGTATTTTTAGACTTTTGTCCTATGTTTAACTTTTTTGAAGAACCTAAAGAAAAAAATAATGAATGGGTAAAGAAATAATTTACTGCTGTTCAACCAGAATTTGTTCAAGTGCCTTAGAAAGCTGATCAGGACAGGAAGTTCCTTTTCCTTTACAGTCGGTGCCCTTTAATCTGGTAATAACATCTTTTATTTTCATACCGGCAACAAGTTTTGAAATACCGGCTGTGTTTCCTGCACAACCACCGATAAATGTAACACTTTTGATAGTGTCATTTTCTGTTTCAATTTCAATCTGACGGCAGCATGTGCCACGTGTTGTATAAGTCATCATGATATAGTTGTACAAAAAATTGATTTACTAATCAAGGAAGTATTCCAATTAGCAAAGTTGATGTAAAATATAAAAAAGGAAAAATAATGCTTGTATCTACACGTGGACGTTATGCAATACGAATAATGTTAGAGTTAGCTTCTCGAAATACAGATGAGAGAATTTCTCTTTCGGAATTATCAGAAAAACAGGAAATTTCATTGAAATATGCAGAAGCTATAGTTTCGCTTTTGGTAAAAAATGGATTATTAAATGGTCAGAGGGGTAAAGCAGGCGGTTACAAGCTTGGAAAATCAGCGGAAGAAATAAAAATAAGTGAGATTTTGAAATTAACAGAAGAATCATTAGCTCCGGTAAGTTGTTTGGATTGTAAACCAAATCAATGTCCAAAAGCAAAAACTTGTAAAACATTACCTATGTGGACACATTTAAATGATTTGATTTCAGGATATTTAGAAAGTGTTACTTTAAAAGATTTAACAATGGGAAATGTGTGAAATTCCTAAAACCCACTAGGTAAATAGGAATATAAAAGGTATAATTAGAATATGACAGAAATAACATATACAAGCCAGGAACTTCCTAAAGCGGGAGATACAGTTTTAGTTGGTCTTAGTGGTGGCGTAGATTCAACACTTACAGCACTTTTATTGAAAGAAAAGGGATGTCGTGTTATTGGCGTTACTATGAGTCTTTGGGATGGATCTATTGTTGAAATAAAAAATGATACAAATCGTACCAGAATTAAAGAAGCCTGTTATGGACCTGGAGAAGAAGAAAATATAGAAGAATGTACAAAGTTCTGTAAGGAACATGGAATTGAATATCACGTTGTTGATGTGAAAGAAGTATATAAAGAAAAAGTTCTGGAATATTTTAAAAATGAATATCGAAGCGGACGAACTCCAAATCCATGTATTATGTGCAATAGAAATATTAAGTTCGGAGCAATGCTGGATGCAGTAGAAAAGCTTGGTATTAAGTATGATTATTTTTGTACAGGACATTATGCAAAAATAGTTCGTCCTGATACAGGATTATTTGGAACAGATGAAAGACCATATATGGTGTCTGGAGCAACGGATGTTTCAAAAGATCAGACTTATTTTATTTATAGAGTTCCCTCGTCAATTTTACAGAAAGTACGCTTTCCTCTTGCAGATTTAAAAAAATCTGAGGTTTTTGAATTGGCGCGGAAAGCAAAACTTGAAGCTGCTAATCGGGAAGAAAGTCAGGATTTCGTTGGAGAAGAATATAGAGATGCTCTTTTTGCAGATAAGCCAAGTATACCAGGAGATATTATAGATTTAGATGGTCATATTCTTGGTCGTCATAAAGGCATAGAACATTATACGATTGGACAGAGAAAAGGACTTGAAGTTGCAGTAGGATATCCAGTTTATGTTCATTCAATAGATGCAAAGAATAATTTAGTTATTCTTGCTAAGAATGAAGAATTGGATTCAACAGCACTGGTGGCTGACGATTTTGTTTGGCCAGGAAATATTGAACCTCCAGAAGGTTATATATTTGAAGCACTTGTAAAAATCCGTCTGGCTAGTCGACCAGTTCCTTGTAAAGTTTCCCGTTATATTCCAGAAGAAGGAGATACTACAGAATATAACGGTCAGACTTGGCTTATTGAATTTGAAACACCACAAAGAGCAGTTGCTCCTGGACAGAGTGCAGTACTTTATAAAGATGGCGTAATTATGGGTGGTGGAATTATTTCGAAAAGTTTAAAATAATATGTGCTAAAAATAATGTGTGATAGAATATTATTATGACAACAAAAATACATGAAGCAATTACTTATGCTGGAAAACGGCATGCAGGTCAGGTTCGTAAAGGTTCAAATATTCCATATCTTGTACATCCAATGGAAGTAATGGGAATACTCATAGAAAATGGATGCAGTGAGGAAGTGGTAATCGCCGGGATTCTTCATGATGTTATTGAAGATACTTGTGATGATAACAATATAATTCGTGATATTGTCCGAAACGAAATAAAAGAAAAGTTTGGTAGTAAAGTTCTTGAAATCGTTAATGGAACAAGCGAAGAAAAATCAAAAACCTGGAAAGAGCGTAAACAGCATACAATCGATTCTCTTCCCGAAACAAGTAAAGAAATTCAGATGGTGTGTTGCGCAGATAAACTTTCAAATTTATTGAGTACAAAAGAAAATCTTCAAAATATTGGAGATAAAGTTTGGAAACGGTTTAATGCTGGTCGTGAAGATTTGAAATGGTATCATAAAGGTGTGGCAGAAAATCTAACAAAGATATCTGAAATGAAAATGTTCGAAGATTTGAAGCAGGCTGTAATTGAAGTTTTTGGGAAATGAAAATACAGGAAACGGACATAAATTATGGAGAGAGAAGAAAAAGTAAAAACTATTCGCATTTTGGAAATAGATAAAATTATTAGAAGTGGGACTTATCCGAATGCGAAAAAGCTTCAGGAATATTTTGAAGTTTCCAGAGCCACAATAAATCGCGATCTGGAATTTTTACGTGACAGATACCAAGCACCAATAGAATATGATTTTACACGAAAAGGGTTTTATTATTCGGATGAAACATTTGTTATTCAGGATGTAATGCTTTCCGAATCTGAAATCTTTTCGATTTTTGCAATTACTCCATTGCTGGAACAATATAGAAATACTCCTCTTGAAAGTTCCATAAAGAGTATTTTTACAAAGCTTGTAGATTTTATGCCTAACACTGTAAGTGTAGATACAGTGTTGCTTTCCGATAAGATTTCGTTTATTCCGGAACCAAAAGCTCAAATTGATAAGAATGTATTTAATACTGTTTTTGAATGTATAAGAAGAAAAAAAACACTGGAATTTAATTATAAGGGATTAAAAGATAGTATAGGAAATATAAGGAGAGCTGATCCACTTCATATTGTCTGCAGGCAGGGAGACTGGTATATGCTGGCTTTTTGCCATAAGCATGAAGAAGTCAGAATGTTTTCTTTAGCTAGAATTGAAAGTAGTGAAGTAACTGATTTTTCATTTACTGTTCCAGAAGGTTTTTCGCCTGATCAATTTTTTGACCCGGCCTTTGGAATCTGGACGAGTGATAAGAAAATGATGGATGTGGAACTTGTGTTTGATAAAAGTTTGAAAAATTATTTATTGGAAAGAACTTTTCATCCAAGTGAAACAAAAGAAGAAAAGGAAGATGGATCGGTTATTTTGAGATTCCGTACAAATCAGTTTATTCAGTTAGTAAACTGGGTATTAACATTTGGAAATAAAGTTGAAGTTACAAATCCACCTGAATTGATTGAAGCAATGGAAAAAGCTTCTTGTGATTTGTATGAAATGTATAAAAATAAATCGAAAAGAAAATAAACCGTTTATCTACATTTTCAGATATATTACTGTGGAAAAATAACAGGTATTTTTTCACAATAATATAAAATTATAGTAAAATGAAAATGTTATGAAAAAAGCATTACTTGCCACTATTATCGGACTTTCTATTCTTGCCTGTCCTGTTCTTTATTTTTTGGTTGGACCTGCACTTGATGCAGTTCAGATTTCAACACTTAAGATTCTTCTTATTATAACTGCTAGCAGTGCTTTATATTGTTTTGTAGTTGGGGAGTTAGCACGAAATTATTCCCAGATGGATAAACTTTGGAGTATTCTTCCAGAAGTATATCTTTGGGTTGTTGCAGTTCAAGGTGGAATGAAACCTCGCCTCGTAATAATGGCTGTCATTGGCACAATTTGGGGCGCTCGCCTTACTTATAATTTTGCAAAAAAAGGCGCTTATTCTATAAAATTCTGGTCAGGCGAAGAAGATTATCGCTGGGTTTTACTTCGTCAGAGAAAAGAATTTCAACCTCATTGGAAATGGGTTATTTTTAATTTTTTCTTTATATCTATTTATCAGAATGTGCTTATTTTATTAACAACTTTTCCAGCCTTAGTTGCAATGAATTCAGAGGCCGCACTTAATTGGATAGATGCTCTGGCAATTATTGTTATGGCAGGTGCTGTACTTTATGAATCAATCGCAGATGAACAGCAGTGGAAATTTCAATCAAAAAAATATGCACTTCTTGGTGAAGGAAAAAAACTTGAAGAACTTCCATATCCATATAATAAAGGCTTTAATACAACTGGACTTTGGAAAGTAAGCCGTCATCCAAATTACCTTGGAGAACAGTCTACATGGGTTGGATGCTATATTTTCAGTATTGCTGCTGGAATTGGAATTTTTAACTGGAGTGTAATTGGCGCACTTTTATTAATAGTTCTTTTTATTGGAAGTTCTACAGTAGGTGAAGAAATTACACGGGGAAAATATCCTGAATATGAAGAGTATATAAAAACTGTTTCAAGATATTTCCCAGGAAAAAAATATAAAAAATAGAGTGTAATATATGGCAATTCAAATCTTTGGAACAAATAAGAATTTTGATGTAAAGAAAGCGGAACGTTATTTTGCAGAACGTCGTATTCAAGTACAGAAAGTTGATTTGAAAGAAAAAGGAATATCAAAGGGAGAACTTGAAAGTGTTCTTTCTGTTTTTGAAAAGAAGGCAGGAAGTCGTTCAGAAGCATTTGAAATGCTTGTAGATAAGAAAAGTAAAGATTACGCAAGTTTTGCGTATCTGGATGATGGTGACAAATTTGAAAAGATTTTAGAAAATCCGCTTCTGCTGGTGCAACCAATTGTTCGAAATAAAACTAATGGGAAAGTAGAAGCAACAATTGGTTATTCACCGGAAGAATGGGGTAATTTTTCTTAAGTTTTTTATTGATGGTTAATTAAACTGTCTTAATTTTTTTTATCCATTTACCGCTTCGTAATCTTAAAACACACCAAACTGCTTTAGAAATCTGGTCGAATTTTAGACAAATGTAAATCCAGAAAGCAGGAAGGTGAAATACAAAACCAGCTACAATACCCATTGGAATTGAAAGAATCCATAGGAAAATGTTGTCGGCAATCATAAGAACTTTTGTGTCTCCACCACCACGAAGTACACCCTTTGTCATAATGCTGTTTGTAGCCTGAAAAAGCATTATGATGCTGATAGCATTCATAAGCTGGCGAGCGGTTTGAGCAGTTTCTGATGTAACGTTGTAAGAACGGATTATAAATGGACTGATTATTATGATGCAAAGGGATGCAAATATTCCAAGCAAAAATCCAAGTCCAAGAAAACCGTAACCTTGGCGCATTGTTTTTTCTTTATCACCTTCACCGAGAGTTTGTCCCGTAACAATTGCACCAGATTGGCATACTCCTTGAATAACTACGGAGCTTACCTGTTGGGTCACACTTGTAATTGCATTTGCAGCTACAAAAGTTTGACCTAGTCGACCTATTACCATGGCAACTGCATTGTTTCCGAAAGCAAGAATTGCATCACTCACTAAAACCGGAATACTGATTCTTATATATTCAACAAGTAAATCTCCAGTTTTCATAAATAAATGTTTGAATCTAAAGCCAATTTTTTCATCTTTTAAGAGAAGATATCCACAGATAATTGCAGTTTCAAATATACGCGAAATTAATGTGGCAATGGCAGCTCCGGCTACACCCATTTTTGGAAATCCAAATTTTCCAAAGATAAGAATGTAGTTGGCAACAAGGTTCAAGGAGAAAGCTCCGATAGAAACATACAAAGGAAGTTTTACCTGACCAATACTTCTTAACGCCAGAGTACATACTAAGGACAATCCTAAAAAGAAGTAAGTTATCACTGAATAGCGAAAGTAAATTACCCCAAGGGAGATAATATTTTCATCCGGAGTATAGGTTCGCATTATGGAACTAGGGACAAATAAAGTGATTAATGCAAAGATGGAAGCAAGGGTCAAAGCGATTCTTAGCATAATGCAGATTGTTTTTTTTAGGGATGCATCAGCTTTTTCAGGTTCGGAAGCTTTCATTCCCCAATAACGGGAAATTAAAACAGAAGCCCCCATACCAATTCCCATACAAAAAATATGATAAATGCTGATAAAAGAGTTTGCCAGTGATGTAGCAGATAATTCCGCTTCACCGAGGCTACCTACCATAATTGTGTCTAGCATGTTTACACCAATTGCTATCATGCTTTGAAGTGCAATTGGTGTTGCTAAAGTCAGGACTTTTTTATAAAAGTTTTTGTCTTTTACGATTAGTTTTTCAAAGATGTTCATTTGACAATTAGTTTAGTAAGAAAAGGATATAATTTATAGATGAAATGAATAAATAATTTTTTATGTTAGTGAAAAAAAGATAAAAAATAGATATTATGTATAAAAAAAATGGATATGCGAAATGCATAAAAAAATAAAAAAAGTATCAATTCGAATAAAAATTTTACAATTGGCATTAAACCCACTTATTTTTCTTTCTCTGATTTTAGGTTTTTCAAGTGTGATTTTAGTTAATCGATTAGCAAAAGAAGATGCTAAAAATTTGATGGTTCAAGTCTGTGAAAAAGAAACAGCTCGGTTTGATAATAAATTAAATTTAGTAAAGCAATCTGTTTCCATAATTGATGATTACATAAAGGAAATTATTAAGATTGGGGAATTTAAGGTTTTTAGTGAAAATTTTGAAAAAGCAATTCGAGAATTTTCAATTTCTGTTTCTAATCAAACAACAGGGGCTAGAGCTGTTTATTTTCGCTACAATCCGGAAATTGTTGGAACCGGAACAGGTGGTTTCTTTTATATAAAGACTTCAGAAGAGTCCGAATTTGTTGAAGAATTACCTACAGATCTTTTTTCATATAGTTTTACAGATATAGAACATGTAGGCTGGTTTTATGTTCCAAAAGCATCCAAAAAACCTTTGTGGATGAAACCTTATTTAAATAAGGACCTAAATATTTTGATGATTTCTTATATTGTTCCAGTTTATTTTGAAGATGAATTTCTGGGAATAATTGGAATGGATATAGATTTTAGTTCATTATTAAAAGCCGAAAAGACTATCACTTTATATGAAACCGGAAATATTGCTTTGGTTGATTTAGCGGATCGTTTGATTTATCAACCAGAAACAAATGAAGTTCCTTATCCTAAGAAACTTCCAAACAAACTTTACAATCATATAACTACAATAAACAAGGCCAGTGAACTTTTGGATGTATCAGATGGCGTTGGAAATGAAAGTGTTATTTGTTGTCGTAGACTTTCAAATGGAATGATGCTTTATGTAAATGTTCCTAAAAGTGAAATTTTTGCCAGTCGAAATAGATTGGTTTTGTTCATAATTATTCTTTCGATAACTATTTTAGGAATAACGATTTATAAGGTGAGGGAACATACAACTCAGATAATTGAGCCAATTAATCATCTTGTGGAAGTGACAAATTATTATGCTTCGGGTGATTGGTCTCACAGTTATTTATGTGAATCAGGTGATGAAATTCAGAGACTTTCAGAAAGTATTGAGATTATGGCAAAAAATACTCAGGAATATTTGTCAAATTTAAATGATTTAGCCCGTACTGATGGGCTAACAAATATGAAAAATAAAACGAGTTATTTAGAGCTGGTAAAACAAATAAAACAGAATCGGCATAACAACTATGAAGAATATAGCATAGTGGTTATGGATTTGAATTTACTTAAAAAGGCAAACGATAATTTTGGGCATGAAGCAGGAGATGCTTTGTTGAAAGAAGCTGCTTCTTATATAAATCGATCATTTAGGCACAGTTCGACATTCCGTATAGGCGGTGATGAATTTGTGGCTATTTTAGTAAATGAAGATAATGAAAAGCGAAATCAAATATGTGATCATTTTGAAAAAAATATGAATTATGAGTTTTCTGGATCAAATGGAATAAAACTTTCAATTTCTTATGGTTTGGCTTCATATCCGTCTGACGCAAAAGATTATGATGAGTTATTTAAAATTGCGGATGACAGAATGTATGCAAAAAAGAAAGAAATGAAAATGGAAAGAAAGGATTAGAAGAGAAAATGATTTTTATTAGGAAAAGAAATTTTTTTGTTATTATTGCTTTATTTGTAGTTTGTTCGATAATGACCATGTTTTTATGCATTGATAAATCAAAAGGTGCTCTTAAGGGAAGTTATGAAAACGATAATAGAGTAATTGCAGGCCTTATAAGTAATGCTATAGATAATGCTTTTTTAAGACCAATTACAGTTTCAGAAACAATTTCAAAAGATTATTCTACGAAAGAGATTGTAAAGGTAAAAACCAGAGAAGAGGCGGAGCAAGTAAAAGAATATGCAGCAGATTATTTAAGATCATTAAGAGATGGATTTGGTTATTCTATGGTTTTTGCAGTTAGCGAACCATCTAAAGCATATTTCACATATAACGGAATCAGCAAATATGTAAATCCCGACAATGACGAGCATGATATTTGGTATAAAAACTTTCTTGAGGCGAAGCAGCCATATTTATTAGATGTTGATACAGATGAAGCAAATAACTGGTCTTTATCGGTTTTTATTAACACTGCAGTTTATAACGATAATTCAGAATTAATTGGTGTGTGTGGTGTTGGGGTTGATATGCAGGAACTTCAAAGGCTTTTGGAACGATATGAAAGAATTTATGATATTAAGATTCAATTAGTAAATGAAAATGGACTTATACAAGTAGATACAGACGCATCCAGAATCGAAGTGGATACAGTAGAAATAGAAAATTTGACTTCATATTCAGATGGTGAATATTATTATGAGATTCTTCCACATGGAAGCAGGACAATTACTTATCTGGATCGTTTAGATTGGTATTTAATTGTTCAGAATGATAATGTATGGAGTGAACAGGTAAAAGGAATTATTTTCCCGTGTTTAATTTGTCTTGGGGTATGTATTTTGCTTTCTATCATCGTGTTGCAATTTGGAATGATGAAGGAGAAAAAAGATTAATAAATGAAAATCAAATATCTGGTAATATTTTTATTGTGTTTTGTTTTTTTGAGTTGTTCCAATAAAAATGTTTTGGAAGGAAATTGGAGGGTGATTGCACTGATAAAAGAAGGTCAGCAGCAGAAATTGTATGATTCGAATATAGTTTTTTCTTCCAGCAATGCATTTTATGAAACTAGAGGCCTGGCAGGAGTAAATCTTTTTAATGTTTATGTGAAGAATAAAGGAAAATCAATTGAGGCCTTTGGAATGACAAATACTGGTTTTAGAGGCACTTCAGATGCGATGGAATTTGAAGATATGTTTTTTGATGCATTTTTGAATTCAGATTCTTATGAGATTGAAAAAAATATTCTGCATTTTTATAACCGTGAAAAGAATTTAGAATTACAGTTGGAAAAATCCGAATAAATTGAAATAGCATAGAATTAAACTATCACTTTATTGAAAGCATGTTCTCTTTATGTAATTCTTATTTTATATTGAAAAATAAGAGAGGTTGCTGTTTATGACAATTAGTAATATCGAATTTACATTGAAAGACGGACGTAAAGCCGTTTTAAGAAATGCAGTGGAAAGCGATGCTCAGGGCCTTTACGACTATCTTGTAAAATCTGCAGGTGAAACACATTTTATTTTGCGAGAACCTGAAGACTGTTTCGTTTATTCTGTAGAAGGCGAAAAAGAATACATAAAGAAATTTGCAGGAAATCCTTATCAGATGGTTCTTGTTTGTGAAGTTGACGGCGTTATTGCCGGGAACTGCGAAATTGCTTTTAACGGAAAAAGCAAACTCCGGCACAGGGCGTCTCTGGCAATTGCACTTTTGAAAGACTACTGGGGACAGGGCATTGGTTCAAAAATGTTCGAAGCCATGATAAAAACTGCGGAAGATTTTGGAGGCGTTACACGACTTTTTCTTGAAGTGGTTGAAGGAAATGAACGAGCTTTTGCTTTGTATAAAAAGTTTGGTTTTGAAATTGTGAGCCATCTTCCGGACGGTCTCAGACTAAAAGACGGAACTTATCTTTCAGAATACAGAATGATGAAAAAACTTGGGGAATAACTGAGGGATAAATTTGATTCTCCATACAGGAAATAGAACCGACATTCCAGCTTTTTACTCAAAATGGTTTGTGAACCGCCTGAAAGAAGGTTTTGTTCTTGTGAGAAATTCGTATAATCCTCAGGCGGTGACCCGGTTCAGACTAGACCCGGAAGTGGTGGATGTGATTGCTTTCTGTACTAAAAACCCTGGGCCTATGCTGCCTCATATGGATTTATTAAAACCTTTCGGGCAGTACTGGTATGTGACAATTACCGCTTACGGTCAGGATATTGAGCCAAATGTTCCGCCCAAAGAAAAGGTGATGGAAGACTTCAAACGGCTTTCGGAAATTGTGGGTGTGGACTCTGTGGGCTGGCGGTATGATCCTATTTTTATTGATGAAAAACACAGCGTTGAATGGCACCTGGAAGAGTTTGAAAAAATGGCAAGAAATCTTTCCGGTTATACAAAAACTTGCGTAATCAGTTTCATCGATTTATATAAAAAGGTGGAACGGAACTTTCCTGAGGTAAGGGAAGTTTCTGCTGCAGATAGAATCCGACTTGGAAAGGAATGCATAAAGATTGCAGGGGAATGCGGCATGGTTGTGAGGCCTTGTGCAGAGGGGACAGACCTTGCTGATTTTGGAGCAGACTGTTCCGGTTGCATGACAGCCGAAGTCTTTGAAGCTGCTTTGAAAAAGTCTTTGAAAGTTCCCAAAGGGACGGGGACCCAGCGAAAAGGAGCCTGCGCCTGCATTTTGGGAAATGATATTGGAGTTTACGATACCTGCGCTCATTTTTGCAGATACTGTTACGCAAACACTGATATAGAGCGGGTGAAAGAAAATATGAAAAATCACAATCCCGAATCTCCGTTTTTGATTGGCGGCTTGATGGAAGGGGACGTGGTTCGGGATGCGAATCAGTTTAGCTGGATTGATCCGCAGCTTTCGCTTTTCTAGACCAGAAGAACTGTCATAAGCGGAATTGTGAATACGCACAGAATGGTTGTTAATAAAACTACATTGGCTGCAAAATCCTGCTGGCAGTCATGAAGTTCTGCTAGAGATTCAATAATTGCACCTGAAGGGGCCATAGCGAGAACTACAATTGTAGTTTTTAGGATCTCATCATCATATGGAATCAGTTTTATCAAGAAAAATGTTAAGATCGGAAAAACAATCAATTTTAAAAGGCAAGTTACGTAAACAAAACCTCTGCTGAATAATTGTTTTATTGAAGATTGTGCCAGTCTCATTCCAAGTATTATCATACAAAAAGGAGTGCTCATTTTTGCAAGTAATTCTATGGGATTGAGCATGGTTTTTGGAAGATGGATATTCAGTATAAAAAGTGGAATTGACACAATTAAGGATAGGCTTGTTGGATTTAATATTGCACTTTTTAAAGAAATAAATTTTTTATCGTTTGTAAGCATATAAGTTCCGATTGTGAAAACAATCAGATTCATAGTCATAACATTAATAGAACTGTAACATAGAACGATTGGTTCGTTTGGAAAAATGCTTCCAATTACGGGCATCCCAAGATATCCAACATTTCCAAGTACAGAGCCTATAGAAAGAATTCGATATTTAGAGTCTGTAAATTTATTTCTTAAAAAGATAAAAATTAGAAAAAAGAAAATTAGTTGGACTAAAAGAGAAATCAGAAAATATATTCCGATTTTTGCAAAACCTTCCCAACTGAATTCTAATTGTAAAAAGGAATTTATAATCATTGCCGGTCCCAGTACATAAACCAGGATTCCCGAAATAGTTTTTACATGATTTATTGAAGCTTTTTTGGTCTTAACTAATATAAAACCAAGAATCATATAAAAGAGAAGTGAAGCTACAGTAGCAAATAATAATGTGAACATAGAATTTATTATAATGAAATATTTATTTAATTCAAAATAGGTACCAGTGCCAGTTTAACGGCACAGTAAATTAAGGCCAGTCCCATTACAATATTAATAATTTTTTGATGTTTTACAAAGAATCTCTGTAAAGTAAGTCCCAGAAAGAGCCAAACAAGGTTACAACTTGGTAAAACTACTCCAACACAAATGCCAAAAACCAGAATCATAAAAAAGTTTGTTGAATATGGCAAAACATAAGAGGAAAGAGCAGTAACACAGGTTAAAATTATTTTTACATTGGAAAGATTGAGAATATAACCAGTCAGAAAACCAGGTTCTTTAATTTCTTTCTGGTCTGTCGTATATGAACGTCTGAATTGTTTGATAGAAAGGTAAATCAGATATGCAGCCCCAATAAAAGCTAACCATTTTACGTATTGATTTAATGCAGTTCCCAGAAAAAAAGCAATTATTACAGAAATAATACAATCAGTAAGTGCACCACTTATGAGTCCAAGCCATTGTCTGAGGGCGGCTTTTTTTCCAAATTGGAGAGAAGCTGCAAGAGAAGTTAGGTTTGCGGGTCCTGGAGTGATACCACAAATCAAAATAAATGTTAAAAATGAGATAATTATTTGCAAATTCATATATCTTACCTTGATTAAGTAATACTATTTTTTTTAAAAATATTCTATAATTTAATTATACTGAATTTATTTAGTATTAATAAAATTTGTTTTTCGGAGTTTGTATGAACACATACAAAAAAATTATGAAGGGTGTTGTAGCTGTTGAAAACGCCGTAATGGTTGTTGCAACATTTGCAATTCTGGTTTTGATTTTCATTAATGTTATTGGTCGATTTGTTTTTAACAATTCATTCCAGTTTGTTGATGAATTTGTAGTAGCTGTATTTGTACTTGTTTCATTGATTGGAGCAGCTTTGGCATGTCGTGAAGACGGTGGATTAATTGGGTTAAGTCTTATTTCAGACAGACTGACCGGGAAAGCTCGTCTTATTCAGAAACTGATTGCTAATATTATAAGCCTTATTTACTGTGGAATTTTGACTTATCAGGGTGTTGTACGTACAGTTGTTGAATTCTCACAGAAAACAAATACTTTCGTTATGCACTGGCCTTTGTGGATTTTCACAAGTTTCGTTCCAATTTCAGGTATTTTCCTCCTTCTTCATATGGTAGAAAACACAATTAATTTCCTTGAAGCCCGTAAAGCAAAGGAGGCTGAATAATGACTACAACAACAATCATCCTTTTTGCTGTATTCGTTGTACTGCTTCTTCTTGATGTACCTATCGCTATCTGTCTTGGTGCATCTGCTACTGCCGCTATTCTTTCAACAGGACAGAGTCTTTCTGTTGTTGCTATGAATACTTATTCGGGTATCAGTAAGACATTGCTTCTTGCTATTCCGTTCTTCATTGTTTCCGGAAATATCATGGTTAAAGCCGGTATTTCAACACGTCTTGTTAAATTCGTTAACAGTCTTGTTGGCCACAGAAGAGGTGGAATTGCTATTGTAAGTGTTATTACTGCCGTATTCTTTGGTGCTATTTCAGGATCAGGTCCTGCAACTGTAGCTGCTCTTGGTATTGTTCTTATTCCGGCAATGATTGATGCAGGTTTTTCTCCTGCCTTTGCAACTGCCCTTATGGCAACAGCCAGTTCTACTGCTATCGTTATTCCGCCAAGTATTGCATACGTTGTTTACGCTTCTATTACAGGTGACAACGTTGGTAAGCTTTTCATGGCAGGTATTATTCCTGGTATTCTGATTGGTCTTGCTCTTATTGTTGTTATCATGATTGAAGTAAGACGCAAGAACATTCAGCCTTCCGGTGAAAAACACACTGCTAAAGAACGCTGGGATTCTTTCAAGGATGCATTCTGGGGCCTTCTGATGCCTGTAATCATCCTTGGTGGTATTTACGGTGGTATCTTTACTCCAACAGAAGCTGCTGCAGTTGCTGCTGTTTATGGTCTTATTGTTGGGGTATTCATCTATAAAGAAATCAAACTTAAGGAACTTTTCCAGATCTTTGTTGATTCTGCAAAAACAACCGGTAGTATCATGCTCATTATTGCATCTGCTACTCTGTTCTCTTATGTTTGTACTCTGTTCGGTATTTCAGCCGCTGCTGAAGGTGTTCTGTCTGCTGTTTCAACAAACAAATACATCTTCCTTCTGGTTGTAAATATCATCCTTCTTATTGCAGGTCTGTTCCTTGATGCTAACTCGGCTATGTACATCTTTATTCCGATTATGTACCCGGTTTGCCAGAAACTTGGAATCAACCCAATTTTCTTTGGTGTTCTCACAACTGTAAACCTTGCTATTGGTCAGGTAACTCCACCTGTTGGTGTAAACTTGTTCGTAGCAATCGGTGTTAAACTTAAGAACGGAATCAAAGTTACTTTGCATGACACTTCAAAAGCTGTTGTTCCAATGGTAATTGCATGTCTCGTTGTTCTTCTTGGTTATACATATTCCCCAAGAAAAACAACGGTTAAAAAAGTAACTTCTGAAAATCTTAATAAGAGTGAAATTGCTCTTTATGATGCAGAAAAATATGATGCTTCTAAAGATGTATTCAAAGGTACAACTGAATGGCCTGAAATGACATGGCACTTTGCATGTTCAACAGGTGAAACTTCAACTTGGGCAAAAGCCGGACGTTACTTCGGTGCTCTTATGAAGGAAGCAACAGGCGGAAAAGTAAAAGTTGTAGTAGACGGATTCTCTGACCAGCTTACAAACGGAAACCAGAAAGACGGTATTACATCTCTTATTCAGGGAAATCCACTTCAGCTTTCTATGCACTCGAACCTGATTTACTCAGCATTCGATGACCGCTTCAACGTTGTTTCTCTTCCATATATCTACGAAGACTACAATGATGTAGATGCTAAGTTCGATGGTGAAGCAGGTGACCTCCTTAAAGCTATTCTTGAAGAAAAGGGACTTCACTGTTTCGGTATTGCCGAAAACGGATTCCGCCAGCTTACTAACTCAAAACGCGAAGTTAAATCAGTTGATGATTTGAAAGGTCTTAAGATCCGTGTTGCAGGTTCAAATCTCCTTATGCAGAGCTATGCTGCATGGGGTGCAAATGCAACAAACATGAACTGGGGTGAAACTTATACAGCTCTCCAGCAGAATACTGTAGAAGGTCAGGAAAATCCTCTTCCTGCCATTGCATCTGCTTCTGTTCAGGAAGTTCAGAAATATGTTTCTGAATGGAACGCTTACTATGACTGTCTCTTCTTCTGTATGAACGGTAAAGCCTGGGATTCTTTGACAGATGATCAGAAAGTTGTTGTAGAAGAAAATGCTAAACGTGCTGTTGATTATCAGCGTATGATCAACCGTTACGAATGTGACGAACTGATCAAAGACTGGGAAAACAGTGGAAAGCTTAAAGTTACACATGCTGAAGATGTTGATATGGAAAGTTTCAAGAACGCTTCAAGCGGTGTAATTGACTGGTATAAAAACCAGCTTATCAACAAAGATGGATTTGATGCTGACGAAGTTGAAACTCTTGTAAACGCTTTTGCCGGAAACGGTTTCACAAAAGCAAAGATTGCAGCTTATGATGCAGAAAAATACGATGCTTCAAAAGATGCCGTTACAGGGGATGTTTCATGGACAGACCAGACATGGCACTTTGCATGTTCAACAGGTGAAACTTCAACATGGGCAAAGGCCGGACGTTACTTCGGTGCTTTGATGAAAGAAGCTTCAGGCGGAAAAGTTAAAGTTGTAGTAGACGGATTCTCTGACCAGCTTACAAACGGAAACCAGAAAGACGGAATTACTTCTTTGATGTCTGGTAACCCGTTGCAGCTTTCAATGCACTCGAACCTGATTTATTCAGCATTCGATGACCGCTTCAACGTTGTTTCTCTTCCGTACATCTATGATGACTATGATGACGTTGATGCAAAATTCGACGGTGAAGCAGGTGACCTCCTCAAGAAGATCCTTGAAGAAAAAGGACTTCACTGTTTCGGTATTGCTGAAAACGGATTCCGCCAGCTTACAAACTCAAAACGTCCTGTAAAATCTGTAAATGACCTTAAGGGACTTAAGATCCGTGTTGCAGGTTCAAACCTCCTTATGCAGAGTTATGCAGCTTGGGGTGCAAACGCAACAAACATGAACTGGGGTGAAACATACACAGCCCTCCAGCAGAACACAGTTGAAGGACAGGAAAATCCTCTCCCAGCCATTGCTTCTGCATCAGTTCAGGAAGTTCAGAAATACGTTTCTGAATGGAATGCTTACTACGACTGTCTGTTCTTCTGTATGAACGGAAAAGCATGGGATGCTCTTACACCGGCTCAGAAAGAAATCGTAGAAGCTAACGCTAAGAAAGCTGTTGAATACCAGCGTATGATCAACCGCTACGAATGTGATGAATTAATCAGAGACTGGGAAGAATCTGGTACTCTGAAAGTTGTTCACGCAGACGAAGTTGATGTTGAAAGCTTCAAGAAGGCTTCCAGCGGAGTTGCAGACTGGTACAAAAATCAGCTTATCAATAAAGACGGATTCGATGCCAAAGAAGTTGAAAAACTTGTAAACGCATTTGCCAGATAAATAAATAATAAATTGTTAGAAAACCCCGAAAATTCATGATTATGTTTTTTTGGGGTTTTCTATTTTAAAGAAATAATTTATTGGATAATTCCGTTTTTTGATTAATAATAAAAGAAAAGTATTTTGGAGAAAGAGTAAATGATGACTAAAATTGCAGTAGGAAATACGGCAGAAATTTTTGATTATGAAAATGGGAAAGTCCTAAAACTTTTTAAATCAGGATATCCTGTCGAAAATATTAGAAGGGAATTTGATAATTCCCGATTGATAAATAAATTGGGAATTTCTTCACCGAAGGTTTATGAAATACTTGATGAAGTATCGGAAGGTCGAACTGGTATTGTTTATGAAAAAATATTCGGCCATGACCTACTACAAGAAGTAATGACAAATATTCAGAATATGGAATATGTTGAAAAACGTATAGAAAGTCTTGCTTTCCTTCACAAAGATTTTATTAATCACACTTCTAAAGAATGTATATCTTATAAAGATTATTTAAATTATTTTGGTTATCCTAAGACAGAGGATTTACCGGATGGTGAATATTTATGTCATGGGGATTTTCATTTTGGAAATTTACTTCGTACTTCAGAAGATAGTGAAAGAATATTAGTAATTGATTTTATGAATCTGTGTCATGGTCCCAAAGAATATGATATAGCAAGGGCTTACGTATTATTAACTGAAGATAATTTAGGTTCAGGCATTGATCCTGAAATACGTAAATTACTTTTACAGGCAAAAATGGCGGCAGGACAATTATACCTTTTAAAGATGGGTTATAAATTAGAAGAAATAGAAAAGTTTATTCCCGCTATTAAATTTTGCCGTGAAAAAGAAATGCTATAAGGTATGTTATTTATATTTATTCAATTAATACTTAAAGCATAACTTTACAGATTATTTTTCAAAAAAAATTATAATTTATTTATATAACAGGAGGTATAAATGAAAAATACTGATTGGACAAAGGAAATTCCACAAGGTGCTTTTATTTCTAAAGCCCCAACTTATAAAGTGGGAGAGTATTTTCATCTGTTTAAAAAAGATACCGCCTGTGGAATGAATTATTATTTTTTTGACCCAACGGAAAATGGATTTGAAAAAGGAAAAAGCTATCCTGTATTCATTTTTCTTCACGGCTACACAAACGCAATGGAAGGCGATGTCTGTATTAATTACACCGGAGCTGAATTCTTTGCAACAGAAAAATATCAGAAGAGCTTTGGCGGTGCATATATTCTCGTTCCTCTTGCCAATGAAAAACGAAATGATGATGGCGAAATTGTTGATTCCTGGAGCGAAGATTATATAAATCCTCTTTATGATTTGATTAATGAATTCACAAAAAAACATACTGCTGCCAACGGTGGCGTAAACAAAAAGCTCCTCTGGGGAAATTCTGCTGGGGCTGCAATGGTTTACCTGATGGCAGAAAAATATCCTTCTTTCTTTAATATTTTGATTCCTGTTGGTGCCGATGATATTCCATCTGATTCTGTTATCGATCAGTGGGATGCAAATAACGTTCATTTGTTTTTTGCAATGGGCAAGCGGGATGAATTTAATGATTATGAAGGTGCAGTTGTTCCACGGTTACCTCGCCTTGAAAAAATGAAGAACAGTTTTATTTTCACTCCAGACTGGGTTTACAACGGTGACAAAGGTATTGCATCAATCAACTTTGGAAAAGAAATGGGACAGCACTGTCTTGTAAATCCTATGCACTGCAACCTGATGTTTGATGATGGGACTTGCATGGATCAGCGTCTTCCTCGTGGACTTACAGACTGGATTAATTATGCGTTGACCGATCATCCTTACATAGAAAAAACTCCTGTATTGGAAACAGAACGACTTATTTTGCGTCCAATAAAATTTACAGACCTTGAAGCAGTTTACAAATGGTGTGGCGATGAAAAAACAGCCAAGTTCATGCTTTTTTCAAAATACACAAGTACGGCAGACGGTGTAGACTGGGTAAACTCTATGTACAAAAATGCTGATGATCTGGATTACGGCATTGTCTGGAAAGAAACCGGGGAAATGATTGGTAGTGGTGGTATATATCACTCACATCATCCGGAAACTGAAGTCTGGAGTATTGGTTACGATATACGCAGTGATATGTGGGGAAAAGGAATTACTACTGAAGCTATGGAAAAAATTCTGGAATATGCTCGCAGTACAAGAGATGTAAAAGAAATTGCCGGAACTTTTGCTGTAGACAACATTGGCAGCCGAAGAGTTATGGAAAAACTTGGTATGACCTATCTGGAAGACACCGAATATACAAAGTGGGATGGTTCTGCAACATTTAAAGCACAGACTTTCTATAGATTTTTTACTGTATCGTAATCAGACCGTCACGGCTTGTAATCAAGTACATGTGAAGTCCTGCAATCTGTGGAAGTGTCACAATCGCTTCCTGTTCGGCATATAGATTTACAACCAGAATTTTGTCGTACCGAACGGTAATGATGTGGGCAATGTAATCTTCTTTTGTCATGGGATGGTTAAAACTTACTGAATACTGACCGTCAAATTCTTTTATAATAGGGTTATATTTGGGATCTTCTGTCTGATGAGCTTCTGCAAAGGAAAGTTTGTTTCCGCAGCAGCTAATTTCAATTTCTTTTACACTGGTTACAAGATTTCCACAGGTAGGGCAACGATAAAATTTTATTCGGTTCATATTTCCTGCAATGCTTTTGTTTTTTACCAGTTCTCCTCGAAGAATGCTTTGTATATCAATTTCCAGAACTTTGCTTAATTGGGAAAGAAGTGTAATGTCCGGGCATCCGTGGCCTCTTTCCCATTTACAAACTGCT
Source organism: Treponema sp. (assembly GCA_024402565.1). Taxonomy (GTDB): domain Bacteria; phylum Spirochaetota; class Spirochaetia; order Treponematales; family Treponemataceae; genus Treponema_D. Next base: position 45,774 of record JAKSTM010000007.1, on the reverse strand, counting down.
TTATCTGTAACCGAAATTGCTTCGGCCAGCTGTTTTTGTGTCATACCTTTCTTTTTACGGGCATTTTTGATTATCTGTCCGGTTTTTTCAGGATTCATTTTATGAATTTACTCCTTTAATATATTCATCTTTTGGAATCATAAGGCTTTGAAGGTTTTCTATTGTTTCTGGTTTTAAGGCAAAGGATTTTGCATATTCTTCACCGGCCAGTTCAAAGGCTTCTCTTTTTGGTTTTGCAACAGGCTCAGCTCCTGGAATATTTAGAAGAGGAGTTTCTGGAACATAAATCTGAAGCGGGTTTCCCAAAGCAAGTTCGCACTGACGCTGAATGCCTTCAAAATTATGTTCGTAATTTGGGAAACCGCAGCCGCAGATAACAACTCCGTGAATTTTAGAAAAATCCACACCTGCAACATGGCGGGTAACTCCATCTACAACTTCCATCTTCTTTTGAATGAGAGGAATTGTCCTGTCTAGAACGGACTTAAGGTGTCCAGGCATTCCGTAGCAATAGAGTGGGAAGCTCCAGATTATTAAATCCATTTCAGGGTAAAGTCTCAGGATTTCGTTCTGATCATCATCAATCACGCACTGGCCGTTTCCAGTCTGCCAGCAGCCAAAACACCCTTTGCATGGGGCAATATTTTTTTTGATTACATCAATTACATGAATTTCGTGTGAACCAGTTTTTTCAATTCCTTTTAAAAAAGCATTTGTGAGAACCATTGTGTCGCTTTTAGTTTTTGGACTTCCATTTAAAACAAGAATTTTCATTTTTCATCTCCCGTTTTGTGTTTTCTTGAGTAAATACTAAGATATAATCTATGCATAGTAAATCTACGGGGAGTAGAGTTTTGTATTCTGAAAGAGCTCAGATTTTTTGAAAATTAAAGCACAACATTAATGTATTTTTTCTAACGGTTTTGTAGAATATTGTATCAGGGAGTAAAAAAATGCCAAAGTATATGAGAATCCAGGGCAAGGAAATTGCTTTTAAGACAGGAAAACCTGCTGGACTTTTTGCACTTTGCTGGCGACGTATCCGCGACGGAATTTTTTCTGCGGAGGATGAAGCAGCTTTTCGTGCCGAAGATGAATGGTTCCGTGCAAATCTGCCAATTCCACCTTTTTACGAAGATGATTTTAAGGGCGGAGTAACACCAATTACCTGGTTCAAAATTGACTGCCCTGAAGAAATGAAAAAGCACACAGCCGTGATTACCGAGCTTCTGGATAAATATAACGTTCGCTATGATATTGTTCACACCGACTATGTTGGCCGCATTATTTATGAAGATGATTTTCAGATTGGAACAGTAGATTCTGAAATTACAATCCGTCAGATTACAAAAGACGAATTACCTATGGTTCTGGATTTGATTCACAAAAGTTTTGCCACTGTGGCAGTAAATATGGGCTTTACAAAAGAAAACTGTCCGGGTCACACAAGCTTTATGCCAATGGAAAAACTTCAGAATTATTATAACTGGGGCTTTTTGATGTATGGTCTTTTTGAAGACGACAAATTGGTGGGTTATGTTTCACTGGCTAAGCAGCCTGAAGGTCACTATGATTTGAACAATCTTGCTGTTTTGCCTGAGAATCGTCACTGTGCTTATGGTGGCCGCCTTGTAGATTTTTGTAAACAGAAGGTAAAAGAACTTGGTGCAGATAAAATCCGTATTGGAATAATTGAAGAAAGCTGGATCATCAAAAACTTTTACGAATACCATGGCTTTGTTCATACAGGAACTGAAAAGTTTGACCACCTGCCGTTTACTGTTGGCAGGATGGAATGGACAGTAAAATGAAATCACTGTCCGAACTGCTGGAATAGGAATTACGATTGGCAAAACCTAAATTCTAACCTTACCAACGCACTTTTTAACTTTTTCAGATGTAGAAACAGCAATTCCTGGTTTGTGGGCTACATCAGGTAAGTAAATTGCGTAACTGCCTGCAGTGAGTTCCATACGGGCCATTGTTTCTGCATCGTTCCAAAACATAACATCTTTTGTTTCGTTGTATTCTGTTTTTACTGTGCAGCAGGCGATGGGGGCAATATCAATTGCTTCTCTTCCGCTGATAATCATCTGAATGTCTGCATAATTTTTGTGAGATTCAAATTTGCAGTCTTCAATTTTTTTTGTTTCATATTCCTGAATTGAATAGTAAAAATCATCATTTACCTGATATTTTCCAGGTTCAATTCCTGCTAAATCCAAAGTTTTGAGATAAGCTACGGCGTCATCAAGTTTTTTCTGTAAAGTCATTTTTTTCCCTCTTGAATTTCTTAATTTCAGATATATTAGTTTTTATGGAAGACATGTTCAAGTTATCAGTATAATCATATTTGGAGAAAAACTATGTCCGATAAAATCAGAAAACATATTATCTTTTCAGGTCGCGTTCAGGGTGTTGGATTTAGATGGCATTCAAAAAATTTTGCAGACTCGGTAGGACTTACAGGCTGGGTTCAGAATCTGGAAGATGGAACTGTGGAAATGGAAGTGCAGGGGGCTGAAGATAAAATCGACAGGCTCATTGCTTATCTGGAAGGTCGTAATTATGTAATGATTGAAAATATGGATTGCAGAACCATCCCTCTGGAATCAAATGAATGGGAATTCCACGAAAGAGGCTGGTAAATAATACGATTAAATCATTGCTTTATTGTTATTTTGATGTTTCCTGTTATCATAAAAGAATGAATACAGAACGATATAACAGATATAAGAAATACTACACAAAAGATTATTAATAATCTTTTGTGTAGTATTAAGAGGAAATAAACCGATGACAGATCTTGAACTTAAAATCTACAGAATTGTGGCGGGAATTCCTGTGGGCCAAGTAATGACTTACGGACAGGTGGCAGAGGCGGCCGGGAACAAAAACTTGGCCCGTGTGGTAGGAAATGCCATGCATAAAAATCCTGTGCCTTTTGTAGAGCTTGCAAGGGAATGCGGTTACACTGGGGATTTCGAAATTAATTCTGAAATGGAGGCCAGGTTCCGCGAAATGGGAATTGGTCGGGTTCCTTGTCACAGAGTGGTGAATGCCAGCGGAAGTATGGGAAAAAACTTTGGACTTGGCGGCCCGGAAGTGCAGGAGAAAATGTTGCGGGCGGAAGGAGTGAAGATGCATAGTTCTTCGATAGACTCAGGAACCGCTGTTCTGTGACAAAATTATTTTTCCATTCTTTTTTTTTTATTATACTCTTGCTATTCCTTCAAAATCCGATTTGTGCAAAGCTGGCCTTCGTATATTTTTCTATCAGCTCTGTAATAAACAACTGATTTTGAATCATTTAGTTTTGTATATTCAACTCTCAAAACATCGCCAACTTTTATAGGCATTATGTAATTGTCGTAGGGAAGACAATCCATTTTTGATCTGAGTTTCATCAATGTTTCATCTGGATTTTCAATGCGCCAGTATTTACGACACTTATAATCTTTAAAACCAGTTAAATCCTGTTCTCCAAAATAACTTGCTTTGTAAACTTTGCCTTTAATTGTAAACTCTTCTGTTCCTAAAGGTTCTATTTCTGTTTTCAGGTAAGAAATATCTGTAGTTACAATTAAGTCTTTGGAGTTTTTATAATTCTTTCTGATTTGTTTTATCATGGAAGGAACTTTTCCAGACCAATCTTTTTCATCAAAAACGTGAGCACTGCCATAAATTCCCATAATTTTTTCAGTTTCTGGCAGAGAATCAAATTCTCTTATAAAATTTGCCACCATGTAATTTTCTCTGACTGCATCATCTTTTGTGCCATAATAATCCATAGCCTGAGTTATATTTAACAATGTAATTTTATACTCTTCGCAGTCAGTCAGCCCTTTTTCTTCCAGTTGACGAAGCAACATTCTGTCATTTGTTGAATATTGATGACCAACATCTGTTCCATGAAAAATTGTTTCCGGACAAGTTTTTTTTATCCCTTTGTAAAAATCCAGATTTGCCTGACCATAGGCCTGTGTTCCTTTCCAGTTTTCGTAAATCTCGAGCAAAATAGAATCATCTTCAGCTTTCATCCACTGATTTAACATTTGCGCAGTTGAATATCCACTTTCAATAAAAAGATGCCGCATATTCTGATTATTATAAAAATTCTGCCAGGCTTTCAGTTCTTCTTCATATTGAACTTTTTGATTATGAGTTTCACCGTAAAGATAAATTCGAGGCCCTTTATTTTCCAAAGCGAAAGCTGAAAATGATGAAATCAAGCAAACAACAAAAATCACGATTTTTAACTTTTTCATAATACTCTCCAAATGGGCTGTGTACACGGCTGCCAACGTTTTTGCATAATTCTAGCAAAAATATGAATCTGCTAGAATAGGGAATGCTGTTGTTCAGCTGAAAACTTAAGCACGCCCGAGAAACGAAGAGGCTGGCGCTTGCGCCAGAGCCCGCAAGGGCCGGCCGTAGGCAAGCTCTGAGTTGCGAGTAGGAAACTGCACTGGCGCAAAATTTTGAATGGAAAAACTTTTAGGGCGATATTTTTTTGTAATAATTGTATAATTATGTTGGAGGAGGATATAAGACTATGGACATTTGGGAAAAATTATATTTAGCGGCAAAGGAGCAGTATCATCCGGAAGATGTGTCTCCTTTTATTTATGCTCATCATGTGGTTTGTGCCATTGAGAGCGAAAACGGGGAAATCTATACCGGCTTTTGTATTGAGGGCTGCAGCGGTGTAATGAATCTTTGTGCTGAACGGGTTGCAGCATTGAATATGTATGTAAACAGCGGGCAGACTGTAATAAAGCGGCTGATTGCTTTTAGGGATGAAGCTCCCCGGGGCGATGTGGAAGGAAGCGGAATGCCTTGCGGTGCCTGCCGAGAATTTTTGATGCAACTTTCTTATGAAAATCGCAACATGGAAATCATGACAGATTATGAATCTCGTAAGACTGTAACACTTGGAGAATTGATGCCGGGCTGGTGGGGAACAAGCAGGGCTTTGACAGGAAAAGATTCGTAAAAAATCGAACAAAGGAGAAGTTGAAATTAAATGGATTGTAGTTCCCTGCGATGAAACAGGGAAAATTCGAATTCTATAATTTGAATTTTTTGATTTCAGAACCAAGTTCATCAATTGATTTCATATTCTGTGTTGTGGCATTATTTCCTTTTTCTACCGCCTGAATAATCGATTGAGTTCCATTTGACATTTCTGAGACATAATTACTCATAGTGGCAGTTGCAGAATCAAGAATATTCATTTCTTCTGAAATCTCTTTTCCTCCAGCAAGCATTTCCTGAGATCCATGTTTTACTTCAAGAGTAGATTCATCAATATTTTTGATTGCTTCCAGAACCTGGATAGAACCTTCTGTCTGTTCCTTCATGGCATTCATAACAACGCTTTCTTGTTCCTGAACAACCTTTGTCAAATCATAAATAATGTTGAATTGAGATTCCAATTGTTTTGTACTTGAAGAAACTCCTGAAATAATAGATTGAAGTTCGTTTAAGCTTTCTGTAATTTTCTTTCCCTGCTCATTAGATTGTTCAGCAAGCTTTCTGATTTCGTCAGCAACAACACTAAAGCCTTTTCCAGCTTCTCCTGCATGTGCCGCTTCAATTGCAGCATTCATTGCAAGAAGATTTGTCTGACTTGCAATAGCCTGAATTACTTTTGAAGCGTCTACAAGTCCACTAGACTCTGCAATAATCTTTTCTGAAAGTGCTACTGATTCCTTAATCTTTGTCTGACCAATTTCACTGGCATCTCCCAGCTGTTTTGTTGACTGTTCATTTTTTTCAAGAATATCTGTAACGCTCTGAATATTTGCAACCATTTCACGTACCGCAGCAGAACTTTCTTCTACTGCCGCTGATTGACTATCAATATTTGAATTAAGTTTTGTAATATTATTCAGAATTTTATTCATAGCAGTTGAAGCTTTTTGAACTCCATCTGTCTGTTGATTCATCTGATTTTGAACTTCACTAATATTATTTACAATCTGTGTGACAGAAGATGAAATATCCTGCATGCTGTCTTTAGATTCTTTTGCATACAGATTTGATGATTCAGCAGTGGTTGCAATTCCCTTTAAAAGCTTTTTATTTGATCCAAAGAATTTATTGAAATTAAGGGCTAATACACCTAATTCATCTCTTGAAACAATTTTTAAGTTTTCCTGAGAATAATTTCCCTCTGCCAAAACTTTTGAGAAATTTACTGTATCGTTTATACGATCTACGATTTGCTTTGTCGCAGTAATAAAGTCAGAAACTGCAAAAATAATTCCAAAAACTGCCAGTGGCAGACATTTTGAAACAAGAAGTTTTGTCATTTCCAGTTCAGCAAATCCTGGATTAAGCAAAGGAGCTAAACAAAGGCAGGAAAGTGCAACTGTTGATGTAGAAGAAACAATTATATATTTAAACATAACAGGCATGAACTTATTTTTGGCATTAAAATGAATATGCTGCATGGATTCTTCTGTATATCTCATCCAATTCAGATAGAAGAAAGTATCGATCATCAACCAAAGTCCAAAAGTTCCTACTGCAAAAGCACCTGTATGAATTTCCCGACCAAAAGAAAGACTATTAAATGCGCCGCAAAATAAAAATGAAAAAATAAAAGAATTGGCAGTTGCTAAAGCTATTAACGCATAACCTGCAATAAAGTGCTTCCTACTTGTTTTTTGAGCAGACATTACCTTTCCATTGTGAGTTTCAATAAGGTTAGTGAAGAATCTGACAAATACGAAACCAGCGGCTATATAAACCAGAATATAAATCAAAACCGAAGGACGTAGTATTGTCTGTACATATTCAGTTAAATCTATTTCGTAAATGAACTTAATAAAAACAGGATGCAAGAAGAATTGTGCTACAAAGAAAAGAATCAGAAAAACTTTTGCGCGTACAGGATATTTTGCAAATCTATCGCCCATGTTTAAAACCTCATGCAAGTGGATATTTTGGACATATTATACCACGAAATTATACAACATTGAAGAAAAATTAGTGAAATTTAGAGTTTTTGGGAATCATTTGAAAAAAAATCCCGGCTAGTTCTCACCAGCCGGGATCTATATGTGCCAAAAAATGAACTTTTTAGTCCAGTTTCATGATCATTTCAAGAACGCGTTTTACCGATGTCTTTACGTCAGTTTCAGAAAGGCGTCCGTCTTCCATGGCCTCAAGGAGTTCTTCTGGGAAACCTGCAGCCATTTTTACATCGTTACCAGCCTGAACTTCGCGCCAGTGTTCACCGCGTGTCCACCAGTCAGTGCAGACAAGACCTTTGTAGCCCCATTCGCCGCGGAGGATATCTGTAAGAAGTTCGCGGCATTCAGATGTGTGCCAGCCGTTTACGATGTTGTAAGCACTCATGATTACCCAAGGATCTGCTTCCTTTACACACTGTTCAAATGCGCGGAGGTAGATTTCGCGGGCTGCGCGTTCGCTTACGATTGAATCGCTGTTCTTGCGGTTTGTTTCCTTGTTGTTGAAAGCAAAGTGTTTTGGAGTTGCAGCAATTCCCTGTGACTGAACGCCTTTTACAACTGCCGATGCCATTGAACCTGTTACAAAAGGATCTTCTGAGTAGTATTCAAAGTTTCTTCCACAGAGAGGACTTCTGTGAATATTCATACCAGGAGCAAGCCAGATTCCGACGTTGTTTTCCTTTACTTCTTTTGCAACTGATTCACCGTAAGCGCGGGCAAAATCCAGGTTCCATGTAGAAGCGATTGTTGTAGCACATGGCCAGGCTGTTGTATAAACTCCACATTCAGGAGCAATGCGCATACCGGCAGGACCGTCTGCAGTCATGATGTTTGGCACCTGGAATTTTGGATTGTTTCCCATACCGTAAGTGTTGCCGACCCCAGTTGAAGGCTGTGCACCAAGAATGCATGCCCAGTCTTCTTTTGAAAGAGCGTTTACGAGATCATCGATTGTGATTTTTCTATTTACAACGTCCATTAAAGTTGGGCGAGGGCACTTCCAGTTGTCAAAAATATATGCACGTGGTTCATAGCGAACCTGAGGTGTAAGTCCTTCGAGTCTGTCCAGAGTTTTGAAGATTTCAGGACGTGGAAGAGGATCGTATTCAGAAGTTTCAAGAGTTTTGAAAGTTCCGTCAGAAAGCATGCGGCGACTAAGTTTTCTTGGAGCAAGTTTCTGTGAAAGTTGCTGAACAACTTTGTCTTCATTAAGAACAAGTGATTTTGCGGCAGTCAGGTTTACAGAAGAATTTCCAAAGAAGATTTTGTATTCGCCTTTTTCCATTACCCATGCCGATTTTGTTACGGCGCCTTCGTCATCGTAACTTGCCATGCGTCCTGCATCAAATGCAAGTTCAAGAACACACGATTCGTTTGGAGCAAGGAGTGGAGTCTTTTTGAAAGCGGCAAGTTCAACTGCGGCTTTTTCCAGCTTTCCTTTTGGAGCCGAGTAGTATGCCTGTACGATTTCTTTACCCGCGTAGTTTCCTGTGTTTGTAACGCGTATTGTAATGCGGATTTTGTCTTCTGTAACGTCTTCATTAAGGCTTTCGATTTTGAAAGTTGTGTAGCTTAAGCCGAATCCGAAAGGATAGTTTACGCGGTCCATTTTTCCCGGCACTGTGTTGAAGTAGCGGTAACCTACAAAAATATCTTCTACATATTCAACGCGGTCGTTGTAGTCATGGAATGTATCTGTTGAAGGGTAGTCTGCAAGGGCTTTTGCGAATGTGTCTGTAAGCTTTCCGCTTGGGCTTTCTGTTCCGCAGAAAATGTCGGCAGCAGCGCAGGCTCCTTCAAGTCCGCCCTGTCCGATGTAGAGAACGCTTTCAATCTGTGAATCATCTTTGAACCAGCATGTGTCTACGATTCCGCCAACGTTCAGAAGCACGATAATATGCTTGAAGTATTTTTTTGCGGCGGCAACCATAGTGGCTTCTTCATTTGAAAGATAGAAATCACCTTTCTGGAAAACTGCTTCACCGGCTTCGCCAAGTGTTGCTTCGCTTTCCCAAGGGTTTGGTTCCATTGGTTCTGTATGGATTTCTTTTCCTAAATCGCAGAAGCGGTCCCAGCCTTCGCCAGAGAAACGGCAAATTGTTACAACTGCTGTGTCTGTAAAGTCTGCTGCGGCTTTAAGCTGTGCATCAGAAAGGGCCATTTCACGGGTCATTCCTGGTGCCGCACCTGCTTTATGCTGTTTTGAAACTTCTTCTGCATAGAAGTCGTGGAGTTCTGTGTAAAGCTGGATTTCTCCGGCTGCAGCCTTTTCAGAGAAGGCTTCGTAAAGAGTGCGGACATATTTTGTATATACATCTCCCGAACCACCGCCACCTTTAATGTATTCTTCAGAGGCTTTTCCAAGAAGAACAATCTTATTATTTGCAGATTTTTTGTTCAAAGGGAGGATTTTTGAATCATTTTTAAGAAGAATGATGCCTTCACGGGCTATTTTTCTTGAAAGTTCAATATGTTCCTTTGAACATGAAATTCTTGTACCGTCTTCACCAAGGGGAAGACAAGGCTGATATTTGTGGCGAAACCATTTCTGTGACATATAAAAGTTCCTTAATATTTAGGGTGTTTCCCGTAATTATAAGAGTAATTTAACTAAAAACAACCAATATTTTTCGGTTTTTTATAAATATTGAACGAAAAAAAGACACCAAAATCAGGATTTATAAACTGGCTATATTAATGTATCGCCAGGCGGAAACGTAATTTCAAAATAAAAGAAGAGAAATTTACGCAAAAAAAATATAAAGTCATAAAATATGACTACAATTTCATACATCCTAACAAGTTTTAGAGAATAAAATATAAAGAAATGAACAAATCTCCGTAAATTATCTTCAAATTTAAACATGACTGTTTCGAATCCATTATTCAATGATATAATTAAAAGTATGAATTACACTAATCTTGATAAAGAATGGACTTTCAGGCGCGGACTTTTAGACTCTGTTGGTGGCCTTGAAAATCCTGGAACTGTTGTAAATCTTCCTCATGACGGAATGATTTGTACTGAGGTGCGACCAGATGCTCCTGCCGCCTTTGATATGGGCTATTTTGCAGGAGACCTTACTAACTACACAAAGTTTGTGGAAATCCCACTTGAATGGAAAGACGACTGCGTTGGAATTTACATTGACGGTGCCATGCTGAACGCTTCTGTTGATGTGAACGGAAGCCGCGTTTGTTTACAGCATTATGGTTATGCTCCTTTTTATGTTGATTTAACTGATTATGTAACTTTTGGTGAAGAAAACCGAATCACCATAAACCTGAACAACAGTGCAAATCAGACTTCCAGATGGTACACAGGTTCTGGTCTTTACCGGGGAGTTAAACTTGTTCACGGTCCAAAAGTACATATTGCAAATAACGGCGTTTACGTTCATACAAAAGAAGTTTCTGACGGTTACGCATTTATTGACGCTCAGGTGGAAATAGAAAATGCCACCTCTGAAAATCGCCTTGTAGAAGTAACAGTTGAAATGGTGGAAGAAAAAAGTGGGGAAGTAAAAAAGACTGCAAAACAGGTTATCCAGGTAAACGGCAGAAAATCAGAAACTGCAAGAATTGACTTTGCCTTTGAAAATCCTGTTTTGTGGGATGTGGATAATCCTGCTTTGTATACAGTAAAAGCAAGTGCCAAAAATCTTGGAGTTTACCGTACACATTTGGTAAAAGATAAAAGCACCACAGTTGATGAAGCTTCTGTTCTTTTTGGAATCCGTACAATTACTGCCGATGCAGTTCGAGGCCTTCGCATCAATGGAAAAACTGTAAAGCTTAAAGGCGGCTGTCTCCATCACGATAACGGACTTTTGGGTGCTATTTCTTTGTACGAGGCTGAAACCAGAAAAATCCGTAGGCTTAAGGAAGAAGGATTCAACGCAATCCGCACTTCTCACAATCCTCCGTCTGCTGCTCTTATAGAAGCCTGCGACCGACTTGGCATGTACGTTTTTGATGAAGCTTTTGATGCCTGGGGAACTGCAAAACGTGCCAGCGATTACAGCCTTTATTTTGAAAGTGACTGGGAAAAAGATTTAACTGCTTTCATTAAGCGTGACCGTTCACACCCTTGCGTAATTTTGTGGTCTATTGGAAATGAAATTCCTGAACGAGGCGGATTGAATAACGGTTACACCATTGCTACAAAACTTGCAGAAAAAGTCCGCAGTCTTGACGGAAGCCGTCCTGTAAGTAACGGAATCTGTTCAATGTGGGCTGGCCTTGATGATTTACTGGCTAAAAACCAGTATCAGGCGCAGAACGCTTTGGAAGATCCAAACTCTTTAAAATGGGAAATGGTTACAGAACCTTTCACAAACGGCCTTGATGTTGTGGGCTACAATTATATGGAAGATTTGTACGAAAATGACCATAAAATGTTCCCAAACAGAGTTATTCTTGGTTCAGAAAACTATCCACGGGAAATCGGATTCCGCTGGCCGATGGTGGAGCGACTTCCTTATGTAATCGGCGACTTTACATGGACCGCATGGGACTACCTTGGTGAAGCGGGAATTGGAAAAACTTTGTACGTAGAAAAAGATGACCCTCTTGCAAAAAAAATGCCTTGGGAACTTTTGCCTCCTCAAACTACAACTTTTCCGTGGCGCACTGCTTGGGATGCTGACTACGACATTACGGGCCGCATGATGCCTCAGGGGGCATACCGCAGTGTAGTGTGGGGAAGTACAAAGTGCCATCTGTTCTCAAAACATCCTTCTACCTACGGAAAAGCCGAAATGGGTACAATGTGGAGCTTTCCTTATGTGTACAAAAACTGGAGTTATACCGGCTTTGAAGGAAAACCTGTTGAACTGGTAGTTTATTCAAATAGCGAGGAAGTAGAAGTTCTTGTAAACGGAAAATCACTTGGTAAAAAGAAAGTGTGCACAGAACGCCCTTGGCCAAATACTGCAACCTTTGAAACAGTTTATGAATCAGGAACGGTTACTGCCATCAGTTACAAAGACGGAAAAGAAGTAAGCCGTGATGAAATTGCAACTGTTGGAAAACCTTGCAAGCTTAAACTTACTCCGGAAAAAACAGAAATGTCTTCCGACGGTCACGACCTGATTTTTGTAAATATTGAAGTTTGTGATGAAAACGGCTCCCTCGTTCCGGATGCTGAAATCCAGCTGAAAGCAACTGTGGAAGGTCCTGCAACACTTTCTGGTTTTGGAAGCGGAAACCCGGTCACCGATGAAAACTACACCGACGATATTACAAAAACTTTCCGCGGTCATGCCCTTGCAATTTTGCGTTCAGGCTACCAGAGTGGAGAAGTAACCCTTACAGTTACAGCTGATGGAATGTGTGAAAAAACTTCAGTATCAATTACGGATAAAAGATAGAAAATAAAAGGTGATAAGAATGACAAAAAAATTATTACTTCGTGCACTGGTTAAGTATCTTGCAGGAATTGTGGTTGCAGGAGCGTTGATTTTTATCCCTGCCGGCTCATTAAAATTTTTTAACGGCTGGTTGTTCATGGGACTTCTTTTTGTTCCTATGCTGATTGCCGGTGTGATTTTGATGTTCAAAAATCCTGAATTGTTGGAAAAACGTCTGAATGCTAAAGAAAAACAGAATGATCAAGGACTTGTGATTATGCTCAGTGGCCTTATGTTTCTTGCTGGCTTTATTGTGTCTGGTTTGGGGTTCCGTTTCCACTGGTATCAGCTTCCTTTGTGGGGCGTGATTGCCGCTTCTGTAATTTTTGTTTTGGCTTATATCATGTATGCAGAAGTTTTAAGAGAAAATACTTTTTTAAGCCGCACGATTGAAGTTCAGGAAAATCAGACTGTTGTTGATACAGGCCTCTACGGAATTGTAAGACATCCTATGTATACTTCAACTTTGCTTTTGTTTATGACCATGCCTCTGATTCTAGGTTCTGTATTTGGATTTATTATTTTTCTTGCATATCCTTTCATAATTGCGAAAAGAATAAAGGGTGAAGAAGCTTTTCTTGAACAGGAATTGAATGGTTACAGTGAATATAAGCAGAAGGTGAAATACCGGTTGATTCCGTTTGTGTGGTAATAAAAATGCATAAACTTATCATTTTGCGGGGAAATTCTGGCAGTGGAATTGTACTGTTCGGATGTTCATGAAAAAGAGGTTAATTGATATGAAAATTGAAGAGAAAAATTATATAAATTTGTTGGAAAAAATCGGCTCAGATGTACATCCGGCGTTGGAGCAGCAGATAGTTGATGGTTGGATTTGTAATTTTGCAGAAGGATATTCCCGCCGTGCCAATTCGGTGCTGGCATTTGATTGGGGAAACAATAGCGAAGAGAGCATAAAAACCTGCGAATCTCTTTATGCAAAGGCAAGACTTCCCTGTGTTTTCAAAATGACTGATGCATCTGCGCCTGGCCTTAAGGAATTACTTGAAAAAGGCGGTTACAATTCAGAAGCACCAACAGATGTTATGACTGTAGACTGCAATTCTCCTGTTCTTCTGGAAAAATTTGAAACCGTAGAGGAACCGGAAGAAATTGGTGTAATCATTACTGGGACTCCAGACGAAGCATGGCTTAATCCTTTTTTTGAATTCGAAAATCGAACAGCGCCAAAAACTATGGAGATTGTAAAACGCCAGTTTGAATTAATCAGTCAGAATGAAAAATTAACCGCTCTATATTGTAGAATTCAAATTTCAGGAAATGATGTAGGGGTGGCCTCAGCAGTAATTGAGGATGGTGTTCTGTTCCTGCTGAACGTTGTTGTTAATCCTGCCTGCCGTGGAAAAGGGTATGGAAAAATCCTTGTAAAAGAGATTCTTGAAAATGCCTGCGATATGGGAGCAGAAAAACTGTGTCTTCAGGTAGTGCAGGAAAATTCTGTAGCAATAAATTTATATAAAAGTTTTGGATTTGAATATTTGTATACATACTGGTATATGGTAAAATCAAAAAATTAAACTACAACTTTAATTATATGGAACGATAAATACTGATAATATAAGTAATTAAGAAAAAATGTATTTTCTCATGTACAAGTTGAAAAGCTGAGAACTGCAATCAATATTTAATGCAAAATTTGCTTGATTTTTCCTAGTTATTGCCGTATATTTCATGTGGTAAGTCCTTGCCATTCAAGGCGACAGGTAACTTGAGTATCTGTTAGATTATTACGCAGCGTATTGCGTTCAGAAGCAGTATTCTGCCAGTCTTTGAAGGGTTTTCCGGAGACCTCATCTGAACTAGGCGAAAGCCGAAAGAAAACGGAACAAAAGCTCTGCGAATGGCGCAGGGCTTTTTCTTTTTTATGGGTGGAATCAGATGTCAAATATTGTTGATCCCAGAATGCTTTTTCAAAACTACTGGATATTGAATATCAGTTTGTACTTGGACGTAAAGATAAAACTGTATCTCTGACAATTGAATTTCAAAAGTATCATTTTTTTCATATTGCTATATTGAATCGTCAAAGAATTATAATTACATAAAAGGTCGTGTTGATTATCTCCCAAGTCTTGAATTTATATTTGACAGCAATGACACAATATTTAAATACAATCCGGCATTACAGGCGTTCTCTGTTATTGAAGCTGATTTTCTTTTGAGAAATGAGATAAAACGAGTTCCAATATTTGTATTTTTATCTAAAGGGAAAAATGAAAAGTATTTTTGTAAGACATTCTTCCCTCAGGATAAAAAGGATTATACAGAGCGTCAGACAAAATGGACTGTGCTATTTAAGAAAAAGATAGTGAAATCTACAAATACTGAAACTGTTTTGTATAAGAACAAGAATTTTGAGATTAAGTAACTGCCTCATAACTCCAAAAAATTATTTCAAATATTTTTCGCCAAAATCATCCAAGGCCTTTTTCTGATTTTCTACAAGTGCTTTCATAATTTCAATCGTTTGCTGATGATTCTTAGCGTCATTCTCATCTGTTGAAAACAAGACAGAAACATCAACTCCAAGTGCGGCCGCAATCTGTGCAAGCGTGTCTGGATATGGCCATTTTGAACTTTGCTCGATAGAACTCATGAAAGGAAGCGAAATATCCGCAGCTTCTGCAAGTTGGGCCTGGGAAAATCCTTTCTGTGCCCTTAATTTCTTTATATTCTTAGCCAAAGTCTGGCGAACTTCTTCACCTGTCATAATACTCCTTGTAGATACAGTTATTTTCCTAATAGAATTATTTATTTACAAATATCTAATAAGAGTATAAATTAATACTAATAGGAGTTTGTATGTAAAATTTGTGGCTTTACTAGGAAAATAATTTACAAATAAGAAAGGGGGGAGTAGAATAATACAATTGAGAGTTTTTTATAAAAGTTAGGTAATACTAAAAAATTTTAAGAATCATAGTTATTTGTTTATTCCAAATATAGCTTGCTAAGCAAAGACTTTTTAATCAGTTAGCTATTATCCTAGAATTATAAAAATTCACTATAACAAATAGGATAAAGATATGGATGAGAAAGAAATTGCTACCATCAATCAAACTGCAATTAATCAGTCAAATGAAGTTCTGGACTTATTCGGAGCTCTTCAAGTAAGTAATCAGGAAACTAAAATAACCACTCTATATAAAAATTCATTTCCTGAAAATAATAATCTTGAATTAACAGATCAATGCTTTTTTAAGGTAAAGAAACTGGCATATGATAAAGATTATCCTCACAGAGAAGCTTTTGAAAATGTTCTTCTTTCATTGGGTAATTCAAATTTTAATTTTGTTTATGTTTTGGAGGGTGCTGGAGATTCTATAGATTTATATATAGGAATTGTCAAAAATAATGATTCAAAAGACGATTTATCAGCTACAGATTATGGCGCTAATCTAAAACATATCTTTGAAGGTAATTTCAGTGGAAGTGAATTGGAGTGTTTGAAGGGAAATAAGCTGACAACCTTTTCAAGAGAAAACCTTTTTTCTTTAAATGCTATTACAGCTGGTGTTATTACAGGTATACCATCTGTTAATGAACTTGAGAATGGAAAAGATGTCGATTTTCAAGGTATTGATCGTCTAATTAACAGTATGCATGATATTGGCAGTCTAAAGGATTCAAGGTGGAGATTAACTATTTTATGCGAACCTGTAAATAAGGATGAGATTCTTAGTATTCAAGAAGATATATATGACATCTATAATAGGTTATCTTTAGTATCAAAACAGTCATTGCAACATTCTGAAACGGAAGGTACTTCTATTAGTTTTAATACAAGTGTTTCTGAGTCAAGAGGAAAAACAAAAGGTTGGTCTGATACAAGAGGAAGGTCATCAGGAAGACAATCGGAACATACAAATTCAGGCGAAAATGAGTCTCAATCTATTAATGGTTCATCATCAGAAAATACAACTAATACAGAAGGAAAGGCAGAAGGTTCAAATAAAGGTACGTCTAATTCTATAACTGTAGAAAAAGCAAATAAACATGCACAAGAATTGATGAAATATATAGATGATGAATTATTGCCACGTATGAAACTGGGATTTAGTAAAGGTCTGTTCAAAACTAGCCTTTATTATATGGCAGAAAATCCAGCTGATGCCAATCGCTTAAAAAGAGCTATTATGTCGCTCTTCCAAGGAAACAAATCTTCGTTTAGTCCGTTGTGTAATAATTCGTTATCAATTTCTAATGATGATTTAAAAAATCTTTTAACAGTTTATCAAAATCAGTATATTCAACCATCAAATGAAAATGCAGATGTTCTTTCCTTGAAAGGAATAAATTTTGATTTTGATAAAATTGGTCTTAATACTCTATTAACTTCAAGAGAAATCAGTTTAATTGCAGGATTGCCTCAAACAGAAGTTCCCGGAATAAGTTTAATTGAAAGTGTTGGATTTGGGCTTAATGAAAAATTGGAAAAGAGAGATTATACTTATAAAGGGAAAGAAGAAAAATATATACCAATTCCTGAAGAGGATTTGTTAACACTTGGTACAATAGTCCAAAAAGGACGAATCTTAAATAAATTAGAATTCAAATTACCAAAGAAAAATCTACAAAAACATACTTTCATTGCCGGGGTAACGGGAAGTGGAAAAACAACAACCTGCCATAATATATTGCATGAATCTGAAACAAACTTTTTAGTTCTTGAGCCAGCAAAAACTGAATATAGAACTTTAATTAATTCACCTTTATTTCAGGATAAAGACAAACAGATAGTCGTATTTACCTTAGGAAATGAAACAAATGCACCATTCAGATTAAACCCATTTGAAATGGTTAAAGGAGAAATTCTTTCGGCTCATATAGATATGGTTAAGGCTACATTTACATCAGCTTTTCCAATGGAAGCTTCTATGCCACAGATTCTTGAAGAAGCTATGTATAATTGTTACAGAAAAAAAGGTTGGGATGTTGATACAAATACTAATGAAAAGTATGGAGACAAAGCCTTTGATCCAGATGTAAATAGTTTTCCTATAATGTCTAACTTGCTTGAAGAAATGGAAGCTGTAGTTATGACGAAAAATTTTGGAGCAGAATTACAGGCTAATTATATAGGCTCTCTTGTATCCAGACTTTCTAATCTTACTGTTGGTGCAAAAGGTAATATGCTTAATTGTGAACATTCAACAGATTTTAAGTATATTGCAACGCATAATGTAATTATGGAAATGGAGGATTTAAAAAATCCAGAAGATAAATCTCTATTTATGGGCTTTATTCTTGCTAGACTTACCGCTGTAATCAGGCAGTTGCATAAAGAAAATTCTTCATTTAGGCATATTACTCTTGTAGAAGAGGCACATAGACTTCTTTCAAAAGTTGAATATGGCGATTCTGGTTCTAAGAAAACTGCTGTTGAAACATTTACAGACTTATTAGCGGAAGTTAGAAAGTATGGAGAAGGTCTTGTTATTGTTGATCAGATTCCTAATAAACTTGCACCTGAAGTATTAAAAAATACTAATACGAAAATTATTCATAAGATACTTGCCAAAGATGATAAAGAAGCGGTTGGTGATACCATGCTTATGGATGATAAGCAGAAAGAATATCTTTCGGCTTTGGAAACTGGAAATGCAATTGTATTTACAGAAGGAACAGAACAGCCTGTTCATGTAAAGATTAAGAAAATAAGTGATACAAATGAAGATGAAATTTCAGATGAAGCAGTAGCTAGTAGATTTCATGAAAAAGAAAACGAACTTGGGGATTGTTATAGAATTAGAAAAATTCTTTCTGGATATAAAGTTTTTGAGAAATTCTGTATTTCAATTGGAAGTAGAGGAAAAATTTCGAAAGATTGTACGATTGAAATGTTAAAAAAGGAAACTGCACAACCTTCAGTTTCAGAAGATATAATTATTCGTACTATGCTAGACAGATTTTTTAAAACGAAGAAAGGTTTTTATGAAAAGCTATGTGCAAATGAATTAGACTATGATGATTTCTTTGAAAAAGCATATAGTTTTATAAAACAGTATTTAAAATCAGATTCATTTGATATTACATCAGATGAGAATGAAAGAATAAGATTTTATTTTGAATAGGAGAATAAAATGGTATTAACAATTGCTACAATTGGGTCAATTTGTGCAGCTTTAACTAAGGCTGTAGCATTAGTCGGGTTAGCCGTTCAGGGGTTAAAAATTATTGGTTCAGCAGTAATGGGAATTGCAAAAGCATTATTCCCAAATGCTTTCAAACCAGAGACAACTGTTGAAGACCTTGGTGATAAAGCTATTCAGTCAGGTTTTAAACCAGAAGATTTTAAATCTTATGAAGAATATGTAAAAGCTGTTGAAGATTTTAAGACAGATCCAGAAAAATCTAAACAGATTTCTGAAGAAATGAAAACTGCAAAAGGAATAGAGCTTTCAACAGGTTTGTTAGCAGAAAAGGCTCCATCTTTACAAGTTGGCGATATGCTTGATTATCTAACAAAAAATCCTTTAATTATGAAAAACAATACAGACCTTATTGCCGGAATTTACAAATTGGCAGGTAAAGATCAGGGGGCTTTTAATGATATTGTTAAATACATGAATGGTTCAGAGAAAAACTTTGATAAGATGAATAATGCAATCAATACTATTGCAAATATTCAGAAGGAAATAAATCCTTCAATGAGTAATGCTGATGCAAAAGATATTGCAAGAAGTCTTAGAAAATAACTAAGAACAAGGGGAATTTATTTTCCCCTTGTTTGTTTTTTGGTGGATTATAGAAATGGCACAATACAGAGCAATAATATTTATTACAAAAGATACTTTACAGACTTTTAAGGTTGTGGATGAGAAGTATGAAGCATTAAACTCTAAAGGGCTTTCGTATATTAATTATAATTCAGAAAGTGACTTAGCAGAGTATATAGATATTCTAAAAACAAAATACAATATTGATGATTTTTCTGAAATAAATATTTCTTTTTCAATTATTAATGTTGGTGCAGAAGATAAATACATTGAATCACTGAAATCATTATTAGATGGTGCTGAAAAAATTGATGTAAATAATATCGAAAAACTAATTCCTTTGGTTCTTGCTTCCAAAGGTGAAATAAAAACAAATACTGCCTTGCAGGAAGACTATGAAGTAGCTCTAAAAAAAATTAAACATCTTGAAGATGAAAAAAAGAAATTAATAGAGCAAAGAGAAAAACAAGCAGACGAAATAGACAATTTGATTTCTCAGACAGATTCCTTAAAAAGTGAAATTGATTCTATAAAAAAGGAAAAGATTAAAACAGAAACATTAGAAAAACAAAAACAGGAAAAAGAAAAGGAACTTTCCAAAAGTATTTATAAAATTGATTTCTTAAAAAATGCAGAAGAATCTGGTATTGCTTTATATATTCCAAAAGGAAACTGTGTAACATTTCATAAGAAATATAAAAATGGTGATATGGTTTCACAAGGTTCTGTTATCGCAACCTATTACAATGTTTCTATTTTTGCATTAAAAGCTGGAAGAATCTATTACATGGTTAATGATAATGCAAATGTAAAGAATGGAGATATAATTGCCGTAATAGGAGAGAAAAACTGGACAAAAGATGATGCTATTTTCTTTCTTAAAACAAAGTAGTGAGTCTGAAATTCAAAAAAAAAACGATTTTGAGCCGGTGATAATAAAAGCAGATGTTATAAAAGCTTTTAAATCTGAGAGTTCTTTAACTCCCAGTTTTGATAGATATTTGTCTGATGAATTGAATGAATTAAATGGTGATGAATATCAAATAGATAAGACCATAAATGGTATAACCGTAGAAAAAAATCAGGTGCTGTTTAGAATTGAAGAAATCTTGTCTCATACCGAATTTTTAATAAAAGCTCCATGCTCGGGAAAAATATTTTTTCTTGTGCAAACAAAAGGTTATGGTTTTAACAATTCTGTCAAAGCAGATACTTCATTAGCTATTATTGTTCCTGAATCATGGTCGAAATCTCAGACGGTAGAGTGGTATAGAAGTGTTGAACCTTTGGAAGAGCCTGTTGCTATAGAGTTAACTACAGGAGAATCCACCAAAGTAAAAAATTTATTTCCTGATGATGCTTTTGTTTTACCAGATGATATATGCTATGAGGGGTTTGTAGATACAGGGTGGTCATTTAGAGAAAATTATACAACAAGAAGTTTTTGTGGTACTACTGGAAGAATAAAATACAAAGAGTCAACTATGAATGGTTCATATATTAAATATAGTGGAACGATAGCTGAAATATATTAAGAATACAGGAAAAACTTATGGAAAAGATAATAATATATATAGAAAACGATACAGTCTCAGCATTCAATGTAAAAAAAGATGAACCAATACGACCAAAAGGTTTAGATTCAATGAAATTGGATTCCAAAGAATCTGTTTCAAATTTTTGTAAGATCTTAAGAGACAAGTATAACATAGATGATTTCTCAGATATTGATATGAGTATTTGTCTTGTAAATGAAGGTGCAGACGAAGAAAAATTAACTGCATTAAGAGAAGAATTGCAAAATGCATATAATTACTGTGAGAATACTGTTGAAAATACGGTTGAACTCAAACGAAACATAGATAAACAAAATGTCGAATTGATAAATGAAAATGCAAAATTAAAATCACAGCTTGAATCTTCTATGAAAGAAAATGTTGTCTCGAAAGAAAAGTTGTCAGAATTGGAGATACAGTTACAAGAACTAAACAAATTTAAAGAAGATGTTACAAAAGCAATAGAAAAGAAATTAGAGCAAAAGAAGTCCATACAAGAAAAAAGAGAGAGACAAGATTGTATTCATAAAATTGATTTCATTCATGATTCTCAATGGAATGACAATAACAAGTTTTCACCTCATAGTTCAGAGCAAGTATATTTTCATAGAAAACTGCAGAATGGAACGAAAGTCTCATATGGCCAAATAATTGGTGTATATAATCGAGATAAAGATACTTCAACATTTTCAGTAAGTGGAAGATGTATGATGGCTAAAACAAACGGAATTCTTTATTATTTAACAGATGAGAATAAAGCTGTCGGTCATGGGGATATTGTTGCTGTTATTGGTGACTTCAATTCTCTCGAAGAAGCAAAAGCATATTTAAAAGATAATAATCTGTTTTAAATAGGAGGTGTTTATTCATGCTCCCAATATCCAATTCTGTAGTTCCTCCACGACCAGGAACATCCATTCTTTACATCTGCCACAATTGTGGTGAAAAATTTACTGCTAAGAAAAAACTTTTTTCTTTTCCTGTAAAATGTTCGAAATGCGGTAGTACAAAATGCGTTTCGCCAACTGTGAATTAATTTCTTAATTATGAGGAATATTCGTATGAGTATAGACATTAAAAAACTCGAAGCCTATATTGATGAAAATTACGATGATTCAGATGCTTCAGCGTCTGAACGACAGAATCTTTTTTCTCAGAAAAATCCGTTGGTTGATTTTGCACGTGCTATAACTGGAAAAAAATCGTTTGGCCCGAAGTCTTGCGGAATAAGTCCGTTAAGTCATCCTGGGTTCAAGAATATAGAAAAGAAACTTAAAACTCCAAGTTCTGAGGATTTCATTTCCCGTCTGTTTTATTATATCAATGAGAAGAATATGACTCATCCGCAGGTTTATAATGCTGCCGGAATGACGCCAGATTGTTTTTCAAAAATTATTAGCGGCAAGACAAAAACTCCTAAAAAGGAATCTATTGTTGCACTTGCTCTTGCACTAAAACTGAATTATGACGAAGCAACGGATTTGCTTTCATGTGCTGGTCAGACTCTTTGTGGTTTTAAGCAGGATGTGATTTTTGAATTCTGTTTCAAAACCGGTCCATATACTATAGATGAAGTAAACGAAGCTCTGGTGCATTTTCATTTTGAACCGATTGGTGGAAGACAATAAAAATTCTTCTAGAAAAAGCTAGCCCAAGGTGTATTTTTCACCTTGGGCTTTTTGTTAGTTTTTCTGCTTATGAACAACTACTCGACTTTTTTTTGGGGGCAAAAAAAGGTTTATTTACTATAAGAATAGTTCCTCTATCTTTTTGTCCCAAAACAATTTTCCAGCCAGTTAGAACTAACTTCTTGCCAGAATATTCTTCCGCCATTTTCTTAGTTTCATCGATGTTCTTTGCAATGCAGCGTAAATCTGTTTTTTCATCGAGGGAAAAAGTTGCCTCTACAGATTCTTTTCTAAAAATCAAAGTCGTGCTCCTGAAATTTTTCTACGGATTCATCAAGGATATCGCAGATTTTTTCTGAGGTGTCCTGAATCACATCTCCAACGAAAGAAAGTGCCTCAATAACTTTTTCTGGGAAATCTGATAAGTCTGGGTCAGAATCTTCATCAGAGTCGTCATCAAAATCTTCTGATTCATCATTTGATGTTTCTTCAGATTCTTCTTCACCATCATCCTCGCTTGCAATGTCACCGTGCAAACGCATTTCTTCAATCAGCAAAGATGCCTGTTCAACAGTAATTTCAAGAGCCTCTGCCAAAGCTTCTGGTTCTTCATTACCGCTTGAAGCAACAAATTCAAAAGCCTTATCATACAGCTCTGATTTTTCAGGTTTTCCTAAGATTGCAGAAATGCCTGCAAAAAGCTTTCCGGAAGTTTCAGACATTGCTTCCAAAGGATTTTCTTTAATTGCCTTATCACGCTCAACAAGTTTTTCTGCAATATCCAGTGGAATGTCAAATTCATCTGCCACTTCCTGAGCATCTTCTGAATTAAGATAAAGCATTTCCAGAAGGGATGTATCTCCATTTCTTCTGTAAAGATTCATAACAAGTCTGTTGCTCTTATCAAATCCTTTGCGGATTTCCTTAAGTTTCTTTTCACTGATAGCCATAAGCATATCTCCTTTTGTTTATTCTGAATTTCAGGATTCTTCCCCGACCAGGTACTTTCCTGAAATATTTTTATGCCAGTTCTTCAAAATCTTCCTGGTAATAAGGATCCATATCTGGAAAATATAAATTTTCTATTTCACTCCATTCATTTCTGATTTTTTCAATGGTGACTTCTTCCTCGGGAAGCGATTGAATATACAAGAGTTCCTTGTAATGCTTTAAAAGATTATGTAGAGTCTCATCTTCAGAAAGAGTTGAAAGATTTTCCTTATTAACATATCTACAAACTGTGTATTCGCAATCCCGAACAGCGGTAGATAACAGACGATATTTTTCTTTATATTCTTTTCCAGATTTTCCAAAACTGGTTCGGAATATAAATTTAAGTTTATGAATGCGTAAATACATTTTCGAATAGAAAAAGTCCGGATCCTTAAAATAAAGGATAAGAAGAGCAAGCATAATTAATGCATTCAAAAGAAGTGCAATACAAAGTGAGTTATTCATCATATTAAATCCTCCAGTTCATCTTTAAGACAGCCAACAAGTAAGACTCCGGCTGCAAGAAGTCCCAATCCTCCAACTTTATTTACAAATTGTTCTACCTGTGAAGAACGTTTTTCTCCGTAACGGCACCAGTTTGCAAAATGTTCGCAGTTGTTCCAGGGTAGTGCATATTTTCCCTTTTCTGTTCCAACCGCAGCTAACGCACGCATTACTGTTTCCTTACGGCTGTAAGATTCACAACAGCGTGTTTCAATCTGGATTTCATCATTCTTGCGGAAGTTTTCGAGACTTGTCTTTCTGATGCAGGCACGCTTTGCAGAAAGCTCAAATCCTTCTCCTCCTGAAAAATGAACCACAGTGTCATTACCAACGTAAACGCCGTAATGCTTGTAAATACCTCGGTTTACGGAAAGTACGTCACCGGGCATCGGTTTGTTTTCGATTCTGTTCATGGTTATAAGATAACGGGGAATTGTTAAAAAGGCTTATCTTGGCAGGCTATATTTAAAGTGGTTCTGGATGTAATAAAAGTTAGTTTTGCATTGATATTATCCTTTAAGAAACTATCTTAGGAGGATTAGTTTATGAACCAATTGAATTCTCTCATTCTTGAGCCTGTCTCAGAAATCAAAGGAAAACTTAAAGGAAAATTTTACAATCTGAGATTGGAGCCTCCTGTTGTTGGCGATTATGTTTCTGTAATCACTAACGAATATGGAGATGCTTTAATAAATGAAGTGCTTCGCCGTACCACTGTTTTTAAACGACCTAACAGAAATGGACATGCGGAAGGGTATGTTAAAAATCTGATTGAAGAAACTATTGTTGCCAACTATGATTATGTGTTCATTGTCACATCCTTGAATCAGGATTACAGCGAAAACAGAATTGCCCGTTATGTTTCTATCACATTGCAAACTGGTGCAAAGCCTGTAGTAATCCTTTCAAAAGCTGATTTGTGTGATGACGTTGATCTTAAGGTTGAAATTACAAAAGCTGTTTGTGATAAAGCTGATGTATTTGCAATCAGTTCGGTAACTGGTTTTAGTATAGAAAATCTGCAGCCGTATCTTCAGGAAAATAAATCTATTGCAATTGTTGGTTCTTCCGGGGTTGGAAAATCCACTTTCCTGAATACTCTGAACGGTGGCGAACTTATGAAAGTCAGTTCCATATTACCGATTTATTCTGCCAGTGCAAATTTAACGATTGTTCTCATACAAATGAACCGGGCTGTGCAGTTCTTGCCGCTCTTGAAGACGGAACATTAACTCAGGAACGCTGGCAAATGTTTCAGCAACTCCATACGGAAAATGAATGGGGCAAAGAAAAAATGATTCAGATTGCCAAATTCAGCAGGAACTTCCAGAAGCACCTGAATGGCGGCTGGAATGTGAAAATTCTAATCTCTGAAAAAATTTTGTCCATACACGGTCTTTCGGCATTTGAGGAGGACCGTATTTTTCTTTTGCATCATTGATAGCTTTTATAAGGAAGCTTGCGTTTCGGGCAAGAGTTCTTGCAGTCTGCATTCCTTCTGCATCTTTTGCCGCTTCGCCTGCGTCCCAGCCGTGGCTGTTATTCCAGTACTGACTTGAAACAACAGGCATTCCGCAGTTTGTAAAGAATTTATTCAGAACGTCAAAACTTGAAGTAGCACCGCTACGACGGGCACAGACAAAGGCAGCTCCAACTTTCATGGTTTTGTCAAAATGAGTGCTGTAAAAAAGGCGCTGCATAAGAGCCTGTACAGAAGCATTTATTTATTTCGCGGCATTTTTCACAGGCAATACAGCCTTGAATTGCTTTTGTCCCGATATTTATGATTTCTGTTTCGATTCCTTCTTCTGAAAAAACATTTACCATTTCACTTAAGGCAAGAAGGGTGTTGCTGTTATGGCGCGGGCTGCCGTTAATCAATAAAACTTTCATAGAATGCTCCGGAATAATTTTTCTTAATTATAAATGATATGGAAGAAAGTGGAAGATTATTAACAAAAGATTATGTACAATAAATAAAATAATATGTTTTCAGGCTTTATAATACATACATTTAGGAATGACAAATGAATAAGATTTCAGCAGTTTTTAATGAAAACACAAAGTGGAAAAGTCTTTTTCTTTCTATATCGATGATGGCCATTGGGTACGGGCTTCATAAAGGAATTGTAGACAATTACCTTGCAGAAGTAGTTGGAATGAAAGAATTTGACCGCGGAGCAACAGAGTTTTTCCGCGAGCTTCCGGGCTTCATGCTTATTTTCATTCTGGCCATTTTCTATAAATTCTCCGCCGAAAAAATGTACAAAATGGGCGGCGCTATAATGATTGTGGGAATGGGGCTTCTTGCTTTTTTGCCGCCATATAAAGCCCTTGTGATTTTTTCGATCTTCCTTTATTCAGCAGGTGAACATATCCAGCTTGGAATGAAAAATACTCTTTCTTTGGAATATTCAAAAGACGGCCTTGGCGGTCAGGCACTTGGATATCAGAATGCAATTTACCAGGCCGGTAATCTTCTGGGCTATGTGGTGGTAATCGTGATTTTTGCTCTGTTTTCTGCAGGCAAAATGTTCAAGCCTTTCTTCATGGCTTCCACTGTATTCATGGCAATTGCATTTATGTTTGCAATGCAGCTTTCCGGAAAAAGTGAAACAGATAAAACAAAGAGCAGATTCTATTTCAAAAAAAAGTTCACAAAATACTACATGCTTGAAATTTTTTATGGAGCCCGTAAACAGGTATTCTTTACTTTTGGTCCTTATGTTCTGATTCTGTTCTACGGCGCAAATGCTTCCGTTATCAGTCTTCTGTTCGCAGTTTCCGCAATTTCATGTTTCTTCATTTCGCCGGTTGTTGGAAAAATTGTTGATAAGCTTGGATATAAGCCGGTAATGATCGGCGACACATTGATTCTTGTAATTGTCTGTTTCTTCTACGGATTCGCACATCATATTTTCCCGAAGAATATTGCCTTTATTGTCTGCTGTGTAAACTACGTTCTGGACTCAATCATTTCTCTTGCGGCAATGGCTTCAAACGTTTACGTTCAGGATATTTCTGACAGCAAGGAAGAAATGCGTGCCACAATTTCAACCGGTATTTCTGTAAATCATATGATTACAATTTTCATTGCACTTTTTGGCGGCGTTATCTGGCAGAAACTTGGAATCGAAACTCTGTTCATCGTGTCGGCAGTTCTGGGGCTTTGTAACAGTGCATATGCTGCTACTATTAAAAAACCTGTAAAGGAAATACAAAGTGAATAAAGAATGGTCAGAACAAAATAAAGAAATGCAGAGCCTTATAGGGAAGGCAGCATCTTTTAAGGAAGGGATTAAATGCCTTCTGGAATTACGTTCATCAGTTTTTGAACAGATTACTTCTATTGTAAACGGGTATCCTCTTGAAGCATTCTGGAAGATGCCTTTTAAAGGAGCCGACGGTTATCACAGTAAAACTCTTGCTTATTCAATCTGGCACATTTTCAGAATCGAAGATATTGTGGCTCATTCACTAATTAAAGGTGACGACCAGATTCTTTTTTCGAAAAACTTCCTTAAGAAAACCGGCAGCAGAATTGTTACCACAGGAAATGAACTTGAAGGTGACGGTATTATGGAGTTTTCAAAAAACCTGAATGTCAAGGAATTATATGAATACGCAAAGGCCGTAAAGCTTTCTACCGAAGAAATTCTTCAGAATCTTTCTTTTGAAGATCTGAAACGGACTTTTACTGAGGACGATAAAAAGCGGCTTTTTGATTCCGGTTGTGTGAGTCATGAAGAAAGTGCTGTCTGGCTCATAGATTACTGGTGCGGAAAAAATGTAGCCGGCCTTATAAAAATGCCTTTCAGCCGCCACTGGATCATGCACGTTGAAGCCATGCAGAGAATCAAGAACAGACTCTGCAAAGAAGCCCGTAAAGGTGTGGATCCTGTCGCTTACTGTGGTTTTTCATGTAATCACTGTTTCTTAAGCCAGTGGTGCGGTGGCTGCCGCACTGAATATAATGCCTGTTCATTTGCTACCTGTTCTCCGGATAAGATTTGTCCTAACGTGAAATGCTGCCGCGAAAAAGGTTTTGACGGATGTTATGAATGTTCAGAAATCGAAACCTGTAAGAAAGGTTTTTATGCTGATGGAAATGACGGCGCCAATGCTGCAAAAGCCCAGGCCCTGTTTGTTTCAAAATACGGAAAAAAAGCATTCCTGAAAGTTCACGACAAACTCCATGAAAAATATGATTTTTCAAAAACACAGGAAATCCTTGGGCAGGATTTACATAAAGGCCTTGAAATTCTTGAAGAGGTAAACAAATGATCCAGGATATTTTTCCATATAAATTGAACAATCAGTTCGTACAGAATGTTGTTCCTTCTGAAAATGATAAAGTCATGATTTTTGATTCAGGGAAAGTTATAGCTCACCTTGAAGCAGAAAGCGTAACTTTCCCGGCTGTAAAGAACGCCTCTGATTCAGGAATTTCTCCTGACAGCCTCGTTTTTCTATTTTCTATAAACAACGTCGAAGGGGAGAAAGAATCTTATTTTCTGTATCAGAAAACTGATGTTCAGATTCCGGGCTTTGAGTTTACAGACCTCCGCCAGATCCGTGACACAGAAATGGATTTTATGTACAAAGTCATGGCGATGATGACAGCAAAGCATCTTTCTGACTGGTACCGTGACACAAAGTTCTGCGGCCGCTGCGGATGTAAAACAGTTCATTCAAAAACAGAACGTGCCATGGTCTGTTCTGACGAAAACTGCGACTATACAATGTATCCCCGCATAATGCCTGCTGTAATCGTGGGCGTAATAAACGGGGACAAACTTCTTCTTACAAAATATCGAAAAGGTTATACTAACAATGCACTTATTGCAGGCTTTACTGAAATTGGTGAAACTCTGGAAGAAACTGTTGCCCGCGAAGTAATGGAAGAAGCAGGTCTTAAAGTAAAAAATATCCGCTATTATAAATCTCAGCCATGGGGACTCGCCAATGATATTCTTACAGGCTTTTACTGCGACGTAGACGGCGACACCACAATCCGCATGGATGAAAACGAACTTAAAGAAGCGGCTTTTGTAAAGCGGGAAGATATCATTCTTCAGCCAACAAAAGTGAGCCTTACAAACGAAATGATGATGCGCTTCAAAAACGGAGAAGAATGCTGAAAAATGGAAAAGAAAATAATAATAAAGGAATAAAACAGGATTATGTACCCATCAGTTGAAGAAGCCCTGAATGAATTAAAAATCGCAGAAAAATTGAATCCAGGTCCTTGGATTAAGCATTCAGAAAATGTAGGACTTGCAGCAAGAAATATTGCTCATTGTATTCCTGGAATGAATGAAGAAAAGGCCTATGTCGTTGGTTTATTACATGACATTGGAAGAAGAGTAGGAATTGTTAATATCCCAAAACATGTTTATGAAGGCTATAAATATTGTATGAAAAAAAACTGGGATGAACCTGCACGAGTTTGCATGACACATTCTTATGTTTTTATGAAAGACGAATTCAATTTTAAACCAAACACATTGGAAGAATTTGAAATCAAAAATAACCTGATGAAATATGATACAGCAGATGATTATGATCGCCTTATTCAAATGTGTGATTCCCTAGCTACAGACTATGGATTTGTTATTCTGGAAAAAAGATTTGTAGATGTTACAAGACGCTACGGAATAATGGAAGATTACATAAAAGGCTGGGATGTTGTATTTAAAATTAAAGAAGATTTTGAAAATCGAATGGGCTGTTCAATTTATGACGTCCTTCCAAATATCGGAATTACTACTTTACTTTCACCAAAACCATGGACACCTCCTGCAGAAAAAAAGCCAGCAATAAAACTTGAAACAGAAAGACTGATTCTTAGGAATTATACCCTTGAAGATTTTGATGCACTTTTCGAAATAATGTCAGATCCCGAGACTATGCAGCATTATCCATCCCCTTTTGATGAAGAAAGAACAAAAGGCTGGATTACCTGGAATCTGGAAAATTATGAAAAATACGGCTTCGGACTTTGGGCTGTCGTGCTTAAAGAAACAGGAGAGTTTATAGGAGACTGCGGAATAACAATTCAAAATATAGACGGACAGATGCTTCCTGAAATCGGTTATCATATTAACAAAAAACATTGGCGCAAAGGATATGCAAAAGAAGCTGCCAGGGCTGTAAGAGACTGGGTATTCACATATACAGATTACAAAGAAATATATTCCTACATGAAATACACAAACATTGGATCTTACTCTACTGCATTGGCAAATGGAATGAAAAAAGTTAAGGAATATCCTGATCCAAAAAATATTATTTCTTATGCATACTCAATTACGAAAGAAGAATGGGAAAAATTATAAAAGAAACATCAAAGCTTATTTTCTTTGATATCGACGGTACTCTCTTAACTGAAACAAAAGATCACTGTGTGCCTGAATCTACCACAAAGGCGCTGGAGCTTCTCAGAAAAAACGGACACATCTGCATCATTAATACGGGCCGCCCTTACGCCTGCTTAGACGATATAATAAAAAGTATAAAAGTTGATGGTTATGTCTGTGGATGTGGAACTTATATTAGGCTTGGAAATAATGTTCTTCTGGCAAACCATTTGGAAAATGAACTTTGTTATAAAATAATTCAAGAACTGGAAACCTGTAAACTGGAATGGATGCTTGAAGGGGAAAAAGCCCTTTTTTATTCAAATAAGCCATATAAATCATTTATTGGAAAGGAAGCTCTTGATTTGGAATCTAAAATCCCGGGAAACATTCACTGCATTTCGGAGAAAGATTTTCATAATGTCGGTTTTGATAAATTTATTATGGCATGTTCTCCGGAATCTGATTTCAACAGATTTTACAATGCTTTCAAAAATGAACTGACATTCATTGATCGCAATGGTTTTTATGAACTGGTTCCAAAAGAATTCTCCAAAGCAACTGGAATGAAATTCCTGGAAGACTATCTGAACATTTCTCACCAAAACACAATTGCGGTAGGAGACAGTTCAAATGATATCCCAATGCTGAAATACGCTGAAACCGGAATCCTCATGGGAGGAGCAAATCCGGAACTCCAAAAATACGCTACATTTGTAACAAACAGTATCACTGAAAATGGAATATACAACGCATTTAAAAAGCTTGAACTGATTTAAATAATCATAGCAAAAAGATATTGACAAGTTTACTTGGCAATATTATATTAATTTTAACAAGTATACTTGGCAAAATTAATAATTTCATAGGAGTTTTTATGAAAAAACTTTTTGCTATCATTTCAATCTTTATGATCATTTCCTCAGTAAATGCATTGGACTTTTCTTTTGGAATAGAAGGCGCTGTGGGCCTAAATACCATGAAAGAAGAATCTTCTGGTGTTGAATCGGATTTTGATTTTATTCCCGGATTCAGATTTGGAAACACAGCTGAACTTTCTTTTAACGAAGTAACTTCATTAGAAGCAAAAGTATTATTTCACAACGAAAATGGATTTTCATACATTTCACCTTTAGGGAAATCAAAAACATCTTTCTGGACTGTCGATATTCCTTTAATTGTGAAACTTACTTTTGCAGGCATTGATACGATTCCTGGAAAGTTTTCCATGTTCGCAGGACCAACATTCAACTTCCTTATTAGCGATATAGAAGAATCACTAAGCGGAAGAAAATTAGAAAAATCATCTCTGTCATTAAACCCTTTTGTTTTAGGAATTGAAGCAGGATGTGAATATGATTTCACAAAATCAAAGGGATTCAATATTGGCTTTTCTGTAAACTGCGACCTTACAAATTTTTCCAATACAACCGGTATTGTAGCCAACAGAATTTGCATAATGCCATACTTTGGTTACAAATTCTAAAACAAAAGGAAGTTCCTTATGGAAAAAACAAGATTACAAAAACTCAGAAAACTCACTTTAATTTTTTCAATGCTTCTCTTTCCGATTACAATCTGGTACTTCTCACCATACCTAATAATTCAGGCTGCAATGGAACATGTAATTAACGGCAGCTTTATTGTATTCACTCTGATGTTTATTTTTGGAATGTTCTTTGGAAGATTATGGTGCGGATTCCTTTGTCCTACAGGAGGAATGTCTGAATGTTTTTGTGAATTTTCAGACAAGTCACCAAAACAAGGATGGAGAAATTTCATAAAATATGGAATATGGATTATCTGGATTTCAGGAATTATTATCTGTCACATTATGGGAAAAGGGGAGTACAAAATTAATCCTTTTTATATGACAGATCATGGAATATCAATTTCCAGCATATACAATTATGTAATTTATTATGGCATTGTAATCTTGTTTTTAATTCCTGCAGTAATTCATGGAAAACGTGCCAACTGTCATTACATTTGCTGGATGGCACCTTTTATGATTCTGGGATACCAATTTGGAAAACTAATTCATATCCCACAGTTAAAGATTAAAGCAAAAAAATCAAACTGTACCGGATGTGGAAGATGTTCAAAAAAATGTCCCATGGCTTTGGATGTAAAAAAAATATCACAAAACGGATTTATAAAATCTTCCGAATGCATAAACTGTGGAGTATGTATTTCGGAATGCCAGAACAATGTGTTAAAATATTCTATAACAAATAAATAGCCGAAGGAAAATTTACAGGAGAAAAAAAATGACAAAAGAAGAAATATTGGAAAAAAGCAGAAACGAGAATCAAAATAAGGATATTTTTGATCTTGAAGTACAAAATCTTGCTGCAAAAATCAGTTATTATTCTGCACCAGTCTTGTGTGCCATTTTTTCTATAATTGAATTTATCGTTAACAAAAAATTTAACTTCGGATATTTACTGGTTCTTTTCGGAATGTTCTCTGTAACCTTCTTTGTGAAATTCCTGAAGATGCACAAAAAGCACGAACTACTGGTATTCATTTCTTATCTCGTACTTTTCATACTTGTGCTAATTGTTTACATTTTTCAGCTCCTTGGAAAGGTTTAATCAAAAAAAATAATTATTCAGAAAAGAAAAATATAATCAGGACAATAAGTATGGAAGAATCTTTAGTTCTTAAAAATCATCTTAAAGAATTCAGAGCAGAAAAAAAACTTTCACAAAATGATCTGGCACAGATGGTAGGCGTTTCCAGAAATACTATCAGTTCCATTGAAACAGGCCAGTTCTGTCCCACAGCAAAGCTGGCTCTGATTATTTGTATTGCACTGGAAAAAAAGTTCGAAGATATTTTTTATCTGGAATAAAAAAATAAACCTGAAATGTGCCTTAAATTATTTTAATTACCTATTGACATAATAGGAAATAAATAATATCTTATCATTATTCCTACCATTTACATAGGATTAAAACTAAAAAGGAGGCACAAAATGAATACAGCAATCTACTTTGAAAAATTAGTACGCGAAAATTTTAGAAACGGCGTAATGTGCCTCTGTTGTTGTCTCTAATCAGGCTGAAAGTCCTTTAGCCTAAAAATCCAAAAATATACATTTTCATTCTTCTGACTAGGTTATGGATTTTGCCAATAGTCAGTGCCATTTTCGATTAGGGGTTACTATGTCTATTAATGTTAAAAACTTTATCAGCGAATATCTGGAAAACAATCGTAATGATTACACACAGATCAGTGATGCAATTCATGATTTTAATGAAATCGGATTCAAAGAATTTAAATCAGCAAAAATTCAAAAAGATTATTTAGAATCGAAAGGATTCAAAATTTATTCTGGTCTTGCAAAAATGGAAACTGCTTTTTCTGCAGAATACGGAAACGGTGGACCTGTAATAGCACTTCTGGGAGAATTCGACGCACTTGAAGGATTAGGTCACGGTTGTGGTCATCATCTTCTGGGCACTGGTTGTGTGGCCGCTGCCGTAGCAATTAAGGAATATCTTGAAGCAGAAAAAGCCGCAGGAAATGATGTAAAAGGAACAGTACGTTTTTATGCATGTCCTGCAGAAGAAAGCGGAAGCGGAAAAATGTTTCTGGCAAAAGACGGATATTTCGATGATGTTGACGTTGCATTAGCATGGCATCCAGGAAACGGAAACGGAGTCGCAAGAACTGGCTGTCTTGCAAATTATCAGGTTTTCTATAACTTCCACGGAAAATCAAGTCATGCTGCCGCTGTTCCTGAACTTGGACGAAGCGCCCTTGATGCCGTTGAACTTCTTGATATCGGCGTAAATTACCTTAGGGAACATATTCCGGAAACAGCCCGCATTCATTACGCAATTACAAATACAGGCGGACATGCTCCGAATGTTGTTCAGTCAGAGGCCCAGGTTTACTACATGATCCGTGCAGAAGAACAGGAAACTGCAAAGGAACTTTACGAAAGAGTAAATAAAGTGGCCCAGGGAGCAGCTCTTATGACTGAAACTACAGAAGATCATGTGATTCTAGCCACTTATGCAAACTACATTCCGAATACAATTCTTGGGGACCTGGTTGAAGACAAGGCTGCAGAATACTATCCGGATGTAAGAAATCATGTAGACCGCCCGGGAGCCGGAAAGGGGTCAACTGATGTTGGTGATGTAAGCTGGGTTATTCCGACTGCATATTTCCATCTGGCAACATGGACACCTGGTACACCGGGACATTCACAGAGCATTGTGGATCAGGGAAAAACACAGAAAGCCTACGACGGAATGATTAATTCAGCAAAAATAATGGCAGAAACAGCGGCAGAAATTTTTGCAAATCCTGAAATTGTAGAAAAAGCAAAAGAAGAACATAAAAACCGTCTTGGAGGAAAAGTCTATAATCCTGGAGTTCCTGCAGACATCATACCTGGAGCAGTATCTATATGATTGAGTTTAAAAATGTAACAAAAGTTTTCGATAGCGGTAAAAATGGAAAAGTAACAGCTGCCAAAGACGTCAGCTTTACAGTCGAAGACGGAGACATTTACGGCGTAATCGGTTTTTCTGGAGCGGGAAAATCAACTCTGGTAAGAATGGTAAATGCACTGGAAAAACCGACAGAAGGCCAGGTTCTGGTAAACGGAACTAATGTAGCAACACTTAAAGGAAAGGCCCTTAGAGACTTCAGACACGGAATAGGAATGATATTCCAGCACTTCAATCTTCTGGAAAATAAAACCGTTGAACAGAATGTGGCAATGCCTTTAGTTCTTCGTCATGAAAAAAAAGAAGAAATTGAGGCTCAGGTGAAAAAGCTTCTGGATTTCGTAGAACTTGGAGACAAGACAAAAGCTTTTCCAAGTCAGCTGAGCGGCGGTCAAAAACAAAGAGTAGGAATTGCGCGTGCGCTGGCAACGAATCCAAAGATTCTGCTTTGTGACGAAGCTACTTCTGCTCTGGATCCAAGAACCACAGATTCAATACTGGAGCTTCTTAAGAAAGTAAATCGGGAATTCGGAGTTACCATTCTGATGATTACTCACCAGATGAATGTAATCCAGCAGATCTGTAACAAGGTCACGGTTCTTGAAAAAGGAAAAATAGTAGAACAGGGAAGCGTTATCCAGGTTTTTGGGAAACCGCAGAATGAGACTACAAAAGGGTTCATCAGAACGGTAATCAACGACCGGCTGCCGGAAAGCGTAAAAGATTATCTGAGAAATTATAAAGAACCACAGAGAGTGGTAAGGCTCAGATTTGACGGGAAGAACGCAGACAACCCGGTAATGACGGAAGCCGTAAAGAAAACGGGCGTTAATATTTCCATTCTGTACGGAATTGTTACAGAACTGGAAGGAAAAGTAATCGGCTTTCAGACCGTGCAGATTACAGGAAATGAAGAACAGATTGCAGCGGCTGAAAAATATTTTGATGAACATGGAATTGAAAAAACGGAGGTTGAATTATGACAGAAGGAATTATTTTTGGTGTACCGGCGGCAAAAATCATTACCTGTGTATGGCAGACTCTGTACATGCTGGGAGTTTCCCTGATTGTTGGTGTAATAATCGGTTTTCCTCTGGCAGTAATTCTGGTCATTACCCGGAAAGGCGGACTTAAAGAAAATATAATTTTGTACACAATCCTTACAACAATCATAAACATAATCAGAAGTATTCCTTTTGTGATTCTGATTGTGGCAATCATGCCTTTTACAAAGTTTCTTGTAGGAACACGTGTAGGTTCAACAGCCGCTCTGGTTCCCCTTATTGCAAACTTTGTGCCTTTCATGGCACGCCTTCTGGAAACTTCTCTTATGAGCGTTGATAAAGGAATCATTGAAGCAGGTCAGGCCATGGGAGCCAGTACATTTCAGCTAATTTTCAGATTCATGCTTCCAGAAAGTTTAAGTCCAATTGTAATGAACATTGCAACTGGCGCAGTTGCACTTCTTGGTGCTACTGCAATGGCAGGAACAGTAGGAGGCGGTGGAGTCGGAGACCTGGCAATAACTTACGGTTTTGCCCGCTTCAATTATCCGCTGATGATTTCAACGGTAATCGTTCTGATTGCCTTTGTTCAGCTGCTTCAGGGACTTGGAAACCTGATTGCAGGAAAAGTAAAACATAAAAAATAAAAATTATTTAGAGAAAATCAAAGGAGTAAAAATATGAAAAAAATTAATTCAATTCTGGTTATTGGTTTGATGACTGTTGTTGCTGCAGGCTTTACAGGATGCGCAAAAAAAAGCAAGGGAAGTGAAGATTCTCTTACAAAGAAAAACCTTACATACAGTCAGTCAGCAGGTCCATACTCGGTTCTTTTTGACAAACAGGTTCGTCCTATCCTGGAAAAACAGGGATATACATTCAAAGCCTATGATTATTCAAATCTTTCACTGGCAGATGACGCATTGAACGGCGGCGACGTAGATTTCAACGTTGAACAGCACACAGCATATGCAAAAAGCTGGAACGCAGGAAACAACGGAGACCTGGTTGTTATTACACCAATTCCGACTGTTCCTGCAGGACTTTTCAGTGAAAAATACAAATCAGTTGAAGACATAAAAAAACTTACAAAGCCTACAATCGCTATTCCAAACGATCCTTCAAACACAGCCCGTGCTTATCTCCTTCTTGAAAAAATCGGCTGGATTACACTTAAAGACGGAATCGACAAAACTAAGGCTGTAAGTACAGATGTTAAAGACAATCCATACGGTCTTGTGATTACAGAAATGAGTTCCCAGACAATTCCTCCTGTTCTTGGAGACTTTGATTTTGCAGTAATCACAGGTTCAATTGTTTACAATGCAGGAATTGACGCTTCAACTGCACTGGCACAGGAAACAGTTCTGGACCACCTGCTTCTTCAGGTTACAGTAAAAGAAAAGAACAAGGATGCTCAGTGGGCAAAAGATATCGTAAACGCATACCATTCAGCAGCACTTAAGGAACATTTCGCCGCAACCGGAAATGAAAACGGACTCTGGTATGTTCCTGACGGATACTGGTGGTAATTGAAAAGGGGATAAACATGAGATTTACTGCAGGAAACGCATTCAAAGATTTACCATACGACGAAAATGAACAGATGGCTGATTCATTCCCGTTGAATATAATCAGCGGCGGAAGTCATCTTTTCGGATATCTTTTGAAGCCAGATTCGCGCTATGAAAAGCCGTCACCTGCAGTAATCATGTTTCATGGTTTTCCAGGATACACCACAAACAATGACCTTGAATATGCCCTTATGAGAATGGGTGCCGTAGTGATTCATGTGAACCATCGCGGTGCCTGGGGCAGCGGGGGAAATTATCTTTTTTCAAATCTAACAGAAGATGCTTCAGCTGTTGCAAAGTGGGCTCATAATCCTGTAGTTTCTGAAAAATACGGAATTAATGATAGAACCACTTTACAAATCTCTTCTTTCATATAATTCACCAGTCCAAAAATATTCACTTAATTCCAATCATTGTTTCGGCGGTCAAAGAGTAGAGCTGGCCGAAATCCTTGGAAAATGGATTGAAGAAAAAATTTAGAACCAAACCCTTTGTAATAGATAAAAACTATAACTCAAAATAAAAAACTAGTATTATTCAAGATTTTTAATTTATTGTATAACCTACTTAACAACTAGGAAATAACACAAAAGAGAGGTACTACAATGAGTTTAAGCAGAAGAAGAATCGCAATTATCGGAGCAGGACATGTAGGTTCACACGGCGGATACGCACTTCTTTCTCAGGGAATCTGCGAAGAACTGGTTTACATCGATGTGAATAAAGAAAAGGCTGAAGCACAGGCTCTGGATCTTTTTGATTCTACTACATATCTTCAGAAACATGCCTATGTATACGCAGGAACATACAGCGATATCAAAGATGCTGACATTCTTATTATTGCAGCAGGACCTCTCCCTGACATGCAGGCCGGACAGAATGACAGACAGCAGACTCTGCCTGCAACTATAGCAATTCTTAAGGACATTATCCCACAGATTAAAACTTCCGGCTTCAACGGAATCATCGTGAATATTTCAAATCCTGCAGATGTAGTAGCACATTACCTTCAGGAAAAATTGAACTGGAATCCTAAACGCATTCTTTCAACAAGTACAACACTTGATTCTTCACGCTTAAGAAGAGCAATCAGTGAAGCCACAGGTTATGACCAAAAGTCAATTTATGCATACGCCCTTGGCGAACACGGAGAAAGCCAGTTCGTTCCATGGTCAACAGTAACAATTGCAGGAAAACCATTCCTGGAATTAATAAAAGAACAACCTGAACGCTTTGCAAATGTGGATTTAGAAAAAATCGCTGCACGCGGTAAACAGGCAGGATGGACAATTCTGTGGGGAAAAGGTTCCACAGAATTTGGTATAGGCGCTTCCATTGCGGAAGTGTGTCGCGCAATTCTTGGTGATGAAAACAGAATCTTACCTGTTTCAACACTTTTGAACGGCCAGTACGGACAGAAAAATGTTTTTGCATCAGTTCCATGCCGTCTGAATCTTGAAGGAGTTGCCGAAGTAATTGAACTGAAATTGAGAGGTGAAGAGCAGGAAAAACTTAATAATTCCTGCCGCACAATGACTGAAAATTATGAGAAGGCATTGAAGCTGTAATTTTCAGGAGGATATGAAACATGATTAAACTTGAGCATATTTACAAAACTTTTGCGGCAGACAACGGCGAAGAGTTTAAAGCCTGTAATGATGTAAACATCCATATTAAAAAAGGGGAAATCTACGGAATCATTGGTTTTTCGGGAGCAGGTAAATCAACTCTGGTTCGATGTATAAACCTTCTGGGTCGTCCTACTTCAGGAAATGTAATTGTAGACGGAAAAGATTTGATTGCATTGTCTGAAAAGGAACTTCGAGAAGAACGCAAAAAGATCGGAATGATTTTCCAGCATTTCAACCTTCTAAAAACAAGAACAGTTTTTGAGAACGTTGCATTTCCGTTAAAACGCAGCGGTCTTACAAAGGCACAGATTTCAGAAAAGGTTAGAAAACTTCTGGACCTGGTAGAAATCGGTGATAAGGAAACAGCCTTTCCAAGTCAGTTAAGCGGCGGACAGCAGCAGCGTGTAGCAATTGCACGTGCTCTTGCAAATGATCCAAAAATCCTGCTTTGTGATGAAGCTACAAGTGCATTGGATCCTACAACAACAAAGGCAATCCTGGCACTGCTTAAAAAACTGAACCGTGAACTGAGACTTACAATC
Organism: Treponema sp.; assembly: GCA_024402565.1. Classification (GTDB taxonomy): domain Bacteria; phylum Spirochaetota; class Spirochaetia; order Treponematales; family Treponemataceae; genus Treponema_D. The sequence continues at coordinate 6,380 of JAKSTM010000007.1, read as the reverse complement.
GTAATGATTACACACCAGATGAACGTAATCAAAGAGATTTGTGACCATGTTGCAGTAATGGAAAAGGGTGTTGTGGTTGAACAGGGCGAAGTTTATTCAATCTTTGCAAATCCACAAAACCAGGTGACAAAGAATTTTATTAAATCCACTTCAAATCTGGCAAAGGTTGAAGAATTAATAAATGAGCAGTCTCTGGTTACAAAACTGAATCCGGGAGAAAGAATCGTAAGACTTTCTTACCTGCAGAAAAATATTTCAGAACCACTTATTGCAAGCCTTACAGCAGAGTTTGCAGTAATTCCGAATATCATTTTTGCAGACATTGAAATTGTACAGGATGCACCAATAGGTGGAACTGTAATTATCTTCAGCGGAAAAGAAGAAGCCATAGATGCTTCTCTTCAATGGCTGAAAGATAAAAATGTTGGCGTAGAAGAACTGGCAAGGGCATAGGAGGTACAGAATGCTGGAAATAATTAAAAAGATTTTACCAAATGTGGCAAAGCATCCGGAATATTTTGGAACAGCACTTCTTGAAACTTTGATTATGACAGCCTGGTCCGGCGCCATCAGTTTCATCTTAGGACTCTTTTTCGGAATCGTACTTACAGTAACAAAAAAGGGTGGAATCCTGGAGAACAAAATTATCTGGCAAGTTTTGGATAAAATCATAAACCTGTTCAGATCCATTCCGTTCATCATCCTGCTTACAGGTGTTATGCCTTTGAGTCGCCTGATAATGGGAACAGCAATCGGAGTGAAAGGCGCAATCGTTCCATTGATTTTTGGATGTGTTCCTTTCTTTACACGACAAGTTGAAACAGCACTTGCGGAAGTAGATGGAGGACTTGTGGAAGCAGCCTTAAGTATGGGACTTAGTCCTTTAGACATAATCTTCCGTGTGTACCTGCGTGAAAGCGTTGCACCAATCGTAAGGGGTACAACAATCACACTTGTAAGTCTGATTGGACTGACAGCAATGGCAGGAGCAGTTGGAGCTGGAGGTCTTGGAAACTATGCAATCATGTATGGCCATGACAGAAATCAGCTTGATGTAACCTGGCTTACAATAATTGTTCTGGTAATTGCAGTAACAGCTATTCAGTCAGGCGGAAACAAAATCATCAAAAAAAATAAACACTAAAAAAAACAAAAAAATAATAAGGGGTATAAAATTATGAAAAAAACAGTTATAGCAGTAGTAGCAGCAGTATTGGCAGTAAGTTCAGTTTTTGGAGCACCAAAAAAAGCAAAAGCAAAAATACAAGTAATTAAAATCGGTGTAACAGGATCAGTATATGACGAACTTTGGGCACCTGCAAAAAAAGCACTTAAAGCAGAAGGCATTGAACTTAAGCTTGTTCAGTTCGCTGATTATGTAACTCCAAACAATGCACTGGCAAACGGTGAAATCGATCTGAACGGATTCCAGCACCGAATCTACTTTGAAAGCGATACAAAATCACATGGATATGACATTAAAATTATCGGAAATACATTTGTAACTCCATTGAATGTTTATTCAAATAAAATCAAATCTATTGACGAACTTAAGAAAGGAAGTGTTGTTGCAATTCCAAACGATGTAACAAACGGCGGTCGCGCTCTTAAGGTTCTGGAAGCTTCTGGATTAATTAAACTGGATCCAAATGCAGGCTTCAATCCAAGCGTAGAAGACATTATCGCAAACCCAAAAGGAATTGAATTAAAGTTACTTGCAGCAAACACAATTCCTTCAGCATTGAACGATGTTGATGCAGCTGCAATCAACGGTAACTACGCAATTGACTTTAAGATTGACCCTAAAACAGCAATTTTCAAAGATGACCTGGCAGACAAAGAATACTGGAACCTGATTGCTGCCCGCACATCAGATCTTAAAGATAAAGAAAAAGTTGCAATCTTCGACAAAATCGTAAAAGCTTACCAGACAGAAGCCACACTGAAAATCTACAATGAAGATTACAACGGATATTATCGCGCCTATGGTTGGGATATCGACGAACTGGCACAATACAAATAAATAAAAAAATGAAGAGGGCGGAACTGAAAAGGTTCCGCTTTTTTTAATTAAATCTAATCAGAGAGTAATACATGACAACTGCAGCAGAAGATTTAAAACAAATACTTAAAAATCCTTCAAATATTCTTTCATCTGAAGAAATTCCACCAGAACTCCTTTCCGATGTTTTAGGAAGAAAAAAAGGAAATGCAAGTGCATTAGTTTTTGCAGAATCAACAGATGATGTAAGTTCTGTACTAAAATATGCAAATGCAAAAAAAATCAGTGTAACTCCAAGAGGCGCCGGAACAAATCTCGTTGGATCTACCGTTCCTGACAATGGAGGAATCATTCTGGATTTAAGCCGAATGAATCACATTCTGGAAATCGATTATGAAAATTTAACAGCACTTGTAGAACCTGGCGTTGTTCTTCAAGATTTCCAAAAATATGTAGAGTCTCAGAATCTTTTTTATCCACCTGATCCTGGAGAAAAAACAGCCACAATTGGTGGAAATATCGCAACTAATGCGGGCGGTATGCGAGCCGTTAAATACGGTGTTACCCGTAATTACGTAATGGGATTAGAACTAGTTCTGGCAGACGGATCTGTAATAACAACAGGAAACAAAAACCGGAAAGATACAACAGGACTTGATATAAAAAATATCATTGTCGGTTCAGAAGGAACACTTGCTGTAATAACAAAATGCCTTTTAAAACTTATCGCAAAACCAGAATGCTCACGAAGCGTTCTTATAAGTTTTGACTCCTTAAAGAATGGAATTGAAACAGTTCCCGTAATCTTAAAGGCATCATTAAATCCAACAGCTTTAGAATTTATTGAAAGAAAAGTAGTGCAACTGGGTGAAGACTTTTTGAAGCTGGATTTTCCTGATAAAAATGCAGAAGCATATCTTTTACTGACTTTTGATGGAAATAAAGATGAAATAAATTCGAACATCAAAAAACTTGAAGAAACCATAAAAGGGAAGGCAAAAAATCTTTTAATCCTGGAAGATTCCGAATTAAGTTCTAATGTCTGGAAAATAAGAGGCTGCCTAGTTAAAGCGGTAGAAGAAGTAAGTGAACAGGAACCTTTAGACATTGTTGTACCGATTTCAAAAATTGACACCTTCGTGGAATATGTAAACCAATTGGAAAAAGAAACTGGAATGAGAATGATTTCATTTGGTCACGCAGGAGATGGAAACGTACATCTTTGCGTAGTCCGGGGAAACAGAGACCAGGAAACCTGGGAAAGGGAACTGGAACAAAATCTTTCCAAATTATATTCAAAAGCAAATGAATTAGGAGGATTGATTTCGGGAGAACATGGACTGGGCTTAAGTAAGAGAGAGTTTTTCTTCAATCTTACCGAGAAGAAAAATACAGCCTTAATGAACCAGATTAAAACCGCATTTGATGGTAACAGAATATTAAATCCACATATTTCATACTGTGATTGAATTATTCTTTTTAGCTATAATATTAAAACAATAGGAGACAAAAATGCCTGAACTTTCAAATAGAACTGCTAATTTTACAGATTCGGTAATCCGCCGAATGACTCGAATTTCAAACCAATATGGAGCGGTAAATCTTTCGCAAGGATTCCCTGACTTTGAACCACCTCGCGAAATTCTTAACAGACTTGCAGAAGTAACAAAAGAAGATTTCCATCAGTATGCCATTACCTGGGGTTCTCAAAATTTCCGCGAAGCACTGGCAAAGAAAATCCAGCATTTTTCAGGTCAATCAGTTGATCCTAATGGGGAACTGGTAGTTACCTGTGGAAGTACAGAAGCCATGATGGCCGCTATGATGAGTGTTACAAATCCTGGCGACAAAGTAATCGTTTTTTCTCCTTTTTATGAAAATTATGGGGCAGATACCATTTTAAGCGGTGCTGAACCAATTTATGTCCCACTTATTCCTCCTAAATTCAATTTTGACCCGGAAGTACTGGAAGACGCATTCCGCCAGAAACCAAAAGCAATTGTAGTATGTAACCCGTCAAACCCATGTGGAAAGGTTTTTACAAAAGAAGAACTTACAATTATTGCTAACTTGTCTAAAAAATATGACACTTTTGTCATCACAGATGAGGTTTACGAGCATATTCTTTACGCTCCAAACGTTCATACCTATATGGCAACACTTCCTGGAATGAAAGACCGCACAATTGTATGTAATTCTCTTTCAAAAACATACTCAATTACAGGTTGGCGCTTAGGTTATACTCAGGCAAATCCGGAAATTACCGAAAGAATCAAAAAAGTACACGATTTCCTGACTGTTGGAGCTGCCGCACCTTTACAGGAAGCAGCCGTTGTGGGCTTAAATTTCAACGATGAATATTATCTGGATCTTCAGAAAAAATACACTGAAAAACGTGATTTATTCTTAAAAGGACTTGATGATTTGAAAATATCACACACTGTACCAGAAGGAGCGTATTACATTCTTATCGATATCAGTGAATTCGGGTATGAATCTGACCTGGAATTCGCGGAAATTCTGGCAGAAAAAGTGGGAGTTGGGGCTGTTCCTGGCTCAAGTTTCTTCAAAGAACCCGAAAACCGCTATGTTCGCCTGCATTTTGCAAAGAAAAATGACACCTTGAATGAAGCTTTAAATCGTCTTGCAAATATGCGCGAAAAACTGCGAAAATAGGGTATTTGTACATACATTTTGCAAAAATAGGGCACAATGACTTTTATTAACCCTAGAAACTCATTGTGCCCGTTTTTTTATTTGAAAATTGCTTCAACCTTCTTAAGTTCTTCACGAACCTGAAGGTGCTGAGGACATTTTCTTTCACACATTCCACAGTTCATACAAGAAGAGCTGAGTTTGCCGCCTTTTTCAACGTAGTCTTTAAACATCCATTTTGCATGATCTTTCAAATCGTAAACATTATGATATGTAAACATATTGAAAATTCTTGGGGATTGTACTGAACAAGCATACTTTCCATTGGGACACCATATTTTTCAGCGCCATCGATAATATAATCACATCATCAAACTTTTTCACATTCTGGAAGACGCATACACCCGAATCCTAAAGCTGAAATTTTCTCTCCGGTTTTTCCAAATTCTCTGTAATTCATATTTGACCTCTTTATAGTCTATATCTGTCAGTTTTTTCTATATTTTTTTTTATACAAATTTTCAAGAAAAAAAAACACTTATTCCGCCAAAATTTTAGTTTGGTAAGCGTCTAATTATCACCACCTAAAATTAATCAAATTTACATAATAGAATGGTCTCCAGAAGGTCGGCTATTATGAATTTATTCGAAACGAAAGCAAAAAAAGAAGTCTGGCTGGACAGATATGCAGCATCAAATATGCCGATAGATCTTTTTTACGAAATGAATCACATCAAAAAAGAAACAATCACAAAAGCATTGGAAGAAAAAATGTCATCCTTTAGGGAACAGCATCCACCTAAGCCACCTGCAGTAAACATTACGGATTTCGTAGAAGTAGAAGCTGGAACAGAACCTGTAATAGAGAAGTTTCAGATTATCGATGATGAACCTTGTTACGAAAAGCCTGCAGAAAAGATAATCGTAAAACGTGGAACAGAAGTAATTGAGGTACCTGCATCAGTAGGGAAGATGCAATTGCAAAATATATTAAGGGCGGTAATAGAATTATGAAATTTGATTTAACTAATACTCTGTTAGAATATAGATATGGAATTTAAATCACTTATAGAAAAACGACACAGAGTCAGAACTTATTTAAAAGAAGAAGTGTCTGACGAAATTTTGAATGAACCTATAAATTGTGCAAAACTTGCGCCTACAAGCCGGAATAAAAAGCCTGTTGATTATATTGTTGTAAAAGATAGAGAACTTTTGACAAAACTTTCTGTTTCCAAGGCAGGTGGTTCCCAGAAGCTTAAAGATGCAGGAGCTGCAATTGTTGTGATCGGAGATAGTGAAAAGTCTGATGTATGGATTGAAGATTGTTCCATTGCAATGACATACCTTCATCTTGCTGCAGTTAATTACGGTCTTGGAAGCTGCTGGATTCAGATTCGTAACCGACAGAATGCAGAAGGGAAGGATTCCGGGGAATATATAAAAGAGCTTCTGGGAATAAATGCTCCTTTTGAAGTTCTTGCAGTTTTGTCATTAGGGAACATTCAGGTTGATTAAATCCGGAATTTTTGACGTTCTTCTCAGAATTAATCAATCCGGGTTCTGACTAGTCTGATAAAATATGGCAGATGATGATCTGTATTATTATAAACATAACAATTATTGGAAGTTGAAGTTCCTTTTATGAAAATTGAGGGATATAAAATTGGAGTTGGTTCAGTTTTTCTTATCCAGCACCATTCTTTCGCTAGTGGAACTAAAT
>JAKSTM010000069.1 GCA_024402565.1 Treponema sp. | reverse complement strand
CCATGGTTGCGCTCTACCGACTGAGCTACAAGGGCAAGCAGCGAATCCCACAAAAAATCACTGTAGGAAATATGCGTTTTATAAATATAAAGAAGTGCACACTTTATGTCAATAATCAAACTAAAAATTTGAACAACTTTATAAGAAATATTATACTCTTTTTCTATGAACAACAATACTATTTCATCATCAAATAAAGAAACAGAAAATCTTCTTAACCGTTTTATTTCATATGCAAAGACCTATTCTCAGAGCAATTCTGATGCCGCTGACGCAGGAACATTTCCTTCTACAGAACAGCAAAAAGATTTTGCACTAAAACTTGAAGCAGAATTAAAAAGCCTTGGAATAGAAAATGTAATTCTTACTAAAGATTTCTATATATATGCATTTATTCCTGCTTCAAAAGGATTTGAAAAAGAAAAACCAGTTTGCCTGATTTCTCACATGGACACCAGTGAAGAAACCAGTGGAAAAGACGTTAAACCACGAATCTTCAAAAATTATGATGGTAAAGTAATTTCCTACCCTAACGGAAACTTTATTCTGGATCCTGCTGAAGATAAATATCTGGCAAAAGCGGCTTTGAATAAAGAGACTATTATTACTTCTAGTGGAGACACACTTTTAGGAGCAGATGATAAAGCAGGAATTGCAGAAATTGTTACAGCAACGGAATATCTGTTAAATCACCCGGAACTTAAACACGGACCTTTCGAACTGATTTTTTCTCCAGACGAAGAAACAGGTCATGGAATGGATAAAGTTCCTATGGAACTGATTAAATCAAAATCGGCCTACACAGTAGACGGTGGCGACATAGGCGAACTGGAAAGCGAATGCTTCAATGCATTTTCAGCAGACCTAATTTTCACAGGAAAAGCCTGCCATACAGGCACTGCAAGAAGCGGAAAAATGGTTAACGCCGTTCAGGTTGTTTCACAGTTTATCTCACTTCTTCCTCACAACATGAAACCTGAAACCACAGAAGGTTATGAACCATTTATTGCGCCACTGGAAGTCAAAGGCGGAATAGAAAAAGCAGGGGCATATTTTCTTCTCCGCGCTTTTTCTATGGACGAAATTGAACACGAAAAAAAGATAATCAAAACACTTGCAAACAGCATCGCCCTTTCTTCTGGGGCACAAGTAAAAGTTAAATTCAAACAGCAATATCTGAACATGAAAGAAAAAATTGCAGCTGATAAATCGGGAACATTAAAACGACTCGAAGAAGCCTACAAAGCTTGCGGAGTTGAAATTGTAAACAGCCCGATTCGTGGCGGAACTGACGGTTCACGACTTACAGAAATGGGAATACCTACCCCTAATATTTTTACAGGCGGTCATAATTTTCATTCAAAAACTGAATGGGCATCCCTAAACCAGATGGCAAAAGCTGCCGACATTTTAATTAAATTACTCTGTAAATAAGGATTTTTCATGCACGAATACATTATTGAAGGCGGATTTCCAATTTCGGGAACAATTACCGCAAGCGGAAATAAAAATGCCGCATTACCATGTCTTACAGCATGTCTTTTAACATCTGAACCAGTTGTACTTCACAACATTCCAGAAATTCGTGACACTCAGGTTATGCTCCAGATTCTGGAAGCATTGGGGGCAAAAATTGAAAAACTTGAATCTCATAGCTGGAAAATAGATGCTTCATGTATCACTTCATCTGTACTACCCGCTGATCTGACTAAAAAAGTCCGTGGAGCTATTGTTTTTGCCGGTCCACTTTTGGGACGAACAGGGAAATGTGAAATGATGCCTCCTGGAGGTGACGTTATTGGTCGCCGCCGTCTGGACACTCATTTTCTGGCATTAGAAATGCTTGGAGCAAACATTGCGATAAACGGGCATTTCAAAATGACCGCAAATAAACTGGTAGGGGCCGATATCTTTTTGGACGAAGCTTCAGTTACCGCAACAGAAAATGCCGTTATGGCAGCAGTCCTTGCAGAAGGCGAAACAATTATCCAGAACGCAGCAAGTGAACCACATATCCAGGATTTATGTAACATGCTGGTTCTCATGGGTGCAAAAATTTCTGGAATCGGAAGTAACATTATTCGCATTCAAGGCGTTGAAAAACTTCATAGCTGTGAATATACAATCGGGCCTGATTTCATTGAGATTGGTTCTTACATCGGTATGGCAGCAGCCACAAAAGGAAAGATTACAATAAAAGGCATCCGTCCTGAAGAAATGCGTCCACTGAAAAATCATTTTTCAAAGCTGGGAATTTCATGGCAGATTAATGGTGACGAATTAACAGTTCCAAATACTCAGGAACTGAAAGTAAACCCAGACCTTGGTGGAATGACTCCAAAAATTGATGATATGCCTTGGCCTGGATTCCCGCCTGATCTTACTTCGATTATGACAGTAGTTGCCACACAGGTAGACGGAACTGTTTTGATTTTTGAAAAAATGTTTGAAAGCCGTCTGTTTTTTGTAGACAAGCTGATTTCTATGGGCGCCTGCATTACATTGTGTGATCCACACAGAGCCGTTGTTTCGGGACCAAGTATGCTTCATGGAGACCATCTGGTTAGCCCTGACATTCGTGCCGGCATGGCAATGGTAATTGCAGCACTTTGCGCTCACGGCGAATCAAGAATCAGCAATGTTTACCAGATTGAACGCGGTTACGAAAATCTGGTAGAACAACTGCAAAGCCTTGGTGCACACATCAAACGAGTGGAAGTGGAATAATGCACAATGCAGAATGCACAATTCACAATTCTCAATTGTCAATTTCAAATTATTAATTATTAATTATTAATTATTAATTATTAACTATTAACTACCATACAGGTGCCTTCTACTATGGCTTTGTGTTCTTCTGGGGCGATGCGTGCATAAAGAGTATCGGGAGTGTCATCGGGCATAACCGGTACTTTTTTTTGTATAAGGATTTTTCCAGAATCGCAGCCTGAGTCAACTAAATGAATTGTGCATCCACTTTCTTTTTCGCCGGCAGCAAGAACTGCTTCATGAACATGATGTCCCCACATTCCTACCCCGCCAAATTTTGGAAGAAGTGCCGGGTGAAGATTTAAGATTTTGCCTTCATATTCTTTTACAATGTCGCCTGCAAGGACTGTGAGCCAGCCAGCCTGGATGATTGCATAAGCGCCTTCAGCCTTACAAATTTCAAGAACTTTATTTGAAACGGCAATGCGTTTTTCATCACGTGTTGCGGCCTGAGCAACTTCTTTTCCCATTACTGCATAAGGAGAAGTAATGTAACTTTTGATTCCAGAAGCGGCAGCACGTTCAAGAGCATAAGCATCTTTATGATCAGAAATTACAGCAGCAATATGATAAGGACAATCTGCATTTTCTTTTTCATAATCGATGAGTGCCTGAAAATTTGTTCCACCACCGCTGACTAAAACTACAATATTCTTCTTCATTTTTTCCTCCAATATACAAGCAATGACCATTTATTTTAATTCAAACTGAGCTTCACAAAGTTCTTTGTAAAGGCCACCAAGTCTCATAAGTTCTTCATGAGTTCCGTTTTCTGCAATGCCTTTTTCATCTACAACAGCAATGTGATCTGCATTTCTGACTGTTGAAAGCCTGTGGGCAATCACTATTGTTGTACGTCCTTTTGAAAGTTCATCAAAAGCTTTCTGAATTTTAATTTCCGTTGCTGTATCAAGGGCCGATGTGGCTTCGTCCAAAATCAGAATTGGTGGATTCTTTAAAAAACAACGTGCAATAGAAACTCTCTGCTTCTGACCGCCTGAAAGTTTTATTCCTCTTTCGCCAACTACTGTATCATATCCCTGAGGCATTTTCAAAATATCTTCATGAATTTCCGCACGCTTTGCAGCAAGTTCTATTTCTTCCTGTGTAGCTCCAGGTTTTCCATATGCGATATTTTCTTTAATAGTACCTGCAAAAAGGAAAACATCCTGCTGGACTATTCCGATTTGTTTTCGAAGAGAACTCATTTTAATTTTCTTGATATCAAGACCATCAAGTAAAATACGTCCGCCTGTAATTTCATAAAAGCGCGGAAGCAGATTACAAATTGTAGTTTTTCCGCCACTGGAACTTCCAACCAGAGCCTGTTTTTCGCCGGCAGAAATATTCAAGTTTACATTCTGAAGCACTGGGTAATCTTCTGTATAAGAAAAATCTACATTTTCAAATGTAATGTTACCACGGGCACTTAAAATCTCTACAGCATCTGGTTCATCTTTTATAGGATTTTCCAGACGCATGACTTCAAGAAAACGATTAAAGCCTGCCATTCCCTGAGTATATTGTTCCACAAAAAAAGCAAGTTTTCTGACTGGAGTACTGAAAGCAGCAACAAAAAGATTTGCAGCTACCAGATCTGCTACATTCATTTTTCCTTTCATAATGAAAAATCCACCGGCAGCAAGCACCACAAGACTCATAATATTTCCGGCTAATTCAACGTTTGAAAGAAAATTTGCCATATATTTAAAGCGACTTTGCTTTGCTTTTATGAAACGTTCATTATTCTGTGCAAAGCGTTTTGTCTCATAATCTTCATTTGTAAAAACCTGAGTAACACGAATTCCCGAGATACTGGATTCAATAGCAGAGTTTATCTCAGCAGTAGTTTCTTTCACAGCCTTAGAAGTAGACATCAATTTTTTTCGACTTTTTAGGACCAGAAGAATGTTAATTGGGAGAAATATCAGACAAAGAACTGCCAGTTCCCAACGAATTCCAAACATCATAAAACATGATCCCAGAAGAGTAATAACGGACACCCAAACATCTTCAGGACCATGATGAGCAAGTTCAGTTATATCAAAAAGATCCGTCGTTACACGGCTCATCAACTGACCTGTTCTGTTCTTATCAAAATAAGAAAAGTTCATGGCTTCCAGTTTCTGAAAAACATCCATTCGCATTTCTGCTTCAACATAATTTCCAAATTGATGTCCCCAATAAGTGATGAACCAGTTACAGAGTTTTCGAAGGAAAAATCCTGCGCACAGTGCAGCAATAAGAATGATAAAAACCTGAAGGTTGCCTGCCGGAATAAGTTCATTTACTGCCCAACGGGTCAGCATAGGAAATGAAATATCGATAAGTGCCAATGTCGTCGCACAAATCATATCCCCCACAAACAGCTTAAGATGAGGCTTATAATAAGATAAAAAAATTTTTAACGGAGCTTCTTTATAATTCATAATTTTTTTAATTCACAATTCACAATTACTTATTGCTTATACATATAGTTTATCCCAAGGACAATGCCACATCTCATACAGCAATTATTACTTATTTCCCACACATACCGCTTGCACCATGGACAATACCATATCTCATACAACAAACCAATTATTAACTATTAACTATTAATAATTAACTAACTTTAGTCTTCCCAGCGGCCGGTTTTCAATTCATCACGGATTCTTGCCCAGCTGTCATAACGTTCAAAGCTGATTTCACCGTTTTCTACGGCAGCCTTAATGGCACAGCCTTTTTCTGCAATGTGACTGCAGCTCATGCCGAACTGGCATTTTCCAACATAAGGAAGAAACTCTTTAAAGTAAAGATGAAGGTCGTCGCCGTCTACATCGTCCAGAACAAAGCGGCGAATACCCGGAGTATCAACTACATTTGCTTTTGCTCCGGCTTTTCCCATGATATTTTCATCAAGATTCAGACGAAGTAAAGTTCCCTTTGTTGTTGTATGACTTCCGCGGCAGTATTTTTCACAAAGCTCGCCGGTTCTGAGTTCTGCAGTAGGATCCAGTGCATTCACCAGGCTGGACTTTCCAACCCCTGACTGACCTACAAAGGCTGTGTTTTTATTTTCCAGGAAAGATGCAAACTCTTCCATGCCTTCGCCGGTTTCTGCAGAAACAACAAAAACTTTATATCCAAGTGACTGCCAGGTCTGAAGAGTAGCTTCGACTTTATCAAGGTCTTCATCTTCCATTTCTTCTATTAAGTCACATTTATTGCAGACAATAACCGGTTCAATTTCCTGATGCTCAGCCTGAGCCAAAGCACGATCAATAAAACGCGGTCTGAACGGAGGATTATCGGGAGTGGTTACAAGAACCAAGAAATCAAGGTTTGATGCCAGAAGTTGAGGGCAGCGGCCTTTTACATTCCAGCGGCAGAAAGTATTCTTTCTTTCAGACAATGTCAGAATCTGGCCTTTTGACGGATCAAGAGCGTCCGGTTCAACTGTAACAATATCTCCGGGAGCCAGAGGATTATAAAATTTCTTGTCCGATTTAATTACCTTGCCCTTTATGGAACATGAGCGAACCTGTCCGTCGGAGCATTCCAGAGTAAAAACATTGTTTGAGCCGGCAATTACTGTGCCGATTATTTCTGACATGATTTCAGTATATAGGATTCAAGATTATTTTTCAAAAGCTCATAGCGTTCACCCTTCTGGGTTTCTGCCATGCGGATTTCACGGGCCGGCTGAAGAGGATTGTTTTCATAACAGAGCTTTGCGGCATCTTCCCCGAACTGTTCACTTGTAAGATCAATTGCCACACCGTCAATAACATTGTAACAGTGAAGCCCGCGACCTGTATCAAGTTCACGGATTTCGCCGCCAAAAATGTCCTGAACTAAAAACGCCGTAATAGCGCACTGCCCTGCCGTTTTGTTTGACTCGCTGTATTTGTTCCTGAGACGCGCAGTACAGGTCTCCCGCGTCCAGCAGTGAAGAAGAGCTTCGTATAAATCATCAGGTGTTTCAATTCCTTTGTAAAGCTGATTTACCGCCTTAATTTCTGTGTGTCCGTGATTGTAATATGACATGGGTAAAGTATATTGGAAAAAGGGGAATCTTAATACTGCAAAGAAGATTTTAATTCTTCAATTAATTCATCACTCTTCTTAAAGGACTCACTCAACAAATCCAGAAGTTCGCTAGTAGTATGAGTAACTTCTTCTTCCTTCACAAACGGATTCTTAATATCAAGATTAAAACCATTGCCTTTTAAAGTATCAATTCCTACTTTCCATGCCTGTTCATTTTCAGAACGATTGCTCCACCAGGCCTTCAAAGAATCAAATTCACTTTTCTGAATAGGCTTAGTCTTAGAATAAGATTTCTGACCTTCTGGCAGTTTATGTTCCCAATACGCGAGAAATGCAAAGCATTTCTCGTTACGAGTTTGCATAGCAAACTCGCATTTCCTTAGTTGGTTCGCCCTTAGTAAAGAACAAGAGGTTTGTAGCAACAGAAGCATAAGGCTGGAAAATCGAATTAGGCAGACGGACAATAGTATGAACATTGCACTGTTCCAAAAATTCCTGTCGAATTCTCTGCTTAACACCATCACTAACGCTGGCACCAAAAGAAGGATTTGCTAAGATAACATCAACTCTGTCTTTTTCAACAATGCTGGTATATTCACGGTTCAAACTGTCGCCGTTCATAACATTAGGAACTTCAATATCGTGAAGAATCAGATTAGTAACACAGAGCATAAAAGGAAGCGGCTTCAATTCCTGACCGCGGATAGTTTCTTCCAGCA
>JAKSTM010000068.1 GCA_024402565.1 Treponema sp. | reverse complement strand
ATGGCTATACAGATTGCAAAATATATAAAGGAAAAAGAAATTCAATATGTTTTGAGAAAAAAGTTGAATTTTATACTGTTTATATTGAGTTTCATTGGCAGACTTTTAAAAAAGAAACAGATACATTTGATTTTTCTATAGGCTTTATAAAGACACTTTTGTTATATGATGAAACAAGACCTACTTGGGGATTATGGTCGTTTAAGACAGAAGAAGAGCTATTAGAGTACTTTAAAGAAATTCCTAAGAAAATTGAAGAACAAAATTTCTTTAAGAAAGTGGATGAGAAATCTTATTGGTATTTTCATCGAGAAGATATTCCATGATTTGTTAAATTAAATTACCGCCAAATGGCGGATTGCAGGATTCAGTAAGGAAATGATTAAGCTTTCATAGGCCTAAGCCCACAAGATAAAGGAATGTGTACAATTCATCGAAGTTCTTTTAATAACAATGATTCTCCTGTATACACTGCAGAATTCTGTATACAAAGGTGGAATTCACGAATTTTAAGTCATACAGCTATCCGCCATCTGGCGGAAAAATTTAAAACTCCGTAGTTTTTGAAAAAAACTGCGGAGTCGCTCCCGCAGGGCATAGTACATAAATCTGTCTAAAAAAACAATTCTTCCAAACTGATGACCGCAGGCCCGGTGTTCCGCCGTCCATGGCTGCACACCTAAACAGAATGCTCGTTATGTTCAGCAGCCGTCGTGGCTGCAGTCCGCGTTGCAACATAACGTACATTCTGTTCACCTGCTGAAACACCGGAAGAAAAATGTATTTAGACAGATTTACAAAGCTCCCGCAAGTAAAAAAAATGAATGCAAGCGAAGGTGAACAGAACTCTCATTATTTTGGGAGCTGCAAAGCGACCGAACAGCCGGCAGGAAGGCGGCTGAAAATAATGCGTGTTCTGTTTAGCAGTTTTACACGGACGTAAAACTGCGTGCCGAAGCGACGATATGTAAGTGTTGCAATCATTTTATAGTATGCCCTGCGGGAGCGACTTTTGCATTTTCCTGCAGAAAATACAAAAGTTTAATAAAAGACTTGTCAAAAATGTATAATGTATGTAGTTTAAAAATGTAAGGAGGTACGAATATGCCTTTAGCAGTATTACAGGAGAAACTGGAGACAATCAACGAATCATACTATGACCTCATCAGTGATTTCTTTGATTTCATCAGGTACAGACAGCAGGAAGAGCAGAACGGACTTGATGAAGCAATTGAAGAAGTAAAGAATGGTGAAACGGAACAATTCAAAACCTTTGAAGACTTCAAGGCGGCCATGTTGAAATGAAGTATGAGTTGAAGATTACCAGAAGCTTCAAGACCGATTATAAGAAGCTCAATGCGGAAGAGATTGCCGAAACGGATTCCGTAATCAAGAAGCTCCTTGATGGGGAGACACTTGAAGAGAAATACCGGGACCATGACCTACATGGAAATTACATCGGCTACAGGGAATGCCATATCAGGGGAGATCTTCTTTTGGTTTATAAAAAGGACAGTAGTGAACCTGGCAAACCGGAGCAGATTCTCATCCTTACGTGTCTCAGAATAAGTTCACATACGAACATATTTGACATTAAGAAACGACAGAAATAAAAACTGGGCCGACTGGTCAAAACTGGTTCTGCCCAGTTTTTTGTTTTTAAATACAGTAAATACAAAGATTTATAAAAACTGGTCGCAAAAACTGGCGGGAAACGAAAGCCTGTCATTTTTCCGCTGCTTTAAGAAACATATCTATAGTTTTAAGAAGTGATTTCTGATCAGCCTCAGAAAGCTTTTCAATTTTAATAAGACGCCTGATGATTTTCAGGGAAGGTTTTTCAACATCGTTATCACTTTCTTTTAATCCAAGAATATCATCAGAAGTAGTTTTCAATGCTTTAGCAAAGCGAATAATCATCTCATCAGAAAGATGAAGTCTGCCAATTTCATAGTCAGAAATCTGATACTGATTAATTCCAATAATGTTACCAAGTTCAATTTGAGTAAGGCCACGGGATTTCCGGATACGTGCAATGTTTTGACCGATGGATTGAGAAAGATTAAGTTCAGGAAGTTTTTCTTTTCTTGGTCGAGGCATAAGACAATTATAATATATAACTTGACAGAATATGTTATAATAACATAAAATCAAAACTAAGAATATGGCTTGACACAGTTTGTGAAAAGGCCAATAAAAAAGCCCTGAATCTGAATGCAATCCTGGCAGATCCTTCAGAAACAGAGCCTGAACACAACGGGATTAACCGTCACTTTTAATATAATAACATAAAAATCATTGATTTAAAAGGGACAGTTCATTCCGCAAAAAACAGAAGGAGGACTGTCACCATGCAGACCGCACAAATCACCGACCTTTACGAGGCCGCATTTCTAGTTCTTTCAGGATGTACTCTTGAAAGAGTATCATGTATTCCAATTTCCAGAACAATATCCTGCCGTTTTGATTTTTCAGGAGAAAAAATTGCAGAGCTTCTTGAACAGGTAAGGTCAAGGACAGCAGTTGTAAACCTGTCATCATTCAGAAGCTGTTACAGTCAGGTAAACAGTTATGTGCATGAAGCCAAAAAGAGTTTCGAGCGGGAACAGAGAAAGGAAAAGTCTGGAGGTGAAGCATGAAAACAATAGCAATAGTCCAGCGAAAAGGAGGGAATGGGAAAAGTACTTCATGCCTGAATATAGCCCGCGGATTTTCATTAAAAAACAAGAAGGTGCTTATCGTAGATCTTGATGATCAGAAAAACAGCACGGCATCAATTCCAGTAAAACATACAATCAAATATACAGTAGATGAAGTTCTTGTAAAGGATGTCCTGTCTGTGAAAGATGCACTTACGGGAACAGAATGGAAAGGAGTAAAGGTTCTTTGCGGCAGTTCAAATCTGAGCGGAGTAATACGCGAACTGGACGGAGATGTGGGGAGTCATCTTGTACTGAAGGAAAAACTTGAAGAAGTAAAAGATGAATTTGATTACTGTCTTATAGATACATCTCCATCGCTGAATATTCTTGTAGTGAATGCGCTTTGTGCAGCAGACTATGCATTCATTCCCTTATCATCAAAATATTTTTCACTTCAGGGCCTTGGCCAGACGCTTGAAAGCATAACAAAAGTACAGAAAAGATTGAGTCCAGGTTTAAGGATTCTAGGCATTGCATTTGTAATCTATGACGGACGGTCAAGCCTTTCAAAAGAAGTGGTATCAAAAACCTGTGAAGTGTACAGAGAATATGTTCTGCAGAGCAGTGTAAACCAGAATGTGCGGATTGAAGAAGCACAGACAGGAAGAATGTCGATTTTTGATTACAGAAGTTCGGACCGCGGATCAGTTCAGTATATGGCACTTTGCGAAGAAATACTTTCAAGAATGGAGGCATAGAGAATGGCTAAATCATTTTTGAAAGATTATTCAATCGGTAAAGATATCATAGATAATGTAGAGGAAGAGAATTTCCCGGCAAGTTTACCATCAAAAGAAAATGAAGTGCTGACCGGAGCAGAAACAGGTAAAGAAGAAATTCCAGAGCTTGAAAGTGGTAGTGTAAAGGAAAATGAAAACAAGAAGATAGCAGTCAGAAAAGAAGGTCTCTTCACAGTTTTTGAAACAGGAGGTACAAGCTACAGGATAGGCGGAATAAAGCCTCTTTTTGTAACAAGCCTTCGGGTAAACATAAGGGCCGGGAACGGAAAGGTTAGCTACTATGATTCCATAGATCTTTATGCAAGCCGTGGCAGGGCATCTTTTGCCCAGGGATTATACAGAACCTGGGGAATAAGTCCGGAACGGGTTGAAATGGATCTGG
The DNA here is from genome assembly GCA_024402565.1 of Treponema sp. Lineage (GTDB taxonomy): Bacteria > Spirochaetota > Spirochaetia > Treponematales > Treponemataceae > Treponema_D. Next base: position 3,716 of record JAKSTM010000068.1, on the reverse strand, counting down.
TCAGAATTCTGGAACTTCTTGAAAAAGAAAGAGATGAAAGGCTTCTTAGTAAAAGCAAGACTGTAACGACAGAACTTACTGAGGAAGAAAAAATCCTTGGAATGAATTTTCTGAAAGACCGTAATATTTTCCGGCGGATTACAGAAGATATGAGTACGATGGGATACGTCGGTGAAGAACTGAACAAGATTCTTCTGTATCTTTGTGCATCAAGCCGTAAACTGGATGATCCTATAAGCGTCCTTATAATTTCACAGTCAGCAAGCGGGAAAAGCTATCTTGTAGATACAGTAAGACGCCTTATGCCACCTGAGGATGTGGTAGCTGTAACAAGTCTTTCAGACCAGGCATTGAATTACATAGATGACCTTATGCATAAGTTTCTTATTCTTGGAGAAGCGGTTCATTCAGACGTAATCGAATACCAGATAAGGGAGATGCTTTCAGGAAAGGAACTGAGCCGTCTTGTTACTGTAAAAGATCCTGAAACGGGAAAAATGCAAAGTCAGGTAGTACGAACACCTGTAATAGTTTCTTCAGTAATGAGCGGAACAAACAATGCAATAAATCCTGAGAATGCAAGCCGATGTTTTGTAGTCAATACAGATGAAAGTGCTGAACAGACAAAAAGAATTCAGGAAAGCCAGAGGCTTAAGTATTCACTTGCAAAATTGAAGGAAGGAAATGAATCAAAGGAAAAAATTATCAGAATCCACAGGGCAGCACAGAAGCTTCTTCGTAAAGTGAATATAGTAAATGACTTTGCACCTCTTTTGAATTTTCCCGTAAAACTTATGAGAACAAGACGGGACCATGAACGGTTTATGGACCTTATAGCCTGTGTATGTTTTCTGCGACAGTACCAGAAGATTGAAGAAGAGGATGATGGCATACGGTTCATACGATGTGATCTGGAGGATTACAAAATTGCCTATAAAATCATGGTTGATGGAGTTCTTTCAAGTACAATGAGGGAACTCCCAGCCGGTGCACAACTTCTGTATGAGCAGATGAGAAAATACGCAAAAGAAGAAGCTCTAAAACAGGAGCTTGATCCAACGGAAATCAGCATGACGCAGAGACAGATTCGGGAGTATTCAGGTCAGAGTCAGACTGTCGTGAAAAGCGGAATCAGACAGCTTGTAGAGTTTGAATACATCAATGTAGTCCGTGGAGGCGGAGAACGTGTAAAAGGTTTTTACAGGATAAAATCAGATGAAGAAATCAAAAAAGTTGATTATTCAATGATACCGACTCCGCTTGAAATGAAGGAGCTTCTTAAGCATCAGAATCAATAATACAAAAAGAAAACTGGGCAAACTGGACTAAACTGGTTTTAGTCCAGTTTTGAGCCCATAAGTCTTTGTAAATAAAGGATTTATAAAAACTGGGCTTATGAAATAGGGTAAAGACATACCCTGTAAAAAGGAAATCAAAAAATGAGTTATACATTAAGTGAACCTTATGCTTCAGTTTATGAAGAATATCTGGAATATGAAAAAACAAGGGTTACAGACCAGGGGTTTGAAAGTTTAAGAGGAAGAGCAAAAAACTTCATGAAATGGCTTGAAGAAGAAGATTTGCTTTTTGAGGATGTGAAAGTAACGGATGCAATAAGATATAAAAAAGTAATAAGTGAAAGAAAAAGAAAGGACGGCAAGGATATCTCAACAGGAACAGTTTTAAATTATTTGAAGACTGCACGTTCAGTATTCCGTTATCTGGTACTTGTTGAGAAAATAAAATCCAGTCCGTTTGAAGCTGTAAAGAATCCCCATGTACCGGAGCACATCAGCCGTAATGTGCTTACGGAAAGTCAGATGAACAGATTACTGGAAGTATTTTCAAGATATTATGAATTTGAAAATCGTGATAAAGCAATAAGGCGTTACCGATGTCATGTATTGTGTGAATTTCTTTATGCTTCAGGATTAAGAATAGCGGAAGCTGGAAGTCTCTTAGAGAGCAATATAGATCTGGAACATCGTTTTGTGTATGTACCGGAAGGGAAAGGAAATATTCCTCGGACTGCATTTCTTACAGGATATACAGCAGACGTAATGAGACTCTATCTTGAAAAAGGAAGAAGTATTGTTATGGGCTCTTACAGTAGGAAAAACAGCCGGCTTTTATTTGGAGCAGGAAAAGCAAGAATTGGCTCTGTGCTGAATGAAGAATTAAGGGAAGTATGTAATGAACTTGAGATTCCTGTAATAACCAGTCATGGCTTCAGGCATTCACTAGGAACTCATTTATTACGAAATGGCTGTGATATGCGGTACATACAGGTAATTCTTGGGCATGAAAGTCTAAGCTCCACCCAAATCTACACAAGGGTTGAGAAGGATGATTTACGTAACAGTATTGATGAATTTCATCCAAGGCAATACAAACAGATAGAAAAGGAAGCTGAAAAGTGCATAGCAGATACTTAATGGAACTGGCAAAGGAACTTATAGAAAATGAACTATCAGGAAACAGATATTCAGAGCATTATAAGAATAGCATAAGAAGAAATGTCAAAGACTTTTATTCCTGGTGTATAAAAAGATCAAAAACTGATTTAAACAGCATAACAAGAAAGGACCTTGTGAATTATCATAAAAAGCTTGAACAGACAAAATCAAAAAAGAATGGGGAACTTATTACTGCATCAACTATAAACAATCGATTTTATACTGTAATTTTAATTTTCAGGCTTTTATATCAGACTGGAGCAATAAAGGATAATCCCGCACAGAACCTGGACTTAAAAATAAAGGAAAGCAAGATGTGGAAAAGAAGGGCTCTTACAGTTGAAGAAATAAATATATTTCTGGAACAGTTTGATGTGAACACAAAACAGGGATTAAAAGATAGAACTATGTTCGAACTGATGTATTCATCAGGGCTTCGGGTTTGTGAAGTCGTGAATCTGAAAATCGGTGACATAGATCTCAATCGCAGGGAAATGATTGTAAGAGGAAAATTCGGAACGGACCGTGTTGTTCCAATATCGATTGTAGCAAAAGATTTTCTGTATCTTTTTCTAGGAGACAGAATCGAGAATGTTGATGAGCCTGTATTTGTAGCATATACAGGTAGCCATACAGGACATAAAATGAAGTCATCCAGTATAAGTGAAAGATTTCATGACCTTCTTGTTAAGTTTGATATGTATAAAGAGGAACTCTCAGCTCATTCTATAAGACATTCAACTGCAACTCATCTTCTTGATAACGGGGCAAGTATTCGTCATGTACAGGAGCTTTTGGGACATAAGGGTATAGAGACAACAGAAAGATATACTCATGTCCAGACCGATGGAGCTGCGAAAATATACCGTAAATATCATCCGAGGGAGCACGATTTATTTGAAACTGTTGATGAAGAATACAGAAGACATCTGGATTCTCTGATTGAGAGATGTAACAAATCATAGTACAATTGATTTCAGGTAATGAATAAAAAAAGTGAGTTTGTAAAAAATCAGTTTCAATATCTTCTTCTGCAGCTTGAAGTAAATCAATTGAATTTGCTACTGGAATCTTATTCTGAGATATTACTCTTTTTTGCCAGGTATTCTTTTTTATTTGAAAATTCATCAGAGTCTATAAATTCTTGCACAGCTGATACAGCTCAATTCCTTGTGCCACAAGCATTTGGAGAGAGACCGGTGAAGTTCCTAGATCCGGATGGATTAGTTCCAAGAAAACCAACACCAACAATGGGAATAG
>JAKSTM010000067.1 GCA_024402565.1 Treponema sp. | reverse complement strand
CAGGTGGAAGAGATTCAACTGAATCAGCTTTGAAGCCAAGACTCTGGAACCAGTCTGCTGCTTGAGTTGTCAGAATAAAAACAGATTCCAATTTCAAACTGTTTGCACGTTCAAGAAGGAAGCGAATCATTTTTTCACCAATTCCCATGTGTTTGAAATTTTCATCAACTGCAACTGCTGCAATTTCTGCCTGGCCGTCCGGATATTTATGAAGAGCAGCGCAAGCTCGAATTCCTCCGTCAAATTCATAAACTACAAAATCATCAATTTGAGAAATAAGCTGATCTTCGGAACGTGGAAGAAGTTTTCCACTTTCGAAAAAAGGACGCATAAGTCCAAGTACTCGAGGAACATCACCGCGAGTCATAGAACGAATTCCGCCATAATCACTTGTGTAAATCATAGTGCCTGAACCAAGTTCACTGAAAATTTCACAAGGCAGAACACCATCAAGTTTTCCGTTCAAAATGTGAACACGAGTAACACCTTTACTACAAGCATCTTGAGCAAGTTTCAAAAGGCGGGCAATAATATCATCATTTATATTTGATTTTAGGAATTCGCTTACTTCTTCAATTGTCATGGCAGGAACATCACCATTTTCAGATAGAGCAAAACCTTCAGGAATATTGTAGGAATCAGAAGTAATTTCCTTGTCTTCCATAACGAAGAATAATTTATCTGCTTTAAGATTGATTGCGATATTTTGTGCCAGGTTGATTGAAGAAATATTGTAAGGATGTCCATTACTGTTCCAACCGATACAAGGGAAAATCGGGATAAATCCATCATCAAGAATTTTCTGGACAGCTTCAGTTTGAAGTTTATCGATTTCTCCAGCAGTTCCAAAATCCTGACCTTCAAGGACACCTATTGCCCGGGAACGAACCCAGTTTCCAATAACGGCATTAATTTTGTTTGCAGCCAGATTCGTCATTACGATATTTGAAACATCAAAGGCAGCCATTTTAATTAATGGGATTGCTGAGTCATCTGTAATTCTGACATTATTTTTATAAGTCCAGGACAGACCTGAGGATTCAAGAACTTCATCAATTCGTTTTTTTGCACCTGGAACAATTACCACTTTTAAGCCCGAAGCATGAAGGAGAGCAATATCTTTGATATGACTTGAAAAAAGTGGTGAGTCAAAAAGTTTGTCATCAAGGTAGATAACAACAGTGGCATTCTTAAATTTTTGAAGATAACGGATTACGCCGCGAATATTGTCGGCAGTCTGAGTTCTTGTTTCCATTTTTACATTATAGCAAGATTAAAAGTTTTATTACACGTTTTTTGGTGTTTTACTTTCTTTTGAATAAACGCAACCGCAATATTCCTGTCTGAAAAGATTGTATTCTTCGCTTAGTTCAAGGCTTCGTCTGAAACCGCCATTTTTTTTGAAATCTGAAATAAGCCAGGCCGGGTCTCCGTCTTTTGCAGGCGGAAGCTCAATGGCGTTTCCTTTCAGGGAACGGTATTCTGTTGTGCCTGTAAGTTCCATTCCTATAGAGTTGATTTGTTCCGCATCTTTGAAAGGACTGATGGAAAGTGTAGTACAAAAGTAATCAAAACCATTGTTTTTTGCGTAATTGTATGTACATTTCAAGCGTAATTCGTAGCAGCGGTGGCATCTTTCGCCTTTTTCGGGTTCTTCTGCAATAAAAGGCTCATTTCTCACGTTTATGGCAGAATAGTATTCTTCCGGATCATATGGAAGAACAACAACTTTCACTCTGTTTTCAAGAACAGGCGGGAAATGTGTATACAAAGTCTGCAGTTCCGAAAGACGGCGTTCATATTCTGCGGCCGGGTAAATATTCGGATTGTAATACAAAACGGTCACAACGAAGTATTTAGCAAGATATTCAAGAACGTAACTGGAACATGGGCCGCAGCAGGCGTGAAGACAAAGGGAAGGGCGTTCTCCCGATTTTTTGATTTTGGAAATAACGTTTTCAAGAGACTTCTGATAATTGTGATTTCGCTCGCTGGATTTTTGCAGATATTCCATAAGATGATTATATAAAAACGTTTCAGAAAAAAACACTATGAAAAAAAACTGAACGGAAAGGTAAAATAACAGAGCGTTTAAAAGCGTGAGGAGAACAAATAATGAAAAAAACATTTTTTAAAATTTTATGTATAGGAGGATTAGTTATGACAGCCACAATGAACATGGGATGCAGTACTACTTCAAATGAGGAAAAATATGCAGGCCAGGTGAAAACAGAAAACGTGGATTCGTCAAAAGAACCTCCTTCATCAGAAGCAATGAAAGCAGAAAAAATTATGCGTAATGATGATGGAATTTCAATTTATCCCCCAAAATCTTATATGAAGAATTACTGGGATTTAATTCCAGGACGTTTAGTTCATACAAATTATTATTCAACAGTATGTGAAAAAAACAGAAATATTGCTTTGCTTCTGCCACCAAATTATTCACCAGAAAAACAGTATCCGGTTCTTTATGTTCTTCATGGCTACTGGGGAAATGAAATGTCTATGGTAGGAACACAGGTTTTAATAAGTAATATGATTAACATGGGTGACGCAAAAGAAATGATTGTTGTTTATCCGTTTATTTATTCAAGTAAAACAAAAGATCAGTGTACGAGTTTTGGGGACCCTGAAGACTGGGCGGCTTATGATAATTGTGTAAATGAAATCGTAGAAGATGTTATGCCTTGGCTTAAGTCGAAATATCCTGTTATGGAAGGTCGTGAAAATACAGCAATCTGTGGATTCAGCATGGGTGGTCGAGAAGCATTGGCCATAGGTGTGGCTCGTCCTGATTTGTTTGGTTATATAGCGGCCATGGCACCAGCTCCAGGGGTTATTCCAAATACGATGCATCCGGGACAGTTTAAAGAAAGTGAACTGGTTTTTGCGCCGGAAGTAACTCCAAAAGTTTTAATGATTTGTGTTGGTGATGTTGACGGAGTGGTTTCATTTTATCCTTCAACATATCATGCAACTTTCAAGAAGAACGGAGTTGAACATCTTTGGTGGATGGTTCCAGGAAGCGATCACGGAGACCCTGCAATTTCCAGCGGCCTTTTCAATTTCTGCGAAAGAATTTTTAAATAAATGAATAAATATAGATTTGGTTTTGATTTCCGGGGTCTTCTCTTATTTGTTCTGGTAATGATTCCAAATTTTATCTGGTTCGCACTTCCAGCTCCAAATGATGTTTTGCGTGCTGAATCAATTACTCCGGTAATTGATGTTATAGGAAGTGTGGCCCAGGTTATGTTTATTGCCGCAATGTGTATGCTGGTTAGAAAAGATGTAGAAAAAATCAGATTTACTAAACTAATAATTGCGGTGTTTATAATGGGTATCTTATATTTTACAGGCTGGATTTTATACTATTGTGGTTTTGTAAATCCAGCTGTAATTATCCTTTTGACACTACCGCCTTGTGGTGCATTTATTTTTTACACCGTCGACAGAAAAAATTTCATTTCATTAATTCCTGCTGTAATTTTCACAATATGCCATATAATTTATGGAGTAGTGAATTTTATCTATTAGAGAATTTAAAATGAACAAAGACTGGTCAGAAAAAAATAAAGAGTTTCAGAAACTGATTTCAAAAGAAACAACATTTAAAGATGGTATAAAAGTACTTCTTGAATGGCGTGCTCTTGATGGGGATGAAGAAAAATCTTTGAAGATGCTTGAAGAGTTGATTATAAAATAATAGTGAATAAATATTATAAGTCGGAATAAAATTTTAGAGAATTATTTATCTTCAAAGTAAAATCATCCATTCTTTCAATATTCTTTTGAAAAGGAATATGTATAAAAATTATTTTACAATCAATATTATTTTCATATACGTATTCCAATGCTTTATAATACAGCTCATTGCAAAAAGAATTCCCGGGGTTAAAACTTTCAATAAAGGAAACACCATTTCTTAGAAATTCAGCCTCAAGTTTACTTATATCAAAATTTGTTCCTACAGATTTTTTATCCTTCTTAGCGATCACTTCAATACAGACTTTATTTTTAATATTCGGTTTCTGTCCGAAGCAAAAAATAAAATTTGAATTCGCTATGTAAGATTTTAATTTTTCGAAGTCTTTAATTTTATCATTTGGCAGTAATACTTTTGTGTAACTATACTCTCTAATCAGTAATTCACTTGAAGTATTCTGAAAGGCTGAAACTATTATCATTTAAATATTTAATTAAATCACTTTACCATACTCATAGATGGAATCACTGGCTAAATCCATAAAATCTGGAATCTGCTTAATATCTTCTGCAACATCATAAAGAACACGTTTACCATCATCAAAGAGAACTTCCAGTTTATAATCACTTCTATCAACAATTGATTTAATTCTTGGAATCATAGACTACTCCAGTGGGGCCAGTTTTACAATTGTCTGAGTATCCCACATTTTTTGAAGTTCTTTATCATTCATAGATAACCATTCTTTTACTAAATTCTGTGCCTTAAGAGGTAAATCACCATCTGGCATTATCATTACCTCCAATTATCTATAATATAATTGATTATAACCGCTTTTGAAACAAAAATGTTTTATTTACCTCGACCCCGCAGGGGTTGCGCCCAAAATCAATTATAGAGAGAAATACAATGAACAATTACAAAATCGGCGTTTAAATCCTGATTTTATTCCTGAGCTTGCTTTTGTTATGGAAGTGGACGGGAAGATAATCGGACAGAAATGGGATTTGGGGCAGTCTGTTTTGAAGGCAATATCGATTTTTACGGAAAAAGTGGATGATTTTTGTCATCCTCTTTTTTTTATTCTGGTGTATATTAAGAATATGGATAATTTATTTTGTGAAGTAAGAACTATTGATGACACAGAATGCACTTATGTTTCAGCTGAGAAACTTAATATAAATTTTACAGCAGAAAAAGTTTCATCTGATCAATTAAAATCTGTCTATCAGATCACCTTGAAAAATGAAAACACAAAGTCTTTTTCAGGTGTAATTCACATAAAAGTTGCCCGAGCTTTTTCTAATCCTAAATTTTTCATGCCGGGTTATATGTACAACCGTAATACAGCCGACATGCCTTCTTCCGGCCGCAAAGCTTTTCCCCGTATCCGGAAAGGCGGCAGTAAAATGCCTGAATCTGAATTTTTCATGACCAGAAGCGACCGCCTGGCAGAACCTGTCAGCCTTATTTATGGTGATGGAAAAGTTTTAGGACTTGCTGCAGAGCCTGGAATTACTAGAGGTTTTTCCTGCAATATAAATGACAATGGTCTTGCCAGTGCAGGTTATACACTTGGTTACGAAAATGCTCCATGGCTATTTGTACAGACCGCTACTGTAAAAGAACGGGCACCTCTTACTTCCGGAAACACTTTTACCCTGGAAGCCGGCGCAGATTTTTCTTTCAGCCTTACAGTTTATGATTATGCTGCAGAAGATGAACGTGCAGTTTACGAAGCAATTGAAGATGTTTACTGGCAGTATCATCAGGCTCCAAGAAAAATTGAGGGCATGGATTCAAAAAAAGCAGTTTCCTTGTTGAGTGCTGCAATCCGCGATTATTCATGGCTTGAAGAAGAAAAGATTTATTCAGGGTTTGTTTATGACAGACCGGATGGATTTGCTTACAACCGAATCCCGTCTTTAACCTGGACAAACGGACTGGCGGTGGCAGTTCCTATGCTCATGGCTGCAAATAATCAGAATGATGAAAAAGCTCGCGAACAGAGTCTCACTTTCATTTCAAAAATGATAAACGAAAGTTACAATCCTGATTCCGGCTTCATGTATGAAAGTGTGGTAGACGGGAAATATACTGCCCGTGGCTGGTGGTATGATGGAATGCATTCCGGTGGGCATAGTTCTTATTTAAACGGACAGGCCATCTATTATATTCTGAAAGCCTACGCCAACGAAAAGCAAAAGAGAAATATTGATCATTCAGATTGGCTTGATTTTGCACAGCTTGTTGTTTCCAAAATGAATACCACTCTTAACACCGACTTTGAGTATCCTTTTGCTATGTCAGAAAAAACAGGAGCAGGACTGGAGTACGATTCAATGGGTGGTGCCTGGTTTCTTGCTGCAACTGCCATGTACGAACTGCAGAGCGGAGACACCACCTGGATCAGTCAGCTTTTGAAAACCGAAGAATATTATTACCGCTACTTTGTAAGTAAGGTTGAATGCTACGGCGGCCCTCTTGATACGGACAAGGCTGTGGACAGCGAAGGCATTTTAAGTTTTGTAAGGGCAGCAAGAATCCTTCATGAACTTACAGGTCATGATTATCTTCTGGATCATCTGCGGGACGCTCTGTATTATGAGTTTACTTTCAAGCTTGGGTACAACACGGAGGTTACTGTTCGACCTTTAAGTGAAATCGGGTGGTCCAGCTGCGGAGGAAGCATCACTTCTGTTGCAAACCCACACATTCATCCAATGTCCAGCACAATAATAGATGAAATGGCATATTACCTTAGATTCCGCCAGGACAAATACATTGTAAGCAGAATGGAAGATACAATCGGCTGGGGACTACAGACCTTCAACACAAAAGATAAGGAATATGGCTATGGAAAACCAGGATGGATGTCGGAACGTTTTTGTTTTTGTCAGGGGCTTCTGGTTGAAAAATATCCTGACGGTGAAATTGCCAGTACCTGGTTTGCCTTAATGGCCTGGGCCGCTGCCAGTATTATTGAAGGCTTTGTGAATTGAATGTTCCAAATAAAATCTCCTGATAACTATTTTAATTTTTTACGAAGTACTCTGGTGTTGTCTCCCCAAACGGTCTGGCATTCAGTAAAGAATTCGTAACCATATTTTTCATACAGGCCAATGTGGTCGGTGGAAATGTAAGTGTATTCTGCATTGAATTCTTTGACTGCGTATTTTTCTGCGTGAGAAATCAATTTTTCTGAAAGGCGGTGACCACGGTATTCCGGGTAGGTGAAAACGCAGCTTACCCAAGGTGTCCAGGATTCTCGTCCTTCAGTAAAAATATCAACTTCATCATTACGGACCAGGGCGGTGAAGGCCGTCAATCGGAACTCATCTGATGTGTTATTTTTGTCCAGCAGAAGAAAAAGTCTTCCAGGACCTAATAGTTCATGAAAGCCGCCATCGGTTGGAGAAACCTTAGGTGTGCCTTCTTTTTTAAGACAATTGATAATAAATGGAATTGCGCCCCACAAATCACTGCGGGCTTCCATTTGCTGAATAATATCTGATTGCTGTTCTGAAGGCAATTCAAAATAATCAATAATTGTGATCATGTGAAATTCATTATACCATGCAATTGGCTATAAATTAGTGCGACTTGGGTTTTTTATAGCTGTTTTAGAAAACTGAAATTCTTAAATGACGATAAAATCTGTGGTTATGTGGAATTTATAGCTAAATTAGTCAAACAACATGGGATTTGTCATTACATTTTGGATAATTTCAGCTATAAAAACGTGAAAAGTTTCATATTTATAGCAGTTTGAAGATTAAAAAATTATATATGTGGCTTATTTGGCTATAAATTAGTGTGATTTGGTTTTTTTATAGCTGATTTTGAAGATTTCATCTAAATTATTGCCATTTGCGCAAGGGATTGGAGCCACGCGAAGCGGCCACTGGACTGAGCGGAACAGACGCGGTAGCGGATGTGCAGCGAGGGAAGCGGCTGGAGCGACAGCGTAATGGCGGAAAGCCCGACCCCGCAGGGGATGCGCCCAAAAAAAAAAGGAGATGACCATTTTGATCATCCCCTTATTTTGAAAATAAAACTGCTTAGCAGCCGATTGTAGTGCCGACGTAATCCTGGTCGTTCAAGATTGCTTTGATGTTGGCGATATTTTTTCCGCCGGCGCAGATAACTTTCATTCCAAGTTCAGAAGCTTTTTTTGAAGCGATTGGATCGAAAGGACAGTTTTTTCCAGGAACCCATTCATCACCAACCATTTTGCGGAAGTCTTCCCAGCTGATTGAGTCGATTGGAGTTGCATCAGGATTTTTGCGTGGATCATCTGTGTAAACTTTTTCGATGTTTGAAAGGTTTACGA
>JAKSTM010000066.1 GCA_024402565.1 Treponema sp. | reverse complement strand
CGAACGGCTGTTGTTTTTGAGTTTACCATACCGATTGCGAATTCGTCGGCCATGATTCCCGAAATTGTTGTTGCAGGTGTGTCGCCAGGAATTGCGATCATATCAAGACCAACTGAACAAACTGTTGTCATTGCTTCCAGTTTTTCAAGGCAGATAGAACCTGTGTTTACAGCGTTGATCATACCTTCGTCTTCCGAAACAGGAATGAAAGCGCCTGAAAGGCCGCCAACGTTTGTTGAAGCCATAACACCGCCTTTTTTAACCATATCTGTAAGCATTGCAAGGGCTGCTGTAGTTCCAGGACCACCACATCCTTCAATACCCATTTCTTCGATAATGCGAGCAACAGAGTCACCAACGGCAGGAGTTGGAGCCAGAGAAAGGTCCAGGATACCGAAGTCTACGCCAAGGCGTTTTGCAGCTTCAGAACCAACCAGCTGACCCATACGTGTGATTTTGAAAGCCATCTTTTTGATACCGTCTGCCAGTTCGTTGATTGGTCGTCCTTTGTATTCGCGGGCTGCTGCAAGGATAACTCCAGGACCAGAAACACCAACGTTGATTACAGTGTCGGCTTCTCCAGGACCGTGGAAAGCACCAGCCATGAACGGATTGTCTTCAGGAGCGTTACAGAAAACAACAAGTTTTGCACAACCGTTAACATCGCGGTCTTTAGAAACTTCTGCAGTCTGCTTGATAACATCACCCATGATTTTTACGGCGTCCATGTTGATTCCCGATTTTGTAGAACCAACGTTTACCGAAGAACAAACGCTGTTTGTAACTGCCAGGGCTTCAGGAATAGAGTTCATAAGAATGCGGTCAGCAGGAGTGATACCTTTCTGAACCAGAGCGCTGAATCCGCCAAGAAAGTTTACACCAAGTTCCTGAGCACAACGGTCCAGAGTTTTTGCGTATTCAACGTAGCTTGTTGCATTTGAAGCGCCTGCAACCAGAGCGATTGGTGTAACTGAAATACGTTTGTTGATGATAGGTACACCGAATTCTTTTTCAATATCCTGACCGGTCTTAACAAGGTTTCCGGCCTTTTTCATGATTTTGTCGTAGATTTTATCACATGAGCGTTTTGCATCTGAATCGGCGCAGTCCAGAAGGGAAATACCCATTGTGATACAGCGGACGTCCAGTTTGTGGCGCAGGAACATGTTCAATGTTTCTTCAATTTCTGTTGGTGAAAAGATCATAGTTACTCCTTGAAGGGGGAAAGCCTTCCCCCTGGGCTCGAACCTGCGGTTCTCGCCACACCCCCTTCTCCTGGGGGCACGCCCCCAAACCCCGGGTAAAATGTTGTCTTATTATAGTAAAAAATTAAAGGGATGTCATTCCGAGTAAAATCAAAGCATTCCTTTATATCTTTAATAACTAACAACTGTTAGAATTAACCTATATGAAAAGTAAAGAGAAATTGGGTTTATTTAAAACATTTGATAATGCCTTCTTTGCAATAAAACTTGTTTTGCAGATTACTCCAAGTCTGTTTGTTCATTGTTTCTTTGATTTCCTGACAGGATACGGTGAATGGGTTTTTATTGACGGCATTTTCATGAAGGTAATTGTTGAAGCCCTTTCAAATGATATGGGTTTTGCGTACGTTTTCAAATTTCTTTTAATAAGCGGCGCCTTCATCATGATTCATAACGTTTATAATTCTTATGTTAACCAGTACATTTATCCAATAAAAACAAACAGGCTTTTCGGTGGCGTATACAAAAAACTTTACCAGAAAGCCCGAAACGTAGAACTGCGCTGTTATGAAGATTCCGATTTTTATAACCGCTACACCATGGCAATGGACGGTGCTGAAGAAAAAGTGACTGCTATCTGCCGTGGGTCAATCGGGACTATTGTTGGCCTGGCTGCAACTTCTGTAGTTTTTTATTTAATGTTTCAGATTGATCATTATGCTGTGTTATTCATTTTTTCTCCTCTTATTGGAAACTTTGTTTTTGGAAATTTAAAAAATAAATATGAATTCAAACGCTACAAAGAACAGGCTCCAAACGAAAAAGTTTTAAATTACGTTAGCCGAATGATGTATCTTCCTGACGGCGCAAAAGAAATCAGACTTTCAAATGTGTTTAATCTGATGAAAAAACAGTATGAAGAAGCCACAGATAAAAATGTGAAAATTGCAAAGAAATATGCTTTTGCAAACGCAAGTCTGAATTTCTGGAGAATCACTTTTACATTCACGGTGATTTTTGAAGGCGTTCTTTTGTATGCCATTTACAGAAACCGGGTTAGCGGAACAATTAGCCTTGCACAGCTTACCATTATGACAAGCCTTATGGTTGCTATGACCTGGATTCTTATTGGTGTATTTGAAAACATAATGATGGTTCTGAAGAATGCTGTTTTCATTAATAACATGAGAAGCTTCCTGGAATATAAAGAAGAGATTCCTGAAGATCAGGATGGAGAAATGCCATCTCCTGATTTTGAATCTCTGGAATTCCGAAATGTGTCTTTCAGCTATAAAGATGAAGAAACAATTAAAAATCTGCAATTTGTCATTACAAAAGGCATGAATTCGGCACTTGTTGGGCATAATGGAGCGGGAAAGACAACAATAATTAAGCTTTTACTGCGTTTATATGATCCTACAGAAGGGCAGATTTTGTACAACGGAAAGGACATTCGTACATACAATGTGAAGGCATATCGCGAACTTTTTGCCACTACTTTCCAGGATTACAAAATATTCGGAATGACGGTAAAAGAGAATGTTCTTATGGGCCGCCACTTTGAAGATGAAGAAGAACGTGTTATTAAGGCGTTAAAAAAAGCGGGAGTTTATGAAAAAGTCATGACACTGCCAGACGGCATTGAAAACATGATGACAAAAGAGTTTGAAGAAAAGGGCGCTGTTCTTTCCGGCGGTGAAAGCCAGAAAATTGCAGTGGCAAGAACTTTTGTGAAAGATTCACCAATGAAGATTTTCGATGAACCTTCCAGCGCTCTGGATCCTGTTGCAGAATATGATTTGTTCCAGAACATTATGAAGGAAGGTCAGGATCACACATTGCTGTTTATCTCTCACAGACTTTCTTCGGTAAAAGACTGTGACAGAGTTTTCATGCTTGAAAAAGGCACTTTGATCGAAGAAGGAACTCACGAAGAACTTATGGCAAAAAACGGAAGTTATGCTTCTATGTATAAAAAGCAGGCAATGAATTATTTGGCCCTGCCTGAAATGGAAGAGGAGGGAGCTTGTGAAAACTAAAAAGATGAAAAATACAGAAACAAAACAGACAGTGCGCGAAGTTTTTTCAAATAACGGATTTCTCTTGAAATTGATTTTCATGGCTTCGCCAAGTTTTTTAATTTTCCTTGGGCTGGATTCTATTCGTAACCAAGTGTCAATTTTCTTTGAGCATACAGTACTTATTGGTTATGTCCTGGAAGGCGCTGAGTTCAATTATCCGTTCAGAAAAGTTGCGGGAGTGATTCTTCTTCTTGCGGCATGTATTACCCTTGGAATGGTGTTCACAGTTCTGGCCGGAGATTTCATTCAGGAAAAGGAAAGACCAAAGGTTCGCCGCGCAATCAAAATGTGGCTTTATAAAAAAGCAAAAGGACTGGACCTGGAATGTTATGATAATCCTGATTTTTACAATGATCAGGTAATGGCAATTTCTGAAGTAGACCGTCAGATTGACCGCGGCGTAATTTTTGTTCAGAACACTTTAAGCGGTCTTGCCATGTTCCTTACAACCGGCGGTTACTTTTTGAAGAAAGATCCTGTTTCCATTCTGTTTGCTTTTGCGGCTTTCATTATCAGTTTTGTGGCAACAAAAGAATTGAACAAGCGGAATTTCAAAGTCAGAGTGGAAAGCATTCCTTTCAGTCGTAAACGTGATTACATCAAACGCATTTTCTATCTAAACGATTACGCAAAGGAAATCCGCCTGAATCCTGATGTGTCTGATATTCTTTACGAACGCTTCGACCAGGCAAATGACGAAGTCTATGAAATTGAAAAAAAGTATTGTCGCCAGAAAGCAGTTTTTGATTTCATTAAAAGTTATGTTTCGAATAGTCTTGTAGGAGATTTGATTTACATTTCCTACCTGGTTTACCATGTTGCGGTTCTAAAGGATTTAAGTCTCAGCGCCATGGCAATTCTCTGGGGTTCTTTTGGCCGTCTTAAACACGGGCTTAGAGTTTTCACTGACACATATCCTTACGCAGTGGAGACCAGTCTGTATGTTGGAAAGATTAGAAAATTCCTGAGCTACGAGCCAAAGATTGTTCAAGAAAAAGGTGACGGCGTTATGGCGGGCGCCGGAAACAATGCCGGAAACGCAAAAGACGTAGAACTTAAAAACGTGTCTTTCGGTTACGGCAAAGACAAACTGACACTGAAAAATTTGAACATGCATTTTAAGCCTGGAGAAAAAATCGCACTGGTTGGATATAACGGAGCTGGAAAAACAACTTTGGTGAAACTTTTGATGCGCCTTTATGATGTTACTGAAGGCGAGATTTTGTCAGACGGTGTGAACATCAAAACTCTGGAACCGGAAAAATACCGTTCAACAATTGGGACAGTTTTTCAGGACTTCCAGATTTTTGCTGGCAACGTAAAGGAAAACGTAATCCTTGATACAGAAGAAAATATCAATCTTCCGAAGGTGCGTGAAAGTCTTGAAGCAAGCGGACTTCTTGAACGGGCAGACCGTCTTGTAAATGGACTGGACACAGGTCTTACAACAGAGTTTGCAGAAGACGGTTTGAACCTTTCGGGCGGCGAAGCACAGAAACTTGCCATTGCCCGTGTGTTCTACAAAGACGCAGGACTTATGATTCTGGACGAACCTTCAAGCGCCCTGGATCCGATTGCAGAATATCAGCTGAATCACACAATGCTTGAAGCCACAAAAGACAAGACTGTGATTTTCATTTCTCACAGACTTTCAACAACACGCCTAGCAGACAGAATTATTATGCTTGAGAAAGGCGAGATTGTGGAAGAAGGAACACATGAAGAACTGCTCGCTCGCGACGGCAAATATGCACAAATGTGGAAGCTTCAGGCGGGCGCCTATATAGCAGTCTGAAGTTTTTCAATGAATTCATTTTCTGGAATCGGTTTACAGTAAAAGAATCCTTGAACAGAATCACAGCCTGCTGATCGGAGAAATTCTATCTGGTTTTTGTCTTCTGCGCCTTCTGCCAGACAGATGAAACCCAGATGTTTAGACATAGCGATTATATCTTTTAATAAAAGGTTTTCTTTGCTTTCAGAAATATTGCTATTGATAACATCAATAAAGCTTTTATCAATTTTAAGTGTATCCATTGGAATTTTTCTAAGTACGCTTAATGATGAATAGCCTGTACCAAAATCATCTAAAGACACTTTGAAGCCAAGAGAATGCAAATCATTAAAAAGGGAAATCATGGCTTCATCATTATTATAGGCGGCACTTTCTGTAAGTTCAAAATCAATAAGATTGTGAGGAATTTGGTACAAATCGATTATTTTTGTAAGTTCATTTTTTAAGTTTGGATTCTTAAGTCTGATTCGAGAAAGATTAATCGAAATAGGAACAGGTTGAAGACCCTTTTCAAGAATAGTTGCAAGAGTCTGGCATACTTTTCTTAATACTACCTGGTCCAGTTTTCCAATAACGCCGTTTTCTTCAAAGACTGGAATAAATACGCCAGGTGAAATCATATTTTTTTGATTATAATACCAGCGAACTAAAGCTTCGGCACCAACAATTTTCTCCGATATAATATCGTATTTAGGCTGGAAATAAATTAAGAATTCATCACTGGCGATAGCACGATCCAGTCTAGAAATTAATTTTTTGCCATCCAGCATTTTACTGTACATTTCCTGGGTAAAGAAATTGATGTCGTTTTTTAAATAATTCTGTCCAAGATTTTGAGCAAATTTTGCGTAATCAGCAACCCGGTCATCGGATGCTAAAGCGTCGTCAGATGTAACAACTCCACATCGATAATAAATTTGATAGGTAGAATCACATGGAAGAAAAGAAACCTTGTTGAAGAAATTTGTAAGTTTTTCGATAATTTCCTCTTCAGGCATAACTTTAATCATCATGGCAAAATTGTCATTGTCGCAACGGCAAGCATGGAAAACCCAACCTGCTTCACGTTCTTCTTCTATTTTTTTGCAAATAAAGGTTAGTAACTCGTTTGCAGCATCATGGCCGTAAATAACGTTCACCATTTTCATGTCTTTTATGTTGAAGTGAACGAAACAATAAATAAAATCATTTTTTCGGAAACGTTTATCCAGATGTTTCCAAAGATACGACCAGTTGTAGTAATCCGTAATTCCGTCGTGATAAATCTGATGAAATAGTTCTTCTTTTGAAACTTCATTTAAGCGATTCTGGAGCGAAGAAGGCATTTCCTGTAATCTTAGGGATTTTTCGTTACTACTCATAGAATTATTATAGCAGAGCTTTTTATTCTGTATAGGAAAAATGTTGTAAAAATGGGGAAAATTTTGGATTTTCGAAAAAAACTAGGTTAATAGTAAAAAAATTTACATATTTTTTGAAATGAATAACTAGGATTTCAGGGGTATTATTTAAAATAGACGGAAATATAGTCAATTCAGGAGATTATTATGAAAATGACAAAAAAATTAATGGTTACAGGAATTGTTTTTTTGATTTCATCTGTAGTTACGGCTGCACCAAAAGTATCAAAAGAAACAAAAACAAAGATGAAAGAATTGGGAAAGAAATATGAAAAACTGGGTTATGTTACTCAGAAAGACCCAAAAACAAAGAAAACTTATGATTTTGATGGAATGAAAGTTGTAATGGCAGACTGGTGGTCAAATCCAAAAGGCCGCCTTACAGAAAAATCAAAGTCGCCTGTAGAGGAAGATACAAACCAGTTCCGCCAGTGGCTGAACTATACATATAATATGGATGCTGATCAGGCTGGTATTGGTGGTTGGGGAACACATCCTCAGACAGTTGCTAACTTCTGTACAACTGGTGGTGATGAAAATTATGTATTCATTATTGACGGTCGTTCAATTTCAGCAGGTCTTAAAGCATCTTTGTTCTGGGATCTTACAAAATTGGAAGGCGTTGACTGGACTCAGAAAAAATGGCTTCCTGGTGTAACAGAAAAAATGTCAAAAAATGGTGGTGTATACGGATGTGCACCAACACTTCATCCGGAACCAAAAACAGGTATGTTCTTCAATAAACGTCTTCTTAAGGAAGCAAATATTAATCCTGATTCAATTTACGATATGCAGAAAGATGGAACATGGACTTGGGAAAGCTGGGAAAAAATCTTGAAAGCAGTTACACGTGATATTGATAATGATGGTGTAATTGATGTTTGGGGTACTGCAAACGTTTCAGATCAGTTCTGTGGCGCAGCAGTTATGTCTAATGGTTCTGCTTATATTGGAAAAGATGTAAAGACTGGAAAATATACAAATATGCTTGGTGAAGAAAAAACACTTGAAGCTCTTTCTTGGGCTTCAAAAATCCAGCAGAATTATGAAATGCCTTATCCAGAAGGAGCAAACTGGGACTGGTGGTTTGCTTCATTTAAAAATGGTGAAACATGTTTTATGGTAAATGCACAGTATTACTGTAATAACCTGGAAGATATGGTAGACGATTGGGGATACGTTTGTTTCCCAGCTGGTCCACATGGAGATGGAAAATATCGCTGTGGTCAGGATGAAAACACATTTGTAATTCCAGGCTGCTATGATAAAGCACTTGCAGAAAAAATCGCAAAAGTATTGGATTTGTGGTCTGACGGTGTTCCAGGATATGCAGACGATGCATGGAAAGAAGATTATTATCCACGTTTCCGTGATGAACGCGCTGTTGATGAAACATTGGTATTTATGGCAGAAAATGGAAAAACAGATTATACAAATCTGATTTCAGGTTTGTCATTCGGATTCATTCCAAATGTTTATGTTGGAGCTCTTACTCCTCAGCAAGCTTATGAAGAAGTAAAGAACTCTTGGGATGCTCTGATAAAAGAACAGAATAAATAGTAAGAATTAAAAAGAAAAAAGGCGTCCTGCAAAACAGAGGCCACTGAAAAAGGTCTCCAATTTTAAGGCCTGAAAAATAAAGCCAGATCTTTGAGAAAAAAATCTCATAAATCTGGCTTTTGCTCTTTTAAAG
>JAKSTM010000065.1 GCA_024402565.1 Treponema sp. | reverse complement strand
TGGAGTAGTTGGAGAAGAAGGCTCAGAAGCAGGCTGTGTTGGAGTAGTTGGAGAAGAAGGCTCAGTAGCAGACTGTTCTGGAGTAGTTGGAGAAGAAGGCTCAGTAGCAGACTGTTCTGGTGTTGTTGTAGTAGTAGGTTCAGTAGAAGTCTGTGATGTTTCGCCAGAAGGAGTTTTATTTTCACCAGTTTGTTCTGTCGAAGAGTTTGGAAGATTTAAATTTGGTGAAGAAGGGTTGTCACAGCCCATAAAGAGAGCTGCTGTAAGCAGGAAAATACCTGCAAATTTCATAATTTTTTTCATTTGAGTGACCTCTGATTTTTTTTTCTGGCGTTGTGTTTTTCAGTCTAGGTGTATTTCCCTAGGTTAGATATTATATTTTTGGTTTTTATATCAAAATATTTAGATTTTTCATTGTTAAATGTTTTTTTTCTAAACTTATTATTTTTTTTTCCGAAAAAAATAGTATGAACACATTTACACGATCAGTTGATTTATTACAAAGAGAAATGGATGTAACCTCTTTACGCTACCAGGTAACTGCAAATAACCTGGCTAATTCGGAAGTTCCAAATTTTAAGCGTACTGTTGTAAATTTTGAAAGTGAGCTTAAACGAGCTTTCGATTCAGAAGAAAAAGCAAAAAATGGATTCCAGCTTACCCGTACAGATTCACGACACATTCCTTTGAATGAACCATATGATTATCGTGAGGTTCAGCCACGCCGCGTTTTAGATTACACTACAACAGCTAAAGCAAACGGAAACAATGTTGATGCTGAATATGAAGCAAACAATATTCTTCAGATTCAGATGCAGTATCGTCTGCTTACTCAACTTACAAACTTTGAGTTCTCGCAAGTAAATATTGCAATGAAGAAGTAGTCGCAAAAAGGAGTAATTTATGGGAATGTTTACAAGTATAAATATTGCAGCAACTGGAATGAGCGCTGAACGTCTTCGTTCAGATGTAATTTCTGACAATATTGCAAATGCATCAACAACCCGTACTCAAGATGGCGGTGCTTTCAAAAAATCAATGGTAATTCTTTCTCCTGTTTCAGATTCAAATCCACAGTGGAGAAATCCTTTTGTACCAAGTGATTTGGATAATGGACCTGGAAAAGGTGTAAAAGTCCTGGAAATAAAAAAAGATACTTCTCAAGGTCGACTTGTATATGATCCAAGTCATCCTGATGCTATAAAAAGTGGTCCAAATCAAGGCTATGTAGAATATCCTAATGTAAACATTGTCGAAGAAATGGTAAATTTAATTAGCGCAAGCCGTGCATACGAGGCCAATGCTACAGTAATAAATGGCGCTAAAGATATGTTCAGTGCTGCATTGCAGATTGGGCAATAGTAGAGTAAAATAAAAGCGGGTAGGAGAAAAAACTTTCATGAAAATTCCAGAATTCGGTCAGTTACAAATGACCCGCACAAATCAAGCTCATACAGGTGTTACAAAGCTTTCAGATATAGCAGGCGCACCACTTAATAGTATTCCTTCAAGTGCGGAAAACGGAATAGCAAAAACAAGAAAATCATTTCAAGATTACCTTATGGAAGCTATGTCTACAATGAATCAGCAACAGATGGATGTAGACAAACTTTCTGAACAAATGGTAACAGATCCTGATTCAGTAGATATTCACGATGTTACAATTGCAATGAGTAAGGCTCGCATGTCATTGAATCTTGCTCAGTCAGTAATTGACAGACTTGTAACAGGCTGGAACGAAATTTCTACATCACGCTAATCAACTATTAAAAAGAATTAAGCAAATCATTCTCACCAAAAAAGCAAATAACCAGGCGATGGTGCTTTGTCCCAGTATCATGTAAATGGCCCATTTATGCCCTAGTTCCCGTTTTACCGAAGCAATAGCTGCAACACATTGAGTGTAAAGGAGAATAAAAGTAAGTAAAGGAATTGCAGCATTCATAGGAATCACTTCTGAAAGAACCGTTCCTGCAGGGAAAAGAACCATAAGTGTTGAGACTACACTTTCTTTGGCAACAATACCTGTAATGAGAGATGTTGAAATTCTCCAGTCACCAAAACCAAGGGGTTTGAAAATTGGAGCAATTGAACCTGAAATGACTGCCAGTATAGATTCTTTTGAATCTTCTACTACAGAAAAATGAATGTTAAATGTTTGGAGGAACCAGACAATAACTGATGCCAGGAAAATAATGGTAAATGCTTTTGTTAAAAAATCCCGGGCTTTTTCCCATAACAAATGAATTGTGGTTTTTATACCAGGAAGTCGATAGTTTGGAAGTTCCATAACAAAAGGTACGGCATCACCTTTAAACATCGTTTTCCTGTAGATTAATGCTGTTATTATACCTGCCAGGATTCCTCCAAAATAAAGACAACACATTACAAGTCCTGGATGTTTTGGAAAGAATGCTGCTGAGAAAAATGCATAAACAGGAAGTTTAGCTGAACAACTCATAAATGGTGTAAGAAGAATTGTCATCTTTCGGTCTCTTTCAGAAGGTAAAGTTCGGCTTGCCATTATACCAGGTACAGAGCATCCAAAACCAATTAATAAAGGAACTATACTTCTTCCTGAAAGACCAAGTTTACGAAGCAGTTTGTCCATAATAAATGCAATTCGTGCCATGTAACCTGTATCTTCTAAAAGCGATAAAAAGAAAAATAAAGTAATGATAATAGGGAGAAAACTAAGTACGGTACCGATTCCGGAAAATATTCCATCTACTACAAGTGAATGGACAACAGGGTTTATATTCCAGTTTGTTAAGGCAGTGTCAGTTAATGATGTTAATTTGTCTATTCCGATTTCCATTAGTTTTTGACCTGCCAGGCCAATTGCATTAAAAGTTAGCCAGAAGATTCCAGCCATAATAAGAATGAATACAGGAATTGCTGTGAATTGACCTGTAAGTATTCTGTCAATTTTTTGTGAACGTATGTGTTCTTTGCTTTCTTTAGGTTTTACTACTGTATGGCGGACAACTTTTTTTATAAAGTTATAACGCATGTCAGCAATTGCGGCAGCCCGATCAAGTCCGCGTTCCTGTTCCATTTGAATTATGATATGTTCAATCATTTCTTTCTCATTTTGATCCAGAGAAAGGTTGTTAATTAATTCAGTATCACCTTCGATTATTTTTGTGGCTGCAAATCGAACAGGTATTCCGTGTTCTTCGGCATGGTCATGAATCAAATGAATAATTCCGTGAAGAGCTCTATGGACGGCACCGCCATTATCTTCAGGATCACAATAATCAGTGCGGCCGGGACGTTCTTGATATTTAGCTACATGAAGTGCATGCGCAAGAAGTTCATCAACACCTTCGTTTTTACTGGCTGTAATAGGAACAACTGGAATTCCTAGTTCACTTTCTAATTCATTAATAAGGATTGTTCCACCATTGTTGTGAACCTCATCCATCATGTTCAATGCTAAAACCATAGGAACTTCAAGTGTCATAAGTTGCATTGTAAGGTAAAGGTTTCGTTCGATATTTGTTGCGTCCACTATATTAATGATACCTAGCGGTTTTTCATTTAATATAAATTTTCTTGTAACAATTTCTTCACTTGTGTATGGACTTAAAGAATAGATTCCAGGAAGGTCTGTAATTTCGGTTAATGGATTATTTTTAATCTGACCTGATTTTTTGTCTACTGTGACACCTGGAAAGTTCCCAACATGCTGACGGCTTCCTGTAAGCTGGTTGAAAAGGGTAGTTTTACCACAGTTCTGATTTCCTACAAGAGCAAAGGTAAGGACTGTATTGTCTGCAACAGGACTTTCGTCTGCTTTTACATGATATTTTCCACCTTCTCCAAGTCCTGGGTGTTCATGAATAGCCGAAGAATCTTTTGGCTTTCCACAGATTTCACAAGTAACCGAATTATCGTCATCCTGGATATTTGTTTGGATAATGGTTATTTGTTCAGCATCTGAAAGTCTAAGGGTTAATTCATAATCATGGATTTTGACTTCTACGGGATCTCCCATTGGAGCATGTTTTATCATTGTTATTTTTTCGTGTGGGATAAGGCCCATGTCCAGAAAATGTTGCCGAAGTTCTCCGCTTCCGCCGATAGAATCTATAACTGCTGATTTACCGATTGGAAGATCTTTAAGTGTCATAAAAGCCTCTGAGAAGTTTGTTAGTTGTAACTAAATTCTTGTTAATTTCAGAGATTTGTCAATAAGGGACTAGACATAATTTTTGATTTATTATAATATAATAACACTTTCGGAGTGGTACCCAAGCGGTAAGGGATCGGTCTGCAAAACCGTCATTGGTTGGTTCAACTCCAATCCACTCCTTACAAAAAAGACTTCGGATTTCCGAAGTCTTTTTTTTTAGCAGGGTGTTGTAGCAAAGCTCCATCCTGATTATATATATGACAGTTTGTGTTTATATACAAACTGTCTTTTTTTTATTTTCCGGAAAGTTCCCTTATAAGCGCTGTTGCTGTAGCGCATTCTTCCTGGTTTGCAAAAACCAGATTTTCATTTCCCTTTGATTTTGTGGCTACCACCAGATTTGCATGGTCGTATTTTTCCTGTTCATCTTCAGGAAGGTTTAATATAGGAAATGTAACAATATCATCGTAAAAAATGATTACACCATTAGCAATGGCACAGTTTTCGAAAATTCCGTATTGACCTTTCGAAACAAAATCACGGGTATTCATTTCGCATCCCATAATGGAAACTAAACAAAACATTAGTTCATAGAGAGGTTTAAAATCCCGAATCAGGATAATTGCTGGCAGAAAAAAGGCCCAAAGATAATTTCCTATAAAAAAAGTCTTGGAACGGTTTTTAAGTTTCATTTTCAGGTTACCAGTTTGGGCAAAAAGCTTTTTTGATCTGGGTAGAACTGACAATGCATCCAGGATAAGTACAAGGTAAGTAAAAATAACTAAAAGAATTTTAAATTCTATTTTGAGATTCATAAAAATATCCTTAATCTGAAATTTTTTTTAACCAGGCTTTTAATGCTTTTTCCCCAGAAACAAATGCTAAAGGCAGATTATCTATATCTTTCTCTGATGTTACTTTATGAATCTGGATTTCTGTTACTTCGGTTTCTTCTGCAGAAAGTTTGGAAATCAGATCGTGCATATTCTGACCTTTAGGAAGCTTTGCTGAAAAGAACATATCACAAGTTTTGTATACGATACTTTTGTACTCGTATGTATTTGGGAAAGTCGTAAGGTAAGTTAGGTCTTTTTCCGATATTTCCAGACCGATTTCTTCGCGGGCTTCTCGAAGGACAGCTTCTTCGGCTCTTTCATCGGCATCTACAAAACCGCCAGGGATTACAATGAAACCTTTTTTTGGTTCTTTTGCTCGAACTTCAAATAAAACATTTTGCTCATCATCATAGAGAATTAACCCGACAGCGGCGGCAATATTACAATATAAATCAAATCCACAATCCGGGCAGAACCACTTTCGTGTAGAGATATTACTGCCTTGTGATTTAGGATTTAATATGTTTTTGATATTTTGACTTTTACAGATTGGACAGTAGTTTAAATCGTTTATTCCCATGATATTTCTATGTTTATTCCACCGGTTTCTGGTGTTTCTGGCTGAATTGGTTCGACTGGAGTTGGCTCGACAGGAGTAGGTTCAACTGGAGTAGGTTCAACTGGAGTAGGTTCAACTGGAGTAGGTTCGACTGGTGTTGGTTCGACTGGTGTTGGCTCAACAGGTGTTGGCTCAACAGGAGTAGGTTCAACAGGTGTTGGCTCCACAGGTGTTGCTTCTTCTGCAGGTTTTGTAGTTGCTGTTGTTGTGGCAGCTGCTGTGAAACCAATTGTAACGGCTTCTGAAGCTGCCTGAGTTTTTACTGTGGAAGCAGGTTTTGTTGCTTCTTTTACTGCACTTTGGAATGGAGTTTCTGCCTGTCCTGAAATGGAAATAGAACTTGTTTGTCCCCCAAGAACCATCACGCCGCCTTTTGGGGCAGCAGGAGCTACGTCTGTTACAGGTGTTGCAGCGTTACTTTCACCGTCTGCAGGATCTTCCATTTCTTCAATATCTTCTGAAACCGGGCTTTCTCCTTCGTATAAAACAGTTGGGGTTAATACAACTGCTCCAGAAAGGCATATAACAGATCCATCATCATATGAAATAAAATCTGTACCACGAACAGATGCAGTGGCAATTTGATTTCGAACAGTATAACTGACTTTTTTATCTGATGAATGGTTTACTTTAGAACGGACAGCGCCTGTATTCAGATAAATATCGACAACATCTTTTGATGCGCTTGTAGCAAGTTTTGATAAAGTGACGCGGGAAAGGGCTCCGAGCTGCATTACCGAATCTTTGTATTTGATTTTTGCTTCAGACTGAAATCCTGTACTGATCATTTCGGATTCATCAACAATATCGCCTGGATTTAATGTGTACCATGAATCACCGCGGTTTACTTCGACTTTCCCTTTAACAGAAATAACTTCTGCTGAATCAGCAAAAGCGAAAGTAGAAAAAAATATAGAGATAATTCCTGTGATAAATAATTTTTTAAGGTTTTCTTTCATGTTTATTTAACCCCTTAACAAGTTTTTTATTTAGAATGAAATAGCCAGCTTTATGGTTGCAGAAAGTTTATCTAGATCTGTGGTAGCCCCGGAGAAACCTTTGAATCCCGAAATTGAGGCCATTAACTGTACGTCTGACAAAATATTGTAAATATCGGTGATGTCCGCCTGTGCTCCAGTTGGTGAAAGTTTACTATTTTCACTGGTGAAAACAGCTTTTGCAGTTACAGCAAGAATATTTGTTCTTGTGAAAGAAATATTAGCTGAAACTACAGGCATAAAGAGACCTTTTGTTTCTTCATCGCTCTTTCCAGTTGAATAGGCAATATGTGTTGAAAATCCTCTGAAGTTTTCAGTAGCGTATTCAGCACCGGCTGAAATATAAGCTTTTCCTGCAAATAATGAAACTGTTGCTTTGGAATAAATCATAAAATTTTTGAAGTTTATTGTTCCAAAGTCAGAAACCAAATTATAGAATACTTTTGGTGCTAATGGTCCTGAAAGGGAAAGAGTTCCATACATTCGGTTGTAAGAGTTTCCTGTACAGTCGAAGAAAGCATTTCCCTGAATTGTAAGGGACTGGTTCAGAAAAAGTGAAGGAAATGCTGCTGTTATGGAAATTGGTACGTAAGAAGCAGATGAAAGGGCAGGTGCATAAAATTGGGAATCATCCGAACTTGCAGCATGATAGCCTTTTTCTGAAAGCATTGTAACTGCTCTTTTGTTCAAAAGACCTGTATGTCCGATATAAGCAGAAAAATCAAAAGTAGGAAGTGAGTAATCTAAGAGGAGTCCATCACAATTCTGGTTGAATATTGCTCCGGAAATATCAGAAACAGAGAAACGTCCACCAGAAATATTTAGTGTTGAATTTCTAATAGAAGTTGTTTTTGATATCTTAAAAAGATCTAAATCTGCAATGTGAATGAATGTATTTGATGAAGTATAAAAATTGTATTTATACATAGCTTCTGCTTTAATGTAGAAGCTTCCATCTTCGTTTAATGGTGATGAACACCATAAATATATTCCATTTGACTGGGTAAAAGATGAAGGTGTTGTTTCTGAATTGACAATTTTTTCTGTTGAAGTATTGTCTGCCAGTCCACCCCATTCAAATGCTGAAAGGGGAGAGAGAAATAAAATAGCTGATAAAATTGAAAGTGAAAGTTTTTTCATAGTTTCGCGTTTCTTTTCGTTAGTATATAAATTGTATAAAAGTTGCGTTAAAGCTCATCGGTGAATGGGTTTTCACCGTAGCGCATATTGCATTTAGTAAAAAGACTAAGGGCTTCCCGACCAGAAATTATTTTTGAGGGATCATAAACCTGAGGAATGATTCCTTCTGCTTTAAGATGCTTCAGTGCGTAACGTGGTGAAGCTTTTGTGATTCTGTAAAAAAGTCCGCCTTTCAAGTCAAACAGCTTTGCATAAATTGATGCGACATCAGATAGTTTTGCTGAATCATTAGCATTGGTTGATTCCCGAATCTGTCCCTGTTCTATAAGGGCTGATATGGCATCGTCGAAAGATGAGTCGTCAGAAATCAAACCCTGAGATACTGCTGAAAGGTAACAGATTTGTCCGAAAGAGATTTCATCTGAATCCAGAATTTGAGTAATCACTTCAGCTGACTGTGCATAAAGGGAAAATCCCAGAATCATAGCAGCGAGAAAAACAATAATTTTCTTCATAATCTCCATTCTACTCTTAAAAAACATCACTTTCAAGAATATAGACGGAGATAAACTAGAGAAAATAAATTTTTATTTGTTTGCCAGAAGCATGTCCATGCACTGAACGGCAGCGCCGGAAGCTCCTTTCCCAAGATTGTCAAAGCGGGTTGTAATCATGATGCGGTCGTCGTTTCCGTAAACAA
>JAKSTM010000064.1 GCA_024402565.1 Treponema sp. | reverse complement strand
ATTCTTCGATTGTCATACAGTAGCCTTCCAGAGCTTTAAGTTCTGAAGCTACATAATAGCGGCCGTTTTTATCCCATCCCTGATAAAGCGGTACAACACCAATTTCATCACGGGCAATAAGATAAACATCGTTTTCTGAATCGTATAAAGCAAATGCAAAAATACCAGAAAGTTTTTCAATCATTTCCTTGAAGTTTCCGCTTTCACGATATTTTTTGTATAAAGGAAGAATTGCTTCACAGTCTGAACCTGTCTGAAATGCATATTTTCCCGCAAATTCACTGCGAATTTCTTTATGGTTATAAATTTCACCGTTTGCGGCAAGAATGATTTTTCCATCATCACTTACAAGTGGCTGTTTTCCTGAAAATGGGTCAACAATCGCCAGACGTTCGTGTGAAAGAATTGCATTATTTCCTGTATAAACACCGCTCCAGTCCGGACCACGGTGACGAATCTTCTTTGACATTTCCAGAACCTGCTGGCGGATTTCTTCTTTAATTCCGTCACTTACAAATTCTGAACCAGTACTAAAATCAAAAGCTCCTACAAATCCACACATATTAACCCCCTGTGTAAAATAATTCCTAATTCACAATTCATAATTCACAATGAGATTTTTCTAGAAGAAAATTTCTGCACAGAATGAACTATGTTTTCATGTGTTAAAAAAAGGCGACAGAGATTTCATCACGATAAATTTTTCCTTCTGGAACAAATCACCATGACGACGTCTTTGTCGCCTTTCGTTATCAAAAAAATGTAAATTTATGCGGGGGAAAGCCTTCCCCCTGGGTTCAAAGTTTCAGCCGTCAAAAGCCGTCTTCACTTTTCACCACACCCCCTTCTCCTAGGGCTACGAAACAAGTTTCGTTAGCCCTAAAACCCGGGAACAAAAAAAAGACGCCTGACTTAAAGAGACGACAATTCGTCTGCCTTAAATCAAGCGTCTTTGCTTGTTTCTATTAATATATATTTTAAACCTTTTTATTTCAAGTAGGTTGAAATAAATTGATTCACGAAAATCCTTATATCTAGAATAATATTACTATTGTACTATTAAATAGAGGTAAATATGAAATTAGACCATATTTTCTGGAGACGTGTTTTTATGTCTCTTTTTGGTGTTATCATCTGTTCTATAAGTGTAGGACTTTTCAAGCTTGCCGCTCTTGGAGTTGATCCATTCCAGAGTTTTATGGCCGGTATGGATGCCCTTATTCCTATCAGCTTCGGAAACCTTTACACAATCGTAAACGTTATTCTTCTTGCTTTCAGCCTGATTTTCTACAGAAAGAACATCGGTCTTGCAACATTCATCAATATGTTCCTTCTGGGATACATCACACAGTTCTCTTATGAAACATTTATGAGATGGTTCCCTGCCCCTTCAATGGTTTTCCGCTTCGCCTCTCTCATTATCGCTGTAGTTGTAATCTGTTTTGGTTCTGCCTTCTACATGACAGCAAACCTTGGTGTTTCAACCTACGATGCAGTTGCTATCACAATGGTAGAAAAATGGCACATCTGGAAATTCAAGTACATCAGAATCTGTACTGACCTTGTTTGTGTTATTGTTGGTGTTGTGATTTTTGTAATTGCCGGCCACGAAATTAAAGAAGTTCCTACAATCGCAGGAATCGGTACAATCATTACCGCTTTCTTTATGGGACCACTTATCGACTTCTTCAACAACAAAATAGCCATTCCTTTCCTGAACAGAGGAAAAAAAGAAAATTCTGCTGCTGAAGAAAAGCCTTCTGAAGAATAATTAATTTAGAACTTAACTACTTTTGGTGCAGCAGTAAAACTTGAAATTGTTGCAACAGCATTCTTAAAGTAAAGAACTTCTGTATTGTCATCTGAAGCTGAATACATTGCTTTAAGGTTTGGATAGCTTTCCAGCATTGCTTCCTTTGCTTCGATTCTGTCGTCGCGAACCAGTTCACCTGCCAGACGAAGCCATTCCTGTCCATTAAAACAACAAAGTTCAACTTTTGGATTTGCCTGAATCTGCTTTGAAACATTCTTTACTTTTCCAGTCTGAATATAAAGTTTATCTTCAAAAATATTGATTGTTCCGAAAGGACGTACACGTGCCTGTCCGTCAGCATCTACTGTTGCAAGGTAATATGTCCCGCATTTCTTGATGAATTCACAGATTTCGTTCATTTTTATCTCCTGAAATATTATTTTCTATTCATAGAATCAGTTATTTTATGAATTTTTTCAAGGTTTTTAACAAAATCCCCATATAGTTGGGGGAAATTCCTGTATACCCACCTTCCTCGTTTGTACTTAACTAACACTTTTTCTATTATTTTCTATATAATCATATTATGTTCAATTTTTTCTGGCCGGTAGCATTAATAGTCTTTTCAAATATTCTTTATCAAGTCTGTGCAAAAGGCATCCCTTCTCAGATGAACACCTATGCCTCTATGGCAGTAACCTACGCAGTGGCAACAGTTTTTTCTGCCATTATGTATTCTTGGAGTTGCAATCTGTTTAGTTGGACTTTGGTTTATAAAAAAATAAAAATCAAAAAATGGAGAGATTATGAAAGCTATCATTACAGACTTGGACAGAACTTTACTCAGAACTGATAAATCTGTTTCTGAAAAAACAGTTTCGGTTTTAAAAAAAGTTCAAGAAAATGGAATTAAAGTGATGTTTGCGACCGCTCGTCCACGACGCGCAATAACAACCTATGAAGAATTACTTCATCCGGATTCAGTAGCAACCTTAAACGGTGCCCGCACTTTTATAAATGATTCTTCTATTGATTATAGTATTCCTCATGACTCAGTTCGAAAAATGCTCTCCGGTTTTGTTCAGATTCCAGGTTGTGTCATTTCCATGGAAACTTCCAAAGGCATTTACGCAAATGTTGATATCCCCGAATGGGCTCCAGTAGTTACAGACTGTTTTCCGGAAATTCCTTCCGACTGCGGTTCAATTTTCAAGATTCTGGTCAGCAATGAAAATATCGATTTAAATCAGCATATAAATTCAATTATTACAGATGATTCATATTTTACAGTTGCTGTAGGAACACTTTTCCAGATAATGAGCCGAACTGCAACTAAATTGAACGGGGTCAAAGCTATGCTTAAAGCTTTCAATATTGAACCAGAAGATGCCGTTTATTTTGGCGACGACAATGACGATATAGAACCATTAAAATGGTGCGGAACAGGCGTTGCAGTAAAGAATGCAATTCCAGAAGTCTCCTCTGCAGCAGACGCCATAACAGCATCTAATGATGAAGACGGCGTCGCTTTATGGATTGAGAAAAACTTAAGCAAGTAATTTTCTTTTTTTCCAGATGCCCGAATAGTAATAAATCATTGCAGGGATTGTGGTGAAGTAAGGAGCCAGGAAGTAACCCAGGAAAAATCCTTTAAGCCCAAGACCTGCTACAATTCCAATCAAATAACTCAAAGTGATTCTGGCAACAAAACCATCAAGAATTGAGAAAATCAGTGACATTTTTGAATTTCCGATTCCCTGAATGAATCCGTTGTATGGTGTCATACAGCCAAGAGCCGGAGCACCTACTGCCATACACATCATGTAAAGAGGTGCCATATCATTTATAATTGCTTTTGGAGAATCACTCATAATGGGATGTATTATACCAAAAAAATGAAGTTTATCTTTAACACCATTATTTGGGCTGATACATCAGTTCAATCTGTTCACCATGGGTAACCAATTTTTTTAGCTCCAAAAGCTTTTTGATAAAACTCCAGAGTTTCATTAAATTTTGATGTAAATAAAGCCGTATGTGCAAATCCGTAAAGCATCACAGTTAGTTAATGCCTGTTACTTCGTAGCCTGCATCTTTTACTGCAGCAGTAAGAACATCGTTACTTACTTCCTGTGAAAGTGTAACAACAGCTGTTCCTTTTTCGTGGCTTGCCACTGCTTCTGTTACACCTGCAACAGCTTCCAGTGCCTTCTTTACGTGTGCTTCACAATGTCCGCACATCATACCTGTAATGTTCAAAGTCTTTTCCATTTTTGACTTCTCCTTTTTGTGTGATTTATTTCTTATTTTTTTGTCACCTGTAGAATTGTAAATCTTTGCAAGATTCAGTCGGAGCGCGTTTGTGACTACGCAGAAACTTGAAAGACTCATGGCAAGGGCGCCGAACATAGGGTTCAGTTTCCAGCCAAAAAGATTTATGAAAACTCCTGCCGCAAGGGGAATACCGATTGTGTTGTAGATGAATGCCCAGAAAAGATTTTCCTTGATGTTCAGAAGAGTTTTGCGGCTTAAGCGGATTGCGGCGGGAACGTCCAGCAGACTGTCTTTCATGAGCACTATCTGGGCTGCATCAACAGCAACGTCTGTTCCCGTACCGATTGCAATTCCAACGTCAGCTTCTGTAAGTGCAACGGCGTCGTTTATTCCGTCTCCTGTCATGCAGGTTACGCCTTCCGCCTTAAGCTTCTTTATGATTTCAGCTTTCTGTGAAGGGAGGACGCCCGCATAGACTTCATCAATTCCCGCCTGCTTTGAAATAGAACTGGCAGTTTTTTCATTGTCGCCTGTGAGCATGATAGTTTTGATGCCCATGTTTTTCAGCTGGCTGATTGCCTTTGCGCTTTCTTCTTTTATTGTGTCCGAAACTGCAATGATTCCAAGGAACTCGCTTTCTGTTCCTGTTTCGGTTGCAAAGAACAAAGGAGTTTTTCCGCTTTCAGAAAAACTGTCTGCTTTCTGAAGTGCTTCTTCCGGAATTTTTGTTTTTATACCGATAAAATCTTTGTTTCCGCCGAAAACTTTTTTTCCTTCAATAACGCCTTCAAGTCCTTTTCCAAAAACGGCATTGAAATCTGTTACTTCCATAAGTCCAATGTTCTCGGCTTCAGCTTTTTCAAGAACCGCCTTTGCAAGAGGGTGTTCGCTTTTTGCTTCCAGGCTTGCGGCAAGCTTCAGTAAATCTGGAGTACATTCAAAAATGTCTGTAACTTCCGGAGTTCCTTTTGTGATTGTTCCGGTTTTATCAAAAGCAACAATGTTGATTTTTCCTGCCTGTTCAAGCGTTACTGAGTTTTTGAAAAGGATTCCGTTACGGGCGCCCATTCCGTTTCCCACCATGATCGCAACCGGAGTGGCAAGTCCAAGAGCACAAGGGCAGCTGATAACAAGCACGCTTATTCCTCGGGCAAGAGCAAACCCGATTTCTTTTCCAAGAAGAAGCCACACTGCGATTGTGACTACGGCGATACATATTACGACTGGAACAAAGATGCCCGAAACTTTGTCTGCAATTTTTGCGATAGGTGCTTTTGTTGCGGCAGATTCAGAAACCATCTGGATGATTTTTGAAAGAGTTGTTTCGCTTCCAACGGCTGTGGCACGGCATTTCAAAAATCCTGATGTGTTGAAAGTGCCGCTTGAAACTTTGCTTCCTTCAATTTTTTCGGAAGGAATGCTTTCGCCTGTAAGGCTTGCTTCATTTACAGCGCTTGTTCCTTCTACCACGATTCCATCCACAGCAATATTTTCTCCAGGTCTTACTGTAAAAATATCACCCGCCTGAACATCTTCAACCGGAACTTCCACTTCCTTTCCGTCTCTGATTACTGTGGCAGTCTGTGGTGCAAGCTTCATAAGAGATTTCAAAGCGTTTGTTGTTTTGCCTTTTGATTTTGCTTCAAGCATTTTTCCAACAGTGATAAGTGTCAAAATCATGGCAGCGGATTCAAAATAGAACTCATGCATCAACTCCATGACTTTTTCACTTTCGCCAAGACTCTGGAAATGCGTCATCAAAAAGAGAATGATTGTGCTGTAAATAAATGAGGCGCTGGAGCCAAGGGCAACTAAAGTGTCCATGTTCGGGCTCCTATGAAAAAGGGACTTGAATCCGCTTACAAAAAACTTCTGGTTTATAACCATGATGATTGCCGCAAGAAGTAGCTGGCTTAAGCCCATCATCACGTGGTTGTCTTTCATAAATACAGGAAGCGGCCAGTTCCACATCATGTGTCCCATGGAAATATACATGAGAATTGCGAGGAACCCCAGGGAGGTGAAAAGTCTTTTTTTCAAAACCGGTGTTTCTTTGTCTTTCAAAAAATCATCCTGGTCTGATTTTTTTTCAGTGGATTTTCCGGCGTTTTTATTTTTTGCACCGTAGCCTGCTTTTTCAACTGCAGAAATGATTTCACTTTCCGAAGCTGTTCCTTCCAGAACCATGGAGTTTGTAAGGAGATTTACAGAACAGCTTGTAACGCCGGGAACTTTTGAAACAGCTTTTTCAACACGTGCCACGCAGGCCGCACAGCTCATTCCAGTTACTTCGTAGTTTTGCATTGCGGTCCTCCTTACTTCAGTTTCTGGAGAGTCCAGATCAGTTCATCAATAACTTCGTCTTTACCCTCTTTCAGGTCGCGCTTTACGCAGCCGTTAATGTGGTTCTTCAAGATTTCCATTGAAAGAGATTCCAGTGCAGAACGGGCAGCACTAACCTGGGTCAGAATATCGGTACAGTAGGCGTCAGAATCCACCATGTTTTTGATTCCGCGGATCTGGCCTTCAATTTTACTGAGTCTTGTAGTGAGGCGTTTTTTGTCTTCATCATGACGGACTGTCTTTTTCGTTCCGTTGAGTGGTGCTTCAGCTTCTGCTGAACAGCAGCAAGATTTCTTTTCCATATTTTGAATATACCCCTAGGGGGTATAAAAAGTCAAGAAAAAATAAAAAAAAATGATATGTACCACTTTTACTTTTTCCGGTAAAAGAAATACATATCATTTATAAATCACAAACCTTCGGTTTGTTTTCGAGTTTTCAGTCTCTTTACTTATTCTGCATCCTGTAATGCATCAAATCCACTTTCACCTGTGCGAACTTTTACTACGTTTTCTACAGGGTATACGAAAATCTTACCATCACCAATGTGACCTGTATAAAGAGCCTTCTTAGCAGCTTCGATAACCTGATCAACAGGAACTTTTGAAACTACAATTTCTACCTTTACCTTTGGCAGCAGGTTGATATCCATCTGAACACCACGATAGTATTCTGAAGCACCTTTCTGCATACCACAACCCATTACGTTGATTACAGTCATACCTGTTACACCGATCTGGTTCATAGCTTCTTTCAGGCTGTTGAACTTGTTCTGACGTGTAATGATAACAACCTTGTGTGCTGCTGCATTTGTAGAACTTGGAGCTGTAGCAGGAACTGCCATAACTTCTACTGTCTGATCTGGGCTGAGTGAAACACCTGCTTCCTTTGCTTCTGAAACTTCTTCTGCAGAGTATGGCATTATGAATCCTGCGTAACCTGAATCAAGACCATGTTCAAGCTTATCAAGTCCGATAATTTCTTCTTCTGCTGTAACGCGAAGACCAAAAATCTTTTTGATTACAAGGAATGTAATTGTAATCATTACAACAGTCCAAAGAATAATTGAACACATACCAAGGAACTGAATTCCAAGACACTTGAATCCTCCGCCGTAGAAAAGACCTGCAAGAAGGTCACCATTCTTGTCAGCCATAGCGTATCCAGGAACAGCTGGGTTTGCAAAGAAACCAACAGCGATTGTACCCCAGATACCGTTCATACAGTGAACAGCAACAGCACCAACTGGGTCGTCAATGTGCAGTTTGTAATCCATAAGCCAAACACCAAATACAACCAAAAGACCTGCAACAATACCGATAATAATTGCACCGCCTGCATCAGCAACATCACAAGGTGCTGTGATAGCTACCAGACCAGCCAGTGAAGCGTTCAAACACATTGAAACGTCAGGCTTACCGTATTTGATCCATGTGAAGATCATTGTTGTAACAGTTGCAAATGCTGGAGCAATTGTTGTTGTTACGAAGATTGAACCAAGCTGTCCAAGTGAAGTTGCAGCAGCACCGTTGAATCCGTACCAACCCAACCAAAGAATGAATACACCAAGTGCACCAATTGGAATGTTATGTCCAGGGAAAGCATTTACTTTTACTACTTTTCCGTTTGCATCTCTTTCAAACTTTCCGATACGTGGTCCAACCATCATGGCACCAATGAGAGCTGAAATACCACCTACCATGTGAATACATGCAGATCCGGCAAAGTCATGGAAACCGATAGCAGCAAGCCATCCGCCACCCCATGTCCAGTGTGCTTCAATTGGATAAATGATTGCAGAAATAATTGCTGAATATACACAGTATGAAAGGAACTTTGTTCTTTCTGCCATAGCACCTGATACGATTGTTGCTGTTGTTGCACAGAATACCAGGTTGAAAATAAAGTTTGACCAGTCAAAATCAGCATAGCTTGTGAAAACCTGAAGATTTGGTTTACCGATTAATCCAAAGAAAGCATTTTCTCCAAGCAAAAGACCAAAACCAATGGCAATGAAAACTACTGTACCAATACAGAAGTCCATAAGGTTTTTCATAATAATGTTACCAGTGTTTTTAGCACGAGTAAAACCTGTTTCTACCATTGCAAATCCACACTGCATCCAGAATACCAGTGCGGCACCAATCAAGAACCATACGCCCCACAAATCACCATTCAGTGACTGTACGGCAGTCATTAATTCTTCCATTCTATTTCTCCTCCCTGTCTACCCCATTAATGACAGGACTGTTGTAAAAAAAAGCGTGCTGCAGACTCCGCCAGGGGGTAACCGGAACGGGTTTCATCTGCAGCACGCCATTGTGCTAATTAAAAACTAAATTGCAGGGGAAAACTTCCCCTTTAATAAATAGCGGTCGAGTTTTGTCGTTTTTGCGAAGCAAAATGTGAGCCTCTTGCGAACAAGACAAAACTCGTTAGCAACCGCAGGTTGCGTCTTATACGCGGAACAGCAGATCTTCGTAGCAAGGGAATGGTTTGT
>JAKSTM010000063.1 GCA_024402565.1 Treponema sp. | reverse complement strand
TGCACCTCCTAAAATTGAACTTTATTTGTCCAACTTTAGGGGTGCACTTCATTTTTACAGTCCCTTTTTTATAACTTAGAATTCAAGCTTAATCACTTTTCCAAAAATGTCGTTTTTTGAAAGTTCAATTGAGTATTCTTGTGATCGTTCTTTGTATGTAACAACACAGTCTTCCAAAACTGGTTTTATGTAAACGTTTGCCGTATGGTTTACAGGAATAAGAACTTCATAAACTTCACCTGCTCCAAGTGTCATAACATTATTCATTTGAGCTTTATTACCTGGATTATATCCAAATACAGTATCAGGATTTTCTTGAAAATCTCCTGCCTTGATTGAACGCCGGTTAAAGCTTGTATAGGAAATTATTTCAGTTGAGAAATTTACTTTTCCTGATACAACATGAATTTCGACATACTTTGGTGGGAAAAGAACATCGCCGCGTTCCGAAACACAAGAAACAGCGAAAAACGAAAAACAAAATATAAGAGCAAAAAATACTTTTTTCATATCTCAATCATTATATCATTTTTTTAAAAATATGTTTAATCAGGAAAACAGAAGCTATACACATTCCAATTTCTGCTACTGTTTGTGAAAATCCGATTCCGTAGATTGGAATTAGTTTATTTAAAATTATAAGTGCTGGAATTTCCAGAATGATTTTTCTAAGGAAAGCGAAGAACAATGCATATTTTCCAAATCCACAGGCCTGGAAGATTCCGATAGCGAGAAAATCCATACAAAGGAATGGGATAGCAGAAGACATACAACGAAGAAAGACTTTTCCGTAATCAACTATAACATCATTATCCAGGAACATGCGGACAAGTTGCGGTGCAAAAGTCATGTAAATAAAAGTAGTAACAGCCAGGAAGACAAAGTCAACTTTGATTGTAAACTTAAGAACATCTTTCATTCGTTGTGTATTTTTTGCGCCGTAGTTGTATCCAATAATCGGCATGACACCTTGTCCTATTGCCATCGCAACGTAAAACGAAATCACAGAAATCTTTCCTGCAATACCCATACTGGCCACAATGTCTGAACCGTAACCTGAAGCGAAGTTGTTCTGGATTGTCATACCTGTTACGTTTAGGAGATTTTGAATACAAGCAGGAATTCCAACGGCGAAAATACCCATGACGATTTCTTTCTGGAAACCGAATTTTCTTGGGTCAACACAAACGATAGTTTGTCTTCGTTTTACTATTAAGAAAATAGCGAATACAAGGCAGGCGGCGCAGTTTCCGATAAAAGTGGCAAGGCCAGCACCTACAACGCCCATTCCGAAAAATTGTGGAAGAATGAAAAAAGGATCCAGAATCATATTCAAAACACAACCACTCATAGCACCAATACTGGCAATAAGTGCGCTTCCTTCAGAACGAACAAGATGAGAAAGTGTAACATTCATGATTGCAGGAATGGCGCCTAAAGTACATGTCCAGAAAAGATATTCTTTTGTAGGAATAAGTGTGGATTCAGTTGCGCCAAGCAGATTTAAGAAAAAGGGTTGAAATAAGGTGTAACCTACAGCAAAAAATATGGCAAAACTTAAGGCACCGTAAAATCCAAAGGCACTGCTTTTTGCTACGGTTTCAAAATCTTTGCGGCCTAGTCCGCGGCTCATCATGCTTGATGTTCCTACACCAAAGAGATTGTTTACGGCGTTGAAAGCCATAAGCACAGGTCCCGCAAGCGTTACGGCGGCGTTTTGGATAGGATCACCTGTCATACCCACAAAGTAGGTGTCTGCAATGGAATAAAGTACCATTACCAAT
Source organism: Treponema sp. (assembly GCA_024402565.1). Classification (GTDB taxonomy): domain Bacteria; phylum Spirochaetota; class Spirochaetia; order Treponematales; family Treponemataceae; genus Treponema_D. Next base: position 7,761 of record JAKSTM010000063.1, on the reverse strand, counting down.
GTACCCATGATTGCAGGAATGCAAAGTTTCATTACAGCCCGAGGAACAGGCATTGTTTCAAAAAGTTCTGTTTTATCGTATTTGTCTTTCATATTATTCTATTAACTTTTGTAATGCAGATGTAAGTACATTTGCTGCTTTTTCATGACTTTTTTCAGCTGGATGCCAGTCAGCTGCATAATTTGTAGTTTGTGGAAGTTTTACGCATGAAATTGCATTGTCATTTGTCATTTCTGAATATTCAGAAACTGCTTTTGTAATGCTTGGATAAAGGTCTGACCCCATCAAGCCTAATGTACATACAATTTTCGAATTAGGGTTATTCTTGCGAACAATTTCCAGAAATTCAATATATCCTTCCACAAAAGCCTGGCATTTTTCTTTATTATTTTTTGTGTAACTGGCATCGTTTGTTCCCAGATTAATAACAATAATGTCTGGTTGCCATGCAGAAAAATCCCAAGGAAGGCGCTGTCCTAAATATGATTTTTTTCCAAAACCAGTGTATGAAAAACCAGTTTTATCATAAGCCATTTTCATAACCTGTTGATTTTTTATCTGGCCGTCTCCCGAATATCCGGAAATGATTCCCCAACCAGAATTGCTGACCATACTGTAATCAGCGTTAAGATTAATGGCTGTTTTGTAAGCATATGTTTTTGTGGAATCTTCTGTTTGTGTTGAAAAATGATGATTCAGGTTTTCGTCGTCTACGCCGTATCCGCATGTAATTGAATCACCGATGAATTCAATTTTTAATTTTTTTTCAGGAGACGGGGAAATAATTTTTTCATCATCTACAGAAATGTTCTTAATTCCAAAAGTGGAACTAGTACTTTCAGATAGTTTAATAATTTGAATTTCATGTGTTCCGGAATTGTTTTCGTAAACAAGAATTTTTTCTTCTCTATTTTGTACAAGAATATTATGTGTGCGTTTCCCGTCCACAAAAATTCCAACGCGACAAATATTAGTATTCTGTTCTATTGATTGTCCGTTTGCTTTGTTGTCTCCTGCAAGAGTTATTTCCACTTTTTGTGAATCAGTTGAAAATGAAACACCTGTTGCAGAATAACAGTTCCATAATGTGTCACCATCAAAGAATGATCGTCCAAGAAGTTTTACATTTTCTGAAGCGGCCTTAAAGTCTGCAGCGAAAAGTGTTGCCGTAAAAGCATTGAAAATTATTAGTAATAAAAAAAATTTCTTCATAGAAAGATATTAACATAAATGTAATAATGAAAAAAAGGTTACTTATGGAGGAATGAATATGAAAAATTTTGGACCTAAACCAATGATGTTTCCAATGCCAGTTTTGATTTTAGGAACATATGATGAAAATGGAAATCCAAACGCAATGAATGCTGCGTGGGGCGGAATTGTAGAAATGGATCAGATTTGTATTTCACTTTCGAAACATGCTACAACAGAAAATATTGATCGAACAAAGGCCTTTACTGTAGCAATGGCAACTGCTGATACAGTGGTACCTTGTGATTATGTTGGGATTGTTAGTGCAAATAAAGAACCGGAAAAGATGAAGAAAGCAGGATTTACAACTCGTAAGAGTGAATTTGTTAATGCACCTGTTATAAACGAATTACCTGTGACTTTAGAATGCGAACTTCTTAGAATTGATGGAGATGCTTCAAAAGAAGAATTCCATTACATTGGAAAAATTGTAAATGTGGTTGCTGATGAAAAAGTATTGGACGCAGCTGGAAATATTGATATTTCAAAACTTCGTCCAATTACATATGATCCTTCTAATCACGGCTACTATGTAGTAGGAGAGAAAGTAGGACAGGCATTTAGCGACGGCAAAAAATTGTTTTAGTTTTCTTCATTCTCCATCGCTTCAAGTTTTCTAGCTTCTTCTGCAATTTCAGAAGGACTTTCCAGTTTTGTTGGATGATAGAACCCTTTTTTGCGATGGGGATTTTTTCTTTCTTTATCAAAGGTTTTTTCTTCTTTCAGAAAAATTGCAAAAATTATAACCGCAATAACAAGAATTGGCCAAAATGACATGTGTGCCTCCTAATTAATTTTTATTTCTTTATCGTAAATGGTTCCTTAGAGAGTAAGAAACCGCCTTCATTACTTCTGTAGAACAGTTCACCTTGTCCTGAATAAGGCCAGGTAGAAGAAATGTTTCCTGTTACGGCGAAGCTATTAAATAAGAATTGACTGGATTTTGTACCAAATACTCTTTCAAGAGTTTCAGCAGTAATAGTAATCTGTTTAGTAGTAAGATTAAACCAGCATTGATTTCCTTGAGTATTTAATAATAAATAAGTTTGGGCACCCGAAATAGTAAATTCTGGTTTCACATCAATAGTAAAGGTATTTGTTTCAGGATTAAAAGAACCGGAAGGAGTATTCGTGATTTTAAATTCTCCTAAGCCTCCTTTACTTTTAATTGTAATATATGAATTTTGTTCGTTATCATATGAGTAAATATAATTACCATCATTTTCTATTACAAACCTAATCAGGTATCTGTATTCTTTTCCATCTTCTACATAAGGATCAGACCAAATTAGTTCTTTTTCTGTGAGCTTATCATTTCCATTAGTTCTGATTCTGGAATAATAAAGCAGATTGTTTTTATCTGCCTCATTTTTTAGGAAAGTAATTTCACGAACATTTTCAGGTAAGAAGAATTTTATCTTTATACCCTGGCCTTCAGAATCAACTGCTTTGAAATGTGGAAATTCCGATTCACGGGAAATTGAGTATTTGCAGACAGAACAAAAATTCTTTTCAATTATTTCTCCAGTGCTTTTGAAAGTCTCTTCGTCTATTGTCCAATTTGAAAATGAATGAAAGTCTTTGTGTGCAATTCTTTTTTTGCAATCCCATGAACCGGAACAGTTTGCATTTTTCCAATGGTATTTTTCATCAAAGGTCCAGTTTTCTGAATAAGTATGTTCGTGTCCGTCATTCTTTGGAGTGTTAGAAATATCTGAACAGGAAATTCCTAAAATAGAAAGTGTAATAGAAATAGATAAGATGGAAATGATTTTTTTCATGGAAGACTCCTTATTCAAAATGCTGAATGACACAATACATTTTTACATCTTCCCATTCTGGAAGAGTAACAAAAAGTTCTTTTGTTCCAGTTCCGGCATATTGTACCAGACTTCCACAGTCACCAATTTCCTGACCTTCTCCAAGAGGGAACATTCGTAAACCACGGTTTGTGTAGTTTTCATTGATCCATTTATATTCATTTAAATCTATGGCTTTTGTTGTGTATCTGAAACCGTTAAAAGTTTCATCTATTGCTTTATTTAATGTATGGAGATTTGAACCTTCAGCAACTTTGAAGTTTATGGTAGAGAGTGCAAAGTCTATGACAGTGTCTTCAAAGTTTGCGTATTGATTTTCTCTAAATGGTGAAGGCTGTTTCAATTTTTCCAGGGCTTTTGTTATTGACTCTTCGTTTGAATAATTGTTGGTTGCAAATTCGTGAATTAATTCAACACCACCATAATTTCGAATAAGGAAAGAACCATAAGCATAGGCTAAAGAATAGGTTATATAATTTTCTTCATCCCAGGTTCTGAAGCCTTTATTATAAAAGTAATTATATTGCATAAAACGCCATGGACCAACATCATAGGTTTTTCCTTTCGGAAGATTTGTGTAAATGGAATTTTCATTTAGTAAATCAGGAACCATAACTGAAAGCATTTCAGTCCACCAGGTATTATAAGTTCCGTTTGGATTTTTCGGGTTAAAACATTTATTGGAATTATTTATAAGATGATTAAATTCGTGTGGAATAGCTCCCAGATACCAGCCAGTTTCTGAACTTTCTCTTTTTACAGAAACTGCATCGACATAAATTGCCTGGCATTCATTAGAAAAACGTGTGTTATTGTCATTTTTAAAATAATCTCTTCCAGTGAAATAACCACCGAGGTTTCCGCTTTCTTGTAAGGAGGCGGCATCTTCATCCAAATCACAAAGACAGATAAATATTTTTTTCGAAGTTTTAATTATGTTATCTGCTTCTATACGAATTTCTGGGGACCCGGTAAGATTGACTTCGGCTTCATATAAACCATCAAATTGTTCTCCGATTTTTTTGAATTCTTCATCGGTAAGAAAACCTTCCGCACCACCATCAGATAGATAATGAATATTCGGGCAGTAATAAATATATGCATGTTTTGATTCTGCTTTCAGTATGAATTTACTGGTCGTGCTGTAATAATTATTTTTTACAATATAAAAATCTTTTTCTTTTGGAGGAGTATATTCTTCGTCCGCTGCTGCTCGTGCAGATTTTGGTTTTGCGGCTCTTGGATTAATGAATTCTGGAAGTGGTTCACCAAGGTAGTCGGTTCGAACATTTCTAAGAGTACTGTTAATGTCCTGTTTGTTTAAATCATGATTTGTTAAATTGACTTGAATAACAAAGACTTGAGAATTCTCTTTGACTTTGTCACTGATATCAGTGTGCTGTTTAGTGAGCACAAAACGTTCAACAGATTTTACTGTTTTTGTGATTTTGTAATTTGTGTCGATTTCAGTAGGAGTAGTAGGATTACAGCTTGTAATCAGTCCAACTGAAAGAAGGAAAAGTGATATATAAGAGACTTTTTTCATAACATAAAAATTATAACATGAATGAAAAAAAAACTCTAAATTAATCTTGCCGGGCACTCATACGCCCGGTCAAGGGACGTTCGCTATCGCTCTCTCAAGCCCTTGACTCGGTCGTTTGTCGGGTGTTAGGACAAGCCTACACCCGCCATCCATCGGCTCGCAGCTACGCTGCTTCTGCTCTTAGTCTTTTACAATCTGAATATGCAGATCTTTAATCAACTGTTCATCTACTTCTGATGGACAGTTATCCAGAGCAGAAGCAGCTAAGTTATTCTTAGGGAAAGCAATTACTTCGTGGATGCTTTCTTCGTGGCGCATGAGCATGATCAGGCGGTCAAGTCCTGGGGCGATTCCTCCGTGTGGTGGAGCACCGAATTTGAATGCCTGTACCAGGAAGCCGAATGCTTTTTCTGCGCGTTCGTTTGAGTAACCAACGATTTTGAAAATCTTCTGCTGGAGGGCAGGATCGTTAATACGCATAGAACCTGAAGCAAGTTCGTATCCGTTCAGAACCAGGTCGTAAAGGTCACCCTTTACTTCGCCAGGATTTGATTCCAGTGTATCCCAGTATTTTTTCTGTGGAAGTGTGAACATGTGGTGTTCTGTTTCCCAGTGGTTTTCTTCTTCGTTCCATGCAAAGTATGGGAAGTCGATGATCCATGCAAAGTGGAATTCATCTTCCGGATTGTACAGGTTCAGGTCTTTACCAAGCTGTTTGCGTACTGCACCAAGAGCGGTACATGCAAGCTGCCATTTTTCGTCGCTTACAAAAAGCAGAAGGTCATTCTTTTCAGCTCCAAGTTTTGCACAAACTTCAGCTTCTTTTCCTGCATAGAACTTTGAGATTCCGCCTTCAAAAGCACCTTCGGCATTAATCTTCATCCATGCAAGACCTTTTGCCTTGTATGTTTTTGCAACGGCTTCCAGAGCTTCAACCATTTTGCGGCTGTATTTGTCTGCAACGTTTTTAACAACCAGAGCTTTGAGTCCTGAACGTTCATGGCGTGGAAGAGCTTTGTCTGCTTTTGCAGCGCCTGCTTTGAATGCGGCAAAGTCAGAAATATCAGCCATGAAAGCAGCATCCTGCATTTTCATATCAAAGCGAAGGTCCGGTTTGTCTGAACCATAAAGGTCAAAAGCGTCTTCCCAAGTGATGCGGTCAAATTTTGCTGGAAGATCGTAGTTCAGAGTTTTCTTGAAAATGTGCTGCATCATTCCTTCTGTTGTAGAAAGAACTTCTTCACGGTTTGTGAAAGACATTTCCATATCAATCTGTGTGAATTCAGGCTGGCGGTCGCCACGAGCATCTTCGTCACGGTAACAGCGTGCAATCTGGAAGTATTTGTCGAATCCAGAAACCATGAGCAGCTGTTTGTAAAGCTGTGGGCTCTGTGGAAGCGAGTAGAATTTTCCAGGGTGAACACGGCTAGGAACCAGATAGTCACGGGCTCCTTCAGGAGTAGACTTGATGAAAGTTGGAGTTTCAATTTCCAGGAAGCCTTTTGATGTAAGGTATTCGCGTGTTGCAAAAGTTACCTGTGAACGCAGGATAATGTTTTTCTGCATTGGGTCGCGGCGAAGATCCAGGTAGCGGTATTTAAGACGCAGGTCTTCGTTTGGAAGAACGATTGTTCCGTCCTTCTGGCGAACTTCTTCAATAGAGAATGGCAGTTCCTGTGAAGTTGTAAAGATTTCGATATCAGAAGCTTCAACTTCAATTTCACCTGTAGCCATATCAGGGTTAATATCTTTGTCAGCGCGGGCGGCAACAACACCTTCCACGGCGATACAATATTCACTTTTAAGTGATGAAGCGATTTTTTTAACGTCGTCGCTGGCAGAATCCCCAACCATTACCTGAGTGATTCCGTAACGGTCACGGAGCATAATAAATGTGAGTCCACCCAAGTCACGGGCGCGGCTTACCCAACCGTTCAATACGACCTTTTTACCAACATCTGCCTTGCGAAGGTCACCGCAAGTTACAGTTCTTTTTGTATTTTCCATAGTTTTCTATTATATGATTTTGATTGTTTTTATTCAATTTTGGCGTCACCTGCTTACGCAGGCCGGCACTTCCGGGCGCCCCTACGGTTGGTCCTCCGCAAAGCTCCGGACCCGCTTCGCGGCCCTCCAGCGCCTGACGCATTAAAAAAAAATATATCCAAAATCTCCAATGCATGTTATAATAATTACAAATCTTATTTGAGAGGAAATCAAATGAAAAAATTTATTATTGCTGCACTTATGATTATGACTGCTGCACTTTGTTTCGCAAAAGATCCATGCGAAGGTTACTGGATCAGCTATGATGATAAAACAGGACAGGCAACAGCAGGTTGGGAAATCACATTAGACGCAAAAGGAAATCTTACAGGAAAGATTATTCATAATGCTTTGGAACCAGATGACATTTTGGCTTACGATACAAAAGGAAAAGGTCCTTACGATGATTTTCCAGTAAAAGGCGAAATGTGCGAAATGAAAGTTGTAGGAACTCCATGGATTTACAACATGAAAAAAGATTCTGAAGGAAAATGGTCAGGCGGAAAAATCGTAGACCCTCAGAGTGGAAGCCGCTATAAGTGTAAGATTACTTTCCACAAAGCAGGTGAAAGCAAAAAATATCCTGTTGATACATTGGAAATGCGTGGCGAAATTGGTGCTGGAATTGGACGCAGCCAGTTCTGGAAAGCCGCTACAAAAGAAGAAGCAATGACTGTTCACAGCGATAAATAGTTTTTTAGAAGGAAAGACAAATTTGGCGGGGTTGTTCAAAATTATATTGAACAGCCCCTTTTTTATATTTATTCCACTATCTTTTTTTTTCGAATCGTTTTATCTTTAGTCTATGCAAAAATCAACTAAACTTTTACTTGGAGCAATATTTATGCTTGATACTGCTATGATGGCCGGATGCGCTTCGGCTCAGAAAAATGAACCAGAGGTTAGGCCTGCTGAAACAAAAGTTGTCCTGAACGAAGACGGCATTGCCATTTACGCACCAAAAAGTGCTACAACTTATGTGGCAGGAAATGATTACGGAAAACTTGAACACTCAACATATTATTCAAAAATCGCCGAAAAGGAAAAAGGAATAAACGTTCTTCTTCCACCGGGATACACAACAGAAAAAAAATATCC
>JAKSTM010000062.1 GCA_024402565.1 Treponema sp. | reverse complement strand
ACAGCCTGCTTCTGAGCCTTCTTCTCCAACTACTCCAACACAGCCTGCTACTGAGCCTTCTTCTCCAACTACTCCAGAACAGCCTGCTTCTGAGCCTTCTTCTCCAACTACTCCAACGCAGCCTGCTACTGAGCCTTCTTCTCCAACTACTCCAACACAGCCTGCTACCGAACCATCTAATCCAACTACTCCAGAAGAAATCCCTGAAGTGAAATTAAACAGACTTGAAATACCAGCTGGATACGCTTACACAGATGCAGGAACAAAAGACTCTTCTACTTTTGACGGTTATCTTGTAAAGCTAGAAAATACACTTGATAAATCAAAAGTTGCTGCAGGTAAAAAATACAAAATTACAATCAACGGAAAAGCTCTTACTAATCTTACAATTAAAAAAGTAGGAACTGCTTCGAATCCACAGCTCAATATACAGATTGTGGACATTGCACCTGAAGTTAACTATTGGAACACCTTAGGAGAAACAATGTGTGATCTGGTTCCTGACACAAACGGAAACATTTCTATCAGTACAACAATCGACATTACAAAGAACCTTTGTGAAAGTGCAACAACAGTTATGCTCTTTATAAAAATAAATCAAGATGACAACACAAAACAGGATTACTTCAAAAACGGGAAATACATTATTGGTGCCACAGCTGATGAAACACTTCCAACAGCTTCTAACGATGTAAATCCTGTTACACCTTCTCCAACAAACCAGCCACTATATGATGTGGATTTCACCAAACTCAATGGTGAAACAATTACCAAAGGCTTTGATTTTGTAAATTATGACTCTGTTTCCGGTGAAAAGAAAGGTTCCATTTCATCAGAAGGCCTTATTCTGAATGTAAACGAATCTTGGGATGGGGCTTTCAAAATTGCCGTAACTCCACTTGATTTAAGTCAGGTTAAAAAAATAGTTGTTGAATACAAAGTTTCAAACGATTGGACTTGGGTAAACGAAAATAATAAGTTCAACGTAATGCTCGTTTCAAAAGAAGACTCTAGTTACAAAGCAACTGAAGTTGACCTTGCTGATTTCGGAACAGGAGCAACGAATACAGATTTCCAAATCGAAGAACTAACAAATATATATCCAAAAAATTGGGAAGCTGGTATCACAGGTGCCGATAAATCAAAAATTATCGCTATAAAAATAGATTCAAAAAGCGGAAAAGGAACTGTAACAATCAAATATATTAAATTCTTCACAGAGTAATTATTTTTCATAATAAAATTACTATAAAAACCTTCAAACGCCTGAATTTATTAAAAAATTCGGGCGTTTTTTGTGCATCATAAAATTACGTTATAAAATTAAGTAAGTATTGCGGAAAATCCATAGTCAAAATATCATATATTATATGGAAAAAAGTAATCCTACTGTATTTATCATTGAAGATGTTGAAGAAATGTCATCTCTTATGCAGATGTATCTTACAAAATCGGACATCGACTGCCTCGTATTTACAAAGGCTGAAGACGCTTTAGATAAACTTCAGACCGGTTTTATGCCAGACCTTATTATTTTGGACTTAAATCTACCAGTAATGAGTGGCTTTGAATTCTTAAAAAAATTCCGTGAAACTTACGATAAAGCAGTTCCAGTTGTAATTGTTTCTGCCCGAGATGCAGATGAAGATATTATAGAAGGATTAGGAATTGGTGCAGATGAATTTGTAACAAAACCTTTTTCTCCGCGAGTTCTTGTTGCTCGCGTCCAAGCTAATCTTCGCCGCCAGGCATTTACAACCGCAAAAGCGGAAGAAACCTTAGAATTTGGTGACTACACTCTCCTTTTAAACTCCTGTGTACTAAAAAAAGGAACTGTAAAAATTCCTCTTTCAACAAAAGAATATGAAGTTCTTGAATATATGCTAAAAAATGCAAACACTACCCTTTCTCCAGAACAGATTTACAATAATGTATGGAAAGTTTCCTATGGAGATTTAACAGCAGTTGCAGTTTATATTCAGCGCCTTAGAAAGAAGATAGAAAAAGATCCTTTGAATCCAGATTTTTTGCAGACAGTTTACAGAAAAGGTTATATGCTTAAACTGTAATTATGAAGATCCGAACTCAAATAAATGTATTAATGACTCTTGTTATCGCAATACCTGTTCTTTGCGTAATTTATTTTCCAATCTATCATTATTTTACATCTCCAAACAGATTACTTATTGATGGAACCAAGAACATTCCTCAAATTGAAAGTACACTATTAACAGAACAAGATCAGAATGAACTTAGATCTGTTTTACGTGACTTTCCTCCTGATGTACAGGTTGCAATATTCACCAACACATTTGACGTTATTGAAACAAATATTCCGGAACTTGTTGGAATTGAAAAATTGGGATACGACTCTTTCTGGTCCTTCGCTGAAGATACTCGGGAAGCTTTTTTTTACCAATTCAGCACAATGGAAACAGACCATTCTTCCTTTGTCATCCTGACAAGAATCCCACGACGCAAAGATATAAGAGCTAAAAAAAACAAAGCTGGTATATGGTTGTACATCCTTTTATTTGTAATTGTCTCTCTTTGTGTTATCACTATCATTTTTACAACTCGTAATATTTTCTTGTCGATTAACCTTATCGAACGTCAGACACAAGCCATTGCTGGTGGAAATCTGAATATTAAAATAAACACTGATAAGAAAAAGAAAAATGAAATCACTTCTATTGCTGACTCACTTGAAAAAATGCGTTTTTCTTTGGAAGATGCTCAAACACGAAGAAACAAATTCATAATGGGTATAAGTCACGATTTAAGGACTCCTGTTGCCATCATAAGAGGTTACACAGAAGCTATTGCCGACGGAATGGTTCCAGAAAACGAAATGAATAACACTTTGAACCTTATCTGTGCAAAAACCTCTCAGCTCGAAAATATGATTAATACCCTTATTAATTTCATGAAACTGGATACAACAGACTGGCGTGAAAACCTGAAAGAAGAGTCAATTACAAAGAGTATAAGGGATTTTGCACATGATGCTTGTCTTATGGGCCCACTTTTCAAAAGAGTAATAACTTCCGACATAGATTTCCCTAACGAGATTTTTGTTCCTATGGACATTCAACTGGTAACCCGTGTTTTTGAGAACATACTTAATAATGCAATCAGATATACACAGGAAAATGACACTATTTCGATTTATGGAAGAGAAACCGAAAACGAAATCATTATGACAATCTCCGACACTGGCGAAGGCATGACCGAAGAAGATTTAAATCATATTTTCGATTTATTCTATCGTGGGACGGCATCTCGTCGGGAAGAAGGAATGGGTATTGGACTTTCAGTCGTAAAAAGTGTTATAACCACATTGGAATGGGATATTGATGTTCATAGCGAACTTGGAAAAGGAAGTGAGTTTATCATTTCAATTCCAAAAAAATGTAAATTTCATAAATGTTCTAATAATTCCTGAAGAAACTTGTTTAAATAAATTATTCCTGATTTACCCAAAGTATATTTAGTCTCAGTTTCACTTTTTAAAATATAAGAAACTCCCCTTTTTTCCCATTTTTCAAAAAGCCTTTTAATATTCTCTGGTATGGGAGTCCCAAAAAGATATTCAAACTTTCTATCCGAAATTCCTTCTATTTTTCTTAACCCCATCATAAAAAATTCAAAAACTTCAGTTTCCTTTGAAAGGTTCTCTTCTTCTACTGGTGGCTTATTTTTCACATCCTGTGAATTCCAAAAGGAAATATATTCTTTTATATTCGAAACATTTGTCCATCTTTTTGCAGTACCATCTTTATTATATATAGTCCCAGTTCCACCACTACCACAACCAATATAAGACTCATGGTTCCAATATGACATATTGTGAAGGCTCTCTTTCCCATTTCTACAAAAATTAGAAACCTCGTATTGAAGAAAACCATTAAGCTCCAGAAACTCCTTTCCCTTAATCCATAAAGAATCAGCTTTATCAAAATTGTATTCTAATTTTCCAGAATCTATAAGCTTTCCTAAAGAAGTCTCTTCTTCAATTGTTAATGAATATAAAGAGATATGATCCGCTTTAGAATTTACAGCTATTTCCAGTCCTTGAAAAAAACTTTCCTCAGTTTCAAAGGGTAATCCAGAAATCAAATCTAACGACAAATCCTTTTTCCAAAATTCAGTAAAATATTTCAATGCTAATAGAACTTGTTCCCGTTTTGCTCTTCTATTACAAAATTTCAAAGCTTCATCATTAAATGATTGAATGCCACATGAAATCCTGGTTACTCCATTTTTTTCAAAAAATTTTAAGAGTTCAGGCGTAACATCATCAGGATTCACCTCAACTGTAAATTCTTTAATATTACTTAATGGAATATTAGAAATGATTTTTAAAAAATGACTTTCAGTCAGAAGACTTGGAGTTCCACCCCCAATGTAAACTGTCTTTATCTGTGAAATATTTTTTAATCGAAAATTTAATTCTTTGCATAATGCACTAACATAATCATCAGGTACAGACTTAAAAGGTCGACTAAAAAAATCACAATAGGAACATTTTGAAAGACAGAATGGGATATGAATATATAAACTTTCAGGAAGAAAACTCATCTATTTCTTTTTATAAATATTTTCTGTATTCAAGCTTCAACAAATTATCGCTGTGCGTAGACTCGCATTTTCTTAAAAGGGAAATAACAACATAAAGCTCGAGCTTTCATGTCATTTTTTGAAATAGTCCCCCACAATCTGGAATCGTCACAAGCTTTGCGATTATCACCTAAAACAAAATACTCGTTTTCTCCAAGAACAATTTCATCAAAATAACCCTTCACTCCTATTTCGTTATCCCATGTTGGAGGAGCCGACATGAAAGTTACATTATAAGGACGATACTTTTTTGTGCGCTGTGCGAATTCGAATTCCGTAAGAAAATGTTTTTCACCTTCTGGTTTTATATACATAACATAATCACGCATATAAATCGTATCACCAGGAACACCAATAACTCGTCGGAACTTTTCTTTTGTTCCTGGAAATATACTTTTTTTCAGAAGTGAAACCTGTTGTGCTGTAAAAAGTCTTACAAGACTATCGCAAAAAATAGTAAATCCACTATATTCTTCTTTCAATTGAGGTTTCAAAAGCACAACATCCCCTCTTTTAACATTATTTAAAATCGGAGTAACTAAAACCAGAGAGCCATCTTCAAGATCTGGTGTCATTGAAACTGAATTCTGTTTTACAGGAAAAATAAAAAAATCTACAATAACATTCAAGAAAAAAACTATAAATACAACATTAAAAATTAGCCAGAAAGCTTTTGTGTAACGTTCTTTTTTTTGCGTAACAGAATATCTAAAAACTCGGTTGCTCATAATTTATAGCATACCATAAACTTCTGGAAAATTAAAGAATAACTAACAGCCTTCAATAGGACCTTCAATAGAACCTTCTAAAAGCCGCCAGAATGCCGGTTTTGCTTTTCCATCCTTTCCAAAAAGAAGCGGTGCGTCTCCACGACCTGGAACAGGAAAATGATTTTTCCATGTTGTATAATCGCTTACACCCCAAAGAATTACATCAGAAAGATTTCCTTTTTTATTCTGTCGCTTAAAACATTCAAACAATTCGTAATAAAAATCAGCCTGCTTTTTAAGGTTTTCGTCACTAAGAATAAGAGGACTTTTGTCTTCGTGTTCAAAGAAAGAAACATCAAGTTCTGTAATAAGTACATTTACGCCAAGCGATGCATACTTTTCGATTGTTTCTTCGATAAAATCAATATTGCTTGAACGCATATTGATATGTCCTTGAAGGCCTACGGCACTTACAGGGACTTTCTTTGAAAGAAGATCTTTTACAAACTCAAATTCTGCCTGACGTTTTTCAGAAATTGTTTCAAGGTTGTAATCGTTAATGACAAGTTCTGCATTAGGATCGGCCTCATGAGCCCAATGAAATGCTTTTTCAACATAATCGGGTCCCATTACATCTTTCCAGTAAGAATGATCCTCACGTGTACGAAGTGCAAAGTTTTTATCTGAAATTACTTCGTTTACGACATCATAGGAAACTACCTGACCGCGATAACGGTCACAAACTGATTGAATCCAGTTCTTTACGCGTTTATCAATCTGTTCACTTGAAGCAAGATCTTCTGCTTTTGCTTTGTTTTCAAAGAAATCCTTCATATTTACTTTTGAAGCATCTTTATAAAAAATCCAGGGAGCACACTGTCCGTGCCATACAAAGTTATGCCAGCGGGCACGAAGATTATTCTCTTTTGCAAAATCAAAGAACATATCTGCTTCATCCCAGAAATATTCTCCAGGACCTTTATAAACGTTCATCATTTTACAGCAGTTTTCAGCAACAATTGTATTAAAATGTTTTTTGATTAATTCCGTTTCAAAATTAGGTTTTGTTAGATCATAAACCGGCACACTTGTACCAATATTAAAAGAGCCTTTAAATGCCTCGCGAAGCGAAGGAATATCCTTTTCAATTTCAATACCTTGCATACCTGCAAGGAATTTTTCAAACATTTCTTTTCTATCCATACTATTATTTATAGTTTATGAATCATTTTTGTGCTATAACAATTTTATGTATTTTGAAAACAAAACTTTTAAGAACCTTACCATTTCTGATGAATCTATTGATGATTATGAATTCTACTACTGCACTTTTATAAATTGCTCAATTGAAGATTCGAAAATATACGAATGCCAGTTCACTGAATGTCATTTTAAAAATTGCACAATCAGAAATCCCGACCTTGTAAATTCTATTTCACTATTCTGTGATTTTGAGGAGTGTAATCTTCTGGGGATAGACTGGAATACTATTTCCGATGAAAACAATGTTTCTCTGCCATTTTCATCTTTCACTTCTTGTGTATTCAGATACAACTCATTTTTCAGACTACCGCTTATTAAATCTGATTTTTCATCTTGTAAGATTTTCAGAAGTGACTTTACTGAATGCAACCTGACCAGTTCTGATTTTAGCGGTGCAGAACTTTCAGATTCGACATTTTCAAAATGTAATCTGACAAAAGCTGATTTTTCAAATGCCGAAGGTTATCTTGTTGACGCTAAAACCTGTAATTTGAAAGATGCGGTTTTCTCACTTCCCGATGCAGCAAGCCTTCTGACTTCCCTCGGAGTAAAGATTGTATAAGTGATAGGGACAAAAAAAACGCACCTTTTCAGGTGCGTTTTTTTTGCCTTGATTAGGCGTTACGCGATGCGAGGAGTCAAGACACGCTTCGCTTAAAGTCTTGACGAGGCGTTACGCGATACGTCATTGTCAAGGGACACTTCGTTCAAGCCCTTGACAACGCCGTTTTGCATAGGTAAAAAGATTTTACCTATGCAATCATTGAGAATACCATTGCGAACAATGCTACTGTTTCACAGAGACCAACTACCATGATGTACTGAGCGAAACCTTTTCCTGTTTCACCGAGAGCATCTGAACCAGCAGCACCTGCTTTTCCCTGTGCGATAGCAGAGAAGCACATTGCAAGACCTGAAGCAATACCAAGACCAAGGTAGAAACCTGGGTTTGAATCAGCTTTACCCTTCATTGAGTTCATAAGAAGGAAACCGTAAATTGTCTGTGTAAGTGGAGCACCAGCAAAAACTGTAAGAATGAATGGAGCTGGTTTATTGTTTACATAACATCTTTTCCATGCTCCGATTGCAGCCTGACCGGCAGTTCCAATACCAATTGCTGAACCAATAGCAGCAATACCCATACATACAGCAGCGCCTAACATTCCAAAATCCATAATTTTCTCCTAGCCCCACTTGGGGCGATTTTATTTTAAGTTTATTTATTCAGCCTTTTCACTGAAAGGCTCATATTTGAATCCAGACCATGACATGCCCAAGTGTGTTGAGAATTCCAACGTATTCAGGCGGACACCATGAACAATAACCGACAGCAGGTTCAAAATCATATTCAAACCATGACCAAATACCAGAAGGATAATTGCAAAGATGAAGAAAATGAAGTGACCAAGCATTGGTCCGGCCATTTCATTTACTGTCTGCGAAATTGCAGCACCTGCAAGTCCTACAGCCCAAAGACGGATGTAAGAAACAATATCAGAGAATACGTTTACAACGCCAAGCAATACCGAAATAATATTCTTAACGCTGGACATAATCGATTCTTTTACACTTCCTTCGTAGTTTGCAAAAATGAAGCTTAGAACGAATCCTACAGCTACCATTCCAACACAAACCATTCCGATTGGAATACCTCCGATTACTACACCAAGATTGAAGATGCTACCATCTACAACCATCATGAGAACTACATAAAGCATTCCCCAAAGCTGAATCATAGAACCAAAGTCACCAATTGCTTTGAGAGACTTTATATTTCTAATCATTGCTTTAATATGGGCAACTGAAAGCTGAACCAGTGCCAGTGAGAAACACCAGATCATAAGGAACTTATCAGTTGTAAGTCCTTCGACTCCGGTACCTTCACACCAGAACGGCATCCATGTCTGGTCTTTACATGCATTTGAAATCTGAGGAATAGAAAGACCAACAAGCCAGTCAGGAAGATATTTAACATCCAGACCAAACCAAGTACAGGTAACCATACCCCAAATTGCTGTAGCTGCACCAAGAAGAATTGCTAGAGGATACAATGCAGGTATCTTCTTTCCTTTGATTTTATTAACAAGTGACAAAATCACAAAAAGCACAGTTACAAGAAGACCGTATCCACCATCTCCAAAAATCATTCCAAAGAAAATTGTAAAGAATAATAAGAACCAGCCTGAAATATCATATTCAGCATAACCAGGTACTGTTCCCAAGAAATCAGTAAGTGGATAAATCATACTAACAAGTTTATTATTCTTTAGTTTTGTTGGAACTTCGTCAGGATTTTCTGGTTCCTGCCAAGCAACAGCCCAATCATTCTCTTTGGCAAATGCTTTGAACTCTTCCATGTTGCATTCAGGAACATATCCCTGAATCCATGCAAGATCATTTTCATTGCCTGAATTATCTTTTCCCATTCCTGCATTGACGTTTTCAAACTGAATGTCATATTCCAGAGTTTTCTTCAATGCTTTTACTGCGTTAAGATATACAGCTTTTTCATTTTTATCTGCTTCAATTGCAGCAATTTCTTTCTGATAATTTTCGATTTCCTTTTGAATCTCTACTGTTGAACAGCGAGGAAATGGAACTTCAAAAGCTTCAGGAAGAAGATTTGAAGGACGTTCATTACTTTCCGAAACTAAAAGAAAACGAACACTTTTCTTGTCATTGTTTACAAGAATTGTTTCAATATTTTCATCAATTTCCAGATATTTAGAAGCAGGAACTTCATAAAGTTTCAATGAAACGCCTTTTTCTTTGAGATAATCAAAATCTGCTGGATTTACGTCACCCCAAAGTGTAAAACGATCAAGCTCTGCTACATCAGCTGAAATCTCATCAAGAAGCTGTTTTTTACGATCAGCATCTCTTACAATTTCTTCACAAAGTTTAATTGTTTTTTCAGTAGAAAGAGTTAATACAGTCTTTCTATTCTTTCCTTTTGGAAGCTTTACTTCTCCCAAAATAGACTCAGTAACAACAGCGTTGCTCAGGGCTTCTTTATAAGCACTCAGTGTTTCACTTGAACCTTCGAGAGGTTCCAGATGAACAAGACCCAGTTTGCGTAAAGATTTTAAAGCTTCTTCACGTTCGCGGTCCAGAACAACTATGGAGACTTTCTGCATTTTTTCAATCATTTGTCAGCCTCCTTCTTTGTTATTTTTTTTGTAGTCTTTGCTGTTGTCTTAGGAGCAGCCTTCTTTGCAGGTGCTTTTGCTTTAGCAGGAGCTTCGGCTTTTTCTGCATTAAGAAGAGCGGCGGCATCGGCAGCAGCCTGAAGTTTTTTCTTCGAAATTTTACTTCTAACAACAGCCGCAACCTGTTCATCACCAAGATAAACAGAGATTTTCTTGATATTGGCTTTTGTTTCAGGAATCTTAACTTTTTCAAAAAGATTTACACGCTGAGTTGTAGTGCGCAGTTCTTTTGAAAGAAGACGAACCTGTTCATCAAGCACTTCGGCTTCCAGATCCAGGGAAA
>JAKSTM010000061.1 GCA_024402565.1 Treponema sp. | reverse complement strand
AAACTTTAAGGAAGCTGCCCACATTCCGCTTCCATAAATATTCTTGCCGTTTTCCATGCGGGCAGCCCCGTAATCTTCCAGTTTGTCATACACATGACCGGCAATTTCCCAGTCTGCAAGATTGTAGGACCGCATAATTATTGCGCCAGGCATAAAATGCATGGTTGTAGAAACCATGTAAAATGTATTTCCGACACGTATTACATCAGGGTCCGGCATATCGGAATAAATGACAGGATTAACTGCAGTTTTTACGGATTTTGTCATACAAAACGCCCCTTTTAACGTCAAACTCAGCACAATTGCTGTACAAATCAGAAGTTTTATTCTCTTCATACCCTAATTGTAGCATAATTATGTTAAACGTTTAACAAGGGATTTTGTGTATATTTTTATCCTAAAACCTTTTTCTTTGCTTCTTCCATGGCGGCAATCACTTTGTCACACCAGGCGTCGAATTCCGGATCTTCTTTCTGACATTCCTTGTGGCTCAGGACATAGTCCAGAGTTTTGCGAACGCCCTGTTCAAAGCGGATGTTCATGTTCATGCCAGGCACTGCGCGCTTAAGCTTTGTGTTGTCAAAAACAACAGTGTTTGCCTTGTCGCCAATCAGACCGCCTGTAAAATCGTAGTGACTTGCGGCTGCAAGGAATTCAGAGCTTACATGAACTGCTTTCAGTTCCACGCCGAGAACGTCGGCAATTGTCTGATAGATCTGATTCCATGTGAGGGATTCGTCATTTGTAATCTGATAACTTTCACCAATGGCGTGGGCGTTGCCCATAAGTCCGATAAAGCCTTTTGCAAAATCTTCATTGAAAGTCATATGCCAGAGACTTGTTCCGTCCCCGTGAATGATTACAGGTTTTCCGTCCAGCATACGTTTGATTACCTGCCAGCTTCCTTTGTCGCCGTGAACTCCAAGAGGAACATTGCGAACATCATAAGTGTGGCTCGGACGGATAATTGTGATAGGGAAACCTTCGCTGCGATATTTTTCCATAAGGAATTCTTCACAGGCAATTTTGTTGCGGGAATATTCCCAGTAAGGATTTGCCAGCGGAGTTCCTTCCGTAATACGGAAATCTCCGATAGGTTTCTGATAAGCCGAAGCCGAACTGATATACATGAACTGTTTTGTCTTACCTTTGAAAAGACGGTAATCGCGTTCCAGCTGAGGTACCACAAAGCCGATAAAATCACAGACTGTATCAAAAGTCATGTCGCCTAAAGCAGCCTTTGCTTCTTCTTCATTATTGATATCCGCATGGATTTCCTTAATGCCGACAGGAAGTTCCGATGAACGGTTTCCTCTGTTCAAAAGATAAAGTTCCCAGTCATCGCCAAAATCTTTTGCCAGACTCTTTGTAATGGCCATACTGATTGTGCCGGTTCCACCAATAAACAATGCTTTTCTTTTAGACATAAAAATACCCCGTATTACGAATTTGTACCTTTTAATTGTAACACGGGGGCGCAGGAATACTATAAAGATTTTCTACATAATCCCCACAATAATTCCTGCTACTACGATGGCGGCACAGAAAACTTTATGGAGAATATCTTTTTCCTTAAAGACATATTTGCCGGCAATAATCGTCACAATAACACTGCTCTGTTTTATGAGGGTCATGACTGTCACCTGGCTTTCTGCAATGCCGTTGGCAATAAAAAGCACCTTGTCCATAACGATAAGCCCAACTGCCAGAAGATAAATCCAAACATTCTTCCATACTGAACGGCTGATTTTTGCCCGGGTACACAGTGCATAAATTGCGTAGTAAATCACCATGAAAAGTGTGTACCAGAACTGAAGCTGACTCGAGTTCATTTCCTTCATGAGGATTTTGTCCATAAGGCCCGAAACTGCGTTCAGAATGCAGGATAAAAATGCCAGGAAAATGAAAAATGTTGTTGAATGTTTTTCGGGCAGCCCGGTTCCGTCGTAGACGGAACCGGCGCTACGTCCGCCCTTCCGCTGTCGCTTTATTCCGGAAGGAACCGGTTCTTCGCAAAGCTCAGAAGCCTTTCCTTCCGGAACGCCTTCGGCGGGGCTCCCATCGCTGCTGCATTCCGTTTTACATTTATCCGAACGTTTGCGAAACGGATTAAATTTCAAAAACAAAAGTCCAAAGCTTACAAGCACAAGCCCGATTCCTTTGTTCATAGTAATTGTTTCGCCAAGAACAAAAACTCCAAGAAGTGAAGCAAAAAGAACCCGGGACAAATCTAGAACGCCAACAAGGCTTACAGGAAGTTTCTTAATTGCCTTAAAGCCTGCAATCCATGCAACGAAAATTACAAATGCTTTCACAGCGACCAGAAAATACTGGCGGGTAGTCAGACCCATGGCGTTGGGGAGCTGCGGAGTCGCAATAATTAATGAAATAAAGGTATAAATCAGAAGGACTTCGGTAACTGTATTTTTTTCCAGTGCCTTCTTTTTAAAAATCTCTCTTGAACCTTTTATAAGTCCGTAAAGCAGCGTAAGAAACATCCACATGATTTCATTATATCGAAAACCGGAATATTTCGCAGAACGCTTAGTTGTTCCTTTTCTACCACATTAGTTGAAGACCGTTTTCTTCATACTGCTGGAATTTTGAGTCAGCACTTAAAAGCACCAGATTATTCCTTATAGCCTGCTGAATCAGCATACGGTCAAACGGATCGTGATGATTTTCTTTTTGTGGCACAGTTCCAACACTCACATAATCATAAGGTTCCGGAGACAGAACTTCAAAATCATATTGCTCCGCAATATGCGGAAGATGAAGAATGTTTATTCCCTGTAAATCAAGCTTTTTCGACTGATATTTAATTGCCATTTCCCAAAAACTGATGGGACTTATATAAACCTCATTCTCTACATTTTCCAGAATAGAGGTAACTCTTTTACTGATTTTTTTTGTATCCATCAAGGCCCAGATAAAAACATGTGTATCAATTAAATATTTCATTCTCTCTCCCCCTAAAGTAAATCATCCATATTGTCGAAAAGATTTTCCGGAGTAAACTCAAAAGTTTCATCCTCCCAATATGTAGCTTTTCCTTCATACAAACCTAAAGGCCGCTTCTTCTTTTTTGGTTTCTCTTCTATTTTAGTAAACTGAGCGACCGGTTTTTTTAAACGGCCATAAAGAACCTGAACTTCTTCTCCCTGAAGAACCATATCCAGAACTGCGGAAAACTGTGCTTTAAAATCACCTACTGTCATCTGTTTCATATATATAAAGTAACTTTAACTTGTCAAGTTGTCAAGTTTAAAATGTGGCATAGGCGCTGGAGCGGCGCGAAATTATTTCTGCCACGAATGACGCAATGGGAAAAGTCCTTTTTGCGAAAAACTCACACCTTTTGGTCAGAAAATGCAAAATGGGGTGAGTTTTTGCGGTGTTTTTTTCACCTGAGAAGCCAATTCCCAACTCCTTCACGCAAAAAACTCACACCTTTTCGATAAATCCTCAAAAAAGTATGAAAATCTAAAGCATTTTCTAAAAATTGAAGGGGCGTCGCCATCTTTTTCCTTCCAAAAACTCACACCCTTTTCAGAAAAACAAACCAAAGGTGTGAGTTTTTAACGTTTTTTGCAAAATTTACTACCCAAAACGTCCTATAAATTCCAGTTTTCGCCGTTTTCAGGGTGGCATAGGCGCTGGAGCAGCGCGAAGCGGTCACCGCAGGGCGGCCGCCATAAAAAAGCTTTACGTTTTGACTGAAACTGTGCGTTTAAAGGCAAAATCCCGGCCACCAAAATAAACCAGGGCGGGCCGCCCGAGGAGACTGAGGGTTACCGAACTGCGGAAGTGCCGGCCTGGTGCGGAAAATCTGCCGTGCCGAAGGCCGTCTGCCAGCGCCTGGCTCGGACGGTGACGTCCGGGTCAAAGCACCGCACCAGGCATGCCCCTTACCACAAATATTATGATATACTTACCCCATGCGAAGTCTTCCACCTCTCCCCGTCACGCCGTACATTTCTCAGATTGCAGACACTTTGAAAAAATCGCCATCACGCTTTCTTGTTCTCACGGCTGAAACGGGAGCGGGAAAATCGACTGTGATTCCCGCAGGACTTCCGGAGTTTTTTGACGGAAAGATTCTCATGACCGAACCGCGACGAATCGCAGCCCTTTCCATTGCGGAACGTGTTTCGGAAATTCTTGAAGAACCATGCGGAAAAACCTGCGGATACAAAATCCATCTGGAAAACAAAACTTCCAGAGAAACAAAAATTGAAGTTGTAACTGAAGCAGTTCTTTCGCGGACGCTGCAAAACGATCCTTCTCTGGAAGGCTATTCCGTTATCTTAATTGATGAATTTCACGAACGTTCTGTTACAACCGATTTGAATCTGGCATTTCTTCGGGAGGCAATGGAACTGCGCGATGACCTTTATGTCATCATCATGTCCGCCACAATAGAAACCAAAAAGCTTTCCGAATACCTTGGTGGACTTGATCAGATTCCAGGCGAAACCGTTCCTGTTATGGAAATCCCCGGCCGCACATTTCCTGTAGAAGTTGAATACAAACCTGACTCAACTATGGTGCGGGCCATTTGCGACGAACTTGAAAATGTTCAGAAGGGACAGCCCCCTGTGATTCTTGCTTTCCTTCCAGGCATTAAGGAAATCCGAAAAACAGAAAGCGAACTTCAAAACGCTCTTTGCGGCGCACAGAATTCCGGAACAGAAATTCATGTGCTTCATTCAAGCATTTCACTTTCCGATCAGAAAAAGATTTTTTCACCTCTTCCGAAAAATACAAACCGGGTAATTATTTCTTCTGCCATTGCAGAAACTTCTCTTACAGTTCCGGGCGTTACTACGGTTATCGATTCAGGCCTTTCCCGTGTGAACCGTCTGAATATTTCGCTTGGCATGGAAACTCTGGTCACAGAAGCAGAAAGTGAATTCAGTGCTGAACAAAGAAAAGGACGTGCAGGCCGACTTCAAGCCGGACGATGCATCCGCCTCTGGAGTAAAAACGAACCGCGGCAAAAATCCTTACTGCCGGAAATTCTCCGAACCGACATTTCAAGTCTTGTTCTTGAATGTGCCGCCTGGGGAAAAAATCTTTCAAAAAGCGAAAACTTTTTCCTGGACTCCCCTTCAAAGGCCGCCATAAAATCAGCCTCCGAATTTTTACAGAACATGAACTTTTTAGACAGCAGCAAAAAAATCACAGAACGCGGCCGTCTTGCGCTTGAAGCCAGCGTTTCACCGCGCCTTGCAAATCTTATTCTTTTTGCCGCAGAAAATCCCGCGCTGAAGGAAGACGCTGTCAGCCTGATTCTGAAATATTCAAATTACGCAGATTCAAAAAACGAAATGCAGAACCGGTTTTGTGACGACATCCGTTCAAAAATCACTCGGGCACAAAACGCCCTTGCAGAATATGACGCCCGTTCAAACAAAAGTGACAAAGGGGGTCAGCCCTCTTCGCCACATGACGCCTCTTCAAGCACGAAAAATCAAAACACAAAAACTGCCCTTCTCTTTGCAGGCTTCTCTGACCGCCTTGCAAAAAAATGTTCTGAAACTTTTTCTGGGGCTGCCAAAGGAAATAATAAAATCTCTTACCAGTTCCCAAACGGGCACACTGCATTCTTAGCAAAAGACTTAATCTATTCCCAGGCTCCTGACTGGATTATTGCGCCTGAAGTTCTTGCGACAAGTTCCGGTGGCACCATTTTCGACTACGAATGTGTTACAAATAATGAAGCTGAAAGTCTGATTTCTGATTTAACCCACGAAGAAACTGAATGCTTTTTCAACGAAGATCAGACAAAAATCAGCAAATTTGTATATACAAAGTACGGAAAAATCACACTTTCTGAAAAGAAAATGAACGTAACAAAAGAAGATTCTGTACTTGCATGGTGCACACAAATACGCAAAAAAGGCCTGAATTCCTTGAATTTGTCACACAAATTGCAGGATTTTCTGACCCGTGCTGATTTTTATGCTGTACATGCAAATGCTGGAACCGGAAACGGTGGCGCCTCGCAGGGCGCACAAAATGCCGCTTTAGCGCAAGCCCCCCAGGGCGCACATAGCGCCGTTTCGGAGGACGACAAAAACACAACAAAATCAAGTCCATCACTTGCCCGCCTTGAAGCCGCACCAGAAGAATGGCTCACACCGTTCCTTACCGACGGAAAACTCACAGACGAAATACTTTTCAACGCCGCCTACTGGTATCTGGACGGAGCCACCATCGACGCAAATGTTCCGACTCAGATGATTCTGGAAAACGGGCGCAAAATAAAAGTGACATATGAAAACGGCCGCCCTGTAATTGAAATAATTATCCAGCGCATTTTCGGCTGCTTTGAAAATCCAAAGATTATGGGAGTTCCCATTCTTCTGAAACTTCTTTCACCGGCAAGCCGGCCTCTTCAGATTACCGAAGATCTTGCAGGTTTCTGGAACGGAAGCTGGATAGAGATTTGTAAAGAAATGAAAGGCCGCTACCCAAAACACAACTGGGATTATCGGGTAGCAGAGAAAGAATAAAATCAATTCTTAATATTTATATTTACCCAATTCCGGAAGCTTTTCCGAAAGGCTTTCATCGCCTGTAAGCTGAACCAAAGTATTCAGGATATTTTCATTTGTTGTCCACCAATCAGGCCAGAATCCTTCGCCTTCACCATGGAAATTTTCATTCTGCGTAATACATGGTGAAGCCCCGAAATATTTTCCATAAAACATTCTCAAACCTGATTTTGGAAGAACATAATCCCAGTTAGAAACATAATCTACTGCGCCTACTGTGCGGTTTCCCACCAATGTTACATCCGCATCTTTTGACAGATAGGAAAGACCAATTGTATATTCAGATGAAGAAGCTGATCCCCCATCCATAAGAATAATCACCCGACGTTTCATTAAGGAATCTTTATCATATGTTTCCAAAACATCATTGTTTTCTAAAACAATTTCCTGATCACGAACATATCCTGATTCCAATTCATTTTTATTTTGGGCATCCAGCTGTTTTTTATAAAACTCTCTTTTTTCCCTATCTGCTTCTGACTTCTGTTCCAACTGATGTTTATAACTTTCTTTCAAAAGAAAATTGTAAAAGTCCATATGTTCTTCTGTATCATAAGGAAAATAAATCGAAGCAATTAATTGAGATGCAAAATAAACTATACCACCACCGTTTTGTCTTAAATCAAGGATAACTGTTTTATTTGGATTTTCAGTAGCTAACTTTTTACAAGTTTCAAAAAATAAAAAGTAATCATTTCCTGTTGAAGATATTGAAAAAGTATTTAATGACACATAAACACAATCATCAGTTTCTATTACATTAGTTAACTTACTTTTACTTTTCAGTTCTTCATTTTTTATTACCGAAACTGGATACTGTTCTCCATTCAATGAAACTGTAAGACGATTAGTTCCCGGTGTAGCATAAACTGCATAACGGTAAATCACTCTGTCTTCAAAAAAGTATTCATATAAATTTCTTTCTGGTCCAGTAAATTTTGCTCCAACTGGAATTCGATCATCTTCTGTCTTATAAAGGAAATATTCTTCTCCATTTCTTTCAAAATATAAATCTGTAAAACGTAAATATTTTGCAACAGGCCGTGTTGAAACTCCAAATCCAGAAACTGAAAAATGCATGTCATTAACTTTCATATCACGACTTAAAACTTCAAAAATCTTATTCTGATAATATTTTGAATCTACCATTCCCAGGCTTGTCAGATTATTCAATGTAGCTTCCTTTATTTCATTAATAGAGGCGTCTACATCAAAACCTTTTTCCAGAGCCTGAGGGTATCCTGCATAAGATGTAGTTACAAGATATTTTACAGCTGCCAAATCTTCATCCAGATCAATTACAGAAAAACTGGCTCGAATTGGAGCTTCAAAATCCAGTTTTACTTTCTTCTCTGGAATACTCTTTGTGGAAGCACAAGAAACTAAACTTATTCCTAAAATAATTGTGGCTATAAATGAATTACTTTTTTTCATTTTTTTCTCCATTTTTATCTTTCGACAATTAGTTTCAAAAGTTCCAGGTCTTTTTCTACCTCAACAAAAAGCAAATCATTTACAAAATCACGTTTTTCAGGGGCTTTTGCCAGATATTCATCAATTGCTTTTTCCATATCGTTAACAAATTCCTCTGAACTTATCTTTATATAATCCTGTTTAAGATATTCATAATCATCAGTTTTACCATTTTCACGGCAATAAACAATATTATTCAAAACAACAATATCAAACATTACTGCGTTTTTATGTTCATATCCTGTTACATGGTTTGTTCCATTCTTATCGCGTAATTGATTCATATACTTTTTGAATTCTTCAAAAGTTTGTTCTGGAATTACCTGCATTTTTGGATTAAAAATTGGCAAAGAAAGGTATCTTAATAAATGAAAATAATATTCTTTTGACCAATAAGGAGAGAGTGCAAGAACATAGTCCTTTCCTCCAACTTCATTTCCATCGCCATACCACATACTCTGACCACAAAGGAGTTCAGAAATATGTATTTCTTCATTCACAGGTTTGCCTGAAAGATAAAAATCGGAAATAAATTTTTCAATTGTTCCATCTTCAAGGGCATTTACAACACCGTTATGCATATTAATGTAAGACGGACGATTCAAAACATAAAACTTATCAAACTTAGTATCTATGGCAAATTTATTCATTGCTTCAAGAACTACCTGTGCATTTTTTGAATTCCATACATCATTTACCATAAAAGAATAAGGCTTTACTTCCACTGTAAATCCAGTCATATCTTCTTTAATGATATTTGTCAGGGAAATAAAATCATCCATAGAAATGTTTGAGTTTTTCATTAAACTCTTTATTGTTTTTACGGAATCGTGATTTTTATAATTCAAAAACCAGGTATCTACAGCAATATTAAAATCTGAATTTCCATAATATGGATATACCGCTTCAGGCATTTCAGCTAAACGTAAAAGCAACATCATTACTTCTTTTGATGGATCCGTAACAAGCTTAATGTCTCCACAATTTGTTTCCACTTTATCAACAATAATTGGATCCAGTTGCTTTTCTGCAACTGAAGAAGCGCACGACACGCTCATCAAAATAATAACAGCTGAAAATACCGTCACCACAAAATTTAATACTTTTTTCATCTGACTCCTCCAATAAATCTTCATAGTTAAATAGTATATTTCTTTTAGTTATTTTTAAATATCAAAATGATTTGTTATACTAAGGTATAATTTGTATACTTAAGAATATGAAGAAAATTATTTCATTTTTATCAGTTTTGTCATTTTTTTTGTCAGCCTTATTCGCAGTAGACCTTGTTCCTGAAGAAAAAATCACTTACAGCTTCAAACCGGAACAAGTACAAAATCTGGAAGTTAATTTTAGTGCCGGAAAACTTTCGGTGCAGGAAGCATTTACTTCTGATATCACTGTTACGATTACAAAAGATTATGATGCTCCTTCACCTACAGCAAAAATCGACAAGGGAACTTTGGTAATAAAAACAAAGCTTCTCTCTTCTTATAAAAAACAAGTCAGCATTTTGATAGAAATTCCTTTCGGAAAGAAACTCGAAGATATTAAACTTACCAGCGTTTCTGCAAATATTTTCTTAAAAAATCTGAACGCAAAAATTATTACAACAACAACTGCAAGTGGTATGACCCAAGTAGAAAAATGTAACATTAGCAGTCATTTAAAAATTGGCGCAGCAAGTGGAAAAGTTTCTGTATCAGGAATTAAAGGAAACAATGTTACTATTTCCACAGTAAACGGAATCATAGATCTGGAAGATCTTTCTGCTAAACTGTGTCGCACCGAAACTGCAAATGGACGTATTTCATGTAAAAAAATTAAAACTGACGGTTTTGAAGCCCAAACAATGAACGGAAGTATTGAATATCAATTTGATAAAATGATTGAAAATGATTCTTGGGTTAAAACAACCAGTGGAACAATCGACCTGGTTTTCCCAAAAGGAAAAGGTTACAAAGCAATCGTTACAACTCAAAGCGGTGAATTCATAGACAAGAACACAAATATCACTGGCGTTCAATGTGAAGATCTTGAATCCAGATATAAAAACGGTAACGTTGAAATCAAGATCAACACAAAGAGCGGAAACATAAATATCGATTCTGAATAATCACTTCTTTGCGATAATAACCATGGTGCGGGCATTTTGATCATATGGTGATTTATCAAAATCGCCGTAGGCATTTGCTTCAGAAAAGCCTGCCCGCTTCATGATTTCACATAATTCAGCCGCAGAATAAAGACGCTGCACAAACTCGTGTT
>JAKSTM010000060.1 GCA_024402565.1 Treponema sp. | reverse complement strand
TATTCAAATGGTGTTTGTAAATTCAGTCTTTAATGGACTTTTTCAGTGGCCTCGAGTTTCTCAGAGATCTTTTTTTTAACAAATGGCCCCTGAGCTTGTCGAAGGGTCGAAGGATCCATTTTGAAACCTGGAGTCAGGTTATTTTTTTCTTAAGAATATCTGTCTTCTGAATAGAATTATATTCATTACTACAAAGAAGATGGCAAGAATAATTAAAGTCTTTATAGGTTCTACTGGAGCCAGGGCGCCTAATAACATCATTGGGAATCCGAAGACGATGGCAGGGAAGTTCTGGTAAACCAGGTTGTCTGCTGCAGGTGTAACGAAGTCTTTGTCAATTTCACGGAGCAGAATAACGCCCGTGCTGGCTGTTCCGGTAAGCATTCCATACATAACAAGGAATTGTTCTTCGGCATAGTCAGGGAATAAAATTTTTGCTACAAAACGATTGTAGAAATATGTTATAAGAAGACCAAGAATTCCCATAACTAAAAGAGTTACCCAATAATCTTTCAAAAGATCCAGCTGAATTGCCGCAATACCAGCTACAATCATTAAGTCAAAAAAGAAGCTTCCGAGCTTATCCATTTGAACAGGATTTATATAATCTTCATCAACAATATTTCCTTTTTTCATAGCATTGAGAAGAAGTTTTATGAGTGAAGCAATCAGGACACCGATCAAAAAGTTAAATCCATACAAAACTGATTTGAAGCCTGGAAGAAGATTACCAAGGAAAGCAATCAGGAAATAGGCAATCATGTAAGTAATGAAAATTGTTGAAATCTGTATGGTAAGGTCTTCAAGTCCGCCGTTAATGGTTTTCTTGGTTTTCATTTCTGAAGATTCATTGGTGTTATCTATATCTGCTGTTTCAGAAACAGCATCTGCTTTTGAAAGAATTTTGATTTTCCCTTTGGCCTTCATAATGTTCAGGTGAATAACGCCTCCGATACTTGCACTTAAAAAGCCAAGGGCTGCAACTGAAAGGCCAAAGTTTTTTCCGCCCGAAAATCCGTGATCGTTTTCAAAAATACTTCCGAAGTTTAGAGCCTGGCCTGTTCCTTGTCCGTATCCAAATGGAAGAAGAATACCTGCACCTGAAATAAGGCCGGCAATAAATTTTGCGGCAATGATTGTTATAATCATTCCAAGAATTCCTTGAAGCAGATAAGAAGATACGGTTGTAACGCCAGTATTGAAAATTTCTGCCGCTCTCTTTTTAGAAAGCTTTTTCTTTTTGGAGCTGAATGTCATGGCAATAAATCCGAATGCCAGACAATGGAATGTGATTATTTCCAGACTTGTTGTTCCAACATAATTGAAAGCACGTACATCGAACATGTGGTTTCCTGTAACAGCTTTGTAAATAGTAGAAATAATTAAGATTCCTAAACCTGCAATAACTGATGTTGGAATCAGAGATGCTTGAAGAAATTTTATGTGCTTCTTCAGAATGTTCGCAATAATCAAAGCAAACAGTAGAACTGTAACCAGATTAAAAAATCCCCAAACGCTATAATCCCAGAAATTCATTTCCGCCTCCTTTTATTTCTGCTTCGCCTGAAGTAGTGGTGTTTTTATAATGATGATAAAAATGTAAATATTTTACTGCGTTAAATCTTTCATCGGATTTAACCTGGAAAACTTCATCTTTATAGTAGATATTCAGCTTGTTTCGTCCTAGAACAGAAACCGCCTTAATATCGTCAAATAGCAATTCCTGGTTATTGATGACAAAACGGTTTCCATAAAGAGTAAAGTCACAGTGTTCAGAAATTTGAATTTTACTTTTGTATAAACGGACTTTATATAGGCTTACAGATTCTGTGAAAGCCGCTTCTTCATAGTATTTTGAAAGATCCAGATTTGAAATAAATTTTTCTTGTGCATTATACCATTCTTTTAAAGTGGTATATGGGAAAAGTCCAGAAATGGATTTGAATTTTAAATCAGGTGTATATTCAGCTTCCAAGTCGCATTTTAAGCAGCGGATTTTATTTCTTTCACTTTTAAAGTGGGTAAGTCCGCAGTTTGGGCAGATATAGACAATTCTTTCCATATATTCTGCCATATATTTGGATCGCTTTTCACATTCGTAGGATAATCCGGAAGCAGCATCGTCTGTGAAAATAGTATCGGTGATGTCTTTATAGAAATCATCCGCAGACATTTTCTTATAGTCTTCTGGTTCCAGTATTTTTGCAATCCGGCAGGTTACTTTTCCTTTTCTTTTTTTTGTACTCCAGCGGGGTTCCACACCATAGCCGCCTTCAAGTTTAAGACATACAACAGGAAGTCCTGTCATTTTTATAAGCTTTGTGATGGCAGGTTTAATATATTCGGTGCAGCCTGAGTAGGTTCTGTTTCCTTCAGGAAATATACAGATAGTACCGCCTTCTTTTGCAACCTGCATGATATTTCTGATGGCGTTCATATCCTGTGTTGATTTTTTAATTGGGATTGGCGCAACAGCCCATTCCAGAAGTCGGGATAAAAATCCGAGTGAAAAAATATCTTCGGTAGCCACGTAATAAACAGGACGATTTATGGAAAGACCAACAAAGAACTGGTCGAAAGGGGTAGCATGATTCATTACTATGATGTACTGTCGTTTTTTTGAGTCTTTGACGGGTGTTGGAATAAAACCATATTTGAAATAAGCCGTTAATGCGAATGGTATTTTGATTAACCAGCGGATTATTTTGTGCCGGAATCTTATCCATTTTTTTGGTTTTGTTTTATTCATACCTATATTTTACAATACTATTGGAGAGAATTGGAAAAAAAGTTTAATTTATCTATACAAAGACCAATGGATAAAGGATTTCTTTAATTTATTTATTTTTTCTGTAAAAAAAAAACGTTTAATGGTAAAATAGTACTATTCAATTGGAGAGTATGATATAAACGGGGTGCAGAGTGATGAACAAACGAATCTCCCTTTTGGGAGCTTTATTTTTATTTTCATGTGTTTTAGGTAATGGCCTTTTTGCAGCCGAACATGGAAATCATAGTCATAAACGAGGATGTGAAATTGATGTTTCCTGGAAATATCAGGTTGGAAATAACAGCAGCTGGACTTCCGTTGATTTTGATGATTCTGGATGGAGTTCAGTAAATCTTCCATGTGTTATTCCGCTGAATAAAAATAATTATGTTTATTTAAGAACAACAGTTACTGTTCCTTCTGATTTTAAAGGGCAGCCTTTGTACCTTGATGCCGGTCATGCATATGGTGCTTTTGATGTTTATGCTAATGGAGTTTTTATCGGGTCAAACGGACGTCTTCCACCAGATGTAAATGTCCGTCCTAAAGAAAACAGCGTTATTCTGATTCCTTCAAATGTTATTGATCAACATGGAGTTGAACAGGAAATTCATCTTACATATGTGTGCTGGACAAATGCAGATGTAATGGAAATTACTGAACGCCCAGTATTTATGACACGAAGTCAGACAAAAAGAATTACATATTTGCGCGATATTTTATCTAACACAATGTATGTAATTATTTCTGTTTTGTGTCTTGCAATGGGTATTTTCATGAGTACCCAGTATTTCATGAATAAAGAAAAAGGAAAAACTTTCCTTTGGTTTGCATTATCTTCCATAACAATCAGTTTTTACTTCTTTGATATGGGATGTAAACAGATTCTTTTTGATTTTATCCTGCAGAGAGAAATAGCACGTGCTCTTCTTCTGGTTTCTATGGGATTTCTTTTAATGTTCTTCCATCAGTTTCTGGACGGTAAAATTAAAAAGCGCACATTAATCTATGTTGTTGCAATCGATATCGTTTCCGTTCTGGGACATTTGATTTTGATGCACAATTGGGTTCTGGTTAGTAATTTCTTTACTATTACATTGGTGCCGGTAATGTACGTTTGTATTTATGGTATCGTAGTTTCAATTAAGGGGTTGAAAGACAAAAGTCATAATATGACCATTGTTCTGGTAGGATTCCTTATTGCTGTAATGCTGGCATTTGTTGATATTCTTGCACAGGTTCAAGGAAAAGCTCCTTTCGTCTGGTTGCAGGGTTATGCATTCTTTATTCTGAATCTGGCAGTTTTCTTGACTTTGTCTTTGGAATCGGTAAAGAATCAGCAGGCAGTAGACAGACTGGCAATTCAGGCAAACGAACAGAACAAAATACTGGAAGATCTTTTTGGAAAGGCAAGAGATCTTTCAAATGATACAACTGAAATAGCAGGCTTTTTGAACACTTCTGTTTTAAAAGTAAATGATGTTTCAGAAACTTCAATTAATCAGGTTCATGGAATTGAAGCAGCTCTTGTTCAACAGAATAATCAGCTGCAGGCTGCAGACAATGCCGTTGATAACTTGATTAAGTCTCTTTCTGAAACAAATGAAAATCTGGAATCATCAGCAGAAAGTATTGCGTTCTCGGCCGAGCAAACTGCTAAACTGCTTGAAGGTTTTCAGTCTGTAGGAAAAAGTATTTCCGGGGCTGCTGTCCTCGCACAGTCTCTGGATGAACTTACTGTAAAAAATGCTAATGATGTTAATCTTCTTACTGAAGCAATGGATGAAATGAAGAACAGATCAGATGAGATTCTGAGTATTGTTCAGGTTCTGGATAATTTCAGTAGCCGTACAAATCTTCTTGCTATGAATGCTTCCATTGAAGCGGCACATGCTGGAGCTGCAGGAAAAGGTTTTGCCGTTGTTGCAAATGAAATTAAAAATCTTGCAACACAGTCATCAGCACAGGCTCAGAAAATCAGTGAGATTATCGGCGAAATTGCTATGTCGATTTCTACCGGTGTTGGTCTTGCAGACGGTGTACAGAAGACACTGTCAGAAATGCGTAAAGAAGCCAGTGACACAGCAAGTCACGTAAAATCTGCGGCAGAAGAAATGAATCGTCAGCAGAGCGAAGGTGAACGTATTGAAGCTGAGGCTAGAAAAATTTCCGATGCTGCAGAGCAGATGAAAAAGGCTGCATATGAACAATTTAATTATTCAGATACTGTAAAAAACAGTATGGAGCAATTGCGTAGTGCTACAAAAGCGGTAGACGAAGCCGCAGGTGCAATTGCAGATGCAAGCCGCATTCTTTCTGAAAATGTGTCAGATCTGAAGAATATGTCTGAAAAGACACGTGAAACTTCAGATCGCCTTTCACAGATGATGAAATTATAAATATAATGACGAATCCCTTTGAGAGAGGGGGACGTTGTTTGGTCTTTATTTCTATTATTCTCAATTTATGGAACAAACTAAATTAAAATTATTCAGATTTGTTAAACCGGTGCTTCCGGTTTACATCAGCGTTGTATTTATTAATATTATATTTGTTGGCCTTGATATGCTTTCTCCGCAGATTTCTCGTCTGCTTGTTGATGAAGTTATTATTGGGAAAAACGATGAACATTTAAAATTTCTTCTGGCCAGTATGCTTGGTATAGGAATTCTGAGAGCAATTCTTGGATATACCCGCGAATACAGCTGCGACTGGGCAGGAAGTAAAATCGGTTGTGATATTCGAAAGGATTTTTTCAAAAAGCTTCAGGGGCTTTCTGCAAACTTTTTTGATAAAAATAATTCAGGCGAACTTATGGCTCGCGTCCGCGATGACGTAGGCTCCATCTGGGGACTTTTCACTTACATCGGGATGCTCCTTTGTGAAATCGCTGTTCATATCACTTTTATTCTGTACTCCATGTTCCGCATGAACTGGAAACTTTCCATTATTCCTGCAGTTTCCATGGCAATCTGTGCCTGTGTTGCTCTTTTAATGGAAAAGCATCTGGGACCACTTTGGGGACAGATTGGAGAAGCAAACCAGGTTCTGAACAATACCGCTCAGGAAAACCTGAATGGGGTTCGTACAGTAAAATCTTTTGTTCGTCAGAATTTTGAAATCCAGAAATTTTCTGAAAAGAATCAGACTTACTGTTCTCTGAACTATCAGACTTCAAAAGTTTTTGTGCGCTATCACCCGATTCTTCAGATTTTCAGATACCTTGCTCCAATCGCAATTTTGTGCGCAGGCGGAATTATGTGCATGAATGATCCTGAAGGTTTTACACTTGGTGAGCTTACAGCTTTTGTTCAGTATTCTATGAACATCGTTTGGCCAATGGAAATGCTTGGCTGGCTTACAAGCGGATTCGCACAGGCTAAGGCAAGTATCAAGCGTATCGATAAAATTTATTCAGAACTTCCTGACATTACAGAAAAGGAAGATGCAAGTGATGAAAAGATAAAAGGTGACATTACATATGACCATGTTTCTTTTACCACAGAAAGCGGTACACCAATTCTTTCAGATGTAAGCTTTGAAATTAAAGCGGGACAGACTTTGGGGATTATGGGTGCAACTGGAAGCGGAAAGACTACTATCGTTAATCTTCTTAAGCGCATGTACGATGTCACTGACGGTTCAATTCTGATTGACGGAAAAAATATTAAGGATATTGGAATCGGAACTTTAAGACGAAATGTTGCAGTCGTAATGCAGGATGTTTTCCTTTTCTCTGAGACTATCAACGGAAATATCCGTCTTGGTGACAAGGAAACTCTGGAAGATGAACCTGTTCAGAAGGCCATGGAAGATTCCGTTTCCGAAGAATTTGTTTCAAAGCTTGATGAAAAAGCTGAAACTGTAATAGGTGAACGCGGTGTGGGACTTTCCGGCGGTCAGAAGCAGCGCCTTACAATGGCACGTGCCATGAGCCGTAATACTCCGGTTCTTGTTTTTGATGATTCAACATCGGCTCTCGATGCGGAAACAGAAAAACGTATTCAGAAAACTTTGAACGAAATGAATGGAATGACAAAAATCATTATCGCGCACCGAATCAGCTCTGTAAAAAATGCAGATAAAATCATTGTTCTTGAAAGCGGCCGCATTGCGGAGGCAGGAACACATGAAGAACTCCTTGCAAAGAAAGGTCTCTATGCTGAAACTTACGAGACTCAGTACGGAGGGATGAACTAATGAATGCTTATAATGTAGATGAAAAATTAAATGAGACTTCAAAACTCAAAACCATTTCGCGACTTTTGAGCTGGGTTTTGAAATATAAAGGAAAGATTGCAGTTGTGTTTTTTCTTATGTTTGTTGGAACTGTGGTTTCACTTGTGAATCCACTTATTATGGAACGTGCTATAGACGTTCACATTGCCAACCGTGATATTCCGGGATTTGTAAAACTTATTCTGGTTGCCGTTGTCATGAATCTTGTAATGATTGGTGCAATCAAACTTCGTATGCTTATAATGAGTAAGCTTACAAACAATGTAATTGCGGAAATCCGCCAGAGTTTGTATGACCACATTCAGGGACTGGACCTTGCATTTTTTGATTCTCGTCCAAGCGGAAAAATTCTTGCACGTATTACAGGTGACGTAAACAGCTTGAAAGATGTTCTTGAAAATTCCATTACGAGCCTTATTCCGAACCTGATTACAGTCTGTGCCGTTGCCGTGATTATGATTGTAAAAAATCCGCGGCTTGCCTGTGCAGCACTTTTCGGGCTTCCGGTTCTTATCATTGGTGTGATTGTGGTTTCAAGAAAAGCCCACAAGTACTGGCAGCTGAACTCAAAGAAAGGTTCAAACCTTGGAGCTTTTATTTCGGAAGATCTTTCCGGAATCAAGGTTATTCAGAGTTTTAATGCAGAAGAAGAAACAGATAAAACTTTCAAGCAGCTTGTAAAAGAAGACCGTGACAGTTTTATTAAGGCTGTCCGCTGGGCTGATGCAAACTTTGCCATTATCGACTTTTCATGGGCACTCTGTATGTTTGCCATGTACTGGATTGGTATTAAAGTAATTGGTGTTGATAACGTTTCTGTTGGAACATTCCTTGCCTTCGGTACTTACATCGGAATGTTCTGGCAGCCAATTCAGGCTCTGAGCCAGTTTTATAATCAGCTTATTACTTCGCTTTCAAAGGCTGAACGTGTTTTCGAAATTATGGATACACCAAGTGCCATTGAAGACAGGGAAGGCGCAGTTGAAATCAGTAATATAGAAGGAGACGTTGAATTCAAAAATGTTACCTTCAGTTACGGAGGAAGTGGAAATCCGAACGATTCCAATAACGTTACAGAACAGGATAATTCAAAGCTTGTAAACGTTCTGGAAAATGTTTCCTTTCACGTAACTCCGGGTGAAACAATTGCCCTGGTCGGTCCGACAGGGGCGGGAAAGTCTACGATCGTAAATCTTGTTTCGCGTTTTTATGACATTCAGGGCGGTTCGATTCTTGTTGACGGAACTGATATCCGCGACATTACGCTTGAAAGTTTACGTAAGCAGATGGGAATTATGACTCAGGACAATTTTATTTTCTCCGGTACTATCAGAAGTAATATCGCTTATGGTAAACTTGACGCCACGGATGAAGAAATAATTGAAGCTGCAAAAGTTGTTCATGCTCACGATTTTATTTCGAACCTGAAAGACGGGTATGATACAAAGCTTACTGCACGCGGCGGCGAACTTAGTAACGGTCAGCGACAGCTTATTGCTTTTGCGCGCACAATGATTTCGAATCCGAAGATTCTCATTCTGGATGAAGCAACTTCAAGCATTGATACAAAAACTGAAAAGCTTGTGCAGGCGGGAATTGCAGAACTTCTTAAAGGAAGAACTTCATTTGTAATTGCACACCGTCTTTCAACAATTGCCAATGCGGACCGCATTTTTGTAGTAAACAAAAAAGGCATTGTAGAAAGTGGAACTCCTCTAGAGCTTTACGAAAGCCGCGGGGAATATTACAAATTACTTGAAGCCGCCAGAGCCGAAGTTGAGTAAATCATAAAAATAATTAGGAAAGAATATGTGTGAAAAATTCTATAAAGACGGACTTAATTTTGAATGCCAGCGCTGTTCATTCTGCTGTGGTCATTCGCCGGGATTCGTTTATCTTTCGCTGAAAGATCTGGATCTTCTTTGTGAGCATCACAAAATGGAACGTGCCGACTTTATAGAAAAGTACTGCCGCTGGGTTAATTACTACGGCGGTGCCACAGTTCTTTCTTTGAAAGAAAAAAAGAATTACGACTGTATTTTGTGGGAAAGCGGGTGTTCATGTTATGAAGCTCGTCCTGTTCAGTGCAGAACATATCCTTTCTGGAGCTGGATGATTAAGGATAAGGAAATGTGGGATGAATGTGCTGAAACCTGTCCCGGCATGAATAAAGGCCGTGTCTGGACTTATGAAGAAATCGAACTGAACCGTCACGAATACGACGCAAACTTTCCTTTGGAAAAAGAACAGTACGAAGCTTTAGAACAGGGAAATGATGCCTTGTAAATCAAAAAAGCCACACGGTTGTCCGTGTGGCTTTTTGTTTATTTGAAGTATCTGTCCAAAAGTCCTTTCAGAGCTTTTCCGTGGCGTGCTTCATCACGAGCCATTTCGTGAACAGTGTCATGGATTGCGTCCAGACCATATTTTTTTGCAACCATTGCCAGGTCTGTTTTTCCCTGAGTTGCACCGAATTCGCAGTCAACGCGCCATGCAAGATTTTTCTTTGTTGAGGTTGTCATGTTTTCTTCCAGGTCAGTTCCAAGAAGTTCTGCAAATTTTGCAGCATGTTCTGCTTCTTCGTAAGCTGCTTTTTCCCAGTAAAGACCGATTTCAGGGTAACCTTCGCGGTGTGCGATACGTGCCATACAAAGGTACATACCAACTTCTGAACATTCACCTGTGAAGTTAGCTTTTAACTGTTCGAAAATGTATTTTTTGTCAGCTTCAGGAATATCAGAATTGTTTTTTACTGTTTTTGCGTAGATACCGCATTCGTGTTCACTGGCCAGAGTCAGTTCGCCTTCAACTTTCTTGAACTTGTCAGCACTTGCTTTACAAACAGGGCACTGAGCTGGAGCTTCATCGTCTTCATAGATGTAACCACATACTGAACATACAAATTTTGCCATTTTTGGACTCCTTAAAAATATATTTTTGGTATAAAACCCTTAGTCATGAGGTGTACGGTTGTCGCTGCATTCATGACATAGTCCGTAAACCAGAATATCAGTCCGGTCAATGATTCCCGGAATGTTTTTGAGTTCTTTTTTATTGATGAGGTTTTCCATGTCAGCTTCAACATCGGTAACCCGTGTGCATTCGCTGCAGATAAAGTGACAGTGCGGCTTTGTAATGTAGTCAAAACGGTCAAAACCTTTTACCGTAGCAACTTTCATTATGTCGCCTGTTTCACAGAGGAGAGTAAGATTCCTGTAAACTGTTCCCAGACTGATTTTAGGAAAATCCTGGCGCACCGATTCAAAAACCATATCAGCAGTAGGATGGTCACATCTCTTT
>JAKSTM010000006.1 GCA_024402565.1 Treponema sp. | reverse complement strand
CTTCATACATTCTTCGTTAAACATAAGCGGGAAATAGATATACCGAGCGACGGCTTTGCCGTCAAAATGCTCGAGGAACATTTTGAGCGAGGGAAGCGAGGAGCCCCTACGACGAGCTGCACGCTCGGTGGTGAAAAAAATACTTGACTTATTAAATGGGCGGGTACATACTGAAAGTGTAAGGTGCTAGTGCATCTGTGGCAGAAAAGGCGGGTATTGTTAATTCCGTCCTCTCTCTGATCCAATTAGAACAGGCAGGTAAATCCACAAGGCGGATACCTGCCTATTTTTTTATTAATTTGATAGGTGTAAGATTATTTCCATTCATCGAAAGTATTTTTTGCTTCTAATATGTTTTCGAGGGAATTATCTAAGAGATAGAAAAAATCGAGACCTGTGCGTTTTTCAATTTCGTCGATAGAAACAGTAAAATCCCAGAAAGTTTCTACACATTTTCTATTTGGAATAATGAAACCGATTGCTTTAAGGGAATCGTCCTGAGGTGCCATTAGGGCTTTATAAAAATATTCCGGGACAGAAACCTGATTTGGTCCAATGGCTTCATATTCTTCCGCTGGTTTTTCTAGAATAGGTCCAGTTACTACATAAACTTTTCCATAAACTTT
Source organism: Treponema sp. (assembly GCA_024402565.1). Classification (GTDB taxonomy): domain Bacteria; phylum Spirochaetota; class Spirochaetia; order Treponematales; family Treponemataceae; genus Treponema_D. The sequence continues at coordinate 85,602 of JAKSTM010000006.1, read as the reverse complement.
AGCCCATTCCCGTACTTGGTTTTCCAGGTATTGCCAGATTTCTCTGTTCAGGCTTGGATCTTGAGGACTCATATTGCTTAAGTAAAAGGATTCGCTCATGGCTTCTTCTGAAAAAGAGAAATCGGCAGCGGGAGCAAGGTGGCCTCTGTCATAACCACTTTTTCTGTAATCGGCAAGGGATGCAGATCCTGTCATAATTTCAGGGTCAGGACGGAAGTTATTACTTCGAGGACTATTTTTTACTAATTCTTCTTTTTCCAGGCAATATGCGGCCCATTCTGCTTGTTCATAACTTTCACGGTAACATATTGTGAAATTTCCGAAATGGCGTATCTGATGATCGTCGGTAATTCCTGTTTCAGTTCCCTTACAAAGAGGAATTTCTAAATTCTCAGGGATTACTAAGGGAGCAGGTGGTGGAACTGTTTTTTTTGAAACTTCTGTCGTTACTTCTTTTACTGGTGCTTCCGCTCTTGGAACAACTTCATTCAGAACTTCCTGGGCAATTTCCTGAATTGATTCTTTTGTGTCATGAATTTTTTCCGTGGCTGCATTTTTTGTATTGGTTTTTACAGAGCAGTAATCTACGGCAAAAATAAGTGCGATGAGGAAGACTATTAAAAGAAGAAGTTTTGTTATAGAAAACAGGGAGAAATTATTGTTCTTGTTTGATTTTCGTCGTGCAGACATGGTGTTTCCTGTAATGTCAGATAGATTTTTCAAAAACTAAGCGGCGCATTCTGATATTATCTTGTGGTGGTAGTTGAACCAGACAGCAGTAGTTGAATCCTTCACGTGTAAGAATGTGCTGCATTATTTTGTTGTCTTTGTGTGTATCAACCCGAAGTACTTTGCATCCGTTAGAAAGGGCAAAATCTTCGGAAAATGCAAACATTGCCTTTGAAATTCCATTTCCGCGGTTTTCTTTGCTCACGGCTGTTCTGTGAATGGTAGTATAGGGACCTTCAAGTTTTAGTTCTCCTTCGATGGGATGATGATAAGGTTCTTCTGGTTCGAGAGATAAAACAAGAAATCTTGCTGGAGTTTTTGTGTTTCCTTTTGAGAAAATAACAAAACTGTGTTTTGTACTTATGTCGTCTGAAAGAGTAGTGGGATTTGGAAATCCATCCTGCCATTGGTCAACTCCATTCTGGCGTAGATAAGCTTTCGAATCTTCAATGATGGGAAGTATGGCGTTGAGGTCTGAAAGTTCAGCCTTTTTGAAAATAAAATTATTAAATTCTTGCATGATCAATTAAAATTATACCATATTCCGAAAAAATCCTTATAGAAAAATCGTTTAACCAAAGCTAATATGAAAACATGAACAAAACTATTTTGAATCCTATTCTTCCGGGTTTTTATCCCGATCCAACAGCATGTTGTGTAGACGGAGTTTATTACGTTGTAAACTCTTCTTTTGTATATTTCCCTGGCCTTCCTGTTTTCAAAAGTACTGACCTTTGTAACTGGGAACAGATTGGTAACGTAATCGACCGCCCTGAACAGATGACATTCCTGAATCAGAGTACAAGCCGCGGACTTTTTGCTCCTTGTATCCGTTATTCAAACGGAACCTTCTATTGTATCTGTACAAACGTTGATGAAGGCGGAAACTTCTTCGTTACAGCAAAAGATCCTGCAGGCCCTTGGTCAAAACCGATTTTTATGCCTAAAGCTGGCGGAATTGATCCTTCATTCTTCTTTGATGATGACGGCACCTGCTGGTATGTAGGAACTCATCCGGCTCCAGAAGGCTGCAAATATAACGGAAACTGGGAAATTTATATCCAGAAAGTTAATCTTGAAAACGGCGACCTTGAAGGTGAAGCAAAAGGAATCTGGCGCGGAGCTCTTAAAGATTGTATCTGGCCGGAAGGTCCGCACATCTACAAAATCAACGGATGGTATTACCTTCTTCACGCAGAAGGCGGCACAGGTCCTGAACATGCGGTAATGGTTGCACGTACAAAATCCCTTGATGAACCATTTGTTGGAAAACCTGCTAATCCGATTTTGACTCACCGTCATCTTGGTATGGGTGCTGATATTGTTTATGTTGGACACGCAGATCTTTTCCAGGATAAGAACGGAAAATGGTGGCTGGTTCTTCTGGCAAGCCGACCTTATTCAAATGATGGAAACCGTCCTCGCTTCTGCAACATGGGACGCGAAACTTTCATGGTTCCTGTTATGTGGGAAGATGAATGGCCATGGGCAAGCTGGCAGACTGGCCTTGTTGAAAAAGAATATGACACAGACGGAAACGTTCTGCGCCGTTACGATGCAAAGCTTGAAAAGAAGCTTCCAGCCCGTAAAACAATGTTCACAAAACCTGAACTGGATTACGAATGGATTTCGCTCAGAAACCGCAATCCTGAAAAAGTGTTTGTAAATGACAATGCTTTGGTTCTTAAAGGTGCTGAAGATCTTGGAAGCTTGAAAGAAGCAAGTTTTGTTGCACGCCGCCAGATCGATTTCTCTTATGATGCAGAAGTGGTTATGGATGCAGAACTTCCAAATGACGGAAATGCAGCAGGTCTTTCATGTTTCCAGAATGAAGATTTCTTCTATAATCTGCAGATTGTAAATAAAGGTGGAAAACTTGTTGTTCAGGTTCTTTTCCGTGAAAAGGGAGAATACAAAGTTCTGGCTGAAAAAGCACTTCCAGTGGTTTCGACAAGCTCAACCACCGATTTGCCATCTCCAACAGAAGTTGCAGGTTTTACTTTGAGCGTTTCACAGAATCTTCAGAAGCTCAGTTTCTACTGCAACGGAGAACTTCTTCTTGCCGACGCAGACGCTTCTATGCTTTCTGTAGAAAAAGCAGGCGGATTTGTTGGAACTGTAATCGGTATGTTCGCCGCAGGCGACGGTGCTGAAGCAAGATTTAAGAGCTTTGAAATGTAGTTCATGAATTATCTTCTTAATAAAATTTCTATACTAGAAAATTCCGTAGTACAATGGTTTTTGTACTTTTTTATTAGGAGTAAATAAATGAAAAAGTTTGCTTTATTGATTCTTACAGTTTTTATGACTGTATCTCTTTTTGCACAGAACGCAAAATCAACAGGCCTTACAGATAAAGATGTTCAGAACTTTGCAAAACACTTTAATTCCATTAATGAAGATATGGAAAAAGCTTTCGGAGATGATGCTCAGGATGCAAGTTATCTTGCCGTTAAAGCCGATTATCTGAAAGCTGAAAAAATTCTTGCAAAATATGGATTTAGCGGAACAAATACAGTTGAAAAATATGCTATGATTGTCCGCTGTGTTGCTGTTTTGACTGTTGAAAAAAGTGGCGCTTTGGAAATGTACAAGGCTATGGGAATGGAAGGTATGGATCCTATGGCTGCCCAGAGACCTTATATCAACCAGAAAGACTATGAGGTTGTAGAAAAAAACTGGGCTGCAATTGCAAAAGCAATTGATTTTGAAAGCTTGATGGAATAAGTGAATTTTATAAACGCAAAATCAATTTTATCTCCTCAAAACGGAATGAACCTTTACAGAGGCTGTACGCATGGTTGCATTTATTGCGATGCGCGCAGCCTCTGTTATCATACGCCGATTCCATTTGAGGATATTGAAGTAAAACAGAATGCACCTGAACTTCTGGAAGACCGACTTCGCCGTAAACGTGAAAAATGTATGATAGGAACTGGTTCCATGTGTGACCCTTACATGCATTGTGAAAAAGACTTGAAGCTTACCCGCCGATGCTTAGAAATTATAGACCATTATGGGTTTGGCCTGGCGATTCAGACAAAGTCCGATATGATTATGCGGGATATAGATCTTCTGGAACGCATAAATAAAAAAGCAAAATGCGTAGTACAAATTACACTGACCACTTATGATGAACGACTTTGTAAACTGATTGAACCTAATGTTTGTACAACAAAACGTCGTTATGAAGTGCTAAAAGAAATGCAGGCTCGTGGAATCCCGACTATTGTTTGGATGACTCCGATTTTACCTTTTTTGAATGATACAGAAGAGAATCTTTATGGCATTTTAAATTATTGCAAGGATGCAGGTGTTCGGGGAATTATTAAATTTGATTTTGGGGTGACACTTCGGGAAGGTGACAGGGAATATTGTTATGCAGCCTTTGATAAATTGTTTCCGGGACTTCGTTCTATTTATGAAACACGATACGGAAATTCATATAATCTTCTTAGTCCCAATAATCCTCGCCTTATGAAAATTTTCCGCGTCTTCTGTCAAGAAAACCACCTTTTTGTGGATAATGAATGTTTTGAGTTTATGAGAGAATTTCCCAAAGAAAAACTTAAAAAAGCAGAATCAGATTTTATCCAGGGCGAATTTGATTTTTAAAGAATAATTCAAATTCCACATGACTTTTTTTATTGCAGGAATGGGGGTATAATACAAATTCATACAACATAGGAGAAATAAAGTGAAGAAAATAATCGAAATATGGAATAAACCAAGTCTAGTTCTTAAGATTGTAATTGGATTAGTAATAGGTGTTCTATTAGGAATTTTTGTACCTCAGGCAACTGTAATATCAGGGCTGGGGACTCTTTTTGTTGGAGCATTAAAAAGTGTTGCACCTATTCTGGTTTTCTTTCTGGTAATGTCATCTCTTGCAAACGCCAGTTTTACAGATAAAAAGAAATTCGGAACAGTTATTTTCCTTTATTTATTTTCAACTTTATTGGCTGCTGTATGTGCGGTTTTTGCTGCAAAAATATTTCCTGTGACAATTCAATTGACAGAAAGTGTAGAAGAGCTTTCTGCTCCAAGTGGAATTGGGGAAGTAATGAGAAATCTTTTGTTAAACATCGTTTCGAATCCGGTGGCCGCCCTGGCAAACGGAAATTATCTTGCAATTCTTTTCTGGGCAATTTGTCTGGGACTTGGATTAAAATCAATTGATTCTGAACATGGAAAAGCTGGTATGAAGGCAATTTCTGAGGCAATTACAAAAATCGTCAGAGGAATTATTTCTCTTGCACCATTTGGAATTATGGGAATTGTCTTTGGAACAGTAAGTACAAATGGTCTTTCGATTTTCACTAGTTATGGAAAACTGATTCTTCTTTTGGTTGGAACTATGTTGTTTACAGCTCTTGTTGTGAATCCATTAATGGTAGGAATCTGCTTAAAGAAAAATCCATATCCATTAGTTTTTAAGTGCCTTAGGGAAAGTGGAATTACAGCATTCTTTACAAGAAGTTCAGCTGCTAATATTCCTGTGAATATGGATCTTTGTGAAAGACTGGGATTAAATAGAGAACTTTATTCTGTTTCACTTCCTTTGGGGGCAACAATCAATATGGACGGAGCTGCTTCCGTTATTACAATTATGTCACTGACCGCTGCTAATACACTTGGAATTCATGTAGATATTCCAACAGCAATCCTTTTGAGTTTTATTTCTACTTTAGGTGCTTGTGGTGCTTCAGGTGTTGCAGGTGGTTCTCTTCTTTTGATTCCAATGGCATGTTCACTTCTTGGTATTCCACAGGATGTTTCTATGCAGGTTGTTTCTGTTGGATTTATTATTGGAGTGATTCAGGATTCCGTAGAAACAGCATTGAATTCTTCAGGAGATGTCCTTTTTGCAGCAACAGCTGAATATATGCAATGGAGAAAGGAAGGCAAGGAGCTTCCGCTGTAGTTTTGCTGGAAATGAAAAAAGTTTTTTTACTTTCTTTGTTTGTTCTTTTTTTTACGGAATTTACATTTTCTTTTGATAAAATCTCTATAAGTCTTACTCCAGAATTTGGGATAATAAATGGTTCAGTGAATGAATATGTTTTTTTTATTCCAAGTGGGGAGGACGGAACTAAACAGCTGTCTGATGTAAGAAAACTTAGTGAACTGGATTGGGATGTTTATTGTATTCCATATCTGGGTGCCCAAATGACTTTGAATGTCGATATGGGAATGTATTGTAATTTTAATTTTCAGGTTGGAGTTCCAAAGAGCAGTAAATCGATGGTAGATCGGGACTGGGTGAATTGTCAGAAGTTTCCTGAAATGAACTGGCTTACAAATTATTCAAGACATGATAATTTTCTGGATTCGTATTACAAAATGGATTTTACTGTAGGACAAAGATTTGATTTTCCCTATGGTTTTTTATTAATTCCAGAAGTTTTTGTCAGTAATGATTTTTATTCTTTTCATGGGGAAAACGGCTGGGGTAAGTATGGATCAAACTGGAGAGGTCACCATCCTGACGAGCCAGTGGGGCATTCAGAAGATGGTGAGTCACTGTTTTTTTCATCAAAAGTAATTTTTTACCAGCAGAATCGGGTTTTCTTTGGTTTAGGATTTGAGGCAGAAAAAAAATTCGATTTTGGTCTTTCAATTAATCTGTTCGGGAAATTTCGTTTTGCTTATGTAAGGGCAGAAGATCATCACATAAATACATATACAAAATATTTGGATTTACCATATGGGTTTGGTGGTGTTTATGCAGGAAGTAAAATTATATATAAGTTTAATAAGCAGCATTCGATTTCCTTGGGTGGCTTTTATGACTGGCTTCCAGTTATAAAAGGTGAAGATTATTCGACTATTGAAAATTCAGAAATTTGGAATATAGATTCCAGTTTTTTAGGTGGTGCGTCCTCTGATCTTTTTTCTGCAAGTATAAACTACACCTTTACATTCTAAACTATGCCAGGGCATGGAGGGGCGCGAAGCGGCCACCGGAGCCGGAGCTTTGAGTTTTACGAAAGGCGGAGGCGAGGAGGCTGAGGGTTACCGAACCCCGGAACGCCCGTCAGCCGCAGGCTGGGCACCCATAAGTTAATCAAAATCCGGAATTTCTCTAAGCTTAGAATATTTTGCGTCTTTCTGGTGAACATTTGGGCGGATGCCAAGGATACGTTCGTTTTCCGCCTGAAGCTGGAATTTTATCATGGCTTTGAAGGCGTCCATCATTGGTTCAGGATTTATGTTCTTTTCTGTAATTCCGTTTTCCTGAAATTCTTTGACCAGATAATAACAGCTTTCAACTGTAGAAATGTATTCAGGTTCAGGTTCTTTTTTGAAAGTGTAAATAGAACGGTAGTCGCCGTAAAAGGAAAGGCGAGGAAGGTCCAGCAGAAAAGGATTGTGCTGAATCATTTTTTTTGCGCACCACCATGTTGAGTCTAAAATGATTGGAAGAGGGATGCGGCCGCCAAGCATTTCTTTGAAGCCTTCTTTTTTTGCAGTCCAGACTTCAGGTCCCGGAAACATCATCATAGGAAAATAACGGTCGTCGTGAAGCAGTTCCTGCAAGCGTTTGTTTTCGGCAAAATCAAGTCCCATGATTATTTCGCAGCCTGTCAGGGAAATTCGGGCAATGTGTCCGGTTCCGGTGCGGTTTTTCTTTGCTTCTTTTGGATGCATTAAAAGTACAAATTTAATTCCTGCATCCATTTCTTTTGTGTATGAGCAAAGGCAACAGGCCTTTGGTTTAAAACATTTGTAACAAAATTCTGCCATAAATTGTAGTTTAACGTATTACCTGAACTTTTCATATGCACATTTGTGTGTTATAATGAAAGAGATGTCGTGCAACGTGTTTTGTTACGCCATCTCTCTGGAGAGTTCCTGCAACGAGGCAGGGCGCCGAAGGGTTAATGCGATTAGCGCAAATATCTCAGGCAAAGCGGACAGAAGAAAATCACACTGTTCTGTACAAATCACTTTTCAGAGAGCCGCATAACGGCTCTTATTTTTTTAACTTGCAGGAAGGAATCAATAATGTTTGATCAGATTCTGAACTCAATTGATGACATTGTTTGGGGAATCCCTACAATTGCTCTCATTCTTGTAACAGGTCTTGTTGTTACAATCGCTTCTCGCGGAATCCAGTTCACAAAACTGGGACGCGCTTTCAAAGGTATCTTCAAGAAAAATGAAGGTGAAGGTGAACTTTCAGGTTTTGCTGCTCTTTGTACAGCTCTTTCAGCAACAATCGGTACAGGTAATATCGTCGGTGTTGCAACAGCTATCGCAGCCGGTGGGCCAGGTGCTCTCTTCTGGATGTGGCTTGCTGCTATTCTTGGTACAGCTACAAAATATGCTGAATGTATGCTTGCTATCAAATATCGCGAAGTAGCTGACGACGGTCATATTCTTGGTGGACCATTCTACACAATCGAAAAAGGTATGGGACCAAAATGGAAGTGGCTTGCAATCCTTTTCGCTCTCTTCGGAGTTCTGGCAGGTCTTCTTGGTATCGGTACAATGACACAGATCAACGGTATCACTTCTGCCGTAAACAATGCATTCGATCCAAGCAATACTCACATCGCATTCTCTATTGGTTCTAACGCTTACTCTTGGTCAACAGTTGTTGCAGGTACAATCGTAACAATCTGTGTTGCTCTGGTAGTTCTTGGTGGTCTTAAACGTATTTCTAAAGTTGCAGAAAAAGTTGTTCCAGCTATGGCTGTTGTCTACGTATTCCTGGGACTTTCAATCGTTATTATGAACGCTACAAAAATCCCTGCTGCATTTGTTCTTATCTTCAAATCGGCATTCGGATTCAAAGCTATGGCTGGTGGTGCTGCAGGTTACGTTCTTAAACAGGTTACAGACTCAATGCAGAAAGGTATTGCTCGTGGTATCTTCTCTAACGAAGCTGGTCTTGGTTCTGCTCCAATCGCTGCTGCTCCAGTTCAGACAAGCGAACCTGTTGAACAGGGACTTGTAAACATGACAGGTACAGTAATCGATACACTTATCATTTGTACAATGACAGGTTTGGCAATCGTAATCGGTGGTATGGAAGGTGGTCTCTGGACTAACCCACAGGATCTTAAAGGTGTAGCTCTTACTGCTTACTCTTTCAACAAGGTTCTTGGCGGTGACGGTCACTCAGTTCAGTTCCTTCTGGTTCTCTGTCTGTCATTCTTCGCATTCACAACTATCCTCGGTTGGGACTACTACTCTGAAAAATGTCTTGAATACATTGCAAAAGGAAACATGAAAATCGTTACTGTTTTCCGCTGGATTTTCATTGCTGCTGTTGCAATTGGACCTTACTTCACAGTAAATGCAGTATTCACAATCGCTGATATCTTCAACGGACTTATGGCTATTCCTAACTGTATCTCACTCATCGTTCTTTGCGGTGTTGTAAACAAGATGACAAAGGAATACTTCAACAAGTATCCAACACTCTAATTGATAATTGACAATTAGTTTTTTGTAAGTGAAAAGACCGCTGTACGGAAATGTTTCTGTATAAGCGGTCTTTTTTTATTACCTTTGTGTTCTTTATGTTCTTTGTGGCTAAAAATAATATTAAATTTCTGATATAATGAACATCTATGGCATTTGTACAGTTTTCAAAAGTGTCGCTGGCTTTCGGTGACCGCGACATTCTTAAAGAAGTTTCAGTAAACCTTCAGGCAGGAACAAAAGCTGCCTTAACCGGTGCAAACGGAACCGGAAAATCAACACTTATCAAAGTAATGGCGGGACTTATGCAGCCGGATTCGGGAAACCGTGTGGCTCAGAAAGATGCCCGCATAGCATATCTTCCACAGTCAGGACTTACTCACAGAGGCTGCACTCTTAAAGAAGAGGCAGACAAAGCTTTTCAGTTCGGCTATGAAATGCAGGAAAAGATTGATGAGCTTGGTGAACGTTTAAAGACAAATGCCACAGATGCTATTATTGAAGAACAGAGCCGCCTTATTCAGGCGCTGGACGACTCGGGCTGGCACCGCCGCGAAGCAACGGCAGAAAGTGTACTTATTGGTCTTGGTTTTAGTCGTGAAGACTTTGGGCGTAACACAGAAGAATTTTCCGGCGGTTGGCAGATGCGTATTGCCCTTGCAAAAGCTTTGATGCAGAATCCTGACATCCTTTTATTGGACGAACCTACAAACTATCTGGACCTGGAAGCCCGAAACTGGCTTGAAGGCTTTTTGAAAGATTTCCAGGGCGGCTTTCTTTTAGTTTCCCATGACCGTTATTTCCTTGATGTAACAATCAATGAAGTTTATGAACTTTTCAACGGCGAACTTAAGCAGTACTCAGGGAACTTTACTCATTACGAAAAGGTGCGCGAACAGGAACTGGTTACCCTGATGCATGAATACGAAAAGCAGCAGGAAGAAATTGCGCATCTTCAGGAATTCATCGACCGTTTCCGTTATAAGGCAACCAAAGCCGTGGCAGCTCAGGAACGAATCAAAATGCTGGATAAAATTATGGAGCATAAGATTGAGATTCCTGAATCTTTGAAGAAAATCCACTTTAAGTTTCCTGCCGCTCCACATGCAGGACGCCTTGTCCTTCGCCTGAACGGCATTACAAAAAGCTATGACGGCTCTGAAAAAATCCTTGATAATCTGGATTTGACACTTGAAAACGGCGAACGTCTTGTTGTTGCAGGACGAAACGGTGCCGGTAAATCAACTTTGCTCAGAATTATTGCCGGGGAAGACAAAAACTTTACAGGCGAAATTGTTCCAGGTGCCGGCGTTCAGATGGGGTACTTCAGTCAGGATAACGCTGAAAAAATTAAAGGCAGCATGACTATTCTGGATTACCTTGAAAGCGAAGCTCCGCTTGAACTTATTCCAAAGCTCCGCGACATGCTTGGCGCATTCCTTTTCCGGGGCGACGATGTTTATAAGTCTCTGGACGTACTTTCCGGCGGTGAAAAAAGCCGAGTTGCTCTTCTGCTTCTTCTGCTTAAACCAATCAACCTCCTTATTTTGGACGAACCGACCAACCATCTTGATATGCATTCGAAAGATGTGCTTCTTCAGGCAATGATGGACTTTGGCGGAACTGTAATTTTCGTTTCCCATGACCGCGGGTTTATCGAAGGGGCTGCAACAAAGGTTCTGGAATTGAAGCACGGGGAATACAAATATTTCCCTGGAGATTACGGCTATTACCTGGAACAGATTGAAAAAATTGAAAATGGACAATTGATAATGGACAATAAGGTTTCTACAGCAGGGAAAAATCCTGGTAAATCTGAAATCGTCAATAATTCTCAATTGTCAACTGCCAATTCTCAATTATCTTGGGAAGAACAGAAAAAACTTGAAGCGGCAAAGCGAAAAAAAGAAAAAGCTCTGGCAGAATGTGAAAATAAAATAGCAGAGCTTGAAGAAAAGAAAGCTGAATACGAAAATCAGATGGCAAATCCTGAAGTTTATTCTAATGGTGAAAAAGCAAAGGCAGTTCAGGCAAAAATCGATGAAATAACGGCACAGATTTCTGAATGGGAAGAAAAATGGGCTGAATTTGCAGAGTAAAATTGCAGACAAAATAGAACATTTGGGAAATTTTTGGTATATTAGAAATATGAATAATATTTACTTTGACGAAGATGAAGAAAAGAAAGAACAGGCTCCAAAAATGCCTGATTCCATTACTGAGAAATTCATGAAAACTCGCCAGATTATCCTTTCTGGTGAAATTAACAAGGAGCTGGCAGAAAAAATTGTAAGCCAGCTTCTGGTACTTGAAGCAGATGATGCTGAAAAACCAATTTACATGTATATCGACTCACCTGGCGGCGACGTAGATGCAGGATTTGCTATTTTTGATACAATCCGTTTCATCAGCTGCCCTGTAGTTTTGGTAGGAATGGGCCTTATCGCCTCTGCCGCAACTCTGGTTCTCCTTGCTGTTCCAAAAGAAATGCGTGTAGGACTTCCAAACAGCCGTTACCTTATTCACCAGCCAATGAGCGGAATGCGCGGTGTTGCAACAGATATTGAAATCCATGCAAAAGAACTGGAAAAAACACGCGCAAAACTGAACAAAATCATTGCGGATGAAACTGGTACACCTCTTGAACAGGTTGCTAAAGATACAGATCGTGACTACTGGCTCGATGCAGATGAATCAGTGAAATATGGTCTTATCAGTAAAGTTGTTGCAAAACGCACAGATTTACCAAAATAAAACTTTGTGTGAATCATCATGACATTTGAACTTTCCGACAGTTTGAAATCAGCTCTGCTCAATGCCCTGGAAAATCAGGATACAACATTTGTTGTTGATGCAGCGAGAAATGAGCTGGTTGAAGCGGACTCCCGGGAAAATCAAATAATTGATGAAGAAAAATATTACAGTATACCAGAATGGACCTCAGAAAACGGATTTCGGCTGCGACAAGATTTTGCAGAAGGAATCCGTTCTCCATTGGTGCATGATGAACTTATGGAAGTTCTTCATTCTGGAAGAGGGGTGTTCAGGAATTTTAGAAATGTTTTAAAATCGTACCCGGAAGCAGATAAACTCTGGCATAAATATAAAAACCAGAAGCTGCTTGAATTTATTACAGAATGGTACAATTCTTTGCGAGAAGTCTGGGGACTTGAAAAACTGGATCAGATACCGGAATCAGATGAAAATTTGATTCACGACGATTTTACGTTTGAAAAATATAGTCCAGATTTTTATCATGAAGTCAGACAGAATTTATTCGCAATTTTAGACGGAAGTAACTGTGCTTTACCGGTTGAAGTGAGTTCAGCTTTTCAGAAAATGTGGCAGAATCGTTTTGAAGAAGATAATAACGATGGTCAGAGCGGTTTTATCTGTCATTCTTTATCTGATGATTTCGCCGGCTGCATTTTAGTTAAACCCGTTTGTGACGATCGGAAAAATGTCATTTTAGTAACAAATTTTTTTGTTTCCGAGCGTTTTCGCGGATTGGGAATTGGAACAGAATTGGTTTCTATGTGTGTTTCATCCTTAAAATCTGGCGAAGAAAAATGGCTTGTAATGCCAAACATTATTATTCCCGAAACTATAAAACCTTTGCTCGTCAGAACAGGTTTTGTTCAGATTGATTTCGGATTTTTATTAAAAATTTAATTTTTTTAAACTTTATTTTTTAGGCTTCATTTTTTAAGCACTAAAAAGAAACGGTAAGAGGTATTTTTTTTATGTACAACAAAAGAAATTTCGAAGTAAACGAAGATCAGACAGCAGCTTTTTTAGAGAACGTAGTTAACAATGTTAAGTCAGATGTAGATGTTGATTCACTGGCTGACCTTGCAAAACTTTTCAAAAAAAACGTTCCTTTATCTTTAAGAAAATATGCAGCAGCATATCTGCTTCGTGAAGCTCTTAAACATGACCATTCATATCGTCCTGGCCGTATGGACAGAAACGAGAAATTTGATAAAGGCGATAGAAACAAAAAATCGAATAAAAATGATCGCAATGAAAAAAATCCTGTTCAAAAATCTGAAACACGTGACGGTTCAGTCCGTGTTGAAAAAACAACTGAAGTAGCTCCCTCTGCAACAGTAACACCTTCAGAAGAACGCCAGCCACATCCTCGTGTTGAAATTCCTGAAGAACAGGCTACAACTATTTTTATCAGCATTGGTCGTAACCGTCGTGTATTCCCACGTGATTTGGTAAGCCTTCTTATTAATGTTGGCGGACTGGATCGTGAACGCATTGGTAATATAAAGATACTGGCAAATTACTCATTCGTGCAGCTTTTTACAGAAGATACTGAAAAAGCAATTTCAGCATTAAATGATTATGAATATCGTGGTCGTAAATTAACAGTAAATCTTTCACGCCAGAAGGGTGAAGTTGTTGATGATGCAGTTGAAGCTCAGTCAGAAGAAGAAGCTATGAGTGCAGAAGATGCTGCCGCTTATGCCGCTGCTGAAAAAGCAACTACAAACGAACCATTCGGTAACTAACAGAAAATTGAATGGAAATAAAGTGTATACAGACAGGCGTCTTCAGGGTTAATACATACATTGTTCCTGTTGAAGAAAACAAGGTTTTTGTAGTGGATCCTGCCGCCTGTGCTTTTTCGGGTGATGAAAATAAAATCACCCTTTACCTTGAAAAAAATCACCTGGAATGTGTCGCAATTCTCCTGACTCACTGTCATTTTGACCACATTTCAGGAATCCTCCCGCTGAAACAGAAGTTCCCGAACGCAAAAATCGCAGCCTCGTCAATTGATGCGCCCGAAATCGGCTATGGCGTGGTAAATAAAACCTGCCTTCGTGGAATGGGTCTGGAAGATCTTGCCGAAACTTTAATGAATCAGCCAAAGCCTGATACGCTCCTTCATGAAGGAGATGATTTTTACGACTGGAAAGTAATGATTACTCCGGGACACACTTCGGGCTGTCTCTGCCTTTATAATGAAAGTGAAAAAAAACTGATTTCCGGTGATACTTTGTTTTTCAACGGTTACGGGCGCACAGATCTTCCAACCGGAAGCGAAAGTCAGATGGCTGAAAGTCTGGAACGACTCCGTCGCGAAGTTCCATTTAACGCCGACCTGTATCCGGGACACTAATCGCTGGTATTCTGCAGCATGTCCAGACGGGAAAGACGTTCCTTGTCCGGGGTGATGCAGAGGTTCTTTTCCTGTGTCGGAAGAACAAGTCCTTTAGGGCCGTTCTTTGCACGGCGCAAATATTTAACTTTTGTATAATACAGATCTGTTTTTCCCGTATTGCGGGCTTTTGAATAGTAAACTGCAAGGTTTGCCGCATCCAGGAGAATGTCCAGCGGGATTGTCTTGTCTTTCTTGTGCTTGATGAAAACGTATCCGCCAGGGAAATCGCGCACGTGAAGCCACATGTCTTCGCCGCGAACATGACGTCGTAAAAGCTCGTCGTTTTCGTTTGCATCGCGGCCAACCAGTATGTACCATCCGTTTACAGTGTAGTCCAGCCCAGGATGTGATTTCTTCTGTTGTTGTACAGGTTTTGAGTCGTGGCGGAGCATCTGTTCAATTTTTACAGGATTCTGTTCCTTCTGCATTGCTTCGTACTGGCTCTTAAGTTTTTCTATCTGGCGTTTTGAAATTTCAATGTCATGTTCCAGTTGTTCTGAACCGCTTACGGCTTTTTTGTACTGGGTATAGTATTTTTCAGCATTTTCATGTGCCGAAAGTTTCGGATCAATCATGATGCTGACGGTTTTTCCGGTTTCGTAATCTTCACATTCCAGATGGCGTGAAGAGCCGTCTATTAAGTGGCCGTAGGCAAGGATAAGGTCGCCTGTGTGCTTCATCTGGTCTGCGTTTTTGAAAGACGCAAGTTTGTTTTCAAGGTTTGCTAAAGCGGCTTCACGTTTTGAAAGATTGGTATTGAACCATTTTTCAGCTTTTTCAAGAAGTGCTTCACGGGAAAGGGCAGCACCGTGTTCAGAATAGAAAGAATCAATGAATTGATTGAAAGTCTGTTCATCAGACGGATAGTCGCGAACCGGCCATTTGTCTTTTACGTCAAATTTGCTCATGTCAGGAGCAGGTTCCGGGAAAACTTCGCCTGTCATTTCGTCTTTGTTTGGGCGGCGGTACATGGAATCCAGTATCACATGGTTTTTGTCGCAGAGAATTACGTTTGCGGCATTGTTCCAGAGCCTTATATATAGAATAAACTCTTCATCTGCATTGGAGATTTCCATTTTGACAACGCGTTCAAGACCAATCTGCTCGGCAGAATTAATGCGGCAGCCTTTAATTCTTGAACGGAGAAACTCCATAAAGCGGAGCGGTTTTTCGTTCTTTGTGATTTTACGGCGGACCTCGCAGATGCGACAGGCATCATGAGCCGTACAGATGAAAACGGTTTTTGCGCCGCCTTCTTTATATGTATATAAAGCCAGAGAATCGTAGCCCGGCTGGATAATATCCTGGATAAAGCTTCCTTTAAGGTTTAATTCCTGGAGAATAAGGTTGATTTCATTACAATTCAAAGACATGTTTTAAGCATAAAAAAAGCACCTGCATAATGCAAGTGCTTTTTACTTTTTCGGGTAAACTGGATTCGAACCAGCGACCCCAACGTCCCGAACGTTGTGCGCTACCAGCTGCGCTATTACCCGTATTATGAGTTTGTCGCTCAGAGATATATTGTGCATTGTTTTGTATCGTGTCGTATAGTATCGTACAGTTTACAATACAATATAATACAAAAAAAAGGCCTTCCCTTTAGATTTACTTAAAAGGAAGGCTTAGCGCGAGTGAGGGGGCTCGAACCCCTGATCTCCGGCGTGACAGGCCAGCGCGATAACCAGCTTCGCTACACCCGCGTGATGTTTGATAATATATAATAAACAAAAATTAATGTCAATAACATGTGGAAAAAAATTGAAAAAAAAGACTAAAAATCAGAAATAAAAAATTATGTTATTAGTTTATTTCCATTCTCTCCAAAATTTTATATACTTTTTAGATATATTGTTATTACCTTAAATTAGGAGTTAATATGACAAAGAAAATTTTTACTGTGGTTGCAGTTGTTATGACTGTTGCTTCAGTCTATGCTTATTCTCCGGCTGTAGGTAGTGAAAGTCTTTTTGAACTTTCAGGTACATCCGGAATGACTTACGCTTCTTCGGTTGCAGGCGGAGGAATTCGTTACATTAATCCTGCTTCTATTGCTGTAAATCCAGCACTTACTGCAAAAAATCAGCGTGTTGGTTTGAATTTAGGCTACGCCGCATTATTTACAAATGGTGAAGCACTAAATTTTGGATCTATGTTCCAGATTGGTATGCTGGTTCCTTTCAAGTGGGCAGTTCTTTCTGGAGAACTTTACGGGGCATTTCCAAATTCTCCATCTATGGAAATTGGAAACAGTATGACTCTTAAAGCAGGTCTTTCAAAAGAAATCACAGAACATCTTGATGTTGGTATGAGTTTGAATGCTGGAGCAGCCTGGGGAAAAGTGGGAGACTGGGGACTTTCTGCAAATCTTGGATTTGTATATGACATTCCTCGTCTTTCCTTTATTAAAGATTTCCGTTACGGAGTTTCCATTAATAATCTGGGAAAAAATTATGCTTCAAATGAAGAAAAAGATTTCCTGAGCAGTTATCCTGGATTCTGTACAATTCGTATGGGAGCAGCTGGAATTCTTTATGGAAATGACAATATGAAACTTGGTGCTTCATTTGACCTTTCGACTCCATGCTTCCTGAACCTTATTGTAGATGCAGGACTTCAGTTTACACTTAAAGATATGCTGACAATCAGCGTAGCAGAAAAAATTAATTTGAAAGAATCAATTAATGGTGTGAAAAATTATATTCCTTCAGTTGGATTGCTGTTCACATTTAAGTTCAATACAACAAATAACTATCTGGCAAGTCATGACTGGAGTGAAAGTGAAATGACTGTTGGTGGTGCTTATAAACAGGCTTACGAAAATGTAACAGTTGTAGGTACAGAAGTTGATATGCGTCTTGGTCTTAAAGATGAAACTCCTCCAGTAATTAAAATCTGGTTTGATGAAGAGGATGAATAGTATGAAAAAGATTTTATTAACAGCACTTATCGTTCTTAATGTTTTGACACTTCCATTGTTTGCAGAAAAGAAAGCAAAATATATTTCTCCAAATAGTGACGGTGTACAGGATGAACTTTCAATACCGCTTAATATTACTGATAAACGTTATGTAGCATCATGGTCTCTGGTTATTCTGGACGAAAATAAAAATACAGTCCGTACAATTGGAAATAAAGTTGCTCTTCCTTCTAAAGTTGGTTTTAAATCTTTTTTCAAACAACTTGTTTCTATTAAACAAGGTATCCCTGTTCCTGAAACTGTAACATGGAACGGTGCTCTTGATTCTGGTGAAACAGCACCTGATGGAATTTACTATTATTATTTCACAGCAACAGATGATAACGGTAATGAAGGCCGTACAAAAGAATATAAAGTTGTTGTAGATACTCTGGCTCCAGAAATTGATGTTGTACAGCCAGGTGATAAAATTTTTGGTGAAGGCGCAAAAGCTTCATTCAAAATCAAACAGGAAGGATCTTCTGAAGATTTGTGGACAGGTACTTTCAAATCAACAGATGGAAAAGTGGTTAAAACTGTAAAATGGGAAAACGCAGAACCAGCAGAATTTAACTGGTACGGAACTGATGATGAAGGTGCTCAGCTTCCAGACGGTGTTTACTCATATGAAATCACTGCAACTGATAGAGCTGGAAACAAGGCTCCATATACAACAATTCAGAATATTATTTATTCTGCAGAAAAACCAGCAACTAATATTTTTGTTGAAGGAAGTCGTTATTTCTCTCCTGGAACAGAAAGCTTGGTTTCTTCAGTTACATTTAATGTTACTATTCCTGTTCCAGATGCAAAAAGTGGAAACAGTCTTACAGATTGGGATGTAACAATTTATGACGATAAGGGAAATGCAGTTCGCTCTTTCAACAAAGCTTCCGATGGAGAAGTTCCTCCAACATCAATTGTATTTAAGGGAACAGATGCAAATGGTAAAAAACTTCCAGATGGAAATTATCAGGCAAAAGTTTCTGCTACTTACAAGAATGGATATGTTCCAGCTGTAATATCTTCACCGGTGGTGGTAATCGATACAGAAAAACCTGATATGAACTTCGTTGTTTCAGACAAAGTATTTGGTTCTGGAAATAAACGTTCTGTAGAAATTGCCCTCGCTGTTACTTCAAAAAATGGTTCTCCAATTCCTTTCTGGAAAGGTGAAATCGTTAATGAAGCTGGCAAAGTGGTAAAATCTTTTGACTTTGGTGAATTCCCACCTGAAAATATTTCATGGGCTGGTATCACAAATGACGGTGCACTTGCAGCTAAAGGTGATTACATGCTTGTTGTGGCTGCTGAAGATATGGCTGGTAACAAAGGTGTAAATGCTCCATCTGCAGTATTTACATTTGATACAACAGAAGCTTCACTTATTCTTGCAGCTAGTGATGCAGCTTTCTCTCCAAATGGAGATAAAGTTCAGGATGTTATGACATTTACACCAGTTTCAGGACAGGGTGCAGATGTAACAAAATATGTATTTAAAGTATTGAATGAAAAGTCTGAAGCAGTTTATCAGAAATCAGAAAACAAAAAATTGCCAGTTTCTATTACATGGAACGGAAAAGCTGATGATGGTATTCTCTGCCCTGATGGAATCTACTCTGCAGTTCTCGATATTGAAACAGCAAACGGATCTTCTTCTTCTGCTTCAACAGGTGCCTTCGGATTGGATACAGTAGCTCCTTCTTTTATGGCTGAAACACAGTGGGCAGATTTCTCTCCAGATGGAGATGGAAATCAGGATACAATTCCAGTAAAAGTTCTGGATTGTTCAGCAGAAAAAGCATGGATTTGTGAAGTTCGTAATTCCAAAAAAGAAATTGTTAAGAAGTATTCATGGAATGGACAGATTCGTGATTTCGACTGGGATGGTACAGATGAGTCTGGTAACATTGCAACAGATGGAACTTATTCAATGTTATTTACAGCCCGTGATGATGCTGGAAACTCTTTCAGTACAGAAATCAGTAAACTTGTTCTGGATAACCGCGAAACAAAAGTATACCTGATTACAGAAAATGAAGGTATTTCTCCAAATGGTGACGGAACACTCGATACACAGCTGTTTGAAATTAAAACTACTCTGGCAGAAAATATTATTGAATGGAAATTTGATGTTAGAAAAGAAGATGGAAGTTCTGTTCGTTCATGGTCAGAAAAAGATCAGGCAGATCTTCCTGCAACAATCAGATGGGATGGTCTCGATTCTGCAGGAACTGTATGTGAAGGAACATTTACAGGTACCCTTTCTGTAGCTTATAAGAAAGGTAATCGTGTAAGCACTGTTTCTTCTCCATTCATTTGTACAGCAACAGCTCCTCAGCTTCGTGTTCAGACTGCCCCAGAATATTTCAGTCCTGATAACGATGGTGTTGATGATGACCTCTTCATTAAACTTACAGGAACAACAATGGCCAAGATTAAAAACTGGTCATTTGTAATTAATGATCCAAAAGGTCGTCCATTCTGGACAACAAGTGGAAAATCACAGATTACTGAAAGAATGATTTGGGACGGTCTTTCTAATGTTCAGAAAACAGCAAACGGAAAGGCTGAACAGGTTCAGTCAGCTATGGATTATCCATATACATTTACTGTAACAGATAATCTTGGAATGACTTCAAAATATGAAGGTGTTATTCCTGTTGATGTTCTGGTTATTCGTGATGGCAATGTTCTTAAGATGGCAGTTCCTTCTATCATCTTCCTTTCTGATTCAAGTGAATTCCAGAATGCTCAGAAGAACCTGACAGAAGAACAGGTTGCAAAAAACATTGTTGTTCTGAATCGTATTGCTGATATCCTGAAGAAATTCAAAGATTACAAAGTTACAATTGTTGGACATGCTAACCGTACAACAGATAACCTGGAAGAAGAAACTCAGGATAATCTGAGAGTATGGGGACGTGCTTTAACACCTCTCTCACTTGAACGTGCAGATGCAATTAAGGCTTATCTGGTTAAGAAGGGTGTAAGTGCATCTAGCATCAGTACTGACGGAAAGGGTGGTACAGAACCTGTTGCTAATCCAAAAGATAAAGACAACAACTGGAAAAACCGCCGTGTAGAATTTATTCTGCAAAAATAATTTTTATAAATAAAACGTACGTTTTAAATAAACACTGAAAAAAACATACTTCCGGTCACAGTCACGGTTGGCAGAACCGCTAGCTAGCGTCGCTACACGTGAAGCGCGGATAGGAAACTATCCACCCGCGCTTCAAGTGTTTCTGCCAAACCGCGCTGTTCTCTCGCGTATGTTTTTAAGGCGGTAATAAACGTACGTTTTTTTTATGCCTAAATTTTCTATGATTAAATAAAATGTATGCTTAGAAACAATATTTGAAAATTTACGCGAGGAAATAAAATGTGATGTGCAGTGGCACTTTGAGCGTGGCTATATAGGTTCCTATACACGCTCAACGTGCAGCGCAATATGCGCGTCCTGCACATCCATTTTATGACCGGGAGTAAATTTTCAGGAGTTTTAAATAAAATCTACGTTTTATTTGAATATTTTTCATCTTTTTCTCCTATATTCCACCCTTTTCTAAAATTCACTATAATGACTTTATGTATCGTTTTTATATTGAAAGAAAGGAAGGTTTCCGCGTAGAAGCCAACCGCATTTATTCTGAAATCAACAGCTTTTTGGGAATTTCAGGCGTTACTGAAGTTCGTTATCTGAACCGCTACGACATTGAAAATGTAAGCGATGATGTTGCAAAAATTGCTGCAACACGCATTTTCAGTGAACCACAGAGCGACTTCTGTGCAGCAGAAGAACTGGATATGACCGGATACACTTCAATCATCTGGGAATATCTTCCAGGTCAGTACGACCAGCGTGCCGACAGTGCAGAACAGTGTCTTCTTATTCTCCGTGCAGGTCTTGCCGGACAGGTTAAAGTTGGAACAGAAAGACCAATCGTACGCTGCGGAAAAATCGTTCTTCTTAAAGGCGATGTAACTCCTGCTGATGTAGAAAAAATCCAGAAGTACCTTATCAACCCTGTAGATTCACGTCTCACAACAGCTGACAAACCTGCAACTCTTAAAATGAGCCTTGAAACACCGGGCGACATTCCTGTTGTAGAAGGATTCCTTTCATGGGATGAAAGCAAACTCCACGACTACCGTGAAAAAATGGGTCTTGCCATGGACGATGCAGACGTTAAATTCCTTCAGGATTATTTCAAGACAGAAAACCGTGATCCGACCGAAACAGAAATCCGCGTTCTCGATACATACTGGTCTGACCACTGCCGTCATACAACTTTCAACACCATCCTTGATGATATCAAGATTGATGAAGGAGAAATGACAGCACCTGTTCATGCTTCTCTTGAAGAATATAAAAAGCTCCGTGATGAACTTTACGGTGAACGCGCAAAGAAAGGCGCTGCAAACGAAAAGCCACTTACACTTATGGATATGGCTTGTATCGGTGCAAAATATCTTAAGAAAACAGGTCATCTTGATGACATTGAACTTTCAGAAGAAATCAACGCCTGTTCAATTTACATTGATGTAGATGTAGCAGATTACACAAACGGTGTAGATGCTCAGAACGGAAAGGAACCTGAACACAAAACAGAACGCTGGCTCCTTCAGTTTAAAAACGAAACACATAACCACCCGACAGAAATCGAACCATTTGGTGGTGCCGCAACTTGTATCGGTGGTGCAATCCGTGACCCTCTTTCAGGCCGCGCATGGGTTTACCAGTCACTCCGTGTAACTGGTGCTGCAGATCCAACTGTTCCTCTCAGCGCAACACGCGAAGGAAAACTTCCACAGATGAAACTTACACGCGAAGCTGCTGCAGGTTTCTCTTCTTACGGTAACCAGATTGGTCTTACAACAGGTCAGGTTTGTGAAATGTATCACCCTGGCTTTGAAGCAAAACGCATGGAACTTGGTGCTGTTATTGCTGCCGTTCCAGCTGACTGCGTAAAACGCGAAACTCCTGATGCAGGTGACTGCGTTGTTCTCGTTGGTGGCGGTACAGGCCGTGACGGTATTGGTGGTGCTACAGGTTCTTCTAAAGCTCACACAGTAAAATCAGTTACAACAGCTGCTGCCGAAGTTCAGAAAGGTAACGCTGTTGAAGAAAGAAAAATCCAGCGCTTCTTCCGTAACCGTGATGTTGCAAACATGATCCGCCGCTGTAACGACTTTGGTGCAGGTGGTGTTTCAGTTGCTGTTGGTGAACTGGCTCCTGGTCTGGACATCAACCTGGACGCAGTTCCTAAAAAGTACGAAGGTCTTAACGGTACAGAAATTGCTATTTCTGAAAGCCAGGAACGTATGGCAATTGTTGTACGCGAAAAAGACGTTCAGCGCCTTATTGATTATGCTCATGCAGAAAACCTTGATGCAACACTGATTGCAAAAGTTACAGATACAAACCGCCTGGTTATGAACTGGCGCGGAAAGAAAATCGTTGATATTTCACGTGAATTCATCGATACAAACGGTGCTTACAGAAACGCCGAAGCTCACATCACATGTCCTTCAAAGAATGATTCTCCACTGGCAATGCCTCTGGATGCTACAGCAAAAGTTCTTTCTGACGCATGCTGCTGCGGTGACAATCCTGACCAGAAGTTTGCAAAGATTCAGGAAGCCTGGTACACAAACATGAAGCAGCTGGCTACATGTTCACAGCGCGGACTTTCAGAACGCTTCGACGGTTCTATCGGTGCAAGCTCTGTTCTGTTCCCATTCGGTGGAAAATATCAGGCAACTCCGGAAAGCGGATGTGCTGCAAAGATTCCTGTAAACTCACCTTGCGAAACAGAAACAACTTCTCTTATGACATTCGGATACGATCCACGCATCGCACAGTGGTCACCATACCACGGCGCACAGACTTCAGTTCTGTACTCACTGGCCCGTATCATCGCTCTTGGTGGTAACCCTGAAACTTGTCGCCTTACTTTCCAGGAATACTTTGAAAGAACTTCTTCTAAAGAAGCCTGGGGTAAACCGGCTGCAGCACTTCTTGGTGCCCTTACAGCACAGACACAGATGAAAACTGCTTCTATTGGTGGTAAAGACTCAATGTCTGGAACATTCGGTGACATTACAGTTCCACCAACACTGGTTTCATTCGCTGTAACAATTGAAAACTGCAAGAACATTAACGGCGGTTCATTCAAATCTGCAGGAAACAAAGTTTACTTTGTTCCACAGGTTTATACTTCAGCTCTTACACCAGACTTTGCTGACTTCACAAAAAAATCAGAAGCTCTGTACGAACTGAACAAAGCCGGAAAACTTTCTGCAATGTATCCTGTAGGAGCCGGTGGTATTGCTGACTCACTTACAAAAATGGCATTCGGAAACAGAATCGGTGTTCAGATGGCTGACATGATCGGAAAACAGCTTAAAGCTAGCGAACCTGTTCATTCTGAAATCCTTGAAGCAAATGGAAATACTTGCGGAAGCTGGATGCTCTTCTGTCCTCTTTACGGTGCAATGATCGTTGAAGTAAAACCTGAAAATGCCGCCGCATTTGAAGCCGCTATGGCTGGAAGCCTCCTTATTGGTGAAACAATTTCTGAACCTGAAATCCGCTTCAAGAAAGCAGTTATCAACCTTTGTGAAGCAGAGAAAGAATGGGAAAGCGTACTTGCAAAAGTATTCCCACCAATCGTTGAAGGAAAAGACAAAGAAGAAAATGTTCCTGAACTTCCTGATTTTGCAAAGGGTGTTCATAAGTCACTTTCTGATATCAGAAAGAATCCTGCATTCAATATCGATACAAAAGCAAAGCCTCGCGTAATTCTTCCTGTATTCCCAGGCACTAACTGTGAGCTTGATATGGAACGTGCCTTCAAGCTTGCAGGAGCTGACACAAAAGTTCTGGTTATCAGAAACAAGACAGCTGATATGCTTGAAGAATCTCTCAAAGACTTTGAAGCTGAACTTAAAAAGGCAAATATCCTTGCACTTTCTGGTGGATTCTCTGCCGGTGATGAACCAGACGGATCTGCAAAATTCATTGCAAACATCCTGAAAGAAGGACGCATTTCTAACGAAGTAATGAACCTGATTAAGAACCGTGACGGTCTTATCCTTGGTATCTGTAACGGATTCCAGGCTCTTATCAAAACAGGTCTTGTTCCTTACGGTGAAATCCGCGAAATGGATGATTCTTGTCCAACCCTTACATACAACCACATCGGTCGTCATATTTCACGTATCGCACGTACAAGAATCGTTTCGGCCGCAACTCCTTGGGCAATGAACCCTTCTGTAATCGATGAAAGAAATACACTTGTTGCTATTTCTCACGGTGAAGGACGCATCGTTGTAAGCGAAGACATGGCAAAACAGCTCTTTGCAAACGGTCAGGTATTTACACAGTACGTAAACGAAAATGGTGTTCCTGTAATGACAGAACCTGATAACCCTAACGGATCAGCTTACGCTATCGAAGGTCTTATCAGCCCTGACGGACGTGTACTTGGTAAGATGGGACACAACGAACGTTCTGTAGGAACTGGCATGAACGGATGTTCAGATGCTCTGTTCAAGAACGTTGCATACGATCCAATGATAAATACTTGTGATAACAGCAATATGAACCTGTTCCGTGCAGGTGTATGCTACTTCAAGTAATGAAATGATTGAAATAGAGAAAGCTTGAATTATTCAGGCTTTTCAAGCCCCGGAATCAGTTTTGGTTTCGGGGCTTTGTTTTTGTTTTTATTTATAGATAAGGAAAATGGCCGGAGTTTTTCCAAGGTCTGGTGTTCCCTGTTTTTTCCACTGTTCGCAGGTTTTTGTTTTGATGTATTCAGTTTTTCCTGTAATGTCGCAGGCAATGCAGAATTTTGTCTGTGGACGGCAGGTGTTTATTATTGCTTCAATGAGTTTTCCGTTACGGTATGGAGTTTCGATGAAGATTTGTGTCTGGTCTTCATTGTAAACTTTGTTTTCCAGCTGGCGGATTTTTTTTGTGCGTTCAGGTCCTTCCACCGGAAGGTATCCGTTGAAGGCAAAACTCTGGCCGTTAAAGCCCGAAGCCATTAAACTCATGATGATTGATGAAGGACCAACGAGAGGCACAACATCGAATCCGCGTTTCTGTGCAATGGCTACAACATCGGCTCCAGGGTCGGCAATAGCAGGACATCCCGCTTCTGAAATGATTCCAACGCTTTCACCTTTTTCCAGAGGCTTTAAATAATCACCTACGATTTTCAAATCTGTATGACGATTCAGTTCGTAAAAGGTGAGGGTGTCGATGTCTATAGATTTATCACAGGCCTTAAGGAATCGGCGGGCAGAGCGAATATTTTCTACAATAAAGTGTTTTACTGTAATGAGGATTTCACGGTTGTAATCTGGAAGAACTTTTTTTACATCTTCCGGATCGGTCGAAGAAGTGTCACCTAAAGTAACTGGGAATAAATACAGCTTGCCCGTTTCTTTCATATAGCCCTTAGTTGCGGATTGCATCGATGTTTGCTTTTCCGCCAGGAACGAATGGAAGAACGTCTTCTTCGCAGCCGACTGTTACAGTTACAACGCAAGGTTTGTTTGCACGGTTTGCGTCAAAGGCCTTCATGTACCATTCTTTGTCTGTGTCAGCATTTACAGCTTCAATTCCGAATCCTTCTGCAATTTTTAAGATGTCAGGATTTTTATGGAATACTGAAGCACTGTAGTTCTTGTCGAAGAGATACTTCTGCTGCTGGTAAACCATACCAAGTGTACCATTTACAAAAATGATTACTGTTACGGCAAGATTCTGTTCGGCAAGAGTTGCCATTTCCTGAATGTTCATCATGATTGAGCCGTCGCCACTGAAACATACGATGCGTTTATCAGGGTTTGCAAGTGCAGCTCCAAGAGCGGCAGGAAGACCGAATCCCATAGTTCCAAGGCTTCCTGAAGTCAGGAAGGTTCTTGCCTTTTCTACAGGGTAGTACTGGGCTGCAAACATCTGGTGCTGTCCAACGTCTGTTGTAACGATAAGGTCATCAGCTCTGATTCCGGCTTTTTCTGCCACTTCAGGAATTGTTGAAATGAACTCACGTGGGTTTGCTTTGTTTTCGCCTGCAGGGCGTCCCTGTGTAATGGAATCTGTGTCAGCCTTAACTTTTGAAACTTCAGAAAGCCAGTTGTTGCGGTCAGTATTTCCGGCTTCGAATTCTGCTTTTTTTTCTGAAACCAGAGTTGTAAGGATAGGGAATACAGATTCAACGTCTGCTACAACTGAAACATCTGAATCGATGATTTTATCAACTTCTGCAGCATCAATATCAATGTGAACAAGTTTTGCGTTTGGACAGAATTTTGCAACAACGCCAGTAGCACGGTCATCAAAGCGAACGCCGGCTGCAATTACCAGATCCGAGTTGTACATGGCGTAGTTTGCAGCATAAGATCCGTGCATACCAACCATACCTGTCCATACATCAGAAGATTCAGGAACAGAACCAATGCCCATAAGGCTTACTGTTACAGGAACTTTGTAAAGCTTCAGGAATTTATCCAGTTCTTTTGCAGCTTCAACACTGTTACATCCGCCGCCAAGGAAAAGAACCGGCTTTTTTGAATCTTTCATAAGATTTGAAATAGCTTCCATTTTTGAAGCATATTCCGAAGCTGGTGTATGGAAACGAACGTTTGCATTGTCCTTAACTTTTACATCTTCAATTTCCGGCCATGCGTCGAATTCCACTTCCTGCATCTGAACGTTGCGTGGAACGTCGATAAGTACAGGTCCTGGTCTTCCGTTTTTTGCAATTTTGAATGCTTCAGGAATTACAGTAAGAAGATCCTTTGCATCTTTTACCATTACGGAATGTTTTGTAATTGAGAAAGAAAGTCCGAATGTATCGGCTTCCTGGAAAGCATCTGTACCAAGGAGAGTTGTGTTAACCTGACCTGTGATTGCGATAATAGGAACACTGTCACAGCGTGCGTCTGCAATGGCTGTAAGCAGGTTCATAGCCCCAGGACCGCTGGTGGCCATACAGACAGCGACGGAACCGGTTGAACGAGCCATACCCTGAGCAATGAAACCAGCTGCCTGTTCATGGCGGACCAGTACATGCTTAATGTTGCTTCTGTTCAATTCATCGTAAAGTGGCAGAATTGAGCCACCCGGAATTCCGGCTACGGTTGTAACACCGTGCATCTCTAAAAGAGTTGTAATAATTTCGCTACCTGTTTTTTTCATAGTCCTATAAGTTTATCAGATTTTTTGCGTTTTTTCTATTATACTGTAAAATATAAGGGATTTATGAAGAAATACTTTAATACAAGTTTTATATCACAAGTTATTTTTTTCTTTTTCTTTGTTTCTTCTGTTATTTCAATAGGAATCCTTTTTTCGAATCAGTTGTTTCCAAAGTTTGAAGGGGAAGCTTACACAGGTGAACCATTTTATAAAGTCTTAAATACGAATTGGACTTTTGTTAAAGAAGATGGAACGCGATATAAAATTGATTTACCCGCAGTTGAAGACGCTGATTCTGGTGAACGCCTTGTTATTGAGAATATAGTGCCTGATTATGTTCAGGATAATATGGTTCTTCTAACACGAAGTTCCAGACAGAATATTCATATTTATATTGATGAAAATCTTCGATCTGAATATGTTTCAGATAATTTAAAATTCTGGGTTCGTAATGTACCAAGTGCTTATGTTTTTGTACCGATATCTCGTTCTGATGCGGGACGTAGAATCAGAATAGAATCCTGGGGCAGTTCATCTTTTCGTGGAAATATTCAGCAGGTTATTGTGGCGCAGTCTTCCAGCGCCTGGAATCATTTGTGGACTCGTTACGGAGTAATCGTCATTTCAAACTTAATTCTGCTTTTGTGTGGAATTGTAGCTTTGATTATTAGTTTGATAATAATGGTGGTTACAAGAATCAGACCAAAAATAATTTATCTGGCTTATTCACTAATCTTATTTTCATTGTGGGCGATTTGTGAAAGCCGACTCCGACAGATAATTTTTAAAAATTCTTCAATTGCAGGTATAGTGGTTTTTGTATTTATGGTTTTAATGGTAATTCCGTTATACACTTATTGGAATTACATTCAGAAACAACGTTATGCTATTTGGTATAACTGTGTGAATGGAACAATACTTATATTTACTTTATTTACAACTGTTTCATATTTACTCCATAAACATGATTTTTTCGATTTTATTTTGGTAAACTACGCCTTTATTGCGATTGGAATTCTTCTGATTTTTATTACAACTTTCATCGATTTAAAACACGGCTTACTCAGAGAATATATGTTTTCAGTTGTGGGCATGATGGTTGTTCTTGTTGCAGGTTGTTTGGAATTAGTTCTTTCAAGAATAATGCCTTTTTATGCAGCAGGATTTTTGATGAGTATATCATTGATTATTATGCTGGTTTTCTCTGGGGTTCAGGGAGTCAGAGATATAATCGCTGTATATCAGAGTCGTGAAAAACATTCTGCGGAACAAACTCTAAAAATAATAAAAACGGTTGCCGGAACAATTGATGCAAAAGATGAATATACAGGTGGCCATTCTGCCCGCGTAGCAGATTATGCCGTTGCACTTGCACGGGCTTTGGGAAAAGACGAAGCATTTTGTAAAAACCTGCATTATATAGGATTGATGCATGACATCGGTAAAATCGGTGTTCCTGATTCAATTCTGAATAAGAAAGGAAGTCTTGTTCAGGATGAATTCAGCCTTATGCGGCTTCACACAAAAATTGGATGTGAAATTATTGGCGGAATCGAATCTGTTATGGGATTGAAAGAAGGTGTGCTATATCATCATGAACGTTATGATGGAAGCGGTTATCCTGATGGACTAGTTGGTGAAAAAATACCAGAGGTTGCACGAATTCTATGTATCGCAGACAGCTATGATGCTATGACGAGTAATAGAGTTTACCGTCGTCGCCTTTCTGATGAAGAAGTTAGGAAGGAATATGAAAAATGGTCCGGAAAACAATTTGATCCTCACATGGTAGAGGTATTTCTTAAGCTTCTTGATTCAAAGTCTATAAGGCCGGTATCGGCTGATGGATTTGCAACTTTTGATGGAGAACACAGTTCACTTTCGTTAGCACTTCAAAAATTAATCCATGCTCAGAATATTTATTCTGGGGCTTACGAAATGACTAATCCGGAATTTATGCGGATGATTGTTTATGTCTTGAAGCTGGCAGAACGGAATGATCAGTCTGTAATCGTAAAATTGTTTTCAGTAGAAAGTCAAAATGGCGACAGGTTACAGGGAGAAGATCTTTTTCAGGCAGATACTATTTTAAGATCATCTATTAATTCACGTATTCGAAATTCGGATATTACAACTCCATATTCAATGACAAAGCGTCTGGTTTTGTTTATAAATCTGCCTCATGAAAAGGCCAATGATGTAATACACGATATTGAAGAGAAATTTAGAAAACTTGATACAAAAGGGTTATATAAACTTTATGTCGAAGATATCGTTTTAAAGTAGAAAAATCCACTTTGTTTATATATACTTAAGATATTAAATATAATTTAAGTTTCAAGATATATGAGGTTTACTATGAAAAAATCTGACAACGCATGTATGGGTACAGCACGTGCTCCACACCGTTCACTTTATTACGCATCAGGTTACACTGATGAAGAACTTGCACAGCCAATGGTTGGTATTATCTGTGCCAAAAACGAACTGATTCCAGGTCACATTGAACTGGACAGAATTGCAGAAGCCGTAAAAGCCGGTGTTCGCATGGCTGGCGGTACACCTATTGAATTCCCTGCAATCGGTGTTTGTGACGGTATTGCTATGGGTCACGAAGGAATGAAATATTCCCTGGTTACACGTGAACTTATTGCTGACTCAGTTGAATGTGTTGCAAAGGCTCATCAGTTTGACGCCCTGGTTATGATTCCAAACTGTGACAAAATCGTTCCTGGTATGCTTATGGCTGCAGCCCGCCTTGATCTGCCTACAGTATTCGTTTCTGGTGGTCCAATGATGCCGGGTCACCTTGCAGGAAACGATCCTACAAATCCTTACTCTGGAAAAAATCTTTCACTTACAGATATGTTCGAAGCTGTAGGTGGACTTGCTGTTGGAAAAGTAACAGAAGCACAGCTTAAAGAAATGGAACACCGTGCATGTCCAGGTTGTGGTGCATGTTCAGGTATGTTCACAGCAAACTCAATGAACTGTCTTACAGAAGTTCTTGGTCTTGGTCTTCCTGGAAACGGAACAATTCCAGCTGTAACAGGTGAACGCATTGCTCTTGCAAAACACGCAGGTATGGCAGTAATGAACCTTTACAAGAAGGGAATTACAGCTCGCCAGATGATGACAGCAGAAAACTTCAGAAACGGACTTGCAGCTGATATGGCTCTTGGATGTTCTTCAAACACAATGCTTCACCTTCCGGCAATTGCTCACGAAGCCGGAATTGAAATTGACCTTCACGAAGTAAACGAAATTTCAAACAGAACTCCAAACCTCTGTCATCTGGCTCCAGCAGGTCACACATTCATGTGCGAACTTGATGATGCTGGTGGTGTTCAGGCTGTTCTTGCTGAACTTGCAAAGAAGAACCTTATCAACACAAGCCTTATTACAGCAACTGGAAAAACAATTGCAGAAAACATTGCAGGTGTTAAGAACCGCAATCCAGAAATCCTCCGTCCTATTGAAAATCCATTCAGCGATAACGGTGGTATTGCAATCCTGTTCGGAAACCTGGCACCAAACGGTACTGTTGTAAAACGCTCTGCTTGTGCAAAAGAACTTATGCTCCACACAGGTCCAGCCCGCGTATTCAACGATGAATCTGAAGCTATGGAAGCTGTTCAGAAAGCACAGATCAAAGCTGGTGATGTTGTTGTTATCCGTTACGAAGGTCCTAAGGGCGGTCCTGGTATGCGCGAAATGCTGGCAGTTACAGCAGCTCTTGCAGGACAGGGACTTGATAAACAGGTTGCCCTTATTACAGACGGACGTTTCTCTGGTGCAACTCGCGGTGCTTCTCTTGGACACTGTTCACCTGAAGCTGCAGTTGGTGGTCCAATCGCTCTGGTTGAAGAAGGAGATATGATTACTCTGGACATCAACAACTACAAGATCCACCTTGAAGTGAGCGATGAAGTTCTTGCAGAACGCAAAGCAAAATGGGTATGCCCTGAACCAAAAGTAAAGACTGGTTACCTTGCAAGATACGCAAAATTAGTAAGTTCTGCAGATAAGGGAGCAATCTTAGAATAGGTGTAGGGCGAGTTTTGTTGTTTTTTACGAAGTAAAAATGCGAGCCCTTTGCGAGCAAAACAAAACTCGGTAAGCAGGCGCCAGCCTGCGACGAGTTATCAAATGGTCCCTGAGCCTGTCGAAGGGCCCATTTGGTTGAGCCTGCGGTCCTTGAACATGTCGAAGGGGCGAAATCACCTGAAAAAAAAGCGTTCTGCCGAAGTGAGAAATCACTGCGACAGAACGCTTTCTTATTTATTATCTATTATTTATTATCTATTATTTATTATCTATTATTTATTATCTATTATTATCTATATTAAAATCCCAGTTCTTCGCCAATCAGGACTACTTTAATGCGGCCTGGAATAGAAAGGCGTGTAACTACAATCTGACGGCAGATTGATTTATCGCTTTTGCAGTTTCCGCAGGCACCTGTTGTGCAGCATGGAGTAGGGAGTCCGAATCTCTGTGAGTTTACAGGAGCAGCAAAGTTTCTGGCACGGGCCCAGGCATCTTCTAAAGTTTTTGTAATCTTGTTCATTGAAACTGCAAGAATTACAGATTTTGGTCCGTAAATAAGGGCTGCAATACGGTTTCCGTTTCCGTCAATGTTTACAAGCTCGCCGTCTTCAGTCATGGCATTTGTACTCATAAGGAAAGTGTCAGACAAAAGTCCCTGTCGCATTATTTCCTGACGTTTTGCAGGATCGCTTTCTAAGTCACGGTCCAGCATTTTCTGTCCTTTTTCACGAAGGGCTTCTTTAATTCCAAGTTTATCGATTGTTTCAGATCCACCATAGCTTACCACATCAGTGTCAGGTATCATGGAAAGAATTTTTTCTTTTGCTTCGGCAGCAGTTTTACAATAGCAGGCTGTCATGTGACGTGCTTCCAGATTTTTGATTACTTTTTCTGCAAGCTTTTCATTTCTTGTTTCAATAGCGTTCATAAATTTTCCTCTTTTTTTGTGACAGATTTATTTTACATTTACTTTCCCAGAAAGAACATTCTTATAGTCTTCCAAATTTTTCTTTAAAAGCTCAGGTGTGTTCAGTTCGTATGGGCACTTCTTTTTACAGGCACCGCAGTTTGTGCATTTTTCAATGTCGGCCATAGCCTTCTGCCAGAAATCATTAAGCCAGTTCTGGCTTGGAGCGCGCCGCAGCATAAGGCTCATGCGGGCACAGTTGTTAATCTGTATTCCCTGAGGACAAGGCATACAGTAACCGCAACCGCGGCAGAATTCGCCGTTGAGTTCCGCTTTTTCTTTTTCGATGAAAGCTTTGATTTCATCATTCATGACAGGTTCATCTTTGAAGAAACTGAGCCATTCATCAAGCTCGGTCATTTTCTGAATTCCCCAGATTGGCAGAACATTGTCGTACTGACTGATGAAAGCAAATGCTGCCCGGGAATTATTGATAAGCCCGCCGGCAAGTCCTTTCATTGCAATAAAGCCTACGTTCTTTTCTTTGCAAAGATTTACCAGATCAATTTCACGCTGGCTTGAAAGATAGCTGAAAGGAAACTGAAGTGTATCATACAATCCTGATTTTACAGCTTCTTCCGCAACGCCGATTTTATGAGCCGTAATACTGATGTGACGGATCATGCCCTGGCGTTTGAAATCTTCCATCAGTTCGTACATGCCGCTTCCGTCACCAGGTGCAATTACACGGTCTGCACAGTGGAACTGGTAAATATCAAGATAATCAGTTTTAAGATTTTTGAGTGAAGTTTCAATCTGAACTTTCATTTCTTCAGTGTTCTTTGCCATTGTTTTTGAAGCAATGAAAATCTTTTTGCGGATTGAAGGGTCGCCTGTAAGAGCGTTTCCAAGTTTTTCTTCCGAGTCAGAGTAGGCGCGGGCAGTGTCAAAAAAAGTCATGCCGCCTTCGTAAGCTGCCTGAAGAATCTTTACTGATGTTTCCATGTCGCAACGTTGAACGGGCAGTGCGCCGAAAGCATTCTGCGGAGTTGTGATATTTGTTCTACCGAGGGTTACTGTTTTCATAATAGATACAGTATACCATGGAAGTGGAAGCGAAACCATTAATTGTTTGTAATATAAAAGGCGCCCGGGCGCGATGAAGCGCCCTTTAAAAATACTAAAGTTTTTTAATAATATTTAATTTTTTATGTTGTTTTAAACTCTTTTCTCTATTAAAATGAAAACAAATCACTCTAAGGGGTAATATATATATGGCACAGATGAACGGTTCACAGATTGTTATTGAATGTCTCATCGAACAAGGCGTAAAAACAATTTTTGGATATCCGGGAGGAGCAATCCTGAATATCTACGACGAACTTTATAAAAATCAGGACAGAATTGAACATATTCTTACAGCACATGAACAGGCTGCTGCTCATGCTGCTGACGGATATGCACGCTCAACAGGAAAAGTTGGCGTTTGTATGGCAACTTCAGGTCCTGGTGCAACAAACCTTGTTACAGGTATTGCAACAGCTTACATGGATTCTATTCCAATAGTTGCCATTACATGTAACGTTCCACAGAACCAGCTTGGAAAAGATTCATTTCAGGAAATCGATATCTGCGGTGTAACAATGCCTATTACAAAGCACAACTTCATGGTTCGTGATGTAACAAAACTGGCTGACACAATCCGCGAAGCTTTCCTTATTGCAAAAAGCGGTCGCCCGGGTCCTGTTCTTATTGATATTCCAAAAGATATTACTGCAGCCGTAACAGAATACACATTCGTTGAAGGCGGAAAACTGGATCCTTCAAAAATGGGAACTGAATCTCAGGCAAGTAAACTTCTTGAAACTTCAAAACCAAGTGATGAAGAAATCCAGAAACTTGCAGACATGATAAACAGTTCTGAACGTCCTTTCATTTATGCAGGTGGCGGTGTAACAATCGCAGATGCCTGTGCTGAACTGAAAGAACTTGCAGAAAAAGCACGCATTCCTGTTTCACTTTCACTTATGGGTAAAGCTGCTTTCCCTAACAGTCACGAACTTTGTACAGGTATGATCGGTATGCACGGAACAAAAGCTTCAAACGTTGCAGCTGATGAATCTGACCTTCTCCTCTGTATCGGAACACGTTTCTCTGACCGTGTTATCGGCGACGCAAAAGAATTCTGCAAGCGCTCAAAGATCGTTCAGATCGACATTGACCCTTGTGAAGTAAACAAAATGGTTGAAGTTGATTCAGCTATGCTTGGAAACGTAAAAGAAATTCTGGCACGGGTTCTTCCACTTGTAAAAGCAAAACAGAACGGCGACTGGCAGGCAAAGGTAGCTCAGTGGAAAACAGAAGTTCCTGAATGCTACAATAAAAAAGAAGATCTGAATCCAAAACGCATTTACGAAATTGTTCGTGAAGTTGCCGGTGAAGATACAATCTGTACAACAGAAGTTGGACAGCACCAGATGTGGACCGCTCAGTTCTACAACTTTGAAAAACCAAGAACATTCCTTTCATCAGGTGGTCTTGGAACAATGGGTTACGGAACAGGTGCTGCAATGGGTGCTCAGTTCGGAAATCCAGACAAACGCGTTGTTGCCTTTGCAGGTGACGGTTCGTTCCGCATGAACTGTAACGAACTTGCAACTGTTGGGCATTACCAGCTTCCAATCGTATTTGTTGTAGTAAACAACGGTGCTCTTGGAAACGTTCGCATGTGGCAGACTCTGTTTTATGGAAAACGCTACTCGAATACAACTCTGGACTTTGGACCAGACTTTGTAAAACTTGCTGATGCTTACGGCATTGCAGGTTACCGTGCAACAACAGAAGCAGAATTCCAGAAAGTATTTGAAGAAGCTTTCAAATCTGGAAAACCTGCAGTAATTGATGCACAGATTTATATTGATGAAATGGTATTCCCAATGATTCCACCTGGAAAACCAATCAGCAATATGATGATGAGCCTGGGAGAGTAGGGAATAAATAATAGGTAATAAGTAATAAGAAATAATTGCTTGTGAGTGAAAGCCGGTATGTATGGAAGAAAGTCTTCTGTATGTGCCGGCTTTTTTTTGATTGGCGGTATTGGCCTTGCGGTCCCTGAGCCTGCGGTCCCTGAGCCTGTCGAAGGGTCGAAGGGTCGAAGGAAAAGTTTGATTTGTCTGTTTAAATGTTGGCTAACTTTTTACAAAGTTGACTATATTATTTGAGCTGATTATATTTTATATGTGCAAGATTAATAATTTTCAGGAGGTGAATATGTGTACAGCATCAATTTTTGAAGCAAGAAATAATTTATCTGAATATGTGAAAATGGCGGAAAAAGGGGAGCCTGTGGAATTGACCCGTTACAATAAGCCTGTTGCGGTGATTATCAGCTACGAGGAATACGAGGAAACAAAGCCTGAAAAATCTTCTCTTCTGGAAACACTTCAGAAAATAAAGGAAGAATATGCTGATGTATTGGATGATGAAGGAATTCCGCTTCCCCCAAAAGTATATCTGGATCCAAACAGAAAGATTTTTGAAGATTAAAGGAGATGAGTTATGAATAAAGTGTATTTACTGGATACAAATATTGTTTCGGAATTTTCAAAAGAAAGACCAAATCAGAATGTGCTTGCTTTTTATAAAGCAAGGAGGAATCTATGTGCCATTAGTTCAATAACCTGGCAGGAAATGATGTATGGGTATTCTAAAATGCCGGAAGGAAGACGAAAGAATTATATTAAAGAATGTCTTGATGTAATAGAAAATGATTTTGAAATTCTTCCTTATGATGATTTTTCTGCGGATATTTGTGGAAAAGCTTTAGGAACTTTTGAAAAATCCGGGCAGCCTCTTCCAATGTGCGACACTCAGATTGCCGCAACTGCCATTTCTAAAGGAATGGTTTTAGTAACTCACAATACTGCAGATTTTGAACCTTTGGCTGAACGCTGTTTTTTAAGAATGGAAGACTGGTTTGAAGGATAACCGCAGGCAATAAAAAAGGCCAGGTAATCTCTGCACAAGAATCTCATCATACCGTTGCTGGATTCCTCCTCTGGCGGGGTTTTGAAGAGACGCTTTGCAAAGCACCTGACCAATGAAATAATATTATCAAATTCTGGGACTTAATTCAAGGAAAGAAAATCCACTCCGATTGAAAGAAATCCCGCAAAAATTATTAAAAAAAAAGATTTTCTGCTATTGACACTTTTTTATAAAAGGAATAATATATTTTCAATTGGAGCGATACCAAAGCGGTCGTACTGGGGCGGTCTTGAAAACCGTTTACTCGCAAGAGTACGGGGGTTCGAATCCCTCTCGCTCCGCTTTTTTTTTGTTTTTTGGAGAAGTGGCCGAACGGTAAGGCAACAGATTGCTAATCTGTCGGTTGCGCAAGCGCCTAGCAAGTTCAACTCTTGTCTTCTCCGCTTTCGCTTTTCCAAAAGCGAGTATGAGATTGTAGCTCAGCTGGATTAGAGCACCACCCTGCGGAGGTGGGGGTCGCACGTTCGAATCGTGTCAGTCTCACGAAGCCTGTCTAAGATGACAGGCTTTTTTATTTTAAACAAATGGTCCCTGAGCTTGTCGAAGGGTCGAAGGGCCCATTTGATTTTAAACAGATTATAAAGAAATAAATAAATCACGATTCGAACCGCAGTGAGCGACGGGAAAAAGGCGAGCAGTGCGGAGCGTTTTTCCGGAAGTTTGCCATGGACGGCAAACTTAGTGAACGCAGGCGCCGCAGAGGGAGTAAACAGGACGTTTACGACCGTAGCGGCGAATCGTGTCAGTCTCACGAAGCTTGTCTTAGACGACAGTTTTTTTTTACGCTTTGCTATAGGACACCGGTCGCAAGCGACCTTACACACCTTTCAGTAAATTTGTTAAAGATAAAATACAAAAACCGCAATATAATAAAATCATTATGACAATTAATCTTTATAATTCTAAAAAAGCCGCTATCCAGCCGGATATGACAGGCCTGTTTTTTGAAGACATAAACTATGGCGCTGATGGCGGACTTTATGCCGAACTTATTGAAAACCGTAATTTTGAAAACCTGAAGTGTTTTGGGGGTATGAATAAAGGGGACTGGTTTACAGAACCTGATTACCTTTATGGCTGGAGTCCTGTAGGAAACGGTCAGATGAAAGTGGTGAGCGGAAGTCCTCTGGCACAGGAAAATCCGCACTATCTTCGTTTTACATCAAGCGGGGCTGGAGACGGTTTCTCAAATAAAGCTTATGACGGAATCTGCCTTAAAAAAGGTATGACTTACAATGTTTCTTTTTATGCACGAAATCTTTTTAATCCTGAACAGGTAGAAAGCGTAATTGTTTCTGTTCTTGATAAAGAGGGAAACGCTGCGGCAAAGGCTGAAATCAGTCTTGAGAAAAATCATAAGGAAGCACGCTGTTTCTGGAAAAAGTATGAAACTGTTCTGACTGCAGAAAGAGACCTTCGCTTTGGTCAGTTTACAATTTCTTTAAGCGGAGCGGGCGTTGTGGAATTTGATTTTATTTCCATGATTCCAGGCGATGCAGTTTGTGGACTTTTCAGAAAAGATTTGTTTGATCTTCTTGATAAAATCCATCCGGGCTTTATCCGCTTTCCAGGCGGTTGTGTAATTGAAGGGGCAACACTGGATGCACGCTATAACTTTAAAAACACACTAAAACCTTTGGTTCATAGAAATCATAACTGGAGCCGTTGGGCTGTCCATCATTCATGGCAAAAGGTTGAAGGGTATACTGGCCCTGAATGTTATCCGAATTACAATCAGACACTTGGAATGGGATATTACGAATACTTTCTTCTTTGTGAAAAGCTTGGCTGTAAGGCTCTTCCTGTTATGAATGTGGGGCTTGCCTGTCAGTTTCAGAGTTTTGAAATGGTTGATGTTGATTCTGAAGAATTTGAACAGTATGTTCAGGATGCCGTTGACCTTGTTGAATTTGCAAACGGGCCTGTAGATTCTGAATGGGGGAAGGTTCGTGCAGAACTTGGACACCCGGAACCATTTAATCTTGAACTTATGGGAATCGGTAACGAACAGTGGGAAACAAAGGATAACCGTTTCCTGGACCGTTACAGTGCATTTGAAAAAGCAATTCATGCAAAGTATCCTGAAATTAAACTGATTGGTTCTGCAGGTCCTAGCGTAGACAGTGTACAGTGGCCTCAGTTCAATCTGCAGTGGGATTTTATTCGTAAGCAGGCAAAAACAAATTCAAACTTTGCATATGCTGTTGATGAACATTACTATATGCCTCCAAAGTGGTTCCTTGAACATCTGGATTTCTACGATAACTATGATAGGAACGTAAAAGTTTTTGCCGGTGAATATGCAGCTCATCCTGAAGGAAGCGGAAGTTTTAATAATCCGAACCTGAATACACTGGAAGGCGCTGTTTGCGAAGCTGCATTTATGACAGGTGTCGAACGTAACGCTGATGTTGTTGTTCTTGCAAGTTATGCGCCACTTTTTGCACGCATGGGTTATACTCAGTGGTCACCGGATATGATCTGGTTCAACGATGAAATGGCCTATGGTACACCGAGTTATTTGATTCAGAGAATGTATGGAAATTATACAGGAAACTGGACTTTGGATACAAAGAATGAACAGAAGGCTCTTTATGAAAAGGGCATCTACTATAATCCAAGTATTAAGGATGACGGCACTGTATTTCTGAAAGTTGCAAACGTAAATGATAGTGATGTTGAAATTGAACTTGGAAGCGCAGGTTTTGATTTTAAAACACAGAAGGTGATTTTCGTTGGCGGCGGAGAAAAGGGTGATGTGAACTCTTTTGAAAAGCCTGAAAATGTGACAATTGTTGAAGGTGAAGAAAAAGCTTTCTGCGGTAAAGTGGCACTGAAAAAGAATTCATTCAGTGTGATTGTTCTGTGTTAATTTTTGTTGATACAGTTTGATTAAAAAAAAAACGGGGTAACAAATGTTTGTTACCCCGTTTTTTTTATCTGATTTAATCAAATGGTCCCTTCGACAAGCTCAGGGACCATTTTAGTTCAATCTGTTTTTATACAGTGAACTGGTCTACCTGTTCACCGATGTCTGAAATTGATCCATTGATTTTTTCAACAATCAGATTCAGAGCTTCACTTGTTTCTGCGATTTTACGAGCACCAAGAGACATTTCGTCAACGCTGTCTTTGATACCAGTTGTTGTTCCCTGCAGGCGCTGGATTTCTTCAAGAACAGTTTTGTTTCCGATTGCCATTTCCTGACTTGCTGTACGTACTTCAAGAGAGCTGTCATTCATTGTGCGGAGAACCTGAGAAATCTGGATTGATCCCTGAGTTTGTTCTTCCATTGCACCTTTTATCTGACGAACCAGTTCATCTGTTTCACTGATTTTTCCGTTTACAGCATTGAATGCATTGCTTGATTCTATAGAAGCCTGAACCATAGCTTCGATAGAAGTTACGATTGCTTTTAATTCTTCCCCAATCTTCTTTGACTGAATTGCAGAAGTTTCAGAAAGTTTACGGATTTCGTCAGCAACAACGGCAAATCCTTTTCCGGCTTCACCTGCGTGTGCAGCTTCGATTGCAGCGTTCATAGCAAGGAGATTTGTCTGGCTTGCAATAGATGTAATGGCAACGTTTGCTTCCTGCAAAGAGTTACTCTGTTTTTTGATAAGTTCGATTTTATCGCTTGCGTTTTTCTGGATTCGTTCTCCTTGAGTAGCCTGAACAGAAAGTTCATTGAATGAGTTGGCCATTTTGTCCATAGAGTTTGTTACAGAATTGATGTTTCCAACCATTTCTTCTACGGCAGAAGAAGCTTCCAAAATACCACGTCCCTGAGTTTCAATCATGCGGTCCAGAGATTCAATGTTGGATGCAATCTGGTTTACGGCACCTGCAGTTTCTGTAACAGAGTTGTTCTGATTCTGGATCTGAGACAACATGCCTTCAAGTCCTGAAATAATCTGTTCTATTGAAGAAACTGTATCTTGTGAGCTGGATTCCAGATCAGAACCGGCCAAAACAAGGGAATCTTTTGAAATCTTGACCTGGGCGATAATAGACTGAAGTTTTTCTGTGAACTGGTTGAAGCTTTTTACAACGTCGCCAACTTCGTCATTTGTAGAAATAGCGATACGTTTTGTAAGGTCTGCATTTCCTGAAGCGATGCCGCTAATTGTTTCCTTTACAGTACGAACTGGCTTAATCATGAAGCGTACTAAAACAATTCCAATAACTAAACCAAGAATAAGGAATACGACCAATGTTCCGAATACACTTGTTCGGAGAGCTTTCAGCCCACCGAAGTAAACATCGTAAGGGGCAGGACAGAATACAGTCCATGGAGTTGTACAACCAAATGGATTGTCTATGTCGATAGGACGGTAACTTGCATAAACTTTCATTCCCATCATTGGGTTATAGAAACTTGCAACACCTGATTTTCCAGAGAAGAGGTTGTTGAAAACCTTCATAATGTCACTGTTAGGGTCCAGAGAGTCTTGGCTGTCTTCCTGTCCTTCAGCAACTTCGTTTGCAAAGGCAACGTAATTGCTGGAAATAAGGTCAATTACAACAGGGTGAAGGCCACCACCAATATCAATACGAGCGATGATGTCGGAAATAGGATTTCCCTTAAGTACGGAAACCATAGCCCCGATTACTTCTCCTGAGTTGCTTCGAACCGGTACTGCAAAGAACATGAGTACTGTTCCTGTATGTGGATTTAAAGCAGGTGCTGAAATATAGCGCTGGCCCTGCATTGCTGCTTTGAAATAAGGGCTTGTAGCCAGGCTCATAGTAGAACCATCTGCTTTATATGTACTTCCGGTTGCATCATAGAACGCAATATTTTCGTATTTTGCAGTATCAATGTTGATGATGG
Source organism: Treponema sp. (assembly GCA_024402565.1). Lineage (GTDB taxonomy): Bacteria > Spirochaetota > Spirochaetia > Treponematales > Treponemataceae > Treponema_D. The sequence goes on along the minus strand of JAKSTM010000006.1, from coordinate 44,245 downwards.
TACGAAGCTGATCACATTTATCTTTTAAATCGATGTCAGTACGTTTAATCATATCAACATTTGCAAGAGCATCAAGAAGTGTAAATTGTGTATCTGTGAAGTCTTGGATTTGATAGCTAACAATATCAGCGGATTGCATCAATGTTTTTTCTGTAAGTGTGCTGAAGTTCTTTATAGAGAGCTTAACTGCATCTGTACCAATAAAGAGATTTGATAAAACCAGAAGAATTGTAACTAAAAGGACAATTTTTACGCCCAAGTTAAATCTGAATTTTGCCATATGTGTAAATCCTCCAAAAAATTTATCAATAAGTATGATACTCCCAAATCTCCAAAATGTCTAGGAAAATTAGAGCGAAGAAATAACGTTTTTTTATATTTTATGGAACTAGATGATATGGTATATACTGAAAAAGTATTATTTTCAGTTAAGGGGTTAGAAATGTCTAAACCAGAGGTATATTTTACAGATTTCACTACTCCAATGTATGGAGCACCAATTCCAAAGAAGTTTGAAAACCTTATCCGTAAGGCCGGAATCGACAAAATCGATATGAACGGAAAATTTGTTGCAATTAAGATTCACTTCGGTGAACTTGGAAATTTAAGTTTCCTTCGTCCAAATTATGCCCGTGTCGTAGTAGATATTGTAAAAAGTCTTGGAGGAAAACCTTTCCTTACAGACTGTAACACTCTTTACCCTGGATACCGCAAAAATGCTCTGGAACACCTTGAATGTGCCTGGCAGAACGGTTTTACTCCATTAACTGTCGGCTGTCCTATTCTGATTGGAGACGGTCTTAAAGGTACAGATGATGTTGAAGTTCCTGTAAGAAACGGGGAACAGTGTAAAACAGCAAAAATCGGCCGTGCAATTATGGATGCTGATATCGTTATTTCCCTGAACCATTTCAAAGGTCATGAAGAAATGGGGTTCGGTGGTGCTCTTAAGAATCTTGGTATGGGCTGTGGTTCCCGCGCCGGTAAAAAAGACATGCACGCTACAGGAAAACCAACAATTGATCCATTAATGTGCCGTGGCTGTAAGCTTTGTGCAAAGCAGTGTGCAAATGACGGCTTCATTTTTGACGAAACAAGAAAGAAGATGAGCATCAATGCAAATAACTGTCTGGGATGCGGACGCTGTATTGGTGCCTGTAACTTTGACGCCATCTCTTTCAAAGAAAACAATTCAGTAAAAGATCTGAATATCCGCGTTGCAGAATATTCACAGGCTGTTGTAGACGGTCGTCCGAACTTCCACATCAACCTGATTTGTGATGTTTCTCCAAACTGTGACTGTCATCAGGAAAACGGTGCACCAATTCTTCCGGATATCGGTATGCTGGCATCATTTGATCCTGTTGCCATTGATCAGGCTTGTGTAGATCTTTGCCGCAAGGCAACTCCAACTCCAAACGGAGACCTTGCAAAAAATATCCACAAACCGGGATTCAAAGATCTTGGGGACCACTGGAAGAACAATCATCCTAATGTTGAATGGGAAATGGTTCTTGTTCACAGTGAAAAAATCGGGGTAGGAAGCCGCGAATACGAGCTGATAGAAATCTAGTATAAAACTAGTACTAAAATAGTATTGTATTAAATAATTCTTTTCTCCATAATTTTTATATATTAAAAGTTATGGAGAATTAGAATGAAAAAAAATCATGTCTTAAAGTCAATTTTTGTCTTTACCATAGTTCTGGTACTTGGGTGCATAATTTCCTGTGCATCTACAAAAAAAGAATCAGTAAAAAATGATATTCCTCTTTCGATGGATTCTTCTATTAAACAGGGAAAACTTGAAAATGGAATGTCTTTCTTTGTTCAGAAAAATAGCGAGCCTAAAAACCGCATTGTTCTTCGTCTGGTGGTAAATGCCGGATCCTGTATGGAAGAAGAGGATCAGCGTGGTGTTGCCCATTTTGTTGAACACCTTGCTTTCAACGGAACAGAACATTTCGAAAAATCAGCAATCGTAGATTATTTTGAAAAAATCGGTATGAACTTCGGGGCAGACCTGAATGCTTATACTTCTTTTGAAGAAACAGTTTATAAACTGGAAATCCCGGCTGATGATCCTAAAATGCTGGAAACAGCACTTCTTATTTTGAAAGACTGGGCATGCGGTATTACTTTCCCAGCAGAAGAAATTGAAAAAGAACGTGGTGTTGTTACAGAAGAATGGCGCCTCCGTCAGGGACTTCAGGGACGAATCAGCGACAAGGAAATTCCGTTCCTGCTTGCAGATTCCCGTTTCGAAGAACGTCTTCCAATCGGAAGTATGGATGTTATCGCAAATATTTCCCGTGAACGCATTCTTGATTTCTATAAAAAATGGTACAGACCTGAAATCATGTCGGTAATCGTAGTTGGAGATGCAGAAGAAGATGTTCTTGAAACAGCAGTAAGAAATACATTTGCTTCCATTCCTGCTTCAGAAGAAAAGATTTCTGTTTCACCATTTACAGTTCCATATAATCCAAAAAAAGATATTCTCATTTATAAAGATCCTGAGCAGAAATATTCAGTTATAAATATTATGGCTCAGACTCCTGATTTCCATGCAAGAGAAACTGTTGGCGAAATGAGAAGACTTTTTGCCATCGATATTGCAGCAGAAATTATAAATCAGCGCCTTAATGAAATTACTAATACTCCTGACGCCGCATGGCTTGCAGCCGGAGTTGGTGAACTTTCCTATACGAACCTGACTCAGCATTATTATCTTGGTGTTGTTCCGAAAGAAGGAATGTTCACTGAAGCTTTGAAAAAATTCTTTGATGAATATGACCGTCTTAAAACTTTTGGTGTTACAGAACCAGAATTGAAACGCATGAAGGAAAGCTTTATTAATAGTGCAGAAACCGCTTATGCAAATAAAGACAAAAGTACTTCAGATTACCGCGCTTCACTTATTATCAATTACGTAAACTCTTATGGAAAAATTCCTGTAGGCGATGATGAATATCATGATATGGTTGTTGGCTTCCTTCCTGAAATCACAGTGGATGAAGTAAATGATGTCATCAGAAATCTTTTCCCTGAAAGAGGAAGTAAATTTTTAGTAGTGGCACCGGATTCTGTAACAGATATTCCTTCTGAAGCTGAAATTATGGATCTTTGGGAAAATTATACAAACGCTGATGTTTCTGCCTACGAAGATGATACAGGTGATGATTCCCTTATGGACCGTCCAAAAGGAAAAGGAAAAATTGCAAGTCAGAAAAAATTACCTGAGCTTGGTGCAACAGAATATGTTTTTGAAAACGGCATTAAAGTAATTGCAAAGAAAACTGATTTTGAAAATCAGATGATTAACGTTCAGGTAACAGGTAAGGGCGGAAACGCATACGTCAGCGATGAAGATTATCCGTCTTCCCGCATGGCAATCAATTATGCAATCCATTCCGGTGTTAACGGAATGTCTTACAGTCAGCTTGTAAAAAAACTGACATCAAAGCAGGTTAATTTCGATATCAATATTGGCGGAGTAAATGAAGTATTTAAAGGTTCATGCAAAACTTCCGATTTTGAAACATATCTTCAGTTACTCACTCTTTTTATGACAAAACCTCAGTTTGATAAAGATGTCTGGAATACCCTTATTCAGAGCGAAAAAGAAATTGCAAAGAATCATGGAAACCAGCCTTTCGAAGTTCTGAATGATAAAATTAGGGAAGTGCTTTTTAATGATGAACGTCATGCTCCTTATGATTTGGACTTTGTTTCAAAAATGACTCCTGAACAGGCGGAAAAAGTTTATCGTGAAAGATTCACCAACTCTGCTGATTTTACATATATTTTTGTCGGCGATTTTGATGAAAAGAAATTGATTGATGAATGTGCAGTTTATCTTGGTACTTTGAAAACAACATCAGACAGAGAAGAAACAAAATATCTTTATTATGATTTCCCTAAAGGAAAAGTTTCTGAAACTGTAAAGAAAGGACTGGATAATCAGGGATATGTGTTCCTTACTGTTGGAGGAAATCTTCCTGTTTCTGCAGGACTTGAAGAAGGTTTTTATGAAAGCACAATGATGAGCCAGCTTTCAAGCCTTCTTGATATCCGTCTCCGCGAAGTTATACGCGAAGATAAGGGCGGCGCTTATGGTGTAAATGTCAGCGGTTATGTTGACGGTTACCCTGAACGCTACTACAGAGTTGAAATCAGTTTTGGCTGTGAACCGGGACGCTGTCAGGAACTTACAGATGAAGTTCTGAAAGAATTTGATCGTCTGAAGAAAGAACTTGTTTCTGCAGATTACATCGGAAAACTTCAGGAAACTTATCGCCGCAATCATGAATCAAGCTTGAGACATAATTCATGGTGGATAGGAAAAATCAGTTCGAGTCAGGTTTATACCTATGAACCTTTGTGGATTATTTCTGACACAGAAAAACTCACATCATGGATTACTCCTGAAAGTCTCCGAGATACAGCAGTAAAATATCTGAATACGGACAATTATGTGTCAGTATTCCTGGTTCCTGAGAAATAAAAAAGGAAACCGATAAGCCTCTGAAATAATGCATAAATATTCAATTTATGGTATAGTTATGCATTATTTTCTATATATTAGAGGTAAAACATGAAAAAAATTACTTTAGCTTTATTGGCAGCTTCTGTTCTTCTTGCAACAGGATGTTCAAAAAAGAATGCCGTTGTAATCAACAATGCTGATGACCTTGTTGGAAAAAAGGTTGGTGTTCAGGCCGGAACAACTGGTGAAATTTATGCCAGCGACATTGAAAATGTAAAAATCAGCTCATTCAAATCGGCAATTGATGCAGGTCTTGCTCTTTCAGCTGGAACAATCGATGCAATCGTTCTCGATGAACTTCCTGCAAAAGAAATTGTAAAACGCAGTCCAAAACTTAAGATCCTTGAACAGGAATTCTCTCTTGAAGATTATGCAATTGCTGTTCGTAAAGGTGATGAAGCTCTTCTTAGCTCAATTAATGCTTCTATCGCAAGAATGAAAAAAGACGGAACATACGATATGCTTCAGAAAGCATTTATGCCAACAGAAGGTGAAATCGTTATTCCAAAAATTGACGAAACAGCTCCAAATGGTGATGTTCTTAAGCTTGGTACAGAAGCTTCGTTCCCACCATTCGAATATACAGAAGGAACAAAAGTTGTTGGGTTTGATGTTTCACAGAGCCAGATTTTTGCAAATGATGCAGGAATGAAACTCCAGGTTGTTGCTATGGCTTTTGATTCACTTATCGCAGCTCTTCAGTCAGGTGCTGTAGACTTCATTGCCGCTGGAATGACAGTTACAGAAGAACGTAAACTGGAAGTAGACTTCTCTGAACCATACTATCAGTCAAAACAGGTTATTATCGTTAGAAAATAACTTATATAATTACAGGGGTAAATATGTTTGATAATTTTGTCCGAATTATGTTTGCAAAGCAGCGCTGGCTTCTGATTCTGCAGGGGCTTGGTACAACGTTGCTTATCGCATTTTGCGCAGTTCTGATTGGATCAATTTTAGGCTGTATATTTGCCCTTTGTAAAATTTCTAAAAATAAAGTTCTGAACGGAATTGCCAATGTTTATACTACAGTGATTCGTGGTATTCCAATGGCAACTCTGCTCATGATTTTTTACTTTGTTATTTTTGCACCAATTGGCTTGCAGAATACAATCATCGTTGCAATTATTGCCTTTGGAATTAATTCCGGGGCTTACTGTACAGAAATTTTCCGTGCAGGTATTCAGGGAATTGATAAGGGCCAGGAAGAAGCCGGACGTTCCCTTGGACTTTCATGGTGGCAGACACTTTCGAAAATTATTCTGCCTCAGGCTATTCGCACAATTCTTCCAACATTCACAAGTGAATTTATTACAATGATTAAGGAAACTTCTGTTGCATCATTTATTGCGGTTGTTGATTTACAGAAGGCTTGTGACAATATTCGAAATCAGACTTATAACGCATGGATTCCTCTTCTTTCCTGCGCAGCAATATATCTTTGTCTCACTTTGGGACTTACAAAATTATTCTCAGCATTAGAAAAAAGGATGGCTAAAAGTGATAGACGTTAAAAATCTTTCCATCGGCTTTGGTGGAAAATATAGCCTGGTTCTGGATGATATTTCGGAACATATTTCTAAAGGTGAAAAAATCGTTATTATTGGACCTTCTGGTGCCGGAAAATCCACTTTTCTTCGTTGTCTGAACATGCTGGAAACTCCAACATCGGGTCATATATTTTTTAAAGGAATTGATGTAACTGACAAGAAAACTGATATTGATGCTGTTCGCCGTCAGATGTGTATGGTTTTTCAGCATTTTAACTTGTTTCCACATCTCACAGTTTTACAGAATATTATACTTGCACCAGTTACCTTAAAGCTTCAGACCAAAGAAGAAGCCGAAGCAAATGCTAAACGCCTTTTGGAAAGAATTGGGCTTTTAGATAAAGCAGAGTCTTATCCTTCTATGATTTCTGGTGGACAGAAACAGCGTATTGCAATTGTGCGTGCTCTTGCAATGAATCCAGAAATGTTGTTGTTCGATGAACCTACTTCGGCACTGGATCCGGAAATGGTTGGTGAAGTTCTTTCGCTTATGAAGGATCTTGCTGCTGACGGAATGACAATGGCTGTTGTTACACACGAAATGGGATTCGCTCGTGAAGTTGCAGATCGTATTTGGTTTATGGATGGTGGAAAAATCGCAGAACAGGGAACTCCTGATGAAATTTTTAATCATCCGAAAAGTGAAAGACTTCAGCAGTTTTTGAAGTCAGTGCTTTAGTTTGTTTCTTTACATAGGAAAATCAAAATGAAAAAAAATCTTTTAGTTGTGTTGATTTCGCTTTTCTGTTTATTAGGATTTGTTTCTTGTGGAAACAAATTGCCAGGTCCCGATGAATTTGGTTTTTATAATGATATGGACAGCGCAAAAGCAGCCGCAAAGAAAACTGGAAAGAATATACTCCTCTATATTACAATGGGCGGTTTTGATGACGAAAGCGAAATGTTCACAACAGAAGTTCTTCATAGTGATGAGTATAAAACTGCTTTTTCTGAAAAATACGTGAGCGTTCATTTTGATTTTGGTGCAGAAGCTTATACAAAATCTGAACCATCTCATTTTAATACTGAAGAAGAAAAAAAGGCAGCTTCTGAATATAACAGACAGATTACAAAAAATATTTCCCTTGCAAGGGTTTTGGATTTGCAATACACACCTGTTGTCTTTTTGATGAATAGAGATGGTTATGCATTTGCCGATGAAGAATATAGTGAAGCTTTTGTTAGTGTAGAAACTCTTTCAGCACTTATTTCAGAATACGAAGCCGATTTTGATATTCTTCAAGAAATGGTAGATGATACAAAGAAGGGAACACCTTCTGAAAAAATGGAAAAAATTAACAAGATATACCAGCTTGTAGAAGATAAATATGTCCCAACTTATACAAGTCTTTTTAAATCTGTTGTTCAAATAGATAAAAAGAATGAGTCTGGGCTTACAAGTTATTTATATTTTGTTTATGTAATGGAAGAAAGTAAAAAATACTCTATGGCAGGAGATTATGCTTCCGCTATAAATGTTTTTCGTGAAGCTGCCCAGGGAAATGTTCTTGAAGGCGAAGAAAAGCAACAGGCTTTCTACATGGCTGGTCAGATGATGATTATGGCTGGATCAAATGACTATGCCGGTGTTTTGAATTTCTTTAATGCTGCAATTCAAGCGGCTCCTGAAACAGAATTGGCAGAAACTACACGACAGGTTGTGACACAGATAACAAATCTTCTTTCCGCTTCGGAGGATAAATAGTGGACGGTTCTTCCGCGTCTCCCGACTCTTCCTTAAAACTGGTAATTCTTCTTGTAGTTTTAATTCTTCTTTCATGTCTTTTTTCAATTTCGGAAAGTTCTCTTTTGGGATTGAATCGATTAAAGCTTCGTTTTAGAAGAAATCAGAAAGATAAAAAAGCACTTCGAGTTGGTAAGCTGCTTGATCAAAAAGAACAGCTAATTAACACACTTCTTGTTTCCAATGATTTGGTAAATATTTTAATTTCCTCTTTGATTACAGCGGTGTCTCTTAAATTGTTTGGAGAGAAGGGCGTAGGATTAGCTACAATAATCGCAACAATTTTACTTTTAGTATTCGGCGAAATTACTCCAAAAACTATTTCCACTAGATGTCCTGATAAAATTGCTTATGCATTATCCGGATTTCTTACTGTTTTGTTTTACATAATGAGACCGGTAATAATTCTTGTTACTTTTTTTGCTCGTTGTATTCTAAGGGTCTTTGGAATTAAAAGTGAAAAGAAAAAACAAACATACACAGAAGAAGAAATAAAAACAATTTTTGATATGGGTACCGAAAGTGGGGCTCTTGAGAAAAATGAAGGTTCTATGATGAACCGGGTTTTAAAATTTACAGACTTGGAAGCCCAGGATATTATGATTCCCCGAACAAAAATAACGTATGTTTCAATAAATGCAACTTACCGGGATGTTATGGAAATATCCGGCCGAAGTGGTTTTTCCCGATTTCCTGTTGTACGAAAATCAATAGATGATATTGTCGGAGTTTTATACTTAAAAGATCTTTTAAAGTATAAAAATAACCCCCAGGATTTTTCTGTTGCCAGTGTTATGCGACAGCCAATTTTCATTCCTGGAACAAAAAATATGTCCAGTGTTCAAAGTCTTTTATTTGAAAATCGGCAAACTATGGCAATTGTAGTTGATGAATATTCTGGAACAGACGGACTTGTTGCAGTGGAAGATATATCTCGTGAAATTTTCTCGCGACCAGAAGAAAAGACTTTACGTGGAAAAGTATTTCATTTTAATGAAATTGAAAATCAGGATGATTTTGAAATAAATGGTTCTGTTTTGATTCTCGATTTACATACTGCTTTGAATATCAGTCTGGAATCAAAAATGAATGAAACTATTGCAGGATGGTTTATTGAGCAAACTGGTACTATGCCAGAACCAGGTGATTGTGTTGATTACCGTGGATATCGTTTTGTGGTAAAAAAAGTTCAGGCACATAGAATTGAACGGATGCAAATTATGAAGATACAAAATCCTCTGGAAGAGGAGGAAGAAAAATGAATTCTGTGAAAGTAATAATTATTCTTTTTTCATTATGTATTCTCATTTCATTTGTAGCTTTTTTTTCTTCAAGTGAAACTGCATTTCTTTCATTACAAAAGTTAAAAATCCGTAGAATGATTCAGGAAAAGAAACCTCATGCCCGTCTTGTTGCAAAGTTGAAAAGTGATATGGACAATGTTCTGACCACAGTTTTGATTGGAACGAACTTTGTTAATTCTTTTGCTTCTGCTTTGGCTACTGTTCTTGCTATGGAAATTGCAGGCGAAAAAGCACTTGGAGTATCAACACTTATTATTTCATTTTTCATTACAGTTTTTGGCCAGATTGTCCCTAAAACATTGGCAGGTAGAAATCCTGAAAAAATAGCATCCAGAGCTTCTGTTGTCATAAATACAATAAAACAAATTCTTTTTCCGATTGTCTGGCTTTTTACACAAATTTCTCATTTTGCAGTTTTTCTGGCTGAAAAATTAATGAAGCCATCTTCACAAGAAATCACACCTGAAGAGATTCAAACTCTTATTCAGATGGGTGAAAAAGAAGGAACTCTAGAAACTGAAGAAAGTTTGATGTTGAAAAAAATCTTCAGCTTTAGTGATGTTACGGTAAATGATATTACACACCATCGTTCTCTTGTGGCAATGGTTGAAGAATCTGCAACAGCTGAAGAAGTGATGGAAGAGTTTCTTTCTAGTGGCTACTCAAATATTGCGGTATATCATGAAACAATGGAAGATGTTACAGGCGTTTTGAATTATCAAGATATTCTTTTTTCTGTACGCGATGAAGAGAATGAAAAAGAATTTTTTGCAAAGCGTATGATGAAATCAGTTCTTTTTGTGCCTGGTACAATAAGTTTGTTTACTCTTCTTGATGTTTTTTATAAAGAGAATAAAAGTTTTGCAGTAGTCCTGGATGAAGCAGGTGGCACACAAGGTGTTGTCACCATGACAGATATAATGAGAGTTGTTTTTGGACGAATGAGCGACGATTCAACTCATGAAGAAATACCTCCAGAGAATCGTATAAAAGTTTTATCGGCAAAAGAATTTCTTTTGCCAGGTGATTTGAAAATTGAAGATGTAAATAATCTTTTGTCCTTGGATTTGGAAAGTGATTTTTACAATACACTTGGAGGATGGGCTTTGGAACAGTTTGGTTCGTTACCATCTTCCGGCCAAGTTTTAATTCATAAAAAAAACCTGTTCATTGTAGATGAACAGGTTAATCGAAGAATAACTAGACTAAAAATAGTTCTTGCAACTTGATTAATTATTCAGGAATTTTGCTTAATCCTATTTTAGCAAGTTTTAAGAATGCTCCAGGAAGTGCACCTGCAGCGGTATCTTCATAAATTGAGAGGATTTCTGTAAAACATCCTTTTGCCAGATCATACTTCTTTTCTTTAAGGTAACAGTTTCCAAGTTCATAACGGGCTTCAACATAAACAGTATTATCCATTCCATATCTCTGAATTGTTGTAATAAAGTATGTTTCGGCATCTTTGTATTGTCCAATGGATTCTGCATTCTGACCTAATTGAAGAATTTGTGCAGCAGACAAATCTGTAGGGATATTGCTAGGAGATGTTGATGAACAAGATGCAAGTCCTAAAAGAATAGCTGTTAAGGTAATCAGAATCAGATGTTTCATGTTATACTCCATTATTTTGTTTTTGCAATTTCTGCTATTGATGTTACCACACCTGCAAGATTTTGCATATCAGACGGAACGATGATTTTTGTTGCCTGACCGTTTGCTGCAACTTCAAAAGCTTCAAGGCTGCGTAGTTTGATAACTGCTGCATCGATGTCGGCTTCCTTAAGCATGCGAAGACCGTCTGCTTTTGCTTTCTGAACTTCAAGTATGGCTTCAGCTTCACCTTTTGCTTTCTGGATGGCAGCTTCTTTTTCAGCTTCTGCTTCAAGAATCATACTCTGTTTTTTTCCTTCAGCAACAAGGATAGCACTCTGTTTCTGTCCTTCTGCTATAAGGATTGATTCACGGCGTTCACGTTCAGCACGCATCTGCTTTTCCATTGCTTCTTTAATTGCTTCTGGTGGAATAATGTTTTTTACTTCAACGCGGTTAACTTTAATTCCCCAAGGATCTGTGGCTTCGTCCAGAATGGAACGCATTTTTGTATTGATTACATCACGGCTTGTAAGTGTCTGGTCCAGTTCCAGTTCACCGATGATGTTACGGAGTGTTGTAGCACTCAGGTTTTCAAGGGCGTTTATTGGTTTTTCAACACCATATGTATAAAGCTTTGGATCTGTAATTTGAAAGTAAACAACAGTATCGATCATCATTGTAACGTTATCTTTTGTAATTACAGGCTGTGGAGGGAAATCCAGAACTCTTTCTTTTAAACTGACTTTATTTGCAATTCGATCGATAAAAGGAAATTTTACATGAAGACCAACATTCCATGTGTTTTGATATCCGCCAAGACGCTCAATAACGTATGACGAAGACTGTGGAACAATTCTGATGTTTGTAATAATCAGAATAAGTACAATTACAATAAGTGCGATAATAACCCAAATCATTTTTACTCTCCTGTTTTATTTTCGTTTTTAGTTTTAATAATTAAAGTATTTCCATTTACTTTAGTTACAATGGCTGTTGAACCGGCCGAAATATTTTGACCAGATTCACTTTCACAAGTCCAAACAACTCCATTTTTGGTTTTTGCTTCACCTTTCTGGAATTGTTCAACGGCTTTAACAATTAATACTTCCTGGCCTTCCAGTGCATTTACATTTGTATTCTGAGGTCGGATTTTTTTCATGACCAGAGGTCTTGTTACAAATAAAAGTGCAAAAGACAGAACTAGAAAGATAAGAATTTGCCATTGAAGTGCAAGTCCGATTTTCGAAAGGAAAATCATTAAGATTGCGCTTAGAGCAAACCAGATAGTGGTTAACGATGTTGTTAGAAGTTCTACTACCACGCAGATAATAACAACTGCCAGCCATATCCACATCATGATATTGTTATACACTGAATCCTCCTAAAAAAAATGTTAGTTCAAACTACAATTTGCATTCTAAATCAAGCGGTTGCACAGCGCAATGGAATTCCCGTGAAATATACCAAAGTATACTTTTTTGAAGAAAGGTTTCTTTGAATATACCAAGGTATATGAAGATACGGGGAATTTCTTCTACAATAAAAAGAACTCCTGATATAAAATATAATCATGAAAAAGAGAGTAGTTTTGGAAACTTTGAAGGATAAAATTATTTATAGAATAATTCCTGGTTTTGCACTTATCGTTTCTCTGGTGAGTATTATTCTTCCGTCATGGTTTCGTCCTTTGGGAAATCCAACTGTTCAGTATCCTGTTATATTCCAGATGGTGCATGTAATTTCCGCAACTTTCTTTCTTTTGATAATTGTTTTTCCGGGAAACCCCGTTTTTTATACAATTCTAGGTTTATTGTTTTCAATATATTTACCTGTTGAAAAAGCAGATGTTTTATATAGTTTTGTCTATTATTGTGTTTTTATTGTTTCAATTTATGTGTTGGGATTTTTTAAGACAAAAAGAAAAGTGAAGGTTCTGACTATTTGTGTTTTTTATTTTCTGATTATTATTTTACAGTTAGTCCTTCACGGAATTGATTTTTTTCTGGGAAATCTGTTTCAGTATCTTGTGACTTTTTCGTTAATCGTGGTTGCTGCAGTATTCTTCTTTTCGATTCATAATATTTCTAAAAATATTTCCGTCGATGATAACTCTGGTTTAAAAGAAAATGTGCAAGAATTTGGAAGAAAGTTTTTAGATCTTTCTGGATTTGAAGATCTTTCTTATCGTGAAATAATTATAATTTGTAAAATCCTTCAAAATGAAAAATATGATTATATTGCTCGTCAACTTGGACTTTCTGAGATAACAGTAAAAAAAGCGGCTGGTAATATTTTTAGAAAAATGGATTGTACAGATAAATTTGATTTTTTCGGGAAGTATTCAAATCTGGCAGTTTGTGATGGGGCCAGAATTTTCATGACAGAAAAAAGAGAAGAAACAGAGCTTCTTCTGGAAATGATTTCAAGAGAAAAAAAATAAAGAAAAAAAATAAAGAAAAAAATGTGCCTTAAAAGCGAATTTTAAACATTAATTTATCTGTTAAACAAATACTGACAAAGTGTTATAATCAAGCCATGTTAAACGTAAATACAATTAAAAACGGCCTTGTAATTGACCACATCTCTGCAGGGACCGGAATGAAAATCTTTCAGTGGCTTGGTTTGGATAAAGCTCCATTTACATCTTGTTTGATTCAGAACGTTCAGTCAAAAAAATCAGGAAAGAAAGATATAATTAAAATCGATAATATTATTAATATTGATTATTCAGTGCTTGGATTTATTGATCCAAATATCTGTGTAAATGTTATCGAAGATGAAAAAATCGTAAGAAAAATCAACATGGAATTACCTGACAGAGTTCAGGGTGTTTTCAACTGTAAAAATCCACGTTGTATCACAGTTACCGAACATTACGTTACTCCTACATTCCTTCTGGTAGATCGAATAAAAGGAATTTATCGCTGTGAATATTGCGATACTCTTTATAATGCAAATAACTAAATATGACACACGCTCTCCTTATTTATAATGCAATGCTGCTTGATGAAAGCACAGACACTCCGGGTGCAGTGCTTTCTGTAGACGGCAAAATCCGTTCTGTTTTTAATGGCTATTTCACTAATGCAAATACAGTGTCTGCAATGGCAAAAGCTGTTCTTATGGAAGACGGGTATAATGATGATTGTACACTTGAGCTTTTTGATGCTGCAGGTCTTACATTAACACCAGCTTTTATTGATATGCATGTTCACCTGCGTTATCCGGGACAACCTCAAAAAGAAGATCTGGAAACAGGAACTCATGCTTGTGCATCAGGTGGTTTCGGAACAATTTGTGCCATGCCAAATACAAATCCTGTTGTTTCGTCTAAGAATCAGGCAGGAGCTGTTATGAATGAAGCAAAGCAGCTTGGCTATACAAATGTTCTTCAGGTTGTAAGCATAACAAAAGATTTTGAAGGGAAAGATATCAGTCATATTGATGAACTGGATCCTGAAAGAACTCCGGTTATTTCTGAAGATGGCCGTGAAGTCGCTTCTACCGAAATAATGCTGAATGCTATGGAAAAGGCTGCAAAGAAAGGTTTGGTTGTTGCCTGTCATTGTGAAGATCCAGAACTTGCTGCTATGGCAAAGCCTTTCCGTCAGCATGCGCTTAAAACAATAAAAGAAAATAATATTCCATTGGATCCTCTTAAGATTCAGGAAATTGGGGATGTGTCTTCAGACGTTGCACAAAGAATTCGTGATGATTTTATGAATGCAAATGAACTTCTGCGTACTGCCGAAGATTCTCTTACACAGAGAAATATTGCCCTCGCAGAACTTGCTCATGCTAAAGTTCATCTTTGTCATGTTTCCACAGAACTTTCAATTGATTATGTGCGTCAGGCAAAGAAACGCGGTTATACAAAAGTTTCCTGCGAAGTAACACCTCATCATATTTGCTGCAGTGCTTATGATTGGAAAGAAATGCTTGCGATTGTTAATCCTCCAATCCGATCAATTGAAGATAATAAAGCAATTATTGAAGCAATAAAAGATGGAACTGTAGATTGCATTTCTACAGACCATGCTCCTCATACACAGGAAGATAAAGAAAACGGTGCTCCGGGCTTTACTGGAATAGAAGTGTCGTATGCGGCATGTCACACAGATTTGGTTTGTACAAAACAAATTAGCGCTAAAAAACTTTCTCAGCTTATGTCTGCAAATCCAGCCAGAATATTAGGATTAAAGAAAGGTTTGCTTTGCCAGAATTATGATGCGGACTTTACTATTGTGGACCCTGAACTTCAGTGGAAAGTTGATCCAAGCCTTTTTTATTCCAAAGGAAAGTGGACTCCGTTCACAGGCCGCGTCCTAACAGGAAAAGTGCGTGCTTTATTCCTGAATGGTCGAATGGTTATCGAACAATAGAGTCGAACTGAAGAATATATATGAAGAAATTTGTTGTTTCTCTTATATTTTTATTTTTCTCTCTATCCGCTTTTGCAGCAGATCGGATCGTTGTACTTTCTCCGTCGGGATGCGAAATTCTTTTCGCCATTGGGGCAGGAGATAAAATTGCGGCACGCACAGATTTCTGTAATTTTCCGGCCGAAGCAGAAGCTATAAAAAGCGTTGGCGGTTTTGACGGAAAAACTTTGAGCATTGAAACAATCGTTTCTTATGAACCGGACCTTGTTTACGGTTCAAAAGGAATGCATGACTTTTTAAAAGAAAGCTGCGATCAGTTTGGAATAGAACTTTATCTTTCTTCTGCTGATTCCGTTCAGGGCGTTTTTGATGAAATCATTTTTATGGGAACAAAAACAGGATGCGAAGAAAATGCAGAAAAACTTGTTTCAGAAATGAAAGTAGGTTTTGAAAGAATCCAGAAAAAGACAGCAAAGATTTCTGATAAAAAACGTAAATCAGTTTACTGGGAAATCTGGAACGCTCCATATATGAGTATTGGTGGATCTTCATTTATCAATGAACTGATTTATATTAGCGGCGGAAAAAATATTTTTGCTGATATCACAGACCAGGCTTATCCAATGGTAAGCGAAGAATCAATTCTTTCCCGGAATCCTCAGGTAATCATTCTTCCTTTTGGAGATGTAACCGAAGTTCCAGATCGTAACGGCTGGAAGTATCTTTCTGCTGTGAAAAATAAAAAAATCTACAATGTAAATGATGATGTTTTCAGCCGCCCAGGACCTCGCATCCTGGAAGCCGCTGAAACTTTGTCAGAACTTCTGAAATAATTTTTATGAAAAAAAGAACCGGAACATTTTTTAAAGTACTCATTTTAATTTTTGTTCTGGTTCTTGCTTTTTGCGGAAGCCTTTTCTTTGGCGCCGAAAAACCGACTCTTTTCTTAATCAGATATTTAAGGCTTCCCCGTTCCGTACTGGTTCTTTTATCGGGTGCTCTCCTTGCCGGAAGCGGCGCTGTGTTCCAGCTGTTTTTCAGAAATCCGCTTGCAGAACCTGGACTTTTAGGCATTTCTTCCGGCGCAACCTTAGGCGCCGTTTCTTCAGCCTGTCTTGGCGGATTTTCTTTTCTCGACGGCTTTGTCTCGTCCATAAACATTGCAGCTTTTCTCGGCGCCTTTTTAAGCGGCCTTGTTCTCGCCTTTATTTCTTCTTCTGGTAAACGGGTGACTTCAGTAGTTCTCCTTCTTTGCGGAACAGCCCTTGGAACTTTTTATTCTTCCGTTTCAAGCATGATTATGCTCATGCATAACAAGGAACTCTACGGCATTTATTCCTGGCTTCTTGGAAGTTTCAATGGCCGCGGATTAAATGAACTTAAGTTTGTGATTATTCCGGCCGTCCTGGCATTTGTTTTAATGGCATTGATTTTGAATCCGCTTGACCTTTTGAACGGCGGAGAAGAAAACGCCCGAAACCTTGGAGTTAATGTTTCACTTTTAAGGCTTCTTGTGATAGGGGAGGGAAGCCTTGCCGTAAGCGTTGCAGTATGTGCCGGAGGAACAATCAGCTTTGTGGGCCTCGTGGCTCCGCATATTATGCGTCGCATTTTTTCTTCCAAAAGTAAAACCCTTGTCTGGACTTCTGCCCTAGGCGGAGCCACTCTTCTTCTTGCAGCAGATACAATTGCCCGTATTGTAATGAAGCCTGGTGAACTTCCATGCGGAATCATAACTTCGTTTATCGGGGTTCCATTTTTCATCATGCTGATTTTTCAGAAGAAAGGAGGGCGCAATGAATAATCTCGCTCTCAAAAATTTTTCTTTTGAATATTCAAAAAATAAAAAAGTTCTTTCTGATATTTCTTTTTCACTTGAACCGGGAGATTTTGTCTGTCTTTGCGGTCCTAACGGAAGTGGAAAATCAACTTTGCTTCACTCTCTTGCGGATTCTGCAGAAATTAAAAATGCAAAGGAACGGGCAAAGAAAATATCATTTCTTACTCAAAATGAAAATGCGCTCTGGGATTACACGGTCTTCGACACAGTCCTAAGCGGCCGCTTCTGCTATACAGGAAAACTTGGGAACTACACAAAAGAAGATTTCAAAATCGCAGAAGAAGTCATAAAAGATTTCGGTCTCGAAACTTTGTCAGAAAAATCAGTTCATGAAATTTCAGGCGGCGAGTTTCAGAAAGTTCGCATTGCAAGAAGCTTTGCCCAAAGAACAGATTTTCTTCTTTTAGATGAACCTTTGTCTTCTCTTGATTTTGTTGCTTCGGAAAGCCTTATGAAACTTTTGAAAGAAAAATGTTCCGAACAGAAAAAAGCTGTTCTTGTTTCCATTCACGATATAAACATGGCAGCCCGTTTTGCAGAAAAAATCGTTTTGCTTGGAAAATGTCAGAACGAAAGTCAGCTTTGTTTTCAAGGTTCTGTTCAGGACGTTCTTACATCAGAAAATCTTTCAGCAGTTTATAAGACGGAAGTAAAAACTTATATGCATCCAGAACTTAAAATTCCGCAGATTTAACCGTTATAACTTTTTCCTATACTTCATCATAAAAATAATCGAATAGATTATACCCCTTATTTCCGTTAAACTTTCTTTATGAGTAAAACGATTTTTTCTATGGAAGTTTTTCCGCCAAAAAAAGACGGAAGTATTGAAACAGTTTTTAAAACACTTGATGAGCTTAAAGAACTGAAACCCGATTTTATCAGTGTTACTTACGGAGCCGGCGGCTCTTCAAACTGCGAGAACACACTTAATATTGCGCGCCGCATTAATGAAGTCTGCGGAACAGCAAGTGTCGTTCATCTTCCTGGAATTAATATGAATAAAGAACAGGTTGCCTCTGTGTTGAGTCAGTTCAAAGATGCCGGAGTAAAAAATCTTCTTGCTCTTCGCGGCGACCGCGTGGAAGGTGTTCAGCCGGGCGGTGAATTCAATCAGGCAGACCAGCTTATCCGTTTTATCCGCGACTGGGACAAAGACAATCAGTTTAAAATTTATGCAGCCTGTTATCCTGAACTTCATCCTGAAAGCACAGATATTTATCAGGATATCCGCGCCCTTAAAAGCAAGGAAGATTCAGGTGCAAGTCATTTTTTGAGCCAGCTTTTTTTTGACAATGAAAAATTTTACCGTTTCGTAGAACGCGCACGTCTTGCAGGTGTAAAGTCTCCTCTTGAAGCCGGCATTATGCCTGTAACAAATAAGAAGGGAATTGAACGCATGGTTGCCCTTACAAACGCGGAACTTCCAAAAAAGTTCACACGCATGATGGAACGTTTTGGTGATTCGCCTGAAGCTATCCGTGATGCGGGCATTGCTTATGCCATCGACCAGATCGTTGACCTTGTGACAAACGGCGTTGAAGGAATTCATCTTTACACAATGAACAATCCGTATATCGCAAAAAAAATCAACGAGGCAACAAGAAGTCTTTTTGAAGTGTAGGGGGAAGTCTCCCCCTCGCGCGCACTTTGTTGCGCGCTACCCCTTCGCCTAGGGGGACGGTGTGCCACCTTTCCCCCTAAGACCCCCAAAATCTCATGAACCGTTTTTATAAATTAGAAGCAAAAGATATTCCAGCCTCAAAAAAAGAAGTTATCCGATACCTTGGTTACCGTGCGCTTCACCAGCCCGATGAAGTTGTGGACAAAATGATAGACCAGAGCATTACGGAACTTCAGAAAGTTTTGCGTCCAAATCTTGTATGGGATGAATTTAATTTAGCTGTTTCCGGAAATAAATGTATAATCGGCGGGACAGAAATTGTAAGCGAAAAACTTGCAGAAAATTTGAATGGGCACAACCGCGTCGTTATGTTTGCCGGAACAATTGGAAGCGAAGTTGATAAACTTATTCGTGTAACAAACTACACAGACGCAGCGAAGGCTTGTGTGCTTCAGGCAACGGGCGCAATGTTTGTGGAAGAATTTATAAATCTGTTCAATAAAAAAATAGAAGATGAAGCTTTAGCTTCAGGAAAAAAAGCGCAGTGGCGTTATAGTCCCGGCTATGGAGATCTTCCTCTTGAAACTCAGAAACTCTTCTTCAGTTTATTGAACTGCAGTAAAATAGGCCTTACTTTAATGGACACTTTGATTATGGCACCAGAAAAAAGCGTTACAGCATTTATTGGTGTTTAAGGCGACTGGAAAGTCGAGTTTACTTTTAGGAGAAAAAATATGAAAAAACTTTCAGACATTCTTGGAAAACAGTTTCTCTTTCTGGACGGAGGTACAGGTTCTGTACTTCAGGCTCAGGGCTTAAAGCCTGGTGAACTTCCGGAACGCTGGAACCTTGAACATGCCGATAAAATTATTGCTCTTCATTATAACTATTATGCAAGCGGTTCAAATATTGTCTGTACAAATACATTCGGCGCCTACGAAGGAAAATTCAGTGATGATGAATTGAAGGCCATTATTCCTGCCGCAATAAAAAATGCAAACAAAGCAAAAAAAGATTTTCTAAAAACTTTGTCTCCTGAAGAAGCCGAAGAACATCCCTGCTTTGTGGCTTATGACATTGGGCCTTGCGGTAAACTTTTGAAGCCTATGGGCGACCTGGACTTTGAAGATGCAGTTTCACTTTTCAAAAAATCCATTTCCATTGCGCTGGAATGTAAAGGCGTAGATGTCGTAATCATCGAAACCATGAATGATGCTTACGAAACAAAAGCTGCCGTTATTGCGGCAAAAGAAGCTATGGCTGCTTCAAAAAAAATACTTCCTATATTCGTTACAAACGTTTATGACAAATCTTCTCGTCTTTTGACAGGGGCAACTCCTGAAGTAATGGTTTCAATTCTTGAAGGACTTGGAGTTTCTGCTCTTGGTTTGAACTGCGGTCTTGGTCCTGCGGATCTGACTGATGCTGTAAGCCGCCTTATTCAAAATTCATCTGTTCCTGTAATCATTAAGCCTAATGCAGGTCTTCCTGAAGTAGTTGGCGGAAAAACAGTTTACAATGTTGGTCCTAACGCATTCACAAGCCAGATGAAAAAGTTTGCAAAAGAAGGGGCCCTTATTTTCGGTGGCTGCTGCGGAACAACGCCTGCCCACATTGCAAAACTTTCATCAGAAATCAAAAAAATGGATCCTGTTGAAGTAACAGAAAAAAATGACACAACAATTTCGTCATATACAAAAAGAGTTCAGATTAAAATCGGAACAAAGCCTGTAATTATCGGGGAACGAATTAACCCGACAGGTAAGAAAAAGTTCAAGGAAGCTCTGCGTAATAATGACATTCCTTATATCATTCAGCAGGGCCTTGAACAGATAAGTGCTGGAAATCATGTTCTTGATGTAAATGTCGGACTTCCTGAAATTGATGAAAAAGATATGATGGTCCGCGTAATGGGCGAACTTCAGAGTGTAACGGATATTCCTCTTCAGATTGATACTTCATCTCCTGATGTTATGGAAGCAGCTCTCCGCCGTTACAACGGCAAGGCACTTGTTAACTCCGTAAATGGAAAACGTGAAGTAATGGATGCGGTTTTCCCTCTGGTAAAAAAATACGGCGGCGTTGTAGTTGCCCTTACTCTTGATGAAAGCGGTATTCCGGAAACTAGTGCCGGCCGCATGAAGATCGTAAACAAAATTCTTAAGCGCGCGGAATATTACGGCATTTCAAAAAAGAACATTCTTATCGATGCTCTTACAATGTCTGTCAGCTCCGATACAAATGCTGCCCTTGCAACTCTTGAAACAGTAAAGCAGGTAACTTCTATGGGAGTTGGAACTGTTCTTGGTGTTTCAAATATTTCATTCGGGCTTCCAAACCGTGAATTTGTTACCGGCGCTTTTTTCACTCTTGCCATGGAAAACGGTCTTACTTCGGCAATTATCAATCCTCTGGCTCTGGAAATCAAAAAGGCTTATCATTCTTTCTGCCTTCTTAAAGGCTACGATAAAGACTGTCTTGAATACATTGATTTTGCTCAGGGTATTACCGTGACAGCTCCAGTTTCGGGAACTTCTGGCAGCGGAGCGGCACCTTCTTCTGGAAGTTCTGGAGTCAGCGGGACCGGAACAGACAGTATTCATCCTTTAAGCAACGCTGTTATCCGTGGCCTTAAAGATGATGCCGCTCGTATTACAGTTGACCTATTACAGAATGAAGAAGCCGTAAAAATCATAAACGATTATCTTATTCCCGGCCTTGATGTTGTTGGAAAAGGCTTTGAAAAGAAAACGGTTTTCCTTCCTCAGCTTTTAATGTCTGCCGAAGCGGCTAAGTCTGCTTTCGAAGTGATTAAAGAATATCTTTCGCGGACAGGAAAGAAAGGGGCTCCAAAAGGAAAAGTGATTGTGGCAACAGTTCACGGCGACATTCACGATATCGGAAAAAACATTGTAAAAGTTCTTCTTGAAAATTATGACTTCGAAGTTATCGATTTAGGAAAAGATGTTCCTGCAGAAAAAATTGTTGAAACTGCAATAAAGGATAATGTTCCTCTGGTCGGCCTTTCGGCACTAATGACTACAACCGTTCCTGCCATGAAGGAAACAATCGAGCTGCTTCACAAAAAAGCTCCGGGTGTAAAGACCGTTGTAGGTGGTGCAGTTCTTACTCAGGAATACGCTGATATGATTGGTGCTGATAAATATGCTAAAGACGCTCTTGATACAGTGCATTATGCACAGGAAGTTTTTGGTGTGAAATAATGCACGCTTTTTAATTTATATAGTATATTAATTATACAGGTGATTTATTCCTACTTGCAGACCTGAAATTGCTAAACGGGAGGCCTTTATGGTTCCAGAATTTTATGAATATACGGAAAAAGAACATCCGTATGAAACTTGTCTTCATTGTGAACACCGATGTGTCGCATTCCATCTTGTAGCGGGAACTAGTTTTTGTAGACTTCATAGAGCCCGAACTCAATCAAGTTCTTTCCATACATGTTCCAGTTTTAAGCCGGATCATCGAGCTAAACCAGATTGGACTCAATCTATAGGTAAGGTTTTTAAATTGCCGCTTATGGAAACTGTTCCCGAAATACAAACCCTTTCTACAGAAGGTTTCTGTCCAACTTGTCGGCATCATGAAATGGGAGGCAGCATTCACTACTGTGGCAGGTATTTTGAAGAATTGCAGGAAACCGATAGGACCTGTAAACAGTGCCAGGTTGGAATATGGGGTAAATGCAAATTTTATGAAGCCTATATTCCTGCGGTAACAGGAGCTCCTCCACAAACAGAACATGGTGGCTTAAAAGTTGAAGGTAAGGTTGTTTCCTTAAATATGGATACGGGGAATATTGAAATAGTATCTGACAGTCAAGAAGAATCCTGAAAATAGCGTGTAAACTTTTTTATCTTTTGATATAATCCTTTCATAGTCTGCATTTCAATGGAACCGTGTGTAAATCACGGACTGGGTGCGCAACTGTAAGAATCTGCGGTATCTCCGCCGGAAGAAGATTGGTATAATTGCCGGCCACTGCGAAAGCGGGAAGGTGTTTTCTTTTGTTTCAAGTCAGGAAACTTTGGTGCAGATTGGGGCTGTCTGAAAGTATTTATGGAAGCGGTCATTGAGCCTGTCGAAATGACTATCACATTTTAAGTGGTGGTTTCGATAACCTCAATTACCGATCTTAAAGTCCTTTGACTTTCCCATGCGTTCCGTATGGACTCGCAATCTTTTTTTGGAATCTACGCAGGCCCTGGATTCCGGAGTATATATGTTCAAAAAACTTTCTTCTCTTGGTCGTGCAGTACTTCTTACTGCACTGGTACTTTTTGTTTCGGTAAGTGTTACTTCTTGTCAGAAACTAACTGAAACTCCTGGTGAAAAACTTCCTAATGGTGTTTATCGTCTTGAAGCTAATGATCCAATTTGTGGTGAATGGAACGGATCATGGGGAACTCTTCTGAAGTGTACTCCTGATTTTGTATGGGCAACATGTTGTTCCGGCGAAAAACAGGAAGCTGCAGAAGGTGCAGATTATACAATGTCAGGATGGGGTGGAAACGAATATTACAAAAAAGGAACTCCTTCGATTTACGTTGTATATAATGTTAAAGACGGTACTGTGAATAAGAACGAAGGAGTTCTTCTTTTTGTCGCAAAAACATCTCCATACGGAAGTCCAGTAGAAGGCTGCTGGAGCGGAGTAAAATTCCTGATAAATGCAGATAATTCTACAGAAGCTCTTATTGAAGGTGGTTATAGTGATGAAGCTTCTTACAAAAATGTAAAAGACCTTTCAAAAGCAGTTGAAATGTTTGCTTACAGCAATAAGGATTACTATTCTGAAACAAACTGGAACGCTGCTGCTTCTGGTGCAACACGTAAAACAGAATAATTATTTTGTCTTTTCCGAAACAGTCAGTTTTTATTATTTGCCTTCTCTTATTTATACAGAAACTTTTCGCTTCGGAAATAAAATTACCCCATATTTTTACAGTGATAGCTTCTTCGGAAGCAACGGAAATTTCTTTAGATGAAGAAGATTTGAAAAATTTTTCGTCTACAGAAGAAGCATTGGAAAGTGTGGGGTTTTCATTTAAAACATCAAATAATGAACTTACCTTTCATGGTTTATGGAATTCCAGTATAAAGGTTTATCTGAATGGAATTCTAATGAACGATCCCAATACAGGTAAGTTTGACTTTTCTTCCCTTGATATTCATTCAGTTCGTTCCATAAAAATAGACCCGATTTCTTCTGACGGAGCTGTTTCTGTTTATATTGAAACACTTTTGCGAGATTATACAAAAGTGACTGGTTCTCTCGGTGGAACAAGTTTATCATATTTTTCTTCGGAAAATATTTCTCCTAATGATACGTGGCGACTTTTTGGTTCTGTAAATTTTCCTTTAATTCTAAACGACGGTTCCGCTCTGGTCTTCCAGGAAAATCTTGTTGCTGGTTATGATGCAAATCATTTTGGTTATATGACCTTGGAGTCTTCTTATGAACCTGATTTCAGTGATTCTTATTCCGCGTGGGAATTAATTCGAAGTGGTTGGGAAAGTGACCTTGTGGGAAATTCTTTTTCGGCTGTATATTCCTCTAACAGATTACCTGGTGCGACTTTTGGATTTTCCAATTTCACTTCTTGGAAACGACAAAATTGCGGAAGAGTCGGAGGATTCTATTACAGTTATGAAAAAGAAGATGATTTTAATTCCGCTTTTGCTTTCCCAGTCTTTGTTCCGTTTCGGAATTTTAGAATAAAAGTAATTCCATCTTATAAGGTTTCGGGTATTGATTATGAGAAGGATGCGGCCTTTTCCAAAGTTCGTGATCAATATTCGGTGCACAGTTTTTCTCTTTCTGAAGAAAGTACAATTTTGAAGTTTTTGAAAATTAATTCAAAAAGTACTTTTGATTTTAGTCAGGGAAAAAATCTTTTGAATGTTTTTGTGGATCCTGGATTTGCCATGAATCTTGGAGGCTTCGATTTTTCCTTTGATGTGCCTGTGAACTTTTTCTACACAAAAAACAGTTTTTCTGGTGAGTCAGGAAATAGGTTTGATTTTCTTTTTTCTGCAAAAATAGAAAAAGAGATTCTCCCAAGTGAATCTGATTTTCCTACCCATATTTTTCTTTCCGCATCCAGAAACGTTACAACTCCTGTGTTTCAGCAGCTTTATTATTCAGGAAGCGGTGGAAAGGGAAATGCGAATTTAAAGACTGAATCTGCATTATCCTATTATGCTGGTATTACATTAGGAAAACGTTTTCTGTTTTCAATTAATCCTTTCTTGATTTTTTACGAAGACAAGATTGCATGGAATCCAGATTCATTTGGGAACTGGACACCGCTTAATGTGGGCTCTTCCATAAATAAGGGTTTCGATATAGTTTTTGATACAGATTCTCTTTTGAAATTCTTAAAAGTTAAAACATCGTATACTTTATGTCGTGCAAATCTTACAACTGACGATACTGTGATGGGGAATCAGATTATGTACACTCCTGTTCACAATCTCGTTATAAATCTTGAAGTTCCTTTGCCAAATGATTTTCTTTTTAGTGCAATATATAAGTTTACTTCTCAAAAATTCACGGACAATACAAATGTCTCTTCTGTGCCAGCAACACATATATTAAATTCTAAAATTGGATGGGATTATAAAAAATTTGAATTTTATGTTCTTTGGGAAAATATGCTGGACTTGAAGTATGTCCCTATATCAGGGTACCCCGGCCCGGGAACAAGCATTACTCTAGGGGCAAAATATTGTTTTTAGTTCTCAAGTGATAGAACTGCGTTTTTGATTTCTTCCAATGTGTGAAGTACGTTGAGTCCGTTTTCAAGAGAAGAGTAGAGCGGGGCTGTTCCGTCTAGAAAGTCGCAGGCGCCGGAAACCATGTTTGCAAAGTATCCTGTTTTCTTTGGAAACTTTACTGACTTGTCTTTTGTAAGTGAATAGAAGCCTGTGTAAAGTTTTGATTCTTCTCGTTTCTGACATTCAGCAAAGCCGTTTCCGATTTTTATTCTGCCTTCAGTTCCGGTGATTTCAACTTCAAAACCAAAGTAACGGCTTCGTCCGGAAAATTCCATTGTGATGTCAGAACATTCCGGGTGAGAAAAATGAGCCGAAAGATTTCTGATTACATCAGGTTCCTTTTCATCGTAATGAACGCCTGTAATTACAGGATTCTGCAGTATGCAGTGTTCTTCAGGTTTTGCGAAAATAGGCAATGGTTCAAGAAAGAACTGTACGATATCTACAAGGTGTGTTCCGTCATGCAGAAGGCTGTAACCACCATCATCCTCGTTCTTTGCAGAATAAACACGCATGCCGGAAAAGAGTGTTGCTTTTATTGACTGCAGCTTTCCGATTTTCTGAATATAATTTTTCGCAATTCTGTAGTCCCTTGCGAAACGGCGTTCGTGGTTGATCATTACAGGAACTCCGCATTTCAGGGCTTCTTCTTTTATGCGGTTACCGTCGGCACTGTTCAGTGCTACAGGTTTTTCAAGAATTACAAGTTTTGGTTTTGCGTTGATTGCTTTTATGGCAGCTTCAAGGTGGGCGTCTTCGTTTACCGCGATGACGATAACATCAGTCTTAATTTCTGAAAGCATTGTGTCTGCATCAGAAAAAGTTCTGGCGCTGGGAACATAACGTCCCCAGGCTTCCAGTTTTTCTTTATCAGTATCACAGCCTGCAACCAGACGGATTCGTTTTTCCTTAAGGAGTGCCATTGTATGACTTGCAGGCTGTTCCCGCTTTTTGTCAAATCCAAGAGAAAATCCGATTCGTCCGGTTCCTATAAGACAGGCTGTGTACATATTTCTTTTCTATTCTTTGTGTGCTGCGTGGAAGTTCAGTGCTGAAACAACGGCTGCAATACCGGCGCGTCCAACGTTTGAAGATTTTCCAACACCCCAAACCTGACTTCCGTCTTCAATAGTAATGTTTACATAAGCAATAGCTTTTGTATCAGAACCTTCACCAATAGAATGTTCGTGGAAACTTGTAATGTTGAATGCAGGACAAGGTGTCTGTTTCATAGCAGTTACGAAAGCATCCAGAGGTCCGTTTCCTTTTGAAGCAACGGCAATCTTTGTTCCTTCCCATTCTACAGTTGCCATCAGAGCTACCTGTTCCTGGTCTTCGTCTAAGCCCCGTTCACCTTCCAGGTGGCGTTCAGAGATTTCAAGAACGTTAAGCGGGCTCTTTGTTTTGATCCATGTTTTTTCGAATGTGTCGTAAACTTCTGTTGGAGCAAGCTCGCGCTGAGCGCCGTCTGCAACGGCCTGAACAACAGCTCCGATTGCAGGGTGCATTGATTTTGGAGCGATGATTCCGTAGTTCTTTTCAAGAATATATGCGGCTCCACCTTTTCCACTCTGACTGTTAATACGGATAATTCCTTCATACTGACGGCCAATGTCATGCGGATCGATTGGAAGATATGTAACATCCCAAAGTGCATTTTCTTCCATCTTTGTACGGGCGGCCAGAGCTTTGCGGATTGCATCCTGATGGCTTCCAGAGAATGCTGTAAATACCAGTTCTCCTGCATATGGCAGGCGAGGTGGAATTTCCATTCCTGTAACACGTGTATAAACTTCTGCAATCTGTTCGATATGTGTAAAGTCCAGTTCAGGATCGATTCCCTGTGTGAACATGTTCAGTGCAACAGTAACGATGTCCAGGTTACCTGTTCTTTCACCGTTTCCGAAGAGACATCCTTCAACGCGGTCTGCACCTGCCAGAAGTCCCAGTTCACACTGAGCAACGCCTTCGCCACGGTCATTGTGGTTGTGCAGGGAAATGATTACGTTTTCACGGTCAGAAATGTGCTGGCAGAAATATTCAATCTGGTCTGCGAACTGGTTTGGCAGTGCACATTCAACAGTTGTAGGCAGGTTCAGAATGATTTTGTTGTCAGGAGTTGTTCCCCATGCTTCTTTTACTGCTTCACAAACTTCCAGTGCGTAATCAATTTCTGTTGTAGAGAAACTTTCTGGAGAGTATTCCAGCTGGATTTTCAGGTCGCCGGCTTCTTTGATGCATTCTTTTACACACTTGATTCCGTCAATTGCAATCTGTTTGATTTCATCTTTTGATTTATTGAAAGTGTATTTTCTCTGTGAAGGAGAAGTTGAATTATAAAGATGGAAGATTGCGTGTTTCAAACCTTTAAGAGATTCGAATGTACGTTTTACAAGGTGTTCGCGTGCCTGACAGAGAACCTGCAGAGTAACGTCTTCTGGAACATGGTTTTCTTCAATAAGGCGGCGCATAAAGTTAAATTCTGTATCAGATGCAGAAGGGAATCCTACTTCGATTTCTTTGAATCCGATTTTTACCAGAAGGTCAAAGAATTCCAGTTTCTGTTCAACACTCATAGGATTGATGAGGGCCTGGTTTCCGTCACGCAGGTCTACAGAACACCATTCAGGTGCCTTTGTAATAACGTTGTCCGGCCATGTACGGTTTTTGATTCCGACCGGTTCAAAAGGTTTGTACTTTCCATTAACTTTCATATATTTTTCTCCTTTTTTATAAACAGTTTTGATGAAAAAAAAAGACCTGCCGTTGTGCGACAGGTCTTGTTAGTTACTGATTCAAATATGAATATGCATCTACCAATCGCACTTTGCCGGATGAGAACCTGTAAGTAGAAGTAGAAGCATTGCTTTCATATATATAAATAATCCTCTTTTTTTAGTTGATTGTCAACCCATCAAAGAGGGTCTTGAGACGATTTACAAAATCATCGGTTTGTTTTTTGAATGCTATGAGGAAGTCATTTTTATCCATTGGTCCAAGGATGTTTTCCATTTCCTGAGAAGAAGAATAAACCATCTGACGATAGTAGTCGGTGTAGTCTTTTTCGCGGGATTTGACTGAAGCATCATACATTTCGATTGAGATTTCTGTTACGTCTTCAATGATATTGTTGTAAAGGTATGCCGAGAATTCTTCTATAGGACGGGCATACAGTTTTTCAAGAAGGTAAACTGAATATCGAACTTTGTAATTTTCATATTCTTCAGCACATTTATCATAGAAAGCATGGACTGATTCCCATGAATCAATTTCGCCTGTTTTGATTTTTTCAAATAATTCGACTCGTTTTTTGCATGGAATAATTTGACCGCCGATATTTTCCCATTCTGTAAACAGAGGAATCTTACGGATTTTTGTCAGAACAGAAACTGAAAGAGAATTGATTTTTTCACGTTCAAAGAATTCAAGAAGAGTTCTTGTTGCAAAGAACTTAATTATTTTGCGGTACATTTTGTAGGCTCGTACCGGTTTGAAAATAGTAGCTCCATATTTTTTTTGACATACATCATCACGAAGTGTATATGTTGCCATTTCATTATGGTGCATATAATCTTTTGCTGCCTGATAAAGTTCTACAGGGGTCTGTGCATTTGCAGCGCGCTCTGCATCAAGTTCAGGAAGAATCTCTGTCGTCAATCTGATAAGTCTGTCAATTGCACTCATGATTTCCTGCATTGTATCAGGAGCATAAGGATCTGTTTCTATATGCTGAACTTTTGTTACTCGTTTATCACGTTTCTGGAATTTGTAGTTGTTACGAGCAATGGCAAACATATCATACATAAACCAGAATGCAGGAATAATATGAATTGAACAGTCTCCGTGGTTTCCAGGAGCAACAAGTGCAAAAGGATAAGGGATATCCAGTTCGTGCTGGTAACTTCCTTTGCTAATAAGTGTAAAACTTGCAAATCGTGAGTTATGTTTGAAGTCTGAGCAAAGGCCAGGCCAGAATCCGCGTTTTGCAAAAATCTCTCCGTCTGGACTACGTGAGTTATGGTTACTTCCAACAGTTGCGCCTGAAGCAATATTACTCTGTCCCTGACAGGTGGTTGCAATAAGGAATGAAGAGTTGTGGTGCTGTTCATGGAATGGGAAAATCAGGTTGTTTAAAATCTCACAGCAGGAAACTGTTGAGTTGTCTCCCAATACAGAGTTTAAAAGACGAACACCGTATTTTACCTGACAGTTTCTTCCGATTACGAAACGAACTGCTACAGCCTGATAGAAGACGTGTGAAGAATAACCAAGAATACCGTTTACCATTATTACGCCTTCACCAATCTGGCTAGGTTCTTCTTCAGAAGAAAGCATGGTAAAGTTTTTGAGTTTTAAGGCTCCTTTAATGTAAGCGGCTTTTCCGATTTTTGCATCTTTGATAATTCCTGTATTTTTAATTACACAGTCGTCATCGATAAAGCCGTATGTGTTCAGTTTCCCGTCGTTGTTCTTTTCAACCATTCGTTTGAATGCATCAAGAACTTCCTGATCTTCGCGATAATGACTCCAAAGGTATGCATCTGCTGGAATCATGCTTTCAAATGGAAGAACTGCACGACCGTCATTTTCATTTCCAACGCTAATCCATACACGGTGACTTTCCGGTTCACCTTCCTTAAGAATTCCGCATCCAAATTTAGCATGGTTTGTACAACACATTTCCTGGATGTTGAAAAGCATAACACGGTTACCGAATCGGTAGTTGTCCAAGTATGAGATATTTTTAAATGCACAGTCATCACCAGTAACAACGTTTCTAACCATAGAACGGTAAATACCTGTTTCCAAAATCAGATCGTGATACTGAAGTTTTGCCGGCCTTAATTTTCCAAGAATAATATATCCGTCAAAGTAATTGCTTTTTACAAGTGAAGGATCGAATCCGTTTGGAGAATCATCGACATAAAAATTCTGCCATGAAGGATCGGTGTTTTTGTTGGAGTTGCTTAAAAGAATCTGGATTTCGTTCAGATTTAAATGACGTTTTCCAACTAGAAGTTCTGGTGGAATTTCGTCATTCTGCGGTCTAATCGATTCCGGAATAATCACTTTATTCATATAGTTCTATTTTAATAGATGGTTCTGAATAAAGCAATTAAGTTTAGTTTTTTAGGAATACTAAAGGAATTTAATGATACTAAAGTCTTGCTTTTTTTTTATTTGTGGAATATTATTGAAGTTACAGCCCCTTATGGCAATGGCGCCGGGAGTTGTACACATCTTTTTTCTTTTCACTACGGTTTTTACCGCATGTCTTTTGCTCAAAGGCGAGCAGTTCGGGACTAAATGTTTTCTGTTTAACTTTTAATTTTTGTTCCGACGAACTTTAATCACATTGTATTTTAGTTTCTTAACTCAGGCAGATTTTTAGTCTGATAAAAGAGCTTAAAAATAGGAACAGGGTGGTCTGAAGCGTTGCTTCATAAAGGCTGCCGTTCCAAATCAAATATAAGGGGTAACCTATGAATAGCAAATACGTACAGAGCGTATGGGAAGATGTAAAAGCAAAGAATGCTGACCAGCCAGAATTCCTTCAGGCAGTTGAAGAAGTTCTCACAACACTTGATCCAGTTGTAGACAAAATGCCACAGCTGAAAAAGAACGCAATTCTTGAAAGACTTGTAGAACCAGAACGTGTAGTTATGTTCCGTGTTCCTTGGATGGATGACAAAGGTGTATACCACATCAACCGCGGTTACCGTGTACAGTTCAACTCTGCTATCGGACCTTACAAAGGAGGAATCCGTTTCTCTCCAGAAGTAAACCTTTCAGTTCTTAAATTCCTCGGATTCGAACAGGTTCTTAAAAACTCTCTTACAACACTCCCAATGGGTGGTGGTAAAGGTGGATCTGACTTCGACGTTCATGGAAAATCAGACAACGAAGTTATGCGTTTCTGTCAGTCATTCATGACAGAACTTCAGCGCCACATTGGTGCAGATACAGACGTTCCAGCCGGAGACAAAGGTGTAGGTGGACGTGAAGTTGCTTACATGTTCGGACAGTACAAGAGACTCCGCAACGAATTCACAGGTGTTCTTACAGGAAAAGGACTCACATTCGGTGGTTCACTTATCCGTACAGAAGCTACAGGTTACGGTCTGATCTACTTCGCAGACGAAATGCTGAAGAAAGTTGGACAGACATTCGAAGGAAAAGTATGTTCAGTTTCTGGTGACGGTAACGTTGCTCAGTACGCTGTTGAAAAACTTATCCAGCTTGGTGCTAAAGTTGTTACAATGTCTGACTCTTCTGGATACATCTACGATCCAGACGGAATCACACAGAAGAAACTTGACTACGTTAAGAAGTTCCGCGATGCTCACAAAAAGATCGACGAATATGCAAAGAAATTCCCAACAGCAAAATTCTTTGCTGGAAAACGTCCTTGGGAAGTTAAAGTTGACTGTGCATTCCCATGTGCTACACAGAACGAACTTAATGGTGACGAAGCAAAAATGCTCGTAAAGAACGGTGTAATGCTCGTTGCTGAAGGTGCTAACATGCCTTCTACTCTCGAAGCTACACGCACATTCCAGGATGCAGGTGTTCTCTTCGCACCAGGAAAAGCTTCAAACGCTGGTGGTGTTGCAACATCTGGTCTCGAAATGTCTCAGAACTCAGAACGCCTTTCATGGACACGTGAACAGGTTGATGAAATGCTCCACAACATCATGATCAACATCCACGACAACGCTTACAACACAGCTAAGAAATTCGGACTCAAAACAAAGTCTGGAGCTACAGACTACGTTGCAGGTGCAAATATTGCTGGTTTCGTAAAAGTTGCTGAAGCAATGGTAGCACAGGGTCTTGTGTAAGAGTTCGTCAAGGCACGGTCGCCTTCGGCTCCCTTAAAGCCTTGACAAACTCTTTTGGCGGGTTTATTTCCAAATGGAAAACCCGCCATAATCTAAGAGGTATTTTCGGACGGCCGAGGCAGAATGTAAGTAAATGCTAAAAAGGAGTCCACCGGACTCCTTTTTTTAACGCATTTGCTATTTTAGCCAGGTTTCGTAAAAGTTGCTGACGTTATAATCGCTTCTTCCAAAGGGGAAGAGGCGTTTTTTATTTCCAGGTTTTAAGGTCTTTGCTTGGATCAAAAATATGCCAATCGTTTCGGGATGTGCGTTTTACAGAAGTCATGGCGCGCTCTGCCATGTCATAAAGAATTTTGAAGGATTTTCCGTGAGAAGGGTACAGTGAAACTCCAATACTCATAGTGATGTCGAAATCGCCTTGGAATCTGGTGAATAATTCCTGTTGTAGTTTTTCGCAGAAAGAAGAAACTGAATTTTCGTTATCAGGGTCTGGCGACACAATTGTACAGACTAAAAAGCGGTCAGTTCCAAAATGTCCTAGGACAGCATTGTTTGGGAATATTCTTCTAATAGAATCGGATACGTCAAAAAGAATGTTTTCGCTTTCGCTTCTTCCTTGAATATCAATAATAGAATTAAAGTGATCTATATCCATATAGAAGAATGCCAGGTTTTCTCCGCCCATGGTATTTATTAATTCTGTTGTTTTCTCTTCAAAAGTTTTTGCGTTGCAAAGTTTTGTAATAGGATCTTTAGTTGCCTGGTTATGAAGGGACACAATTAGGTGTTCAATTGGAATTGAAAGTTTAAGACTGAACACAATGCAGAAAATTAAAATGAATCCAATTGCAAGAACAGAAAGAATGATAACATAAGTAATGAGATCTTTCCGTTCTTTCATAAGTTCTTTCATTTCTGTACTTGTTATAAGCTTCCATCCATTTTCACAAGGAGTCATCGAAAAAAGCGTTTTTTTGTAAATATGAAGAAGGTCTGTATTCTCAAAATATTTTAGATACTGCTCTGAAACTGAATCGCCAATTTCTTTTAAATCTGTAGAATAAATAATTTGATTGGAATCATTTACAATGCGGGTTTTTAGGTTCATGCTGTCTGGTCTATTTATTAACTGGTTTACTCTTACTGCATCAATAGAACAAACGAAAATAGCATTGTTGTATATGCTTTTAATAAAATAAATTGATTTAAAATCTGAAAAGTCTCCTGTAATCCAGTTTTTTTTGTAGCGATTTAGTGTCAGGAAATTTTCTAATTCTTCATATAGTTTTTGAGGATCCCGGCCTTTTGCCGTTGGTGAATTAAGAATTCCGGAATAACTTCCATCAGAATAAATAATTGCCAGATCAGAATAATCTTTTATTTCAGAAAAATCGCATAAAAAAGTATCCAGCTCATCAAGGATTAGTTTTTTTTCGTGATCGGTATATTCATTTTCATTTATTGCTTTATTGATTGGAAGAGTAATATTTTTTATGTAATCACCTGTAGCTTCAATGGACTGAATGTTTGTATAAAGATTTATAGCTGCTTGTGCATTCAACTCATTTTCCAAAGCAGCAACTTTTTCTTTTAGGATGGTATTTGTTTGTCTGATGATAAGTGTAGAAAGAAAGATAACCATCATTGTAAAAACAGTTGAGAACCAGGTAATCATTTGAAATTTTGTTTTTTTAATCGATTGAATATTTATGCTTAAATCATTTTTTTTCATATTGGTTCCTGACTTATTTGATTATTTTGACACGTTCTTCAAACGAAGAAATGGTTTCCGGCATTGCAAAATAATATCCCTGGAAAATATTACATCCGAAATCAACAAGTTTTTTTACCTGTTCCTCTTCTTCAACTCCTTCAACAATAGTATCCATTTTTAACACTTTTGCGAGAGAAGCAATTTCCTGAATAATCAGCCATGCTTTTTCTTCAGATGAATATTCAGAACGTCTAAGGAAACTCATGTCGATTTTTATTGTATCGACAGAAATATCTTTTAAGAGTCCTAAAGAACTGTAACCTGATCCGAAGTCATCAAGCTCAATTTCAAATCCAAACTGGCGGAGTTTCTGTAAGAGATTATTGATTGCAACAGTGTCCGAGATGATTGCAGTTTCTGTGATTTCAAGTTTTAATCGTTTAGGTTCGATATTGTATTTTTCTACCAAGTCCGTAAATATTTTGTACAAATCTTCATGATAGAAATCTTTAACCGAAATATTAACGGCAATGTGAAGATCTTCCCTCCCCATTTTTGACCATTTGTCCAGTTGTTTTGCCGCTTCTTCCCAAATAAAACGATCAAGTTTTGTGATGATGTTATTTTTTTCCAGAATAGGGATAAATCTGTCAGGAGGAATGATTTTTCCATCTTCATCAATCCAACGGGCTAAAGCTTCTGCTCCCAAGACTTTATTGTCTTTAGTAACCTGAGGCTGCAGAAACATTTTGAATTCACCGTTTCGTAAAGCCTGTTCGAATTTTCCCATGACCATTTTTTCTCGTAAGTTCTGGTCCAGGTTGTCTTCTGTGAACCATGATATATGTTTACTGGCATCGTGCTTTCTAAGCTTCATAGAAAGAATTGCTTTTTCGCACATGGAAGATACAGGTTCGTTAATGTTTGTGATTTTGTATACACCCATCTGCATGTGGAGATTATAAAATGAGTTACTGAATTCTGTTTCCATTTTATTCATGACATCCAGAAAAGGTTCGTCACGATATCTTTCTTCCGGTAAAAGCATAGCGAACATATCTCCAGAGATGCGTCCAAATGCAGGAGAAATATTATTATGATTAGAAATATAACCGGCACATCTTCGGAGAACTGCGTTTCCTGCTTCTTCACCGAATATGTTGTTGTAGATTTTGAAATCCACAATGTTTGAACAAATAAGGAGGAATGTTGTATTTGTTTTTGATTTAAGTGTTTTTTTAACATTTGAGAAAAAGTAATCTCGGTTAGGAATTTCTGTAAGTTTATCCATTCCTAAAAGAAGTTTTTGTTTTTCTTCTGATTTTAATTTCTCGGTTATGTCTGTAGTGATGTAATAACAGCCAAGATAGTTATCCAGGTCATCCCGTTTTTTATGAAGGCTGATGTCAAAATCGAGAATGGTGTCACCTAACGGCAATTTTACTATTCTGGTGAATTCATCTTCCATGTCGTCGAATTGAGTAGATGTGTTTCGCCATTTTTCAAATTCTGTTTCAAGGAATGTTGGAATATCTGTTACACCTTTTAAGAAATCTTTTATGCTTTTGTTGTACCAGGTACAGTTATGGTTTTCGTCAAAACAAATAATCATTCGACTGTCATCGTTTAGTATGTTTTGAACAGTATGAAGAAGATATTGCGGTGAACGATATTTGAAACAGAATAAATATGTTACAAGGGCTGCCAGTCCGTAAATATAGTTTGTTGCATCAAAATGAAATTTCCAAATCAGTGCAATTCCATTTACTGTAAGAGGCAACATAAATGCAATCAAAGTGTTGATGTATTTACTGCGGTTATGTTTTGGTGTACTGCAGGCTTTGTACACCAGAAGACAGATTGTACCCAGACTGTATATATAAGCTATAGCCAGATGGACATTAAAATACCAATGGGATGGATTCATAACCATTGTATATTTACCATAAAAGAAAACTTGCTGTGGATTTGGAAGATTCTTGAATATGGTTAAAAGAAATAGAATTGTACAATCTGCACTGGATATGATTATCGATAGTGGTTTCGACAGGCTTTTTTCGGTTTTAAAACCGGAATATTTTACGCAGAATAAATAGAGTGAATTCAGCATTAGTGTAATTGAACTAAAGTAAAAACAGAATCCAATTTTGCTGATAGTTTGATAAATGAATCCGAAACCGAAGAGGTATCCGATTATGGCAATTGCCGTAAAAATGAAAATAAAGCCCATATAAATGGAAAGCTCTGTTTTCTTTCTGAAACAAAGAATCGAAAGTATGGATAGTATGAGAAACTCTACGGTTGTTGTTGAATAGATTACATAAAAAATCGGATGAATCATATCGTATATATTATATCAGAAAACTCCAAAATATCTAATTATTTTGACATTTTTTTCAAAATATGAAATTTTTTTTATAAATAAATAAAATAATTGTTACAAACCAAAAAAAATTAATATTTTTATTTAAAGTTCACTTCTAATATAAAATTAAGAAAACTTGGAGGTTTTTTTATGAAGAAATTATCAATTTTAGCTGGAGTTGCAGCAGCAGCTATGCTTCTGGCAGGTTGTGCATCTTCTGGTGCAAAAAAAGACGGTGGAGTTAAAGCTCCTGAACATCCTATGACATATGTTTTGGATCTTGCTGATACAGGAGACTCAATTACATTCGTTGATAATACACAGTATGGTGAATCTGGAAAGTCAACACGTCAGGCTAAGCCAGCTTGGTCTAAGCTTCTTAAACCAAATAAAGTAAAAAATGGAGACACAGTACGTATCGTAGGTCGCATTACATCAGACAAAGACCTTGATTCAGTTATGGTTGGTATTGCTGATGACTCTTCTGCAGTAAACTACTGGCTCAACCTTTATGATCCAGATGAAAGCGAACAGTACTTTACAGATATTAAAGCAGGTGTTCCATTTGATGTAGATATGGAATTCCCAGTTGTTGCAAACATGGTACAGAACTTCATTCTGAACCTTGGTTATGGTGAACAGAACGACGGTTTTGCTACATTTACATTTGAACGTGTTTGTGAATCTGATATTGGTATGACACCTCCTGAGGAAAAACCAGCACGTACAGAACCAAAAGAATTCGTAGTTGATATTTCACGTGACCTTGCTTTCGTAGAAATGAAACCAGAATATCCATGGGAAAACGGAATTCAGAATACACTGGCAGATCCAACACACTACCAGGCAACAGTAGATGTTACAAAAATCTTTGGTGAAGATCTTCCAATTGCAGGTGATACACTTACACTTACATGGAATACAAAACCTTCTATCGATATCGCTGCTCTGAAGATTCGTTTCGTAGAAAACACAGCTTCAGTTCCAGGATGGTGGAAAGAAATCGACGTAACTCCTGGTGAAGGACATGTTGTTCATGAAAACCTGAAAGCTTACGAAAAAGCAGAAATCCATGCATCCCTCGTGATTGGTGAATCACCAATCGAAGGTATCTCATTCTGTATAACATATGATCTGGATGCAGGTGTAAGTGGTTGTACTTTGATGTACGCTAACTAATTGAACATAAGTTTGAATACTTAAAACAAAAAAGGGCTGTCCAATAAGTAATGACTGTAGTGGTCATTGAGCCTGCCGAAATGACATTTTACTAAATGTCATTTTCGACAAACTCAACCACCGCAAGTTGAACTTTTGAGACAGCCCTTTTTGTTTTGGGCTTCGATTTTTAGAATTCCGCTGTTTTAATGCTTACGTTTTTAATCCATACGTCAGCATCACTTAAACCACAGTTGAATTCCAGACGTGCGGTGGCGTCACTGTCGTTTTCCATGGTGAAACGATATTTGAAGTGTTTGTAATCCGAATCAAGGGATGGGTGATATTCACTTGAGTGAACAGCCCAGGAAGAATCTTCATCGCCGCTGATTTTTACAGCGATAGAACGTTCTGTTTCTGCTTTAGCATCAAATTCAATTACATAGGTAAATCCTTTTGCAATTCCCAGGTTCTGCACAAGTTGAATAGAATAATTTTCTGTTCCTGCATTTTTGATATTTACATGACATTCTTTGTTTTCAACAAAAGCGTCCGCATCTCCGTTGAAATCACGTAATGCCAGGCAGTACCACATATGACTGGTAAAACGTTCTGCAGGTGCGTCCTTAAGACCTTCTTTATTGATTGTTTCAAATCCAGAATCAAGAATATAGTTTCCATCTTCATGGGCATATGATTCAATCGCTTTGTCATCACGTTCAGGAATTGGACGTGTAACATTCATGTTGTAAGAGTCTTTTTGATAAACACGAACCCAGTCTACAAGCATCTGGCATGGAACATCGCTATCGGAAGGTTTTCTGTATTCATCGTAAGCACCTCCAATCGCAAGGTCAAAAAGAATATAAAAAGGTTCATCGTATGGAGCAGGGTAGTCCCACACTTTTTCTCCTGAATCATCCATTGCATACCAGTTACTGGTTTCGTAGAAAAGATTGTCATCTACAAACCATTTCAGGCTGCCTGGTTCCCATTCCAATGCATAAACATGATAGTCAGTAATATCTTCGTCTTCAGGAAATTTGTACATGTTTCCTGTGTATTTGTTACCTGGCCATGGCTGACCAAAGTGGACGGTGCCGTAAGTTCGGTTTGGAAGGCGTCCTTTTGCTTCCATAATGTCGATTTCACCACTTGAAGCCCAAACTCCATATTTTGTGGAGGCAGGGAGCATCCAGAATGCAGGCCAGATTCCGCTTCCTTCTGGGAGCATCATTCTGGCTTCTATTCGTCCGAATGTAGTTCCGTAAAGAACTGTTCCGTCATCTTTCATAGTGCGAATACGACCTGATGTATATGGCATTCCATTTTTATTTTCTTTACGTGCTTCAATAACAAGATTACCTTTTTTTACGGAAACATTTTCCGGGGTGTAGTATTCAAGTTCATCATTTCCCCATCCGTTGAGTCCGTACTGGCTTCCGGTTCCAGTCTGGTAATCCCATTTTGTCAGGTCCAGTTTATTTCCGTTGAACTCATCCTGCCATACAAGTTTCCACGGTCCTTTTTCAGACTGGACTTTATTTGTGGCGCAAGAAATAAGGTTTGATGACGCTGCAAAAATAAGAAATGCAGCACCAGTAAGTTTTAATAAATTTGATTTTCTCATAAATCCTCCACAATAAATTGTAAAAGGAGGATGGAGATTTTGTTAGGCGGAGGGATTTCGCTTTGGTGTGGTTTTTTCGGGGATAAAAAAAGAGGCTGCCCTTCATTTTGGACAGCCTCTTTTGTCAGCTTATATAATTTGGTCTACAGACGTTTAGGTCGCAGGCTTGCGCCTGCTTCCCGAGTTTGCTGGCGCAAACTCGCAGTAGTGCTGAAATCTACAGACGCTTTGCCAGTTCCTCAGCGGTGAATCCGAGGTATTCAGCAACTTTGTTTGCTGGGCCTGATGTACCGAAGCGGTCGATACAGAAGCAGTCTTCTTTCTTTGCAAACTGGAGCCATTCTGTAGAGATACCAGCTTCTGTACAAACTACGCGTTTTGCATCGCCGATGATAGCTTTCTGTTCACATTCGCAAAGACCAGCGAATTTTTTGAGGTCTGGAACTGAAACAACACGGATTGTTTTTCCGCTTGTAAGTGAAGCAGCTTTGAGAGCCATGTTTACTTCTGAACCAGAAGCCAGGATTGTTACATCAGGAGTTGCTGATCCTTCCTGTACAACGTAAGCACCCTTAGTTGCCATGTTTTCTTTCCAGTTTTTGTCAGCTTTTTCGTAAACTGCAAGTGCCTGACGTGTGAAAGCCATACATACTGGGTGATCTTTTGAAGCGTAAGCCATGTTCCAAGCCTGCATAGATTCTTCTGGGTCACCAGGACGGATAGCCTGTACACCTGGAATTGAGCGCAGAGAACACATTGTTTCGATTGGCTGGTGTGTTGGACCGTCTTCACCAACGTAGATTGAGTCGTGTGTGAATACGTAGATAACCGGCTGTTTCATAAGAGAAACTACGCGGAGTGAAGGGCGCAGGTAGTCAGCGAATACCAGGAATGTTGCACAGAATGGGCGGAGTCCACCATGGAGTGAGATACCTGCACAAACTGCAGACATTGCGAATTCGCGGATACCGTATTCGATTGTGCGTCCGGCGCGGTTAGCTGGGCTGAATGTTCCGTTGTCTGTTGCTTTGAATGCTGTTTTGTTTGGTCCCATAAGGTCAGCTGAACCACCAACCAGGTTAGCAAAACGAGCAGCGATTACGTTGAGGGCTTTTCCTGAAGCGTCACGTGTAGCACATGCGTCTCCAACTTTGTATTCAACGTCTTTGATTGTTTCGTCTGTTACAGCGTCTGAGTGGTAAGCATCCCAAAGTTTTGCAAGGTCAGGATTTTCTTTTGACCAAGCATCGAATGTTGCATTCCAGTCAGACTCTAGCTTAGCAAATTCTGCTTTTTTGTCTTCGAAGAATTTGTATGCTTCTGGTACAACGTAGAAATCTTTGTCTGTTGGAAGACCAAGAGTTTTCTTAGCTTCAACGATTCCTTCTGCACCAAGTGGAGCACCGTGAACGTCAGCTGTATTCTGTTTTGGAGCACCTTTACCGATTACAGATTTGAGCATGATGAGAGATGGTTTGTCTCCGCAAGCTTTAGCTTCTGCTACCAGTTTTGCGATTCCTTCTACATCGTACATGTCTCCGCGGAGAACCTGCCATCCGTAAGCTTCGTAACGCTTTGCGATGTCATCTGTAAATGTGATGTCTGTGCATCCGTCGATTGAGATTTTGTTTTCATCGTAGAATACGATGAGTTTTCCGAGTTTAAGGTTTCCAGCCAGAGAACAGGCTTCAGAAGCAACACCTTCCTGAAGACATCCTTCACCAACCAGAGAGTATGTGTAGTGGTCAACGATTGTGTGTTTTGGTGTGTTGAATTTTGCAGCCAGCATAGATTCTGCTACAGCCATACCAACAGCCATAGAAACACCCTGTCCGAGTGGACCACCAGTGCATTCTACACCGTCTGTGTCACCATATTCCGGGTGACCTGGACAACGTGAACCAACCTGACGGAAGTTCTTGATATCGTCCATTGTTACATCGTATCCAGAAAGGTGGAGGATACTGTAAAGCAGCATTGATCCGTGACCTGCTGAAAGTACGAAACGGTCGCGGTCTGCCCATTTTGAATTGGCAGGATTGTGTTTCATTACTTCACCGTAAAGTACGGCGGCAGCTTCTGCTGCACCAAGTGGAAGTCCTGGGTGTCCAGAATTTGCCTTCTGGATGGCATCCATTGAAAGAGAGCGAATAGAAAGTGCTACTGCTTCGATTCCTTTTTTATCCATAGAAAAAACTCCTATTTTATGTCGATTAATAGAAACCAAAAATAAATAAAATGAGCCCTTTGACAGGCTCGTAAGATTAATGCCTCTTTACGGCACTAATCAAGTTCTTTTATTGCATTCAGAAGCTGGGCTTCTGATGCGTGGCTTTCCAGAAGCTTTTTGAAGGAAGCTTTGCGGAAAAGGCCTACAAGTGTTGAAAGAACCTTAAGGTGTGTCTGTGAATCATGTGTAAGAAGGATAAACATAACGCTGACCTTTCTTTCGTCAGGAGCCTGCATATCCAGCGGTTCTTTCAGATAAACAACGCAGATACGCTGGTCTGCGGCATCTTTCATGATAGGACTGCGGGCATGTGGAAGAGCAATTCCGTTACCTACAGCTGTGCTTAAAATTTTTTCACGGGCACACAAAGCATTATACACCTGTTCCGGTGTCATTCCATCGGGCAAATCTATCATTTTGCTTACTTTATCGTAGATTTCTTCAGGAGTAGTACCTTCAACGTCATATACTCCGCCACGATGAATTAATTGTGTAATATCGAAAGAATTTTCCATAATAAAACCAACCTTTTGAAATAAGAGCTTTTTCTGTAATAATTAGAGTCGTTCAAGGAAGCTTTATCTCAAACTTTTTGTTCTTTTTTATGACGGCTTGCAGCGGTGGAGCTACAGAGTCGTATGTTTCAAGCATTCCATCCAGGGAAGCCAGAATGTCGTTCTTTTCATCAGCTGCGGCTGACGGTGATTCTTCAATCTGGGACAGGTAACGGGCTACATGCTCAAAAATCTGTACCAGAACAATCAGTTCATGCTGCGGGAAGTCTTCCATCTGGCAGTTGCAGTATCCGATATCCAGCAGAAGTGAAGAAATTGTGAAGAAGAGGTTCAGGATTTTACGCCTGAGATCTGCAACAGGGAAGTCATTGAATCTGTTGTAGTCATTTTTAACTATATCGATTCTTTTTTCCAAGTTCAACATTATAAACTTCTTCTCAAAACTTCCCATCTGAAGGTTCGGAGGAAGAAGTCTGGCGGTAATTTCATCAACATTTGCGTCTGCACCGTTCTTGAACAGATTGTCCTTGATGTATGAATCAATGATGTAGTCGGTGAACATGTATTTGATGCTTGGAATCGGGTTTTCTTTGAGTTCGGCTTCGTTCCATGGCCCTTTGTAAGGAATGGTCTCGCCCGATTTCCAGATGCGGCTTTCTACACCAAAATTCACGATATCAATCTTTGATGTATGTTCCAGGAAATCTTCAATAGAACCGCAGTTTTCTGTACATAAGGTGCGCTGTTCTTCCAGGAAAAGCAGGGAAAGCTGGTCTTCAATGGAACCCATCGGCCCCCATCTGTCCATACGGGTAACGAGGGCTTCTTCAAAGTGTTCGTACCATTCTTCCCGTTCCAGGTCTTCCCGGCTCATTTTGAATCCGGTTCTGGTATTTTTTACGATTCTTGCTTCGATAATGGAAAGATCCCAGTTTGTGACCCTGCAGAGAAGTCTGTCGCCCAGCTGGAAGCCTTTTTCAACAAAAGGCTGCAGTGAAAAGGCGGTTAAAGTCATGAAAGAGGGGAGTCCGTACTGAACTGACGAAATTGAAACTGCAGAGTTTGCAGGGTCGTTCAGAATGTATGGAATATCGTAGCCTTCACCAAAATAGGCGTGCAGGTCCAGGGCCAGGTTCGAGCTGATGTCTATGGAAGTAACAGGCACCGGACGCTCTTCAAATACTACTGTTGCCTGATACGGAAAAATTGAAGCGTCAATGAAAGGAATAAAGCGGTGGCCCGGAACAAAGGCACCGGCTTCTACTTCCTCTTTTGTAGGTTTGAAACTGAACCACTGGTTTGTAAAGGCGCCGGCCCGGGAAATGAAGTAACCGCCCTTAAGGCTGAAAATCCAGTCGGCAGCGTAGAGAATATCTTCAACTTCCTCTACGGAAAGCTTCATCTTGTAGGATTTCAGGAATTTGCGGAAATCTTCTGCTGTAAAAGGTTCCAGACGGTTTCTGAGGAATTTAATGCTTGCTTCTTCGATGTCGGTAAATTTCAT
This sequence comes from Treponema sp., assembly GCA_024402565.1. Lineage (GTDB taxonomy): Bacteria > Spirochaetota > Spirochaetia > Treponematales > Treponemataceae > Treponema_D. Next base: position 894 of record JAKSTM010000006.1, on the reverse strand, counting down.
TCCTGTTCTCCTGAAGTTTCCATTATACCCCAAACGGATGAATATTTATAGTTCCGTGTCTGGAAAGAAATGTTATATATAGAAGATATCGGTGAAGCTGGTTTTACAGAATTTCGGGAAGGATTTTTTCCCACACTGTCGCCATGTAGCTGTAGCCTTCCTGATTCGGATGAATGCCGTCAAGACACATGAGAGTACGGTAATCAGGGGCTTCCAGAATTGCTTTTCTCATATCTACCATGAAAACATTGTTCTTAACGCAGTATTCCATAAGATTCAGATTGTACATTTCGTGAAGTTTTCCCAGTCTGTCGGAAGGGCATTCTCCAAGGAACTTTCTGATGTTTTCTTCGTTCTGACCGCGGCAGATGTGATTGAACCACCGGTCGGCCACAAGGCTTGGTGTTGTCATGACTACAGGACGTGTGCCGTTTGCCTTTGCGGTCTGAACCATTTCGTCAAGAATACGCAGGTAGTCGGAAAGCGGTGTACGCGGTTTGAGCTCCGGATTTTCCGGGTCAGCAGAAACAAGAGACCAGTCATAGTCACTGTCGTTTCCACCGGACTCTATGATTACGATATCAGCTTTTCCGCCTTTTTCAAAAAACTTGTTCAGGCGGCGCTGACTCTTTGAAATCACACTTCCGAAGACAGAGTCATTATGAAGTTCGAATCCAAGCTTTTTCTGGGCAATGGACAAGGAATTTTCTTCAAGAACATCAAAAAGATGATCTGAAAAACCAGTTACGGCTCCTTTAAGAATACTGTCTCCGAAAACTGCGATTGTTTTTGCCATAGATTAAATTACACCTTTTGTAGAAGGAATAGCACCATTACGGCGGGCATCAATTTCTGTAGCCGAGCGCATGGCACGGGCACAGGCTTTGAAGATGG
>JAKSTM010000059.1 GCA_024402565.1 Treponema sp. | reverse complement strand
GACTGAGGGTTACCGAACCCGGAGTACACCGACCGGAAAACATTTTGTTTTCCGGGGACGCCATTTGTATTCTTCTATTTTTCTGCTACTGCTTCGATTTCGCACAAAACATTCTTTGGAAGTGTCTTTACAGCAACGCACGAACGAGCAGGTTTTCCTGTAAAATACTTTTCGTAAACTGCATTAAACTCTGCAAAATCAGCCATATCGGAAAGAAAACAAGTTGTCTTAATTACTTTAGATGGTGAAGAACCACCAGCTTCTAAAACGGCGCAAACATTTTTACATGCGCGATCTGCCTGTTCAGAAATCTTTTCACCGATAATAGCACCAGTTTCTGGATCTGCAGGAATCTGTCCCGAAGTAAAAACAAATCCATTGGAAATAAATCCCTGTGAGTAAGGACCAATTGCTTTTGGTGCTTTTTCTGTAGTAATAACTGTCATTTTTTTTCCTCCATTTTTTTTAAACAGTATCCATGAAAAAAATTATATCATATAATCTTCTATTATGAGTACAAACACAATTCCAAACAGAAAGGATGTACCTGCTTCGGACAAGTGGGACCTTTCTTCTATTTATAAGTCAGATTCAGAATGGGAAGAAGCTCTGAAAGAAATCGAGCCTCTTACAGATAAAGTCGCAGCATTCAAAGGAAAGCTTGGAGAATCAAGCGAAACACTGCTTGCTGCATTTAAGGCACTTGAAAAAGCGGAACTAAAAGTAGAAACAGTTTATCACTATGCTTCACTTTGCCACGAAGCCGACGAAGATGATACACAGGCTTCGGACAGAAACGGCCGCGCTCTTATGGCATATGCAAAAATGCAGGCAGACCTTTCATTCCTTGAACCTGAACTTCAGTCAATTGAAGAAAAAACTTTACGAGAATGGATTTCAAAACCTGAATTTGCAGATTACAAAATCTTTGTGGAAAAACTTCTCTGGGTAAAACCATACATTCTTTCTGAAAAAGAAGAACGAATTCTTTCGCTTCAGACAGAAGCCGCCCAGACAGCTGACAATGCATTCAGTGTTCTTACAAATGTTGATATGAACAAAACTTTCGGTATGGTAGAAACTGATGAAGGTGAAAAACAGCTGACCGAAACTACATGGTCAACTTTCATGCAGAACCAGAACCGTGACGTGCGTGAACGTGCATACAAACAGTACTACAAACATTTTGAAAATCACCAGAACACAATTGCTGCCCTTTACGCAGGTTCAGTAAACCAGGATATTTTCAATGCCCGTGCCCGCGGATACAAATCTGCACTGGACGCAAGTCTTTACGGGCAAAAAGTTCCTGAAAGCGTTTACAGAAACCTTATTGAGTGTGTTCACAAAAACCTGGAACCTCTTCACGAATATTATTCAATCCGAAAAAAAGCTCTGGGTGTTGAAGAACTTCGCCATTACGACGTTTACGTTCCACTTGTAAAATCTGTTGAAACAAAAACAACTTATGATGAAGCCGTTGAACTTTGCCGCAAAGCCCTCTCCCCTCTTGGGAAAGAATATACAGACCGTCTTTGTGACGGACTTCAAAACGGATGGGTAGACCGTTATGAGAATGTGGGAAAACGTGGCGGTGCTTTCAGCTCCGGCTGTTACATTGGAAACCCATACATTCTTCTGAACTATGATGATTCAAATATCCGCGATGTATTCACAATGGCACACGAAGGCGGACACAGTATGCACTCATGGTACTCGGTTCACTCAAATCCTTTTATGTGCTACGACTACACAATCTTCGAAGCTGAAGTTGCATCTACATTCAACGAAGAACTGCTTTACAGACATTTAATGGAAGAAGCCCAGAAAAAAGGTGATAAAGATCTGATTAATTACCTTCTTTCAATGCGCGCATCTGATATTCTGGCAACTCTTTACCGTCAGACAATGTTTGCTGAATTCGAACTGAAAGCTCACGAACTGGTTGAAAGCGGAACTCCACTTACAGCAGAACTGCTCCGTAAAACTTACCGCGAACTTCTGGAACTGTACTTCGGTCCTGAAATGCATTTTGAAGACAATTCTGATATGGAAGGACTTCGCATTCCTCACTTCTATTCAGCATTCTACGTTTACAAATATGCGACAGGTATTTCTGCAGCACTGGCTCTTGCAAAGCGCGTTTGTAACGGCGGAGACACAGAACGTGAAGACTACTTCAAATTCCTGAAATCAGGCGGCTCACGCTACCCTATCGAAAGTCTGCGTATTGCAGGAGTTGATATGGAAAGCACAGAACCTGTTCAGGCAGCCTGTGATGAATTCCGTCACATAATTGAACAGCTGAAAGAAAATCTGAAATAGCTTTTTCTGTCCCGCCTGCTATTAAATAAATACAGGCGGTGACAGAAAATTTTTCCACAAGTTATCATTTCAGGAATTATCTATTCAGGAATTATCTATATTTTTCGTAAAGTTTATTAAACATTAGTTTATTCAGAGAACATGACATTATAAGAACACAAATGCAAACGTAAAGAAGCCAGCCACCGGTAATACCTGCATCTAAAACGGTCTCTGAAATGTTTATAATAAGAACCTTGGAAATCCAATATATTCCACTAAACCCACCTAACATTAAGAATAAAAAAAACAAAAGCTTGACAGTTGTTCCCATTTTCTGAAAACCATTGTATGTGTTAATTTTATTTTCCTGTGCCAGAATGATGGCAGTAAATGGCATTCCAACGGACATAATCAGATGAATTACACAAAGAAAAAGGAACATAATTCCAAACAATGTTACATCTTCGCCCTTTGTTCCAAGAACAATCCACATAATAATCCATTCAATGACTGCAAGAAAGTTTACGACTTCAAAACAGATCCAGATATATTTTGTATAAAGTTTTTTTGTACAAGGCAAAGTTTTACAAAATCGTAACGAAGCCTGATTGTAAAAGAGTCTTAAGAAAAACAAAAAGGCGCCTACCATCCATATACTTCCTAAAAGCCAGTTGTACGGTGATTTTCCTTCTGTTAGATTTAAACCTGCAAGAAACACATTTAACAGAGCGTTGAACATAAATAGACCTAAATCAAGTAAATTCATTTTTTTTGAATTCATAGAATCAAAAAAGATTTTCCATTGTACTGAAGTCGTTGTCATTTTAAACCTCCTGATACAAACGAGTAATTCGTCTTAGCCAATACCGATTCGAAAAAAACATTAAAGCAATCGCACCTACCGCTATGGTAACAAGAATGCTCCAATGAAGACGAACCATAAAAATCTTTACAGGCACAAAAGCAATGCTCAAAAGCATATTTTTAATTAACAGGGTGCCAGTCGACTTTGATGCAAACATAAAAGGAACAACAGAAAAAAGAATCAGTAAAGTTACAATATCAGATGAAAAGTACTTATAAAAATTCTCGGGCAAAATGTGACGTAAGCCTCCCGCAACATAAGTAAGAATTATAAACACCATCAGATTTATAAAAATGCTGAAATAACTGACAAAATAAAAATCCTTATAAACCGAAAGTCTGTTATTTATAGAAAGAAGATAACAACTTTTACGATGAAATAATTCTTCTGGCTCACATTTTATTCTGGAAAAAATCCCCATGGATGAAACAATAACTGCTGTCTGGAAAGAAGTGGTGACTACGGTAAAGCTATCTTCATAGGACAAGAAATACCGGATTAAGAATAGAACTGCATTCATAATTGCATACAGCTTAATTAGAACGCTAAGCTTTTTTCCTGTGTATATTCTGTATGACCTGTCAAGACGATCCAAAAGTCCAGCGCTGATTTCATTTCCATTTTCATCAAACTCTGTGGAAAGTCCCCATCTGATTCTTGTTGAGGCCAGTACTAATTTTGTACAGCAAAAAAATGCCACTAGAATTAGAACTGCAAGCCCAATTAAACCACCACATGTAGGTTCTGGAGCAATAACAATAATAGCGGCATAAAAAACAATGATTACAAAATATATGAGATTCGAAATTATCTTTGAAGACCCCATCAACGAAAGTGAAATAACGGAATAAAGTATAACGGCAATTTCCAGTTCTTGTATCATCTTCATAAAATCAACAGTTTCACCACTGCTTACTGCCAGAAAGATATTTGTAAAGGCTACGGAAAATACAATGAATATGACCATTGTAACCGTAATCAAGAGATAAACAGATTTGAAATTTTCATAATCCTGTTTTCTTCTTTCCCCGTTCTTTTTTACTGAATAAAAGGCTTTTATAATTGTAAAAAACTGTCCCATTATGAATACTGGTGACAGGCTTGTAAAATTTTGTGGCAATACTCCACGGATAATAACAGGGTAAACAACAAGAATCCCAAATATAATTGCAGTCTTCATAATCAGGCGTACAATTTTTTCACCGCAAAAAGATTCATATTTTTCAAATAAACTCATGACTTTTTCCTTTCGTAATTCCTGCGCTGAAAATTAAGCCCATTTCCTAAGCATTAAAACTGAAAGTTGCTGAAGAGTTGGAGACTCTACCACAATTTCCGAATCAGTGGCAAACACACTTTCTGTACCAGTTTTACACAAACCTTCAAAATACTGTTCGTCATCATCAGTGTAGAAAGTTTCCAGATTACCTTTGTGATTTTCAAGCAAACCTTTTGGACCGTGAACATAACGGTATTCTTCCAGAAGATCCTGCACAAAGCCCTGCTCTACTACTTTGCCGTAGGAAAGATAAACAACGTAATCTACAATGCTTTCCATATCTGCAACGTTGTGGGTAGAAAACAGAATGGAAGTTTCGCCCTCTCCACTATTGATGTACTGGCGGAATTTGGAACACAAAGTATCGCGAATTACAGGATCCAAAGCTGAATCCGGTTCATCCAGAATAAGAATCTTTGTATCGCGTGCCAGAACAGATGCAATGGCTAGTCTGGATTTATTTCCATCAGAATATTCAACAATTTTTTTCTGACGCTTTTCGCCAGAATCATTCTTCAGATTAAAGGACTGGCAGATTGCGTCAAACTTTTCAATGTTGAAATTATTAAAAGCCAAAGAAACCGAATCCCTAACATTTTTCAGCGTCCAGTTTTCAGGGAAATATCGGTTGCCTGCGCACCAGCCGATTTCATTACGAGCGTTACCATGATCCAGATCTGTGTATTGTTCAAGCCAGGTCACCTTGCCAGATTTACAGTTTTTAATTCCGCCAAGAATATCCAGCAATGTTGATTTTCCGGCGCCGTTTTCTCCGATAATTGCAGTAACAAATCCGCATGGCACGTCCAGATCAACCGGACCAAGTGAAAAATCTTTATATTCCTTTTTTACTCCTTCAATTTTAATTGCACTTTTAAAATTACGTTCCATTTTTCTCTCCTAATTTCTATTCTTCCGACAGTAAAACGTCCAGCATCTGCTTTAGTTCTGAATCAGAAACACCTGCGATTTTTGCAGAGTTGATTGCATTCTGGAGTTCTGTTTCAATTAGGCGCAAATGCTGTTCCTTCACCAGTTCCATATTCTGAGGATTTACAAAATAGCCTTTCCCTTGAACCGCCGTAATCAGGCCCTCTTTTTCAAGAGTCTCATAAGCCTTCATTGTGGTAATTACGCTGATTTTTAGTTCCTGCGCCAGTTCCCGAATTGAAGGAAGATAATTTCCCTGTGGAAGTTTGCCGCTGAGAATATCGTCCTTGAACTGTGAAGCAATCTGCTTATAAATTGGTTCATCTGAGTTCTGAAGTATTTTCAAAATTGCCTCCCTAACTGTTACTACTGTTTATATAACACATATACAGTTAAGTCAAGAAAGATTTTTCCTTTTTTTCTATCCATTACATTAAATCTTTTCAGGATACTCAGTATTATCGATAAAGAATCCGGCGTATTGAATCCGTAGAAAGGGCAAACTCGTCTGCCAGCTCTGCAATGGTTTTCCCTTCGTTGTGTTGCTGACGGATCTGGGCATTTCGTTTTATGTAGAAATCTCTTGAACCAGATTTTTCACCCCAGGCTTTTTTCTTTTCTGCAGATTCAGGAATGTAGATTAATTCCCCCGACGAATACTTCTGGATTTCCGCCAGCAATTCATCGGGAAAAATATCGCTTGCATTTCGATATTTCAAGGCAAACTCCTAACCGCGTTTTGACAAAAAGTCTTCTACAGAAGCGTAAGAATTAATCTTAATGCCGTGTTCAGCAAAGATTCCCTGAATTATCTTTTCAAGCTGATTGCTTCTATCTGCAAGGAGCGAAAGATTATCTTTATCAAAAGAATCAAGAAGATTTAATTCATCAATCTTGTATTCCTTAGCTATGTACAAGAATTCTTCCTGTAAGTAGCAGGCATCAACGTAAGCTTTTTCAACCATATTATTTTCACAAAAATAACGGATTCGACGCCAGGTCAAACTTAATTCCTGATACCAGTTTGCCAATCCTTGAAAATCGATTTCTGCAACTTCAGCTGTGGTCTGAACAGAAGGCTTTCTTTCCAGAATAAAGGCGCGTGTTGTTTTAAGAAGAGCAAGAACTGTGTCCTTCAAAACATCCACATCTTTTGCTTCCAACAGTTTTCGTGCATAGCAAAAAAATCCGTCCGGCACAATCTTCATTTCAGGACAATAATAAATGCGGTTTTCATCCTGACCATTGTAAGCCTGATTTTCGCTGTAAATTGGCGATTCGGTATAAGTGTGGTTCATAAAAGCTACAGCCTTAGAAAGACACTCGTGAATACAATCAGCTTCCGAACGAACTCTGTACAATTTATCTTCGAAGATTATTGTACGGTAAATTTCCAGAGCCTTGTCCATATATTCCAACGCCTTTCCGTAAACAAAAGAATCATTTTTCAGATTTTCCCACATACGCTTTTTGCAATTTTCAAAACGCTTTACATCATCTTCGCTACGAGCATAAAGAATTGTAGCCTGATCCAAAAGAAGCGCCATATCATCTAAGTTCACAGAATCTTCAAGGCGATTCCAACTTCTTGGATACAAGTCATGCCCTACTCCATCAATGATGAAAGTTTCTGCCAGCTCATTTCCCCGTTCTGTTGCAGGAACAAAAAAGTCAAAACATTCACCGTGGCCGTCACCATTTGTAGAATGCCCTTTAATACCAACTAAAAGTGCAATATCGTCTTTATAATCTTTTTCAATTTTGTTTATAACCCATTTTGTAAGTGGATGCATAATTTCCATTTTATCCTCCGAAAAATATTTATTTCCGAACGTTCGTTTTTTATTTTTAAGATCTTATGAGATTATAATAGTGGTGTGATGTATGGAAGAAAAGTATCAAAATTAGTTTAAAATGATTTTACGGATTTTCTTTTTTTTATCCACTCTACTTATACAGACAAATTTCTATTTGTGTGAATAGAATATCTGCGTTTATCTAATCAAACCTTCGTATTCTTCAAACTCTTCCTATAAGAATTCTGGTTTGTTCGCCCCAGACTGTGTCTGCTTCTGTAAGAAACTCATAGCCATATTTTTCATAAAGGCCAATATGGTCTGTGGAAATTTAAAAAAAGGAGTTTTCATATTTCCTGCACCAATTCTTTACAAAGCAAAATCAGATTGTAACGGATTCCTTGTCTGGTATTCCAACCACGCGAATCCCATTGTTCAGAGGCAACATCGTCACCACCGTAAATTAAGGCACCGTAATCAAACCCACGGCATTGAGCAACGGCAATACAACCCGCCTGTTCCATTTCTACAACTTTTGCACCTTCCTGTTTACGCAGTTCAACCCGTTCTGGAGTTTCGCGCAGCATGGCATCAGTTGTCCAGCAAAGACCTCGAAGATATGGCACTTTTTTTGCTTCAAGACTTGCCGCCAGTTTGTCGGTTATCTTTTTATCTGTGTAAATATAACGGCTTGGCTCTACATAGTGATAAGAAAAACCTTCATCACGGATAGCACCGTCAACCAGAAGCAGCTGTCCAACTTTTATAGTGCGATCCAAAACTCCACCGCCACCGCAGAACATTACTTTTTTAAGACCCCCGGCCTGCAATGCATCCAGATTACCTGCGCAGGCAGGACAACCAACCTGACCCAAAATCAAAAGTACATCAGGAGCATCTGCAAAATTATAAACATCAAAAGGATTTTCACCGCCAATGTGGCAGTAAACTTCTATCTGTTTTTCTTCAAGCAATTTATTAATGGCTTCGGGGAAAAAAGTAATAATCATCTTGTCTGCAGAAAACTTTTCCGGGAATAAATTTTCAGGATTAATTTTTGCAACTTTTTCAGTATCATACTCTAAAATTGGGAATTCTTTCTTTACTATCATTTTTTTTCCTCCGAATTGAAAAATTTATTTATATACTAGCATGAAGGAATAAATATAAAAAAACAATAAAGTAAAAGTTTAATATATGTATAAAAAAATAGTTGATCAAATTTATCAATCATTTTTGAAGCCCCTCTTACAGGTGAAGTTACTTTTCTAAGAAGCCATACTGATCATTCAATTATAACATAGTTTCCAACTTAGAAAAAAACGGGCTGTCTCTTCTCCTTTTCATTAAGGAAAAAAACAGCCCGAAAAAAGGGGATTATAAAAAAGTTAACTAAAAACTATACTGCGCCTTTAAATAAATCGTACTTAAATCTTTAAGCTTGCCGTAGGTTCCGTCGTTTTCCGGACCCGGAAGAAAAACATAGGCTCCCGCCGTAAGTTTAATCTGGTCAGAAAGACTGTACTTCCCTTCCAGATTCAGTGCGGAATCAAAATCGTTCAGACCTATAAACCCGCTGAAAGAAAGCTCCAGTGTATCTTGAAGGAAAGTTTTTGAAACGCTGAGAGTAGCCCCGTGCTCATATGTTTCTTTTCGTTCCAGACTGTCTGATTTATTCAGGACTGCATCGCAATAATATTGGGCGGTAAGAGTCCAGCCAGAAGGCATCCAGTCCAGTCCTGCAAGTGCCATTACCTCGTGCTGACTGATTCCAATTTCTCCGCCTCCTAAAATCGACTGTGCAGAAGCCTGCATTTTTCTGTCTGGAAAATAAGCACTTTCCAGGCGCAAAACTGTTGCTCCAATCGGGAAAGCTGCATCTACTCCACACATTGTAAGACGGGAATATTCGCCACCAATTTTTATTGCATCTGGAATTGGAGGATTTGAAAACGCCAGACTGTAATTCATTAAAGGCATTTTGTCCCAGCCGTAAAAGCCGTAAAGTGAAATGTCGCACAGAGAAAAATAACCGCTGAATTTAAGGCCATATTCGCAATTTTTAAGTGCCATTTCCGGTGTTTGTAAATTGCCAATCTGAACTGGAATATTGCCAACAACAGGAAGTTCTACTTGAGAAGGAATCATTGCAGTTCTAAGAGGAGAACCTTCTTCTAACGGAAGGTCTGTCCCTCTGAAAAAAGGAATCCAGAGTGCATCAATATTCCAGGTATTTCCTGAAAAGGAAACTTTAGCTGCAGATATCGGAAGTGAGGAATCATCGGAGAACAATGAAGTTGAATTTTCCGGGAAAACCGAATTTGTAATGTTTATTCCGTCTGCCTTTCCCCACACCAATTTCTGATTCCCAATTCTGAAACCCCAGTTGGAATCTGCATAATCGATGTACGCGTCTCCTAAATCAAAGTCCAGTTTATTATTCAAAGAATTATAATTTGCATTTCCTTCTATAAATAAAGTACTGTTGCCCTGATAAGCTTCCAGACTACCGGTAAAATCTGTATTTCCTACAGATAGATTACCTGCATTTTTTGTTCCCAGAGCAGTTACACCCCACATAGTGCCCAGCTTCCCAGAAAAATTAATTTCCTGGGCGAAACCTGACACTACAACTAGAACCAATAAAATTAATGATAAAAATCTTTTTTTCATATAACACTCTTTTCATAAAGATGCTGAACCGTCCTTCGAGAACCCCTTCGACCCTTCGACAAGCTCAGGGAGCTCGGGGGAACCTCATGGATCTCAGGTTCAACCACCGTAATATATTTTCTATTTATTATTAACTATTACCTATTATTTATTACTTATTATTTATTACCTATTACTTATCTAACTCTTCCCTTTTCCAGCGCAGCAACTGTGAACAGTGAATCGTCAATGTCGCTGGCATTGTAAACAACATCTTTCATCTGGATTAAAGACCAGCTTCCGCTCTGAACGTTTTCCATCTTCATTGTTTTTGCTGATTTGTATTCGTCGATTGTGGTGAAGTCGCTGCATGTAAGAACTCTGTGCAATGTGTTCTGACGGTCGAAAAATTCTGCCTTATACATAAGGAAATCTTCTTTTCCAATATAAGCAACCCGACGTGGATCTTTTTCTGTGTGGGCTTTTGACACGCATTCAACTTTGTAGCAGTCAACGCCGTCTATTGTTTCGCTGCCAAGAAGTGTGTAGTCATCTTTGTTTAAGCCGCGGTCGCCCATGTCTTCGTAAGTAAAATCAGTTCCCATAAAACTACCTTCACCTTCTGAACCGCTGGAAGCAATTCGGCGAGTCTTTTTCATTGCAGGCATGTACAACCAGTTGTCGCTGTCTTTGGCTTCATCGTCGTAGTCAAACATAAGGTAACCGGTTCCAGCAACATCTTTTGGTGTTGTAAATACGATTACTTCTTTTGTAACATCCCCGTAATCTTTAGATTTCATAATTACTTCGCGGATTCGGTCGTTTCCTTTTTTAGAATGGATTGTAAGTGTTGCAGTTGTTGATGAAGTTTTTGGCTCTGGAACTTCGTCGCATTTTTTCATAATGTCGTAGCCAGTAAGTGACTGAGCAAAAATATTTGCTCCCAAAACGATTGTAGCTAATGTTGTAATAAATTTTTTCATGGTAATATTATTCTCCTTGGAGAATATTACCAAACGGACTTGTCAAGGCTTTAAGGTAGCCGAAGGCGTACGTGCCTTGACGAGGACGTATGGTAAATCTCCTATATTATTCTCGGGGCGTTGCGGGGTGTCCCCGCTAGAAGGGGTGGTGAGCAACGCAGTGCGAA
>JAKSTM010000058.1 GCA_024402565.1 Treponema sp. | reverse complement strand
ATGCACCTCCTAAAATTGAACTTTATTTGTCCAACTTTAGGGGTGCACTTCACTTATGGGACGCTTTTTTTTTGAGTTAATACGGTGATTGAGCCTTTCAAGATTTCAAATCTATTCATCTTCGTTTGATTCTTTGTTTCGTTCGTAAAACATTTCGGCATCTTCGTGACCATACTTTTTTGCAAGTTCACTGAAGGTGCCTGGTGTTTGACTAGCAGGTTCTGCAGAAGTGGCCTGTTCAGTTTTTTTGATTTCTGGTTTCTTTGTTGAAGCGGATTTTATTTTTATTCCGGCAGTATGTGAATATTGCCGTCGCATCATTGCGTAATATTCTTGATCGTCCATTATTTAATCATACCATAAACAGAAAAAATTTAATCGTTTTGAAAATTATTTGTTATACACTGCTTTATATTCTTCAAGAGTATGGGGTTTTTCTAAAAGCTGTTCTTCCGGCTCTTGAGGGAAATGTCCACGTGAATAAAATTCATCCGGTTTCATATACAGATAACTTAGCCCCCATGTAGCATCAAGCGGATAATCTTCGCCTTCTATCCGAACAATATTCCAGGAATGTCCTACAGCAAAAAACATATCGTGTGGAGTAAAGATTCGTCTATTTTTAATTCCAAGTTTGTAACAAAACCATTGCATAAGTTGAGAATAACCGTCACAAACACAGATACCTTCTTCAAGTACACTTTTCCAGTCCTGTTTTTTATGCTCTTCGCCTGAATCTTTCCAAAGCTTATTTAGATTTTTTGAATAGGTATCGTAATCCTCTCCAACTCCATTCTTTGCGATATTTATTTTCTCTACCATTTTTTTATATTCATCATTATCATAGCGGAGAATTTCCTGTTCGATAGAAAATACCATCTGGACTTTTTCAAAATCATTTTCAGCCACACTATTAATGTAAGAAACCATCTGGTAAACATATTCTTCCGGATTTGATTTTTGAATATTCCTAATTTTTTCTGGAACACTTGAACAGTTTTTCCCGATTTTTTGTGACAATCCCTTATATTTTTCTGCTTTTTTATAAGATTCAGAAGAAGGAATAACAAGAGGTTGTGGCATAAGATAATCAATCCAAAGGGACTGATCTTTTAAGTATGAATCCAGTTGTGCAAAATATATATCCGGATCATTCCGTTCAGGGAAAAGTTCATCTAAATCATTTTTATAAATCTTTAATGAATTGATATGCAAGGCAGGTTGGTGAGTGATTAAGAAAGTGGACCACCAGGATTCCAGGTTAATATAAGTTTCAAAAGTTCTTAAGTAATTTTGAGGATTATTTATTTTTGTCATAGCTTCCGGTGGTTCCAGCCACCAGCCGCCTGTTGCTTTTAGTTCATCTTTATTTTGCAAAAGAAGTTTTGTCCAATCTGTTCTGATTTCAATCCATTTGGCAAAAGCGTCGTTATATTCTTTTGCATCTTTAATTGAATTAAAACATGCAGGCAGATCAAACCACCAGCCGCCCATTGTTTTAAGGGTTTCGGAATTTTGCAAAAGAAGTTCTGTCCAGTCTGTTCTTATTTCAATCCATTTGGCGAAAGCGTCGTTATATTCTTTTGCATCTTTAATTGAATTGAAGCATTCAGGCAGATTAAACCACCAGTTGCCCATTGTTTTAAGGTTTTCGCTGTTTTGTGAAAGAAGTTCTGCCCAGTCTATTCTGATTTTAATCCATTTGGCAAAAGCGTCGTTATATTCTTTTACATCTTTAATGGAATTAAAACATGCAGGCAGTTCAAACCACCAGCCGCCTATTGTTTTAAGATTTTCGTTATTACTTAGGAATTCTTTCCATAACAGTTTTGTTTTCAGCCAATCTGTGATTTGAACATTATATTCATCATCAGATTTACAATTTGAAATTTGTTTTGGAATCTGCCAGTTTTCATTGTAAAAGAAATGTTTTTTTCCAATTAATTTATTTCTCCAATCAAAAGGATTTTTTACAAGATTTCTAATCTCTTTATCGCCTGTAAGAAACTCAAGAGTTTTTAAAATGTCTTCGTCGCCAACCGCCCATACATCCGGAAAGACACCAACTCCTTCTTCACAAACAGCATAATTATTAGTTTTAAGTGGTAAAGGAGAAAAATGAAAATCATCAGTTTTGTAATTCCAGTCTGCATTAGTGATATATTTTTGAACCCCAAAAGAATTTTCACCTATAACAATCCAGTTCAGATTTCCCTTTTCCTGGACTCCATTATTCCAAGTTCCGGTTTTTGTTTCATATTCAATAAAATCCTCATATTTTGTTGTTCTATCGGTAATAATAATAATTTTTCCTTTATACTTTTTTCCTTCCAGATACGTACCAAGATTATGCACCTGGTTACCCCAACCGCCTGAATGCATTCTGAAATCCAGAATGATATTTTTCTTTGATTCCAATTTTTTATAATATGGTTCGAACATTTTTTCTGTAGTAACCAGAACCCAGAAATATGCAGTGTCTTTAGAAAGAAAAGGTCGTTTATAAAAATGTATGTCATTCCAAATATTTGGAATTTCAGGAAGTTTTCCCCATTCAAAATTTCCAACTCTATAAAAATCTTTACCGGCTGCCGGATAATAAAAAATCTGCTCTTCGGAATATCCTTTTTTTATAAGTTTTTCTTTCTTTCCATAAATATTTTCAAAAATAATATTTTTATGACGAGCGAAATCCATTTCATTTATGGTAAGTAAATTGTCCAATGGTTTACTGTCTCGAATCATGTAAGGAAGAAGAACTTCGTAAAAATCCTGAGCAGTTTGAATGTTATCCAGTTGATTTAATGTAAAACCGCGTTTTTGTAATTCTTTATAACCCGCATATTTTTTTATGGCGGTTTTTGCATCTTTTATTATTTTTGTTTCCGCAGGAAAAATACTGGTGCACAAACAAAAGGTTACAAATAAAGTGGAAAGAATTTTTTTCATAATTATTTTCTCATAAAGTGGTTTATAAATAATTATAAAACTTAAAGAATGTGTTGAGTCAAGAAAAAAGCACCATCCGGAAGGATGGTGCTTTTGCGTCAGGCACTGGAGTGGGGCCGGAGGCAGCCACCGCAGGAACTATGTTCCGAGGAGGCCGAGGGTTACCGAGCCACGGAAGCGCCGTAACGACGCCATTTAAATTTTTCTAAAACCTAAATAGGGAGTTTGGGCGTCGTTTGGAGTTTTCTAGCGAAAACTCCGACACGCTAACAATTTCTTCGAAATTGTTGTCCAAAGGGACACGCGTTTAAAACCTTAACGACGCCCTGCAGAATTATATAAAACCCAAATAGGGAGTTTGGGCGTCGTTTGGAGTTTTCTAGCGAAAACTCAGGCATGCAAACTGGCCACGTTTTCTAACCTCTTTTCAATACCGGAATTGATTCGATAGGAGTGTTAAGCTCAACAGTCTGTCCACCGTCGTAAACTTTTCCGTCGCGGATGTCTGTCCACTTTCCTTCCGGCAGATAAACCTTGCGCGATTTCATGCCTGCTTTCAGAACAGGAGCAACCAGATATTCGTCACCGAACATGTACTGGTCACGAAGGTCCCAGCATTTTTCATCCTGTGGGAATTCGTAGAACATTGTGCGCATTACAGGGGCGCCGGTTTTTGCAGCTTCTTTTGAAAGCTTTGCGATGTAAGGAACAAGGCTTTCGCGGAGTTTGATCTGAGCTTCAAGAATTTTCTGTGCTTCAGGTCCGTAGCTCCAGATTTCGTTAGGGCGTCCTGTGTAAAGGTATCCTCCGCCATAATCCTGCTGTGGGTCTTTGCAGAGTGGAGGTGTGTCGTGAGGATCGCGGTCGCCGTGGAGGCGCATGATTGGACTGAATACAGCGAACTGTGCCCAGCGTTCCAGAAGTTCAACAAATGCAGGATCTTCAGGGTTTCCGTACATGAAGCCGCCGATGTCTGTGTTCCACCATGGGAAACCTGCAAGACCCATGTTCAGACCCTGAGCGATGGAATCTTCAAGACATTCCCATGTAGACTGAACGTCGCCGTTCCAGAGGACGGCACCGTATTTCTGGCTTCCGAACCAGCCTGAACGTGTCAGGTTCACGATGCTCTTTTTGCCCATTTCTGTCATGCCTTCGAAGAAAGCCTGGTTGTAGCATTTTGGATAAATGTTTGTACATGCAATGGCTGGTCCCATCTGATAGCGGTAGTTTTCCCAGTCGTAGATGTTGTAGTCAGGTTCGGCGTTGTCCAGCCAGAACATATCGATTCCGTAATCAACGTAATTTTTCTTTGCAACTTCCCAGATGTATTTGCGTGCTTCAGGGTTTGTGGCATCGAATGTGATACAGTCACCCATGAAGTCGTAAGTCTGGTTTGTTCCGCGTTCTGTGCGAACCAGAAGACCTTTATCCAGCATGTCGTAATAATGGATAGATTTTTTATCAACGCTTGGCCAGATAGAAATCATGACCTTTGTGCCCATGGCGTGAAGTTCGTCACACATGGCTTTTGGATCAGGCCAGTATTCAGGATCGAAGCCCCAGTCGCCCTGGCGGATCCAGTGGAAGAAGTCGATAACGATTACATCCAGGTGGATTCCCATTTCCTTGTAGCGGCGTGCAACTGTGAGAACTTCTTCCTGTGTGCGGTAGCGGAGTTTGCACTGCCAGAAGCCTAGGTAGTCTTTTGTCATTACAGGAGCGCGTCCTACAACGGCTGTATATTTTTCAACGATTTCTGCAGGTGTGTCGCCGGCAACAATCCAGTAGTCCATTTCTTTTGTAGATTCACAAAGCCATTCAGTCATGTTCTTTCCGAATGAAGCGCGTCCAACTCCCGGGTTGTTCCACATGAAGCCGTAACCGAGATTAGAAATTGCAAACGGGATTGTGATCTGTCCGTTGCGCTGAGCCAGTTCAAGCTGACATCCTTTTACGTCCAAGTAAGGCATGGCGTACTGACCCATACCGTAAAGTTTTTCGCCGTCGTTAGGGTCGAAGCGTACAGTCAACTTGTAGTCGTAGCCGCCGCGGAGACCTTTCCATTCGCGTGCGATAACTTTTGTACAGCAGGTTTCTTTTGAGGCGCTCGGATCGTAAGAGCGGAAATATTCGTGAAGGATGCATTCGTTTCCTTTGTAGAAAGCAAGAACCCCGTTGTTGTTGAGGCGGGCTGTCATTTTTCCGTTTGTGATTTCAGCGCCGTTTGAAGTGATTTTAATTTTTGCCTTGCAGGCTTTTGGTTCTTCTGTGAGTCCCCAGACACTTCCTGTGAACTGTGGTTCAAGTGTTGAGCGAACGCGGAGGGCATCTTTTCCCCATGGTTCAATTTTCAGTGTTTCATTTCCCTTTTTTAAGATAAGGGCATTTTCTTCCTGTACGAACATTTGTTCTCCTTGTTATTTTGGGCGCCTCCCTCGTAAACTCGGGTCGGGCTTTTCGCGGTTCACTGCCGTTCATCCTCCTCGGGTCGTCTCGTTGGTTCGCAAAGCTCACCAATCGAGCCGCCCCTGCGGTGGACGCCTTCGGCGCCGCTCCAATCCCTGGCGCATTATTTCCTACTCTAATTTTACATTGAGATTTTAGAAATTTGTATAGAAATTTTAGTCAAAATTTCCGTGATTTTTGATAAGCGAAAAGGGTGGATGCAAGCCGATTGGAACGGCGTCATGGCTGCGCGGGACGGCGAGATAGCGGTGCAGGCGGGTAGTGATGCCGCTTGTTGCGGGCGAGCAAGGGTATTTTGTGGGTGATGAGGCCGCCTGTTGCAGGCGGCGAGATGTGAAAGAGGGGTCTGTCCACCTTTTTTATGCGGCTTTTGGGCAGAAAACCCACACCTTTGTGCGATTTCCCTTAAAAGGTGTGAGTTTTGTTTCTCTTCAAAAGCGGATTTCTTTCTGCAGAGACTTTTATTCCGCAAAAAAATCACCCCAAATAGGGGAAACTTCAAAATGGTATTAGTTTTTGAAGGAAAAGGATGGGTCTGTCCCCTCTTGTTGTGTCGTTTCCGGGTTTCGTCATGGGAAAAACTCACACCTTTTTGTTATTTTCCTCCAAAAGGTGTGAGAATTTCGAAAAATTTCAAAAATCTTTCCCGTTATTTGCCTGAAAAAGCAAAAAAAATCTATTTATATGTTGGAGGAAATAATGAAACTTATTATTTCTGATATAAAAGAGCGATTGTCATATTTGAAAAAGCTTGAAGTTCAGGCTGAAAAATCTCTGAAGGAAAATTCCCTGGAAGGCCGGATAAAAATAAACAGTTCTTCAAAATATCCGCAGGTTTATTTGATTACAAAACCAAATGATACAGGCGGGAAATACCTTGGAAAGAAAGACAGTAAAATTATCTCCCGTTATTGTCAGAGAGATTATAACAGGCACGTGTTGAAAAAAGTCCAAAAGTTAATTAACGGCTGCGAAAAGTTTTTAAATAATCTTCCGTCGGAACTAAGTTCCGCTTCTTTGGAAAATTTTCTGTCAGAAAAAAATCCGGTTCGCAGGAAGTTCCTGCCAGATCCTGTCTTATCGGATGATGAGTTTGTGAAGGAATGGCTTTCTGTTAAATATAAAGGAAAATCATTTTCTGAAAATAATGGTGAACTTACAACTGATCGGGGGGAGCGTGTCCGTTCAAAAAGTGAAATTCTTATAGCAAATAAACTTGCTTCTTTGGGCATTCCTTACCGTTATGAGTTTCCTCATAAACTTCGCGACCGGCATGGATTTAAAATTACCGTTTACCCCGATTTTACTTTGCTGAATAAAGAAACCCGAAAAGAAATAATTCTTGAACATTTCGGTCGCATGGATGACCCGGAATATGTTTCGCATACTTTAGAAAAATTGAGCTTATATGGGCGAAATGGAATTTTCCCGGGCAATAGATTTTTATTCACAACTGAAACCAGCCGGCACTCTTTTGATATGCGGCTATTTGAAAAACAATTAAAAGCCGCAGGAGTTATTTAGTTGAATTTGAAAACCAGCAATAAAATCCAACTCACCGTTGAATTTAATCCAAAAATAAATTGTTAGGAATCTTTATACCATTCTGCTAATATACAATTACCACGTGGAAAACAAGAAAACGCAGAGAGGTAAAAAATGAATTACTCAATCGGACAGAACATTAAATCTTACAGAAAGCAGCTGGGGCTCACACAAGAAGAACTGGCTTCACAGCTTTTCGTAACAGCCCAGGCAGTAAGCAAATGGGAAAGTGATTCGGGTATGCCTGATACAGCTCAGATTGTTCCACTGGCAAAAGCTTTGAACATTTCAACAGATGCTTTGTTCGGGCTTGATAACGGCAACTATGATGAAGCTGCCGCAAAAAAAGCTCACGAGATTTATCTGGAAGGTAAAAATAATCTGGACAAAAAGAACGGACCAATTCAGGCTTCAGAAAAACTGTTTGCAGAATGCGAAGCAAATCCTATGAATTATGAAGTTTACAAAAGCTATGTTCAGAGTGTTGCCCATCTTACACGAATGCACTGTTCAATGGAATTTTCTGATGAGGAAAATGCATTGTGGAAAAAGCATCGTGATGAAGCAGTAAGAAAATCAATTCAGGTTATCCGTTACTGCAAGGATACAAAAATTGTAGAGATGACTCATTATGCCATCGCCTGGGTTTACTACCTGGAAAACAATTTTGATGAAGCCCGTGAACACATTGCAAAGCTTCCAAGCATTGAATCAAACATGCTGCAGGAAAATTTCCTGCCGTATCTGGTTTATGCAGAAGGTGGATATTCTGCAAGTAAAAGACTCACAACAAATACATTCCAGTTGTTTTGTCTTGCTCTGAATAAGCAGTTTGTTTATTCGTGTGAACGTTCTTTTCTTGGTGGAAACAATCCGGAAGAAACAATCGGATACTGTAAGTGGAGTCTGGATGTAATCAAAGCTCTGGCTCAAAAAGAAAACATGAAGCCTTATTGTCAGGGATTTGTAAAAGACATTTACGCCTGGCTTATTCAGTCAGAGCTTTTGTGCGGTCGTGTTGATGAAGCTGCTGCATCTTTTGCAGAGCTGAAAAAAATCATTGGCGAATATGTTGTTCATTGTACTGACGAACTTGAAAAAGAAAATCTTTCAGAACTGTATGATGAAAAAGGAATTCGTAACATGGCAAAGTACACTCAGGAAGAAGGTCAGCGCAGAGTTGATGAACTCCTTGGAAAACTGAAAGCCTGGAACGGCGAAGACAGCAAGCTGTACAAAGATTTTTGCGCAAAGGCAGGTTTATAGAAAATGTCACTGTGGCGGATAAAGGATGAGCTTGGGAACCCAAGCCGTCCGCAGAAAACAATGTTTTTGATTTCGGCTTTTTTTGATCCTCTTACAAACCGAACATTACAGAATCTGATTAATGGAATTGCGGACGTAACGGGAAATCAATTCATGCTGGAATTTAAAGTTCCGCCACATCTGACTTTCCTTCAGATTCAGACCCGCACCGGTCAGGAACAGCTTGAACAGGCGGTGGAAAATCTTGAAGGAAAACTTAAACCGGTTCCACTGACTTTTGCATCCTGCGGCGATGGAATCCCGAACGTAGTTTTTGCAAAAGTCAGAATGACTGATGAACTTAAAGCTCAGATCAATCTGGTTTACGAAGAAATTATCAAAATCCCTGATATAAAAATAAATCCACATTATCTTCCAGAAAATATTTTTCCGCATGTGACACTGGGAAAAACTTTGAACCGGGAACAGCAGGCAGCCGCCATGGATTATGTGAATAAAAACTTTTCTATGTTTTCCGGAACGATCGCTTCAGCTGCTTTGACTTGCGGAAAGCCACCTTATCCTTTGGTAAATTTTCCTGTTTTCAATTAATAATTCATTTCTTAAGCCGAATATAAAAATCACCGAAAATTAAATGATAAATATTTAAAAGGAATTTTTATGTTAGAGCTTATTTCAAAAATCAACAGCAGTGTAAACAATTTTATTTGGGGAGTTCCGGCAATGATTTGTATCATTGGTGTTGGAATTATCCTTACCGCAAAAACACGTTTCATTCAGGTCCGGAAATTCGGAGTTGCAATGAAAAACACAATCGGAAAGATTTTTGAAAAAAAAGATGCAGCCGACGGAAGCATGACGCCATTTCAGGCGGTTTGCACTGCGTTGGCTGGAACTGTTGGAACTGGAAATATTGCCGGGGTTGCAGGAGCAATTGCCATTGGTGGTCCGGGCGCTGTTTTCTGGATGTGGTGTTCCGCATTTCTTGGTATGTGCACAAAATATGCCGAAGTTTTGCTTGCCGTTCATTTCAGAGAAAAAAATGCTGACGGTGAATATATCGGCGGCCCGATGTATTACATTAAAAATGGACTTTCAAAAAAATGGCGTTTTCTGGCATATGCATTTGCAATCTTTGGGATTCTGACAGTTTTTGGAACTGGTAATGCCACACAGGTTAATACAATTGTATCTGCTGTAAACGCAGCCCTTATAGATTTGAATCTGGTTTCAGACGCAGGTTCAACAGTTTTGAATTTAATAATCGGGATTTCCTGTGCCGCTCTTGTAGCAATGGTTCTTCTTGGCGGCGTAAAAAGAATCGGAAGCGTAACAGAAAAACTTGTACCCTTTATGGCTCTTCTTTACATCATCCTTTCTCTTGGTGTTGTGTTTGTTAATATCAAATCAGTGCCTTTAGTTTTCACTTCTATTTTTGCGGGAGCTTTTAGTCCAAGATCTTTTACAGGCGGAATTGTTGGAAGCATGTTTCTGAGTCTGAAGAAAGGTGTTTCCCGCGGGATCTTCTCCAATGAAGCAGGTCTTGGTACCGGTTCAATTGCACATGCCTGTTCAGACACAAATGATCCGGTGAAGCAGGGATTGTTTGGAATCTTTGAAGTTTTCACAGACACGATTGTAATCTGTACTTTGACAGCTCTGGTTATTCTTACAAGTGGAATCACAATAAACTATGGACAGGCTGCTGGAGCAGATCTTACAATTTCGGGTTTTACTTCAACTTATGGAAGATGGATTTCAATTTTTACAGCAGCATCACTTTGCTGCTTTGCTTTTTCAACAATTATCGGCTGGGGGCTTTACGGTTCCCGTTGTGTAGAGTTTGTGTTTAAGTCTAAAGCGGTTCGTCCTTTTTTAGTAATTTATTCTTTCATTTCTGTTGTAGGTGCAACAATGGATCTGGGCCTTATGTGGGATATTGCAGATACATTCAACGGGCTTATGGCAATTCCAAACCTTATCGCTTTGTTCCTTTTAAGCGGAACAGTTGTGAAACTGACAAAGGAAAGATTTGATAAAAAACGCGAAGGAAATAATCTTTCTTTTGATATTCCGGATTATAAAAAAGTTCGTGTAATAATTGATACTGATGCTGCTTGCGAAGCGGATGATCCTTTTGCAATTTCTCATGCCCTTATGTGCCGTAAGCTGATTGTGAAAGGAATCACAGCCGAACACTTTGTTGAAGAAGGTTCTGTTCAAAAAAGTCTTGCGGAAGTGAATACAATTCTTGACGCAATGAATGTGACCGATGTGAAAAGTTATATCGGGCAGACAAAACCATTTTCAGAATATGATAAAGAAGAATTATCTCCGGCTGCAAAGTTTATAATCGAAGAAGCAAACCGTGAAGACGAACATCCGCTTTTTGTTTTGTGTATTGGCGCAACAACAAACCTTGCTTACGCACTGAAAGCTGATCCTTCTATCGCAAAGAAAATGACTGTAATAAGCATAATCGGTCACAATTATTCTGACCCTCTTCCATGGCGTGAGTTCAATGCCTATAACGATATTGATGCAATCAATTTCATTCTAAAAAGTGATGTGGAATTCTGGCAGGTGCCAAGCGATGTTTATGGTTCGATGCTGGTAAGCCTTGCAGAACTGGAAAGCAAAGTTTTGCCTTATGGAAAAATCGGACATCATCTGTTTACGCAGATGGTGGAATATAATATGTCTGACAGAGCAGCCTGGACTCAGGGTGAAAGCTGGGCACTTGGAGATTCTCCTGCAGTTGGAATTGCTATGTATCCAAGATGCGGAAAATATGTGGAAAGGGAAGCACAGCTTTTCAATCATGATGAACTGACTTCATACGGCAAAAAAATACCCGGACGAAAAATCCGGGTTTATGAATCAGTGGATTCTCATTTTATTCTGGAAGATTTTTTCGCAAAATTGAAAATCAATTTTGGAAGTTAAAGTTATTTTCTGAAAACTTTTGAATTGCGATCCGGAGTCCATTTGGCACGGCGTTCAGGTGGAAGAGATTCAACTGAATCAGCTTTGAAGCCAAGACTCTGGAACCAGTC
>JAKSTM010000057.1 GCA_024402565.1 Treponema sp. | reverse complement strand
CGGCAACATAGTCTTTTACAAGACCTTTGTCTGCATTACAGTCCAAAGGGAAAACAACGCTTCCAAGTCCAAGTTCCTTGTGAGCCTTTGCCCATTTTTCTGCATCGTCATAAATCAATCCAGATGAAATTCCAAGTCTCATAAAAGTCCTCCAAAAATATTTTTATGTAAAATTAAAAAAATTATTCAATCCTACATATTAATTGAACACTTAAAAAACTTACTCCCGGTCACAATCACGACTGGCAAAACCGCTCGCTAGCTCGCTACATGTGCAGCGCGTCAAAGAAACTATTAAGCCACGCTGCAAATGTCTTTGCCAGTACGTGTTGTTCCCTCGCGTAAGTTTTTTACCCACTAATTAAAATGTTCATTTTTTTAATATGTTTTTCCTAAAAACTCTTTCACTTTTTCAAGATACTTCAACCCTGTGGCGCGGCCCATCTGGTATACTCTTTCAAGTTCGTCAGGGTCATGTTCTGTGCGACTGATTCCCACATCCACTTCCGGAGCAATGACAAGGCACTTTCCTGCCGATTCCTGTTCAAAGACAAACTGTTTTTCTTCTTCATACATGATATGACGGCGGTTCATTGCTTTAACGATTGCAGGATATTTTTTCAGAATCAATTTCATAAGAAGTCCAAAAGAAGAAGGCTTTTTTACATAGTCTCTGGTGCGGGTAAGAATGACAATATTCTTCTCATACCCAAGTTCAATAAACTGTTTCAACGGGATTGAACTTGTAATGCCGCCGTCCAGGTAACGTTTCCCTTCCAATACGACAGGAGTAGAAACTAAAGGAAGACTTGCAGATGCACGCATCCACTTCAGGTCTTCTTCATTTCCATCAGGAATTTCATGAAGCAATGCATTACCTGTTTCCAGTTCAGAAACAACCACATAAAATTTCAACGGATTTTCTTTGTAGGTTTTTACATCAAACAGATCATATTTGAAAGGTATATCTTCGTAACAGAATTTTGCATCATAAAGATCGCCGGAACGAAGAAGACTTTTTACTGTGCCGTAACGACTGTCTCGCGAAAAGCGTTTATTGTAACGCACAGCACGCCCCGGCTGTTTTGACTTGTAATTACAACCAAAAGTTGCACCAGCACTGACTCCAACAATTCCGTCAAAGTCGATGCCGTTTTCCATAAATACATCGGTAACGCCGCAGGTAAACATTCCCCGCATAGCGCCGCCTTCAAGAACCAGACCTTTTTTCATATTTACAGTTTATCAAAAAGTCTGATTCTTTTTCTATTCTAAAAACCAGTCCACGTTGTTTTATCACAGAATGTATGATAAAAATTATAAAAGGGAATTTAAAAAATGAACCAGATTTATAAAAACGATTTTTTTACTGTTTTTACAGACACGGAAAATCTGAACAATCAGCAGAAAATTTTTGATGCATTGAATGATAATTTAGCCCGCATTATGAGTTTTTTTGAAGTTGAAGAGCTTTCAAAAGCAATTACTGTCTGCATCCACACTGATATAGAAGAATGGAAAAATTTTATTAACAATATGGGCACTCCCTATCAGGATTATGTGGTGGGTTGTGCCTGGGAAGGTAAAATTAATGTGCTGGCGTTTGAAGAATATCAGAAAACTCAGATGCACAAAGACGACACTTTTGATGATTTTTTGAAAGTTGTGATTCATGAATTTGTTCATATTTGTCATCAGGAATTGCAGCCAGATTTTTCTAAGGTCACCTGGTTTATGGGCGAAGGTTTGGCTACTTATCTTGCAGGCCAGCGTTATAACGAAGACGAAAAAATAGACTTCCAAAAAGAAACTTTATTTGATTTCCGGCAGTTCACAAATCTGCATTCTCCATATTGCGCCGCTCAGAAACTGGTAAGGGCTATTGTAGAAAAAGTCTCCCACAAAGAAGTTTTGGAATATGCCTGTGATGCAGAAAAACTTTACATGGACTGGGAAAAAATCTGGGGAAACTAGAAACGGACAAGGGATTGGAGCTGCGCCGAAGGCGTCCCGAGCGAAGCGAGTGGATGAGCCGCGGTAGACGGCGAACAGCGCAAAGCCCGGTTTTTGCAACCGAAGGATGCAAAAATGGCCCATGATTACACCAACCTTTCTATTTTTGTAGTCCGCATTGGCTTTGTTTAGAAAGGTTGCAATGTAACACCCATTGAAGAATCCAGAAGTGGTTCATTTGAACCAGAACCTTCTCCTGTAAGCTTCACTTAATAAGTATTTGCATCAGCTACTTCGCCAGGTTTCAAAAACTGAATGCTTTTTACGACCGTTGTTTTATCTTCAGCACGGACAACATTATCATTCCACTGATTCAGATAAATTCGCAAACCTTTTGAAAGATTAAACATTGGTTCGCCTTCATATTCCCAGCTTCCTTCACCAGTAAGTTTTGCTTCAAAAATATTTTTTTCTGTTTCAGGAAAACCTATGCTCAAGTTCCAGTCTTTATCTGCAAATCTAAGGTGAACCGGAGCATCTGTACTTTCTATTTCTACACGAACACGGTCATAAACAGAAAGGTCCATTCCGGTAAAATTCCAGCCGGCATCTGCATTGTCATAGCCTTTTTCCCAGGTGATAACATTACCGGAAACATGGCTCTGCCATGTGTGGCCTCCCAAGCTTCTTCCAAAAGTAGCAAGAGGTCCTTCATCAACAAATTCTCCAGGCTTTAAGAACTTAATGCTTTTTACAACAGTCTTGCTTTCTTCCGTTCTGATTACATTATTGTTGTACTGATCAAGAAATACATAAAAAACTTTTGTGAAATCAATTTCAGGACGACCTTCATCCCAGCTTCCTTCGCCGCTAAGTTTTGCCTCAAAAACATTATTTCCTGTAGAAGGAAAACCAAAACTGTTTTCCCAATCATTTGAAGCAATTCTTAAATGAACAGGAACATCAGTGCTTTCAATTTCAACACGGACTCTGTCGTATTCTGACATATCTCTTCCTGGAAATTTCCAGCCTGCATTGCCGTTATCATAAAATCTTTCCCAGTTGATTACGTTTCCTGTTACAAAACTATGCCAAACATGGCTTCCCAAACGCACTCCGTCTACTACAAGATTAGCTCCAGGATTAACCTCTCCTACAATCTTTTCATTTTTTGCATTAGCTTTTTTAGGAGTTTTTCCGTTTCTATAAACTTCAACACTCTTAATCTGAGTAGTTAAATATGTTCTAGGTAGAACCTGAAGTTTGATATCAAAACCTTTTGTAAGGTCTGGAACAGATTCTGCACCCCAGATATTTCCTGTTCCATCAAAAGGAGCATAACATACACCCTTTTCATCAAAGTCGTATGCCCAGCAGTCATCGTTTCCAGGATTATTTGCAAGAAGGATTTTCATTTCCTGTGGCTCTTCCAGCTCAATGCGGATTCCGTCATATCCGGAAAGATCAACACCGCGAAGATCCCAGCCGGTTTCATAACAGGTGACGCCTTCCTTGCCCGGCTTCCAATCAACCTTATTGATAAGGCCATAGCGGTTCTGGCCGGGCTTGGCATATTTACTCTTCTATCTTCTCTACGCCCTTTGCGTAAGGCATAGTACTGATACTTCCGTCTTCATTGTATTTGAATTCGGTGACACAGACTGAACGGTGGAAAAGGCTTCCTCCTGGAAGCTGGTCTGTGTGATAAAAGAAATATGAATGACCTTTGAAATCACAGAGCCCCGGATGGTTTGTAAAACATGGACCTGCTTCCATAATTACTCCGCCGTACTTCCATGGTCCTGTAGGGCCAGTAGAAGTTGAATAAGCAAGGTGTTCATTCTGCTGGCCTTCGCCAACTGCAAAGCCTGCAAAAACCATGTAATAAATTCCGTTACGTTTGTAGAACCATGGACCTTCGCCATAAGAAGTTCCTGTGTTGTGACTTCCTTTTGCAAAAGATTCTTCTGTCATTGGAATGCGCTCAACCTTTCCGCTGTAAGAAATCATGTCTTCGTTCAGTTTTACATAGCGCAGTTCAGGATTTCCAAAATACAGATAAGCCTGACCGTCATCATCAATAAAAACTGTAGGATCAATATCGTTCCAGTCGCCTTCATCAACAAGAGGGTGACCTATATCTTTGAAAGGTCCTGTAGGAGAATCTGAAACTCCGACGGCAATGCAGACTCCGCCGTTTCGTTTATGAACAGGACAGTACAGATAAAACTTTCCGTTTCTTTCGCAGCACTGTGGAGCCCATGCTCTGTCTTCAGCCCAGGCAATATCTTTAATGTCAAAAACTTTGATTGGATCTGACCAGTTTTCCATGTCTTTTGTAGTAAAACAGTACCAGTCATTCATAGTATAAAAATTGTTTATAAGCTCATTTTCATCATGAGTTGTATAAAGATAAAGTGTGTCTTTATAAACCATAGGTGCAGGGTCTGCAGTGTACATTGTGGTACAGATTGGATTAATTAGCATTTTGTTTCTCCATATTTTTTTTCTTTCACCTTCAGATTATTTTCTAAAACGTTTTATTTCAATCCCACAATAAATATTTCTTTATAAATACAAAAATTACCCTAATTTTGTAAAATCTCCAATCTCTCTATTTTTTCATTGAATTCCCTTCTCAAAATCAATAAAATATCTTTATTATCTTTATGAAGAAAACAAAACTGAAAACAATTTCCTCTTCTATTACATTACCAAATATTCTCCTTGTGTCAGCAGCATTGGTCTTATTCAGCATTATTTGTCTTAGTTCCATTTACACATCTTCGAGCAGAATGATGATAAACGGCATTTCAAACGCAGTAAAAGGGAAAGCAAGATATACAGAAACTATAGTTCGTTCCTATAAACAGATTTGTTATAGTTTGGGAACACTTAAATCCATCTCTAACCCCGATATTCCCATAAGTGAGAAAAAAGAAATTCTTGAACAGAAATCAAAAGAATTAGGACTTAGGGAATGTAACCTGATTTCAACAAAAGGATTCTCATTATTTGACGGCGCCTACAAACGAGACCGCGACTACTTTCAGTCTGCATTGGAAGGAAAAATCACAATCAGCGATCCTTTTTATTCAGTTACAAGCGGAGAACTGGTTATTACTGTTGCTGGTCCTGTATGGAAAAACGGAATTCAAGGTGACGAAATTGTGGCAGTAATTTTCTGTGTTATTCCAAGCACACGATTTCATGCAACACTTTCGGATGACCCATTATCCTATAAATCAACAACTACTGTTCTGGCCTCTGACGGAACAGTAGTTTATACAGAAGACATCAAAAAGGTTCAAAGAAAATACAATCTACAAAGAGAAGCCCTGAAAAATCCAAAACTGGAAAAACTGGCAGAAGTAGAACAAAACGCCATAAGTGGAAAAAAACAAATTCAAAAATTCTGGCGGGATGTTTCACACTGTGTTATGGTCTCTTCCCCAATTACGGAATCTCCTGGATGGGTTCTTACACTTGAAACTCCATATTCAGAACACCAGAAACTTTTCTATTTTTCCTTAATTTTCTTCACCATAAGTATAGTAATTATTATTACAACCATTGTTTTCCATACAAGATCTCTTTCAAGGAAAATTTCCGAATCAGTTCTAAACGCTGCCGACCGACTCAGGAAAGCCGCTGTAGGCGATTTTACATCAGCAGTTAATTCTGAAGAAAGCCTTGAAGAAGTAAAACTTATTTCCGATGCAACACAAAAACTTGTAAGCCGCATGTTCAATGTTATAGAGGAAACTTCTTTGTCTTCTATAAACACAAATGTTTTTTCTCTTTTCGAAATAAACGAATATGCAGAACTGAATAATAATTTTGCAAAGGTTTTACATGTGGGACTTTGCGTTTTTGATAAATTCGGAAACAAGCTCATGGGAATTGAACCTGATTATAGTGACAAAGGACTTTACTCACATATTTCCGTGAATCAGAGAATTGTAGGAAAGTACTATATTGAACCAAAGAAAGACTGTGTTCTGGAGCGTAGTGAATTACAAATTATAATCGACAGCCTTTCAAGCCTTGTCGGAACTATACTTGAAAATCTTATCAGCCGTGAAGAACGATTCAAAGCATGGCAGAAAAATGAAAAGATAAATATTTCAAATTTTATTACCGATTCAGAAGATTCCATCAACAACTTCCGCCAGGTTATTTCTCAATCCCAGAGCCTTATTCCAAACGCACAAAAAACAAAACTGGAAGAAATTATTTCCGAAATTACAGAGATTACAGAATACGCAAGATTCGTAGAAAATAAAAATCAAATCGAAGAAAATGACTATAGAATTCAGCGCTTAATCAATCGAATTACAGACTTTGCTAAACTAAAGATCAACAATAACAGCCTATCATTTTCCGCCGATATTCCACTTCCAGAAAAACTTTTTGGCGACAAAGATGCAATAGAACAATCTATCAACAGAGTTCTTTTCAGTCTGGCCCAGGCAAACCCAAACTCTTCAATTCGTACAAATTTCTCTGCTAATGAAGAAGGTCTTGGGGCTGTATTCGCTACAAGGATTTTAGTTGACTCGCCAAAGATTTCCATGGAAGTACTTCAGAAAGTCAAAAACCTTTCATTGACCTCAGACAGAAATGGAGAAGTTTTAAGTGCTTTCGAACAACAAATTCTTTCTGCATTCAAACGAATTTACACAATGAACGGAACCATTGACCTGGACTCGGATGAAACTACGTTCTTAAGTCTCAATATTTTTATACCGCAACTTATTGCAAATAATAATTAAGAAGGAGCTGAATCTCTATGAACATGGAAGAAATAATAGCCAAAGCTAAACAGTTCGGTTTTTATGAAGACTCAGATCCTCTTTCATTTCTTGAAAAATACATAGATTATACAGAATCTCATGATTTAAGATTTTATAAAATCCATAACATATCCTATCTTCAGAAAAACTTAAGTCAATTAATTTCAGAAGAAAAAATTAAAGACTATGGAATCGCTTTTTTCAATTTGCACAACTTTTCTTTAATCAACCGAAAACTAGGATTTGAAAAAGCAACAAAAGTCATGCAAAATTTTTATGAACAGCTTAAATCAATCGTTGAAGAAAATCATGATGCATCTTTTAAAGGTGTAGCAGCTGCAGGTGGCGGAGACCAAGGCGCTGTTCTGTTTTTAAAAAGTGATTTATCTGCTGTTATGAAATGTCTGTCCAATTCAGATTTTTCTATACAGATGGATGATGGAAGTGTTGAAGTCATAAACATTTCTTCCCATGCAGGAATTAACATGGAACTTAATGAATGCAGTTCTTCTTATGAATGCGTAGATTCTGCCCTTCTTGCCATGAATATTTCACGCCGTTCTTCAGGAAAGCAAATCATTTTTTATGATAATTCCTTGCGCGATAAAATCAACATTCAAAGAGAAGTTGAAAGCTGGTTTAAAACCGCTTTGCAGAATGAAGAATTTCAAGTTTACTATCAGCCAAAAGTTGAACTTCGAACATATAAACTAAAGGGCGCCGAAGCACTGGTTCGCTGGTTTCATGACGGAAAAATGGTTATGCCAGACACATTCATTCCTGTACTAGAACGAAATCTTTCCATAAAGGATCTGGATTTATATATGCTAAGCCATGTATGTCAGCATATTTCAGAATGGATTTCTCAAGGGAAGAATCCAGTACAAGTTTCTGTAAATCTTTCCCGTGCTTCAATCAGTCTGGATGATATTGTTTCGGTAATCACTTCCACAATCGATAAATACAATATTCCGCGAAACCTTATTCAGATTGAACTTACAGAATCAGCGTCTGGAACTTCAAATGAGGAACTGAAACCTATTGTTCAGGGACTCAATGCAGAAGGAATCAGTACAGCCATGGACGATTTTGGTACCGGTTACTCTTCCCTTTCCCTTATAAAAGAACTTCCCTGGGATGTTTTAAAAATAGACAAAAGTCTTCTGGAAGGGGCTCAAAAAGCGGGAAGCCGGGATCAGCATATGTTCAAATCCATTATTACCATGGCAAATGAATTAGGACTGGAATGTATTGTTGAAGGTGTTGAAACCCGCGAAGACATTAAACTTCTGAAAGAAAGCAATTGTTTTCTGGCACAAGGATATTACTTCAGTAAGCCCCTTCCTCATTCAGATTTTAACCAAATACTCCAAAATCAATAACATATAACACGAATTTGATTTGCAATGCCTCTATTTTCTCCATTATAATATAGTTTTATACAGAGAATGAGGTATGTTATGAATAAGTTTTTCAAGACAATCTGTCTGACATTATTTGCATTTATTTTTCTTTCTT
Organism: Treponema sp.; assembly: GCA_024402565.1. Taxonomy (GTDB): domain Bacteria; phylum Spirochaetota; class Spirochaetia; order Treponematales; family Treponemataceae; genus Treponema_D. The sequence continues at coordinate 4,124 of JAKSTM010000057.1, read as the reverse complement.
GTACAAATAATCTTTCAGATTTTTTCTATCCTAAATCTACAGGCGAAATCACAATAACTCTGCCTGGAACCAAAAATTCCAGTTTCTCACGGAAAATAGTTTCCGGGACATACACACAAGATGATGTAAAATTATATGAAATCTCTATTGAGGGAATTTCTTCTGAATACCACGAATTAAAATCAGAAGCTCCAGGTAGCGTAATTAAATTTGAATCACTTAAGCCAGGCGATTATAAAGTAAACGCCGTTGCTTACAAACTGGATGAAAAAGACGAAAAAACTGAAATTGCAAAAATCGCTGTTCCAGTTACAACCACAGTTGAAGCCGGAAAAACTAATTCTGTAAAACTTAAATTAATCGCCCTTTCTTATGAATACGATGATGGAACTCAAGATGAAGTCATCAAAGAACCCGAAGAAGATAAACCAGAAGAGCCTAAAGAACCGGAAGAAGAAAAAAAGCCGGAAGAACCTAAAGAACCGGAAGAAAAAGAAGAAGAAATACCTGAAGAACCTGAAGTTACAATCACTGAAATTGAAATTGTTCTTTCCACAGATTTTATTTCATTTGAAGAAGCAAATAAGATTCTTCGGGATTCTGAACATGCCAAGAATTTCTTTGATTTTAAAATCCATTTTTCAGACAACTCTGTAACAGAACCAAAACCTCTTTCTTATTTCAAAAATATTGTAGCCACAATGCCAGCCTACACTAGTGTTAACACAGGAAATAACACAGAACAAATTATTACAGATATTAATTCAGAAAACACCAAAGCAAGTTCAACAGAAACCGGTACCCAGAGCAGCACTGGACAAATGTCCTCTCAAGGTTCAGAAAAAACTCCATACGTTGGAAATGTTCCTTTCACATTTGAATATAAAGAAACTGCCGGTTCCATAAACCTTACAGAAGATATTCCGGAAAACGTTTCTATAAATCAGGTTGTTGTTCCGATTAAATATCCTCTGAACATTTTTAATTCACCTTTTTTCATGGCGGAATCGTCTTTAGAAATTCCAGCCTTTGGAAGCAAAGTAGTTTACTGTAATGATATTAATCCAAACGAAACCGCCTTATATGAACAAAGCATATACAAAATATTCCCTGATGGAAAAGAATCTACTGTTCAATGGACTAAAGCCTCTTTTGAACTGGTTTATCCGGATGATATGCCTGGAATTACAATAGATTATGATTCTCAAAATCAAAAAACAGGCCCAAATATTTCCATTTGGGCAACTCCAGACTTTGGAAATGATTCGACTTCTTTTTCTATTAAGAAAGTCCTTACTTTTACACCAGGCACATGGGCTTATGTAGAAAACGACCAGCAACTATATGACTCAGAAGTATTACAGATTTCTGTCGTGCCATACAGTTTTTCAACACTGACAAATTCGACTAACAATACATTCGAAGGGCCTCTGTGTGTAGATACCTATTCAGTTACACTGAACAATAGTGCCGATAAAGAACTAACAAGCAGAAACAATTTATACTGGAGTGTAGAAAACGCCAGCCCTTCGAACGCTGATAAAAATAATTTTTCTTTCAAAATTGAAGAACTTCCAAAAGAGGAAAAATACGTTACCTTAACAGTTAAAGACGACAGAGATTATGTTCTCTGTACAAAAGACTATTTGATTCTTAAATTTGCAGAAGCTAATGAATACCTAATTAAAGGCTTTTCTTTCAGTCTTAAAAATGAATTATTTAATGAACAGAAAACTCAATTTCCTAAGGAAAACAATGGTAATTTCGAATTCATTGCAACTCAAGACAATCTGAATACTATCAAAAGAAATCTTGCCATTACTTATTACCCTTCAAACAGTAATGAAGAAATCACGAGTGTTTATAATGAAGGCGAACCTATATTCGAAAACTTCAAATTAACTACGGACCTTTTTGACAAAACTGGTATTTCTCTCCTCGGTAACCACATTATAACATTTACATACACTAATACTGAAACAAAAACCACAATCGTAAAATCTATTATTGCGACAGGTGTAGCAGGCACTCCACTTTCTGCTGTTCTTACGGGAAATGATGAAAACAAAGGATATGTATTGTCGGAAGGCGACGGTACCTTCTATTCTTTGTCTACACAGTCTGGAGGAGAAAGACTTTCCCAGTCAGACTTTACTTTCACTGGAATTTCAGAAGCTGATAAAGGTTTATATCTTGGACCTTATTTAAATGGAGAAGCTTTTGACGGTGCAATTTTTGGAACTAACATTCCATTAACATTTAATCATAATTCTGACACTTCAAAAGTTATTACTACTACTATCACTCAGAAATTTGATCTTCCAAAATTTACACCAATTGTTACAGGTCCCGACTCTGAAACAAATATTTTGACTTTCACTGTTCGAGGAAACGACACAAGTTACAAGCACTATAATTCATATACAAATGAGGTTGAAGAAATAAAGTTTGACCAATTTAAGTATCAGTATATTGTATTAAACAATTCCTCTGACCTTGTAGGAAACTCTGACTTAATAACCACACCTTCAGGAAGCGTTAATATAAACGTAAAAGAAGAATTCAGCCTTGAAGCGGGTGACTATAAAGTTTATTTCGAAGTCACATATGATGAAGCCTATTATTCAGGTAATGAATTCAGAACAAACCCTACTATCCGTTTTCCAAAAGAAGAAACTGAATATATCAATATTTCTATCGGTAGCGCTGAAAACGGATCTCAAGAATTCCCTTTTACATCATGGAATAAACTTGCATCAGCTTGTAATAATTCTGCACGTGAAGAATCTTTATTCTATATTTCCGGAACCATGGAAGCAGATTCTTCCATTACAATTACAAATTCATCAAAAGCCCTTTCACTTATTCCTTTAGGAGAAACTGTTATTGATGGTGACAAATGTACATCCGGCCCGATTTTTAATGTACAGGGAAGCTCTCTTACAATTCAGTCTTCAGACGGAGGCTCACTGACTATAACAAAAGCACAAAATCGTGCATTATCTGTAACTGAAACAGGTTACGTTTCTATTACAAATGTAAACTTCAAAGATAATTACACTTATTCAGAAAATGGTGGTGCTGTTTACATCGGACGAAATAGCGCAGACGACGAAAGTGCACCTTCTGTTCAGTTTAATTCCTGTGAATTTACAGGAAACCTTATTTATGGCTCCGCAAGTAGTGGAGGAGCTTTATATGTTGCTGAAAATTCAAACAGTTCAAATCTGTATCGGGTAAATATAAATGACTGTGTCTTTAACGGTAATACATCGTGTGACAAAGGTGGTGCTATTTACCTCAACGGGCGTTATGTAAACACATTAATTAAAAACACAAAAATTTATGAAAACCAGCTTGCAATAGATCCAGATTCTGAAACAAGAACCATAAATCATATTTATGGTGCAGGGCTTGCATTAGAAAGTGGCACTCTTTCTCTGGAAAACATTCAAGCCTATAATAATTACAACTATTATGTAACTAATCCCATTAGCAATGATTCCACATACACTCAAAATGTTCTTCAAGCCCAGTATTACGATATCCATATTTCTGATCAGAACAATCCAACTGTTTTCTTCAAGGGAAATTCAAACTGCATAGGTACAGTAATAGCTAAAATTGGTGGAGCAGAATCTACAACTCCACAGATTTATATAGATTCAGATTTCAAGACAAATAATTCTGAAGATATAGTTTTTGCACCAAAAGCTCTTCTTTCATTCTACGCAGCAGATGATGCTAATTTCTCTGGAGTTGAAATTATAAAAGAAGGAACTGACCTTGTAGAAAATTATAGTCTTACATTAAACCTTACAGATACTTCAAAACCATTCCAGTACGTTTCTATCGAAAAAATGTATTTAGGTGGCGGCTATTCAGGAAACAATATTTCTGGAGTATCATCTGTATCTTTAGCTGAAGGAAAAGCAACTAAAGGTACGACTGACCCTGTTAACTTCCCAATTTCTACTAAAGTTACAGACTAATTTCTGTAGCAAAGCATAAAAAAAAGGCTGTTCTGAAAAGAGAGGCCACTGAAAAAGGTCTCCAATTTTAAGGCCTGAAAAAAAAAGCCAGATCTTTGAGAAAAAAATCTCATAAATCTGGCTTTTGCTCTT
>JAKSTM010000056.1 GCA_024402565.1 Treponema sp. | reverse complement strand
TAAAGGAAGCAAGCGGAAACATCAACCAGATGATGGAAGTTATCCAGCAGGTTAAATCAGCTCATCCTGATTTCGCAGTTCTTTCTGGTGATGACGGTCTTACTCTTCCACTGATTTCAGTAGGTGGAGACGGAATTATTTCTGTAGTTTCAAACCTTGCTCCAAAAGCAGTTACAGAACTGGCAAACACAGCTCTGAAAGGTGACTTTGCAGAAGCACGCAAAATGCACTACAGACTTCTTCCTTTCTTCAAGGCAGCATTTGTTGACGGAAACCCAACTTCAATCAAATATGCTATGAACGTTAAAGGTCTTCCAGCAGGAACAGTTCGTCTCCCACTGGTAGAAGTAACAGACTCTGCTAAGGAAGTAATAAAAGAAGCACTCAATAAGTGCAATTTATAGAAATGTGAATTATGGGACGCAGCTAAATGTGCCTAAGTGGCATCCCGCAGCGAGCTTGCGAGCGAGGACATATGCCACTACAGGTACATTTAGCGTTGCTGGGACCCATAATTCAGAGTACAAACAAAACTATTTACTTATTTAGAGGTTCATATTATGGAAAAAATCAGTGTAGGTGTTCTTGGCGCAACAGGTATGGTTGGCCAGCGCTATATCAAACTTCTGGAAGATCATCCATGGTTCAAAGTAACTTTCGTAGCTGCTTCACCACGTTCTGCCGGAAAAGCTTATAAAGATGCAGTTTCTTCACGCTGGCTTATCGGTGCAAATATTCCTGCCGATGTAGCTGACCTTATCGTTGAAGATGCAAACGATGCTTCAAAAGCAATCGGAAAATGTAAATTCGTATTCTCAGCCCTGGAAATGGACAAAGACGCTATCAAGGCTCTGGAAGCTGCTTACGCTGCAGAAGGAATCCCAGTAGTTTCTAACGCTTCAGCAAACCGCTGGACAGAAGATGTTCCAATGCTGGTTCCAGAAATCAACTACTCTCACCTGGACGTAATTGCAGAACAGAAAAAACATCACGGATGGGACAAAGGTTTCATCGCAGTAAAACCAAACTGTTCTCTTCAGACATACATGATGCCACTGCACGCTCTCATCATGGCAGGTTACCCTGTTAAGAGAATGATCGTTACAACTCTTCAGGCAACTTCAGGTGCAGGTTACCCAGGTGTTCCTTCATTCGATATGATCGACAACATTGTTCCTTACATCGGTGGTGAAGAAGAAAAGACAGAAAAAGAATGTCTCAAGATTCTTGGTACAGTAAAAGACGGAAAAATCGAAAACGCAACACTTCCAAAAGTTTCTTCAACATGTACACGTGTTCCTGTAATTGACGGACACACAGCATGTGTTTCTCTGGAATTCGATCTTCCTGATGACAAAAAACCAAGCCTGGAAGAAATCGAAAGAGTATGGACATCTTACTCTTCAGTTCCACAGGAACTGAAACTTCCTTCAGCTCCAGAACACGCAATCGTTGTTCGCCACGAAGAAAACCGCCCACAGCCACGCCGTGACCGCGAAACAGAAAAAGGTATGGCTTGTGTAATCGGACGTCTCCGCCCATGTAACGTATTTGATGTTAAATTCGTTGCTCTGAGCCACAACACAAAGCGTGGTGCTGCTCTCGGTGGTATCCTGAATGCAGAACTTCTTAAAGCAAAAGGTTTTTTTGACAATCTGTAGTCAATTCACAATGCACAATTCATAATTCACAATATGAATTGAAAAAGAAAGCCATCTGTTCATGAAGAAAGTTTTCTGAACAGATGGCTTTTTTATTGTCCATTTTCAATTATCAATTATCCATTATTCCTAAGGACAAAATTGCAAGGACTTCAAATGGCTTCTTTATTCCAAGAAGTTCTTTTATGTACTCACCAGAATCTTTTCCTTCCGCATTCTGACGATTACGTATCTGAATCCAGCAGCTTCCAAGTCCGCAATTCACCGCCGCAAGATGAAGATATGTCATGGCAATGGAACAGTCTTCAACCCATACATCAGATTTTTCGCTGTCTCCAATAACCACAATGGCAGCTCCTGCATCTTTCAGCATCTGGGAACCGCCTGCCTTGGAAACTGAAAGTTGTTCCAGAATAGCCTTGTCTTTTACAACAACATAATCTACAGGCTTCTTGTTCCGGCTTGTAGGCGCAAGCTTTGCACATTCGATAAGTTCATTCAAAAGTTCATCAGAAACTTCTTCGTTTGAATAAGTTCTGATACTGTGCCGTTTTTCAATAAGTTCTAAAAATTCCATAATTCTATTTAAAATAAAAAATCCGAAAAATATCGGCCTCAAAAAAAACAAACAACACTTTGAAGTGACGCGAAGGAACAGAAAATGTGGTGCGCAGGGCATTTGAAGCGGGGCTGAATAGTTTCTTTGACCCGCTTCAAATGCAGCGAAATATTGAGCGGTCTGCAGCACACATTTTTGTGACTGGGAGTCACTTCAAAAATGTTTGAATATTTGTAAGTGCCTTAATTTTCGGATTTTTTAAGTCCTACTCTGTTTCTTTGCTGAGCATTACGTTTGTAAGAATACCAAGGATCAGGGCACAAGCTACAGTTCTGATTTCAACCTTACCAAAGCTTACAACCATTCCGCCTACCCCTGTAATAAAGATTACAGATGCAACGAAGAGGTTACGGTTTTTATTCAGGTCAACCTGCTGGAACATCTTGAATCCAGATACAGCGATGAATCCGTAAAGTGCAATACATACACCGCCCATTACACAAGATGGAATTGTTTCAAGAAGTGCTACGAGAGGTGAAATGAGAGAGAAGATGATACAGAGACATGCACAGAACCAGATTGTGATTGTTGATGCGTTTCTTGTAATTGCAACACATCCGATAGATTCACCGTATGTTGTATTTGGACATCCACCAAAGAATGTTGAAACCATTGTACCAACACCGTCTCCAAGAAGTGTTCTTGAAAGACCAGGTTCTTCCAGAAGATTTGTTCCAATAATTGCCGAAAGGTTTTTGTGGTCAGCAAGGTGTTCTGCAAATACTACAAAAGCAACTGGAACATAAGCGGCAAACAAAGTAAGGAGGTACGAACCTGTAATTCCTTTAAATCCTGCTGCTCCACCCAGAAGGAATGTGAACTTAGGAAGTGCAATGTATCCAGAAACTGAAGAGAAATCCAAAGCTTTAAGAGCACTATAATTAATTACAATAAGAGCTGGTTTGTCTGCAAGTGTTCCGATCAAAGCAAATACAGAAGCAAGTACATAACCTGCTGCAATACCAATGATGAAAGGAATCAGACGACCAATTTTCTTTGAATATGTAGAACAGAGCATTGTTACAGCAAGAGTAACAAGACCACAGATAAGTGCTACATAAACGCTTCCGCCTTCTACGCTTGATTTCATCAAATCACCTACAGCGTTTCCTGAAAGGCTGAGCCCGATAATAGAAACTGTAGGTCCAATGATAACAGGAGGCATAAGTTTATCAATCCATTTTACACCGCAGAACTTAACTACAACTGCCAGGATTACATAAACAAGACCTGCCATAAGGGCACCGATAATTAATCCCCAGTAACCAACGGCAAGCGAAGCTGCTCCGCCGAATGCACTGAACATAGAGCCTATAAAAGCAAAAGAGCTTCCCAGGAAAACCGGAGAAGCACTTTTTGTAAAGAGCAGATAAACAAATGTACCAACACCTGCACCAAATAATGCAGCTGATGCTGATAGACCATTTCCTACAATAGCAGGAACTGCAATTGTAGCAGCCATAATAGCCAGAAGCTGCTGGATAGCAAACAAAACTGTCTTTCCAAAGCTTGGCTTATCTTTGATTCCGTAAATCAAATCCATAACAATAACTCCTAATAACCAGTAAAACCAGTTTTTTATATTTTTTTAATTATAATCCCAAGAAGTGAAGTTTTCAACGAAGAATTTAACAGAAATTTATTGAAAGTCCTTTAAGAATCCATCAATTTCGCCTCGGATTCGCTTTAAGAAGTTCAGTTCCATACTTAATTTATATCCGTCAGGGAAATGTAAATATAAATACTGCCGGTTCTCAAGAAGACTGTAGATTTTCCTAGAGCGTTCTTCCTCAGTCAAATCACCTTTCCCGCTCAATAAATCCCGAAGTTCAAGAAGACAATCTTTCTCAGATGCAAGATAGTCTGAAACCGAATTTCCATTATTTCTATTCCGTGTCATCCATTCATTTTTTATGGACTCTACAATTTCTTCTACCTGGCCTTTCACCTGTCTGAAGGTTTCAGCATAACTTGCAAGAATTGGTGTAGTAAATCTGTAAGGCGCTGTTTCAGGAAGTCGGATAACATTCTCTCCAAAAGCACTTCCAAAATTTTCAGGACCACGAAGCCGCATCGTTTCCCGAATCTGACGTTTATGTGCTGGCGTTCCCCGAGCGTGAGTTTTCCCCGCACTATAGGCAAAATCCAAACCATAGTCATAAACAGGAACAGAATTATCCTTTCTTACAAGACATGCAAGAATATAGGCAGTGATTCCCACTGACCCGAAAGCTGGAATTACAGGAGGAAAGAAATCTTTCTGTTTTAAGGAATCAAAAAAAGTATTGGAAGAATATTCTGTTCCATAAAAAGATATTTTGTCTTTTGGAACATTTTTTCCCGCTACATGAGGCAATGAACAGAGACTTTGAAAGATTTGAACACCATGTTTTACAGCGGCATTTCTGGCACCAATAAAACTTTGTGCTATTATGCTTTGTGCTTCATCTATCACTATGCCGTCTGGCCAGATTCCATTTGCTTTAAGCATAGAAAAAGCTGTATCAGCACATAAAATATAAATCATTTCCCGTTTATATTTTTGCTTTATTTCTTTAACTCCGATTTCTGCACTTTCCCCCGCTCCAAAAACAAAAACAGTCTTACAAACTGTTCCAATAAAATCAGATACCGATTTTGCCCCGGAGATTTCTTTAAGATTTCTGAACATGTTTCTGGAATATCTTCGTCCAAATCTCGCAAGTGTAAATCGGTTTGTCCAGAACTGTTTTACAGAATTCACACATGCCGATTCTAATCTGTCATAAAAATCAGAGTGAAACTGTACCCCGGCAGAAAAGTCCAGCCTGATTACACGGCGAAAATTTCCTGCAAAACAAATTTGATTCCCATCTTCAAAAGTGTATAATGGCTTCTGAAGAATGACAGGAAGATTGAATAATTCTTCTTCTGAAATAGAAACAAATTGATTTTTAAGTCCTAGGGGTTCAAGTCCCCTCTCCCTTTCAAAATCCCAAAGTTCTTTATCTGCCTCACAAAGAAGAACAATACAGTTTTCGGTAAGCTTTTGATCCAGCTCTTTCAATCCATATTCCAATACAGGCGAGCAAACAAGAATAATAGACCCGGGCAGAAAATCCATTGAGGATATTTTCTGGCATATATTTTTCGACGGATTATATTTTGAATAGAGAAACTTTTCTTGATATATAACAGAAAAGCCCTGACTAGTTTCTACCAGACAGGGCTTTATATTCTTTATTTCACTCAATAGAAAATCCTAGTTCAGGAAATTTTCGAAATATGTTGAAGTAAAATTATTTACCAGTTTTGGACTGTTCATAATTGCGTTAGAAACACAATCTCTGTCAAAGTCTGCAACATCTGGAAGTGTTGCTTCTTCTTCTGAAGCTTCACCGTTTGTTGTGTATTTAATTACCAGAATATTGTTATCCAGTACCATTGGTTCTGAAACTTCATTCATTTTCAGTGTGAAAGCTGTAGAAAGGAAGTTTTCATTTGTAGCGGCATTTGCAAGACCTGGAACATTTGTATTAAGTGTACCAGCAACAGCTGTGTTTCCGTAGTTCAATGGGAATGGAGCGATGATATCTTTAACAATTCTATGTTTTTCACAAGCAGCATCAAATCCTTCAAGAGCAGCTTCTGCGATAAAGTCTTTTGCTTCTGCAATGAAGTAATTTTCAATTACGCTTGTTTCGTATGAGTTCAAGTAAGAGTAAACTGTTTTTACCATTTCTTCAGAATCGAAATCTGCAGCTTCAGATTCGCCATCTGCGAGGAAAATTGAGTATCCGCTCTTTGTCTTAATTACAGGAGACTTTTCTCCAGTTTTAAGTGTTCCAACGAGCATAAAATCACCAGCATCTTCAATAATATTTTCAAGCTGATAAGCCATATTTGAAACCAGTTTTCCTTCTGAGCTTGAATAATACTTTTCTGAATATTCAGCAACAGCATCTGCAAAAGTGATTTCTTCTGCATCAAGTCTCTTCATTACTTTCTTTGCTGTAGCTTCGTCTTCTACAGAAATAACTGACATATCATATTTCACAAATTTTGAAGCATTTGCTTTTCCGAATGCAACCTTTTCTGAATCAGGATATCCTGTCAGTGGGAATGCTGCCATGTCAAATCCACGTTTTTCTGAATCCAGAGAAGAAAGGAAATCAAGTTCAGCATCAGATGCTTTAAGTCCGAAAAGTCCGTCTGCAGAACCAAAGTGGTCATCATTATAGCGGTCTGAAATGAGACTTGCTTCAACTTCATTTCTCATCTGTGTAATTGTGCTTTCTGGTGTAGTTTTATAAAGTTTTGAATTGTAATTTCCATCTGCATCAGAGAAGTATGGAAGAAGCTGTCTTGTAATAGCAGTTTTAGGAACTACATAACCTGCACTTTTTACTGTATCTTCTGCAGCCATTTTTGCAACAGTTGAATTAAATGCATAATTATAAATGTAATAATATGTTGACTGGTCGATATTCATTCCCATGTTCTGATAGTACTGACCATACTGTGAAACAAAATTTGCCATATCAGAATTCTGTTCATAACGAATCTGCTTTTTATTATAAGATCCGAAAGATGGCATTTCCTGCTGTTTTCCGCTACCTGCCATAGCTGGAACCAGAACAAATACGAAAGCACAAATCAAAAGAATGATAAGTGAACCAATTGTATAACCTGCTTTTTTCATTTTTTTAATCCTTTATGTAGATATAAATATAAGTAAAATATTTTAACATTATCCAATTTAGCTGTCAACGTTACATTTTCATCTTATTTTTATACCCTTTATTATATTGACATAAAGCCATCTGTGATTTACATTTTGTGTATCTGATTTTAATACCCAGGAGTAATAAATGTCTGCTGATTTCGCTTCTGAAACATTTGAGTTTGAAATGTCTATGTCTTATGACGATGAATATGATAATTTCGATTACGGAGATGAAGAAGACGATTTTGACTACGAGGACGATGATACTCTGGATGATTTTGATGATGATTCAGACTTCTATGATGACGATAGCGACGATTATCAGGAAGAGGAAGTTGACGATTACGACGAACCTTATGACGATGTAGAACCAGAATCAGGATATTCATTCAGAACACATGATGCTGAAGAGCTTTATGACGAAGATGAAGCAAATCTCTTCAAAGATGAAGAATTTGATGATGACTAATTAGTCATTTAAATATAAATAGCATAAAAAAAGTCGACTAGTAAATTAGTCGACTTTTTTATTTATTTCTCAGAAGCCAGCATATCCAGAAGTATTCTGAAGGCACTGTCATTTGACTTCAACATCTTGGAACCGCGGGTTATTTTACACAAAGACATATTATATTTCTTTGCAATTTCTCTTTGCGTTACCCCGCTGTCAAGCTCTTTCACAAGCTGCCAGCGCTTTGCAAAATCAGTCATCTCATTTTGAGTAAACAAACAATCAAAGAAATTATACAAAAAATCTTCATCGCTGTTTTTTGCTATGAGGTGACAGATTTCTTTCAAATTGTTTTCCACGAAATTTTCGGGAAGTCCATTTTCGGTGTTTTCAGACATTAAGCAAATCCAGTAAGGAACCTATTAGTTATTCGATTTTAATTATTCGATTTTACTATTCAATAATAAAATCGTCTTTTGAAGCGCCACATTCAGGACATTTGTAATCAGCAGGAACATCTGCCCAGGCTGTATTTGGAGCTACATTACCTTTTGCATCTCCTTCTGTTGAGTCATAAACGTATCCACATTTGTCACACTGCATTCTTTCCATAGTATATCCCCCAAATCAAATTGTTTATTTCTTGAAAAAATCAGACTTTTGAGCCCCGCAAACCGGACACACCCAGTCATCCGGAAGATCTTCCCAAGCTGTTCCAGGAGCTATATCAGATGCCACATCTCCGTTTTCCGGATTATATTCATAAGCACAAATATCACAGATGTAGCTATCCATAAATCACTCCCGTTTATATAAACTTAATGATACCACAAAGAAAAAAAACTGACAAATAAAATCCAATAACTCTAACGGATTTTAAATGTTCCCGTTGTTAATGTGCCTCCGTTTGAATAAACATCAAAGTTGATTGTTTTGTCAGCCTTTGCAAGTTCTTCGTAAAATTCCATAATGTTTTTAATTGATTTTCCATTTACGGCAGTAATAATATCACCATTCTGGAGGCGAAGTGTTGCAGCAGGGGTTTTAGCCTGTACATTGGAAACAATAACACCACGAAGCTTTTTGTCGTCAATATCAAGCTGTTTTCTGGCTTCATCTGTCAAAGGCATAGCCATAAAGCCTGGCCAGAGTTTGTTGTTTGCATTTACAACTTCGTCTGTACGTTCTTCGATTTTTACGTTTACAGCAGGCTGTTTTACACCACCACGAATTACGATAAATCTTGCAGTTGTTCCTACCTGAAGGTTTCCAACATCACGAACAAGCTGATTAACCGATTTTACAGGCTTTCCGTTCAGTTCGACTATGTAGTCACCAGCCTTAACTCCACACTTAAATGCAGGAGAGCCAGTAAATACTTCTGCTGCAAAGGCGCCGTCAATTCCTTCAACACCAAGTTCTTTCTTGAATTCCGGAGTCACATCAAGAAGTGAAACTCCAACCCATCCGTATTTAATTTTTCCGCCTGAAATAAAGGAATCAATTGCATTTTTTACGTTATTAATTGGGATTGCGAATCCTAAACCATTTGAACCGCCTGAACGAGATGCAATCCATGTATTAATTCCAATTACTTCACCATAAATATTTACAAGTGGACCACCAGAGTTTCCCTGGTTAATTGCAGCATCTGTCTGAATAAAGTCTGAAATGCTTCCAATTCCTGAACCATCACGTCCAACAGCACTTACAATACCCTGTGTAACCGACTGACGGTAACCCAAAGGAGCACCAAAAGCCATACAAATATCGCCTGCCATTACGTCATCAGAGTTTCCCAAAGGTGCTACAGGAATAGATTTATCTGAAGATTCAAAAGAAACCAAAGCAATGTCGATTCTTTCGTCAGCACCAACAAGTTTTCCCACAAATTCCCGTTCATCATTCAGTTTTACGCTGATTTTTGTTGCTCCACCAGCAACATGGTTATTTGTAAGAACATAAAGTGTATTGCCGTCACGACGAACAATTACACCAGAACCGAGTCCTTTAGATTCATATTCTCTTTTTCCTTTATCAGAATCTTCATCATCTGGATTTCCAAAGAAAAAGAATGGAAGACTTCTCATAGGATTTGTATAAGTTTTTGTCTCTGTAACATCAACTTCAACAACAGCAGGCAACATTTCTGATGTAATATTTCGGAATGATGTCTGCAAAGCTTCTACAACAGAAAGGGATTGAGTTTTGTTTACCTGTGTTTTTTTTGCAGATGCAGGATCAGCAAAAAGAGATACTGCCAGTACGGCGACCAATGAAATTGAAATAAGTTTTTTAGTAAAATGTTTCATATTTTTGCCTCTTATATAAAGATAAATAAATTTATTGAAATAGTGTTACAAAAAAAACGACGGGAATTTTCCCGCCGTTATAAGAAATTTGCAATTGACGCGTAATCAAATCACCGATTTACGATTTACATTCCAATATTAAACTGACCGTTATTAGTCTTATAATCCAGAGCTGTTAAAACTTCTGTATGATCTGCATAAACTACAACAGTATGTTCTTCATGGCATGAAACCTGACGGTCTCCTGTCACTACAGTCCATCCGTCGGAAAGAACATCCACTTCAGGAGTTCCCATATTAATCATAGGTTCCAGTGCCAGGACCATTCCTGGTTTAATTCTTGGATTTCCACCATGAAAATTCGGGTCATTTGGAATACTTGGATCTTCGTGAACATCAACCCCTACTCCATGACCACAATAATCATATACTACGCCGTAACCATATTTATCGTGAGCAATTTCATAAACTGCCCGTGAAATATCCTTAACGCGATTTCCCGCTACACAGGCATTAATTGCAGCAGCAAGACATTCTTTTGTTACCTGATGAAGTTGTTTTACTTCTGAAGAACACTGCCCGATCTGAATACTATGTGTTGTATCACTAATATATCCATCCAGATCTATTCCAACATCTATAGAAACAAGGTCTCCATCCTGCAAAATACGTTTTTTTGATGGAAGTCCATGAATAACTTCTTCATTAATACTTATACAAATGGCACCTGGAAAGTCTTCACGATACCAGGCCGGTTTACCGCCATGAGAAATGATATAATTTTTAAAAAGGTTATCTACTTCTTTTGTAGACATTCCGGCTTTTATTTGAGGTGTAAGCTCATTGAACATATCAGCTGTAAGATGACAGGCCTTGCGAATACCTGCGATTTCTTCTTCGTTCTTAATAATAATCATTCTTTAATTGTAATGATTTGATATCAATTTGTTAAGTTAGCTTAGAATAACAAGAAAATTTAATATAAACTCTTCTTTTTTTTGTCCGATATTGTAAAAGAACAGGTATTTTTTACCCCGAGGTATTTATGAGAAAAATTAACGCTTTTTTATTTTCTTTGATTCTTGTTTTTGGAGTTACTGCGTGTAAATCAAGCGAAGCCGCTCCAGAAGAAAAACTGACACCACATGAACTTATCAAAGAAAACCGCATTGAAGATGCACAGAATCAGTTCAAGACTCCTTACGACATCAATGATACTGACGAAGATGGAAACACTGTTCTTCATCTGGCAGCTCGTCTTAAAGATCCAAAAGTAGCAGAATACTTTATCCTGAAGGGTGCCGATACAGAAATTGTAAACAAAAAAGGAAATACCGCTCTTCATGAAGCAATTCTTTCAAACAACTATGCCGTGGCAGAAGTTCTTACAAAAATGGGAGCTGATGTATTTGCAACTGGTGTTATTGAAAACAAAAAAACATATACAAATGAAAATGGCGAAATCGTAGAAGATATACATCCAGTTTATAAAAGAGCCCTGGAAATGGGACTGGAATCAAAAACCAATTCTCAGGATTACGAAAATCTATTTATTACTCCTGAAAATGGAAAACGTGAAATCGAATACGGACAGAATATGGTTCATTACTTTGTTCAAAGGCAGAATGAACATGCTATAGGACTTTGTATCAGTAAAGGACTGGATCTTTCAGTTCGCGATGATAATGGAAAAACACCTCTTGATTTAGCCTTTGAAGAAATCGATGACCTCAAATCTGTAAATATTGCCGCTCTTCTTATTAAAGGCGGCGCTGAACAGGTGGAAACAGAATTCTCTTACTTCCAGGACGCTGTTTCAAGCTACAACATGGACATGCGTTTCGAAGACAACCAGACACCGCTTCACATGGCTTCAGCAATGGGACATCTGGCAATAGCAGAATATCTTCTTATAAACGGAGCAGACCCTAACCTTCAGGACAGTTCTGGTTCTACACCGCTTCATGAAGCAGTTCGTTACGGAAATATTGACGTAATCAAAATGCTTGTAAATGGGAATGTTAAAAACAAAAACGACTTCCACTGTAACGTAAATGCACTGAACAACTTAGGCAAATCACCAATTATGGTAATCATGCCAAAAGACAAGATGGAAGAAATTTACGACATTCTCATAGAACAGGGCGCAGACCTTAACATAAAAGATTCCTTTGGTGATACTCTCCTTCATACAGCAACTATGATGCACGCTCCAAGCACTATCCTTTCAAAGCTTGTAGAAGGTGGCGCAGATGTAAATGTAAAAAACAAAGAAGGTGTTACACCATTTGAAATTGCAATCCAGCACAACAGCAGAGAAATGACAAAGTTCTATGCAGAACATGATGCCGACATTCATACAAAAGATACTCACGGAATTTCTCCACTTTCACTTGCACTTGAAGCCGAAAGAGATCTTTTTGAAATGATTATTTCAAAGAAAAACGCACAGAGCCAGAACTCTGAAGGAAACACACCTCTCCACGTAGCACTTTTGAACAATGCTTCAATGGAAAAAATCCTTTACATTATCAGCCTTACAGATGATGTAAACATCCGTAACAGTGACGGAAATAACGTTCTTTACATTGCCTGCGAAAAACGTCAGGAATCTGTTGTAAAAGCAATTCTTGAAAAAGGCGGAGACATTTTCTCAATCAACAAAGACAGCTACTCTCCTCTTCGTCTGGCACTCCGTGATGGTGGAAAACTTCAGGACTGGATTATCACTTCCCGTACAATCAAAACAACAGACGGTCTTGGAAACACAGTTCTTCATTACGCTGCTGAATGGCAGTACTCAAATGCAATTATTTCACTTGTAGAAAAAGGTGCTGATCCACTGGCAAGAAATGCTAACGGTGAAAACATCTGTTTCAGTGCATCAAAAACAGACAATCCTGAAATTCTTAATACTGTAATCAAAGTAGGCGCTCACGTAAATGAACGTGATTACCTGGGTAATACACCACTTCACATGGCTGTTAAATTCGAAGCAAATAAATCCATTGCAAGACTTCTTGAACTGGGAATTGATATCAATGCTCAGAACACATCAGGAAAATCTGCACTGGCAGTAGCCGCTTTTAGTGGTAAATATCCTACAGCTGAATTCCTTCTTAAGAATGGCGCTGATGTAAACACAAGTGACGTTGAAGGAACTACTATCCTTATGGATGCCATTAAAGGACAGAACAAAACACTTATTTCTCTCCTTCTGTCATATGATGCAAAACCATACATAAAAGATATTAGTGGTGTAAGTTCATATCACAAAGCAGCAGAAACAGGAAATATCGAAATCATTAATATTATCCGCAACCTTGGTGGAGATCCACTTGGACGCGACAGAGATGGAAACACACCGTTCTCTATCGTAATGAAAAGAGATATTAAAGTTATTAAGGCTGTTCTTGGTGACAACACAGGAATCACAGATTCAGACGGAAACAATCCGATTCATATTGCAATCAAATCAAAAGCATCTGATAAGCTTCTTAATGAACTGATTAAAATGGGATACCCGATTGACGGAAGAAATGCCGATGGATACACACCTCTTGTCTATGCAGTAGAAGGAAATGATGTAAATAGAGCTTTAACACTCTTAAAGAACAAAGCAAATCCATTCCAGTCTATCAACAAAAAAGGAGAAAATGCAGTTTCTATCGCACTTTCAGCAAATCCTTATAACCAGACAATGATTGCAAACATCGTACATTATGCAGGAAAAGCTTCGGACATTCAGGGAAACACAATTCTCCACTATGCCGCCAAAACATCCAACAAAGAAATAGTTCAGGACATCCTTTCTTACGGACTTCCAAAGAATGTAAAAAATGTTCAGGGTGACACTCCATTCGATCTGGCAAGACGCTGGGGAAACAAAGAAATAGCAGAACTGCTGAAATAAATAATAAATAATAATTAATAATTAATAATTAATAATTAATAATTAATAATTAATAATTAATAA
>JAKSTM010000055.1 GCA_024402565.1 Treponema sp. | reverse complement strand
CTTGTGACGCTGTTCTTTTTGCAGGTGATTTTGCAGAAGCTTTTAAAAACGAAACAGCAAAACCTGTTTTAGATAAACTTTCAGGAAAACATGAAAATGTTTTTGCGGTTCTTGGAAATTGTGATGAACCTGATTTTATTGATGCAGTAGACGCTGCGGATTTAAACTGTGAACGTTCAATTGTTTACTATGAAGGTCTTGCTGTCTGCGGTTCAGGTGGAGCTTCAGTTTTTACTGGTAAAACTCCAAATGAAAGAACAGAAGAAGATCTGGTTTCTGATTTTGAAATCTGTAAAGCCGAATCACTTGATAACCTTATTCTGATTTCACACAATCCTCCAAAAGATACAGTCTGTGATGCTGTTAATGAAAACCTTCATGTAGGAAGCCAGATGTTCAGAGACCTGATTTCTGAAATCAAACCTCTTGCAGTTCTTACAGGACACGTTCATGAAGGATGCGGAATTGATAAAATAGGTGACACTGTTGTAGTAAATCCTGGAAGCCTTGGTGAAAAGGGAACTTACGCAGTTATGGAGATTGAAAAAAAGGATAATTCCTGGAATGTTATTGATACACAGTTAAAATCTTTAGATTAATGGTTAGTATTCTTTAGTTAGAATTTTTACAAAATCATTTTCAGTTTTACAATTTTTATTACGGAAGTCTTTTTATGAAAAAACTTATTATTTTGTTTAATTTTGTTATTTGTTCACTATTTCTTTTTGCTGAATCAAATTCTTTTAAGCATATTAGTTTTGTTTCATTTAAAAAGACCGGAACTTTTATAATTGGAGAAGATGCACAGTCTTTTTCTGCTGAAAGGAATGTTTTACCATTTTCATTGAATAAATTCGAAACAACATATGAGCTTTGGTATCAGACAAGACGGAAGGCTGAAAAAGTTGGTTATGTTTTTTCACATAAAGGAATGTCAGGTTCAGAAGGAAAGGTTGGAACAGCACCAAATGAATATAACAGTACATTGCCTGTAACCATGATTAACTGGTATGACGTCATTGTCTGGTGTAATGCATTAAGTGAATTAAAAGGTTTGACTCCTTGTTATACATATAAAGGTGAAGTACTACGTGATTCAAGTGATGCTAGATGTGATCTTGCAGAATGTAACTGGAACGCAAATGGTTATAGACTTCCTTCTGAAGCAGAGTGGGAATTTGCTTCACGAAAAATAAAAAATGGATTTCAAAAAGGTGACTATGTAAGCGGTCATATAAATCCAGATGATGATTATTCTCTTTTCTGTTGGGATACATTAAATTCAACCGAAGCAAAACCAGTTGGAATTTCTGGTACTGTTTTTATTCCAGATACAATTCCAGAAAATGGAAGTGGCTTTTCGAATTCAGCAGGTTTGTATGATATGAGCGGAAATGTTATGGAATTTTGCTGGGATTGGTTTGCTGATTATAATAAAACTTCTTCGGAGCATGGTCCTTCCTTTGGTGAACAAAGAGTTTGTCGTGGTGGCAGTTTTTCCGAATACACCCCTTTTGTATATTGTGGAGACCGTTATTCTTATGATCCAAACGAGGCTTATAATTATATCGGATTTAGAATTTGTAGATCTGTTTTAGATGAATAAATCTTTAGCAATCTGTTCTTCCATACTCATAGAAACTTCTCCGCAAAGTCTTCCTCTTGGCGCTGCCTGTATTGCTTCAGCATTAAAAGCAAACTCCAAAACAAAAAACATATTATGTGTTGAATTGAATGATATTTCCAAAGAGGACTCTGATTTTCAAAATGCAGAGAAAATTTCTTTTGAAAAGTCTGTTGAAATTCTAAAGCAAAAATTATTGAAAAATCAAAAACCGGATTTTTTTCTTGCATCAATTTATGTTTGGAATCGAAAAGAATTCGAAGCTCTTTCAATTTGTATCAAAAAAGAATTTCCTTCCTGCGTAACTATTTGCGGAGGACCTGAGGTAACAGCAAATCCTTTCAGCTTTGAAAAAAGTTTTGATTACATTACAACTGGCCCTGGCGAAGAAATAGTCCCTGATCTTATCTCAAAAATTCTAGAAGGAAGAACAGAAGGGCTTACGAATATCATTAAAGCTAATCCGCAGGAAAATGAAATTCTGAATTTAAATTCTCCGTATCTTGATGGAACTCTTGATCCTGCAAAATACGGTGGTGCTTTATGGGAACTTGCAAGAGGCTGTCCTTTTAAATGCTCATACTGTTTTGAATCAAAAGGGGAAAATAAAATTTCTTATTTTCCTATGGAACGGATCAAAAAAGAACTTGACCTTTTTGCAGAAAAGAAAATCCCGCAAGTCTTTGTTTTAGACCCGACTTACAATGCAGATAAAAAACGGGCAATTGAAATATTAAATCTCATTGCGAAAAAAACGCCAAACACTTTTTATTATTTTGAAGCAAGGGCAGAATTCATTGACCGGGAACTTGCCAGGGCTTTTACAAAAATTCCATGTGCTCTTCAATTTGGACTTCAGAGTGCAGATGAAGATGTTCTGCGGCTTGTTCATCGTGGCTTCAATAAAAAAGTCTTTGTAAAGAATGTCGGCATTTTAAATCAGGAAGGTGTGATTTTTGGATTCGATCTGATTTACGGTTTACCGGGAGATACATTCAAAGGTTTCAAACAGAGTATGGATTTTGCACTGAATCTTTATCCGAATAATCTGGAAACTTTTTGTCTGTCAGTTTTACCTGGAACTGTTCTTTTTGATGAAGCTGAAAAATTGAATCTTCATTATGAAAGCGAAGCTCCGTATCATGTACTTTATACAGATAAATATTCAAAAGAAGATTTGAAGTTTAGTTCAGAATTATCCTTAAGTTGTACACTTTTTTATAATATAGGTAGATCTGTCCCATGGTTTATTTCTTTTGTAAGATTTTTTAATGATCGACCGCATAAATTTCTTCAAAAATTTATCAAATGGTATGAAAAAGTATACAAAGATAGTATTTTAACCTGCAGATTTTGCTCTGATGATGACTATTTTGAGGTTCAGAAAATGCAGCTGGCATTTTTAAAGGATCTTTGTCATGAAAAACACTGTGATAATGTTTTCAAAGTTCTTGAAGATATAGTAATTTTGAACGGTGCTTTCTCTGTAAACTCTTCGACTGGAAAAAGCCAGAAAGTACAGCTTAAATATCATCCTGACGATCTCCTGTCCGAATATGTTCTGGATCCGCTATTCTTTGTAAAAAACGCAAAACCTTACCGTTGTTCCGTTCTTGTTCAGAACGGGGATTATCGTCTTGTAAAGAATTAGAATATTTCCTTTACTTTTGTCATGAACTGGTTTCCGCGGTCAAATTCATTTTTGAACATACCGAAAGAAGTTGCTCCAGGACTGAAAACTAGAGGCTGAGTTTTTGTGTTACAATCGGAAGCTTTTTCAAGGTTTTCGGCTACTTTGTGTAGCATTTCATCAAGAGAACCGAATGGTCCCTGGTATTTTATGCCGGCTTTATCAAGTTCTGGAAGGACTTTGTCGGTTGCAGTTCCGGAAAGGAAATAAAGGTCTTTTACAGCGTCTTTGTTCTGTGTCAGGTATTCAGTAAGTTTTGTGAATTCAAGGCCTTTATCAGTTCCGCCAGTAAGAAGAATAACAGGAGTTTCGAAGCTTTTGCAGGCTGCAACAACGCTGTCAGGAACAGTTGCACAGGTGTCATTGTAGAATTTGTATTCTGTGTTTCCGTATGTTTTGTCATGGAAAAACTGAAGTCTGTGTTCAACGCCCGGGAAGTCTTTCATTATTTTTTTGATAAGGCTTCCAGGTAAACCCATAAGGTACATGCCGAGAGCTGCGTTTAAAACATTTGTTTTCATGTGGTCGCCTGGAACAGAAAGTTCTCCAAGGATAGTTTCTGGTTCGCGCATTCCAGGAAGCATGACACGTCCGCGGAAATTTCCGTTTTCATCAGTTTCCTGCCATACACCGTATGTGCCTTCAGGGAGTTTTTTGTTCCAGTAACGGAGGATTGTAGCTTTGCTTTCTTTTGCGAATTCTTCGCCCCAGGTTTTTGAGTTTTCAGGTCCTGTACCCGGTTCGTCTTCTCCAAAATCAAAAAGGGAATAGCAGCCTTTATCCTGATCCGCATAAATCAGTTTTTTGTCATCAACATAAGGTGCCATTGCACCATACCAGTTCTGATGGTCAGGAACGATTTTTGTAATGATTGAAATATGAGGTTTCAAAAGTCCGCGGCCGCGAAGGTCAGCCAGCTGCCATGAAGAGAATTCGATTACGACAGGTGTATCCTGATTTGTTTTTTCAAGGAATGTAAGGGGGCTTACTGTAATGTTTCCGCCAAGGAAAGCCTGGAACCCTGCAGTTTTAAGTCCGTAGTAAAGTGCGCTTACTGTTGAACTTTTACCTTTGCTTCCTGTAACGGCAATTACAGGAGCTTTTGAGAATGCAAGGAAGATAGAAAGGTCAGTTTCGATATTTTTACTTGCAGCAAGGTATTTGTTTCCGTCGTATTTTACACCCGGGTTTTTGATAACGCAGTCGGCATTTTCAAAATCTTCAATGCGGTGCTCGCCAAGACGGAATGTAAGGCGGCTTGTGTCCAGGTCTTTGTCATTCATCAAAGAATCAACTGTGGTCTGGAGCTGTTCTGTGGTTTTCATGTCAGTTACAAGAACGTTTGCTCCGTGTTTCAGAAAGAATCTTACGCAGGCTTCGCCACCACCGTTTAATCCAAGTCCCATAACAGTTACGTTTTTACCCTGGATATCTGAAAGTGATTTGAAATAGCATCCTTTGTTGTATGTATGAGGCATAAGATTCTCCTTTAATTCTGGGGTGCTGAAAAAAAGTTCAGCATGACGGAAATGTCAGCCCGATTATATTTCGGGAACTCATAAAAAAAGCCTTCTGTTGGAAACAATCGTATGAAAATAATCATAAGACTTTTCACAGAAGGCTTTGCCGAGAACCGGACTTGAACCGGCACGCCGATTGCTCAGCAAGGGATTTTAAGTCCCTGGTGTCTACCAATTCCACCATCTCGGCTTATTGATATTATTATATTTCAGATTAGAAGAAAATTCAAGAACCGGTCTTTTCTATTTTCTGTGTGCAAATCTTAAGTTTATGCCGATAATCAATATAGGAAAATATATTCATTTTATATGGAGTATCTGTATGAAAAAGTTATCCCCGATGGCTCAAAAACTTTTAGGGGTTCTGGCACAGAATGAAGGAAGAAAAAGTGGGTTAAATCAGCTTTTGCCGGAGCATGTTATTCTGGCATTGTTGAAATATCGTAATGGAATTGGTTTTCTTTCGGCTGCTGAATTTAATTTAAATTTAGAAACTTTGATTTCTAATCTTGAAAGTTTTACAGGTTATAACGATTCTATTGATTTGAATGATGATCTTCCTGAAGGACGACGAATCCAATCTATGAAAGAAATTGCAGAAATTGAATCTGATGCTCTTCATAATGAATATATTGGTTCTGAACATTTTTTGCTTGCTGCTATACGCGAAGAAGGAAGTATTGTAAATCAATTTTTTGTTAGAAATGGTTTAATGATTTCTGATATAAGAAAAAAGGTTTCTGATATTCAAAAACAAGGTCTTTCATCTGCTGAAAATTCTGTTGATGACTCAGAATCGTTCCTTAATGAAATGTTTGAAAATACAGTGGAACATTCTGAAAAATTGATAAACCTGGATAAAGATAAAAAAATACTGCAGAAATTAAAAATTGAAATGGAAGCGTCGACCAGGCTTTCCATTTTAGACCAATTTAGTCGTGACCTTACACGAATTGCTCGTGAAAAACTTACTGATCCAGTGGTAGGACGAGAAAAAGAAATTGCACGTTTAGTTCAGGTTTTATTGCGTCGAACTAAGAATAATCCTGTATTAATTGGTGAACCTGGCGTTGGAAAAACAGCAGTTGTTGAAGGACTTGCACAAGCTATTGTAGAAGGAAAAGTTCCTTCTGGTCTTTTAAATAAAAAAATTCTTTCCCTTGATCTTGCAGCTCTTGTTGCTGGAACAAAGTATCGTGGTGAGTTTGAAGACCGAATGAAAAAATTGATGAATGAAATTGCTGCTCATAGAGAAGTTATTTTATTTATAGATGAACTTCATTCGATTGTTGGAGCGGGTGGAAATGATACACCAATGGATGCTTCTAATATTTTAAAACCAGCACTTAGTCGCGGTGAAATCCAGATAATTGGTGCAACAACTACTAAAGAATATACAAAATACATTGAAAAAGATATGGCATTGGAACGTCGATTCCAAATAATTAAAGTTGAAGAAGCTACAGAACAAGAAGCTGAAATTATTCTTAAAGGAATAAAAGCTAAGTACGAAAAATTTCATAATGTTGAATATTCAGATGAAATAATCAGTTATATTGTGAAACTTTCAAAAAGGTATATTTCAGATCGTGTTCTTCCTGATAAGGCCATTGACGTAATGGATGAAGCTGGTGTTGCAAAAAAAATCAAAGAAGAAAATAAACCATCTGAAATTCAGGATATTGAGAACAGTATAAATTCATTAATTAATGAAAAAGATCTTCTCATTATGCATCATGACTATGACAATGCTGTAGTTGTTCGAGACAAAGTTCTGGAATTAAAAAAACATTTTGATATTATCTGTTCGAATATTCGTTATCATGGAAATTCTCCAAAGAAAATAACAAAAAATGATATTTCTGAAATTGTATCTCAGATGACTGGAATTCCTCTTGAAGAATTAGATGCAGGTGAAAGTTCTAAATTAATTCATATGGAAGAAGAACTTCACAAGACTATAATTGGTCAGGATGAAGCAGTTGGAGTTATTTCAGGCGCAGTAAGAAGAAGTAGGGCTGGATTCAGTACAGGAAAGCATCCTCTTGGAAGTTTTGTTTTTTTAGGACCAACAGGTGTGGGAAAAACAAAAATGGCTAAGACATTGGCAAAATTTATGTTTGGATCAGAAGACTCCCTTATCCGTATAGATATGTCTGATTATATGGAACGTCATAGTGTTAGCCGTCTTGTTGGGGCACCACCTGGATATGTTGGCTATGAAGAAGGTGGCGTATTAACAGAAAGAGTACGTCGTAATCCTTATTCCGTTATCCTTCTTGATGAAATTGAAAAAGCTCATCAGGATATTTTTAATCTTTTATTGCAAGTACTAGAAGAAGGTGAGCTTACAGATAATTTAGGTCATAACGTAAGTTTTAAGAATACTATAATTATAATGACAAGTAATGCAGGGGCTCGTCAGATTACAACTGAAGGTCGTGCTGGATTTACTCTTAATGAAGGTGTTCTTCCATATTCAGAAATTAAGGGATCTGCAGAAAATGAACTTAAAAAATTTCTTTCACCAGAATTGATAAATCGCATTGATGATATAATTGTATTTAGTCCGCTTTCGAAACAACAGGTTTCAGCAATTCTTGATATAAAAATTAAAGAACTTGAAGAACGTCTTTCCGAAAAAAATATTTCTTTCATACTTACGGAAGAAGCTCGGGAATATCTTGTGAATAATGGGTATGAACCTTCTATGGGTGCCAGACCATTGCGCAGAATAATTCAGAAAGAAATTGAAGATCCACTTGCGATTGAAATTTTATCGCAAAATTCAAAAGACTGTGGTAAAATTCTTGTAGATGTTGCTAATGATAAACTTAAAGTTTCCTGTGTTTCTGTAATGGAAACTGTGAGTGTGTCAGTTTAAATTAAGCGAGGTTTATTATGAAAATTTTAATGGTTACTTCTGAGACAGTTCCTTTTGCTAAAACTGGTGGGCTTGCAGATGCCGTTTCGGCCCTTGCAATTTCTATGAAAAAACAAGGACATGATGTAAGAATTGTCCTTCCACGATATTACAAAATTGACCGTTCAAAACTTACAAAGCTTGAAGGTCCTATGGGAGTTGCTGCCGGTCAGGTAGAAACCTGGTGTGCAGTTTATGAATCTAAACTTCCCGGTACAGAAGTTCCAGTTTATTTCATCGATCATGAAGAAGCTTTTGGTCGTGACGGAATTTACGGAACAAAAATAGAAACTGATTTTCATGATAATCCATACCGTTCAGCACTTTTGTGTCATGGAGCTTTCCAGCTTTGTAGAAAACTTGGATGGTACCCAGATATTATGCATGCCCATGACTGGTTTGCAGGACTTGTTCCTGTTCTTCTTAAATGTGTTTGTCGTAACGGTTATTTTGCACATACATCTAGTGTTCTTACTATTCATAATCTTGGATACCAGGGTGTTTATGGAAAAGATCAATTTCCTGCATTAGGATTAGATTGGAATCTTTATTATGGTGGTGGACTTGAACATAATGGTGCCATAAATCTTCTTCAGGCTGGTATTAGTTGTGCGGATATGATTACTACTGTATCTCCAACTTACGCCGGTGAAATGCAGACTGCTGAAGGTGGTTTTGGTCTTGATGGTTTGCTTCGAGTTAGAACAGATGTAGTTCGTGGAATTGTAAATGGTTGTGATTTGGAGACCTGGAATCCAAAAATCGATAAACTTCTTCCTGCTAATTTCAGCGATAAAGATTTATCAGGAAAAGCAAAATGTAAAGCTGAACTTCAGAAACGCATGGGACTTCCTGTTCGTCCTGATGTTCCTTTAATTGGAATTGTAACTCGTCTTGCAAGTCAGAAAGGAATTTCAGAAATGTTTGCTGCAAATTATGGAAGTATGTATGCTATGTGTTCAAATATGGATCTTCAATTTGCAGTACTTGGAAGCGGTGAAAGATGGTGTGAAAATGAAATCAGTGTACTTGATAATAAACTTCCAAATTTTAAAGCATATATTGGTTATGATGAAACATTAAGTCATCTGATTGAAGCAGGTTCAGATTTCTTCCTTATGCCATCTTGCTACGAACCATGTGGTTTGAACCAGATGTATTCTATGTTGTATGGAACTCTTCCAATTGTAAGGCGTACAGGTGGGCTTGCTGACACAGTAGAACAGTATAATCAGGATACTGGAGATGGAACAGGATTCCTTTTCGATAACCTTACACCTGGTGCAATCTATGATACTGTTGGTTGGGCTGTTTGGGCATATTACAATAAGAAAGATCATATTCTGAAAATGCAGAAACAGGGAATGAATAAAAACTTCAGTTGGGAACTTTCAGTAGAAGGTTATATGAATATTTATTCTGAAGCCCTTATGCGAGGATGCGGTATCAATACTGCAGATTGGAAATAGAGCTTTAAATATTAGAATTCAAACCACTGATCATCTTTAGTCAGATACCAGTCAGAAATCAGTTTCTGATTGGTATCTGATCCCCATGAAATGCTTCCATCTCTGTTCAGAATTACAACACGTTTTGAGTTTCTTGAAATATCTTCAGGCATGGAAGCTGTTCTTTCATAAGCAAATCGTTTCTTCTGTGGAAGATTATAAGAATAGATTTTGTTTTTTCCAATATTTGTATAAAGAAAATCCCCATTCAAATAAGTAAATGCATCTGGGTCTTCTTCACTAAATTTCAAAATATTTACTACAGTCTGTGTTGATGGTGTATAAGAGAATACAAAAGTTGTACTTCCTGCATCTGTAGACTGAAGGTTCATTCCATAAATTGTTTTACCATTTGTGCTTAGCCCATATGTTACTTGTCCAGGAATTTTCAACGGAAGTGTTTCCAGTGTAACTGGATCAACTGAAATTAATGGGCTAGCAGGACTGGTACTTGCTGATTTCGAAATATATATTTTGCCATCATTACAGATAACTGCATCCTGGATACCCATTCCAGAGAAAACTTCTTTCAGTTTTCCGGTTTCAAAATCATATAAATTAACTTTGGAACTTGATTCAATTTCGATGAGTTTATTATCAAAAAATCTGAGGGTCTGGAGAGAAGACTTTGGTGTAAAAAGTATCTGCTCTTTTTTATCAGCAGAAACAAAACGTACCGGATTTCTTGTTTCTTTTGAATAGAGAATGAAACCATCATTTGCACAGATAAAACTGTTTTCTCCTTTTGTTTTTGCAGTCTCGTTGATTTCACCAGTGTTATAGTTTACTTTGAGAACAGAGTCCTTTGAAAGGAAATAAAATTCATCATTTGTCTGATCAATATCATAAATTTTTGCATAAATGTTTTCTGTAATTGGTTCAAGAGTTTCTGTTTCACTTGATGCAAGAGAAGTTGCTTTGTAAAGGTTTCCGTTTCTACTACCAAGGAATAATTCAGGTCCCTGTTTTTTTCCAACACATAACTGACCTTCGCCTCTAGGACCTCTGATTCCTTTTACTAGTCTTGGATTAGAGAGAGTGCTGTTATTTATTCTTTCAATCATTTTTAATTCGTAAAGATTTTTTCCATCGTACTCCAGGTAATACAAAGCCTCTTCTTCTGATGAAAGCAGTATTGGAGAAGAACAAGGAATTGTCGAAAGAGTTTTTCCAGTTGTTGCTTGAATTATATAAATAAAATTGTCTTTTATGCCTGTAAGGAAAAGATCGTTATAAAACATAGAAATATCTGAAAGGCCTTGTACACAATTAAATTTCTGTACAGTTTTTCCGTTTAAAATATTGTAATAAGTAAGTGTTCCAGAAGGAGAGTACATAACAGCTGTTTTTTCAGTAGCACTTGTCTTAATAAAATTTACGATACTTGTATTTTCACGAACTTTATTAACGGTTGACCAATCAGAAGTTTTTACGAAAATTGCTCCATCAATTGTTGCGGTTCCAATAATTAAATAGTTACCTTTTTCAGAGAAAGAAAGAGATGTAACAGAATCTTTTAATTTTTTTGTATATTTTTTATTTAATCGATTCCAGTCCCAAACGGTTACTTTGTTTACAGATCCACCGTCTGTTTCATAGACAGCGATATCATGTCCGTTAGGTGAAGTTGCAATTATTTTTATTCCCACATCCGAAACCTGGTAGTGTTCACCCATATTATCTTCAGTCCATTTGATTATGAATCCGTCATCACCGGCACTGATAAAGGAATAATCAGCTGAATTTTTAGATTGAAGAGTATTTACCTGCGTGATTCTTTCCTGATGAGCTTCACTCGAAAAATGGGATTGAGAAAAAGAAAAAGTGGTTATGAAGACGAATAATAACGCAGATAAAATAATTTTTTTCATTTTAGTTTTCCTATAAAATACTTAATGTCACTGCTTAATCCAAAAATGAAAAGCAGAGCGATAAAGCCAATTCCAATGAATTGAGTGTAGTATTGGACTTTTGGGGAAATTCTTTTCCGTAATATTGTTTCAATCAGAGCAAACAGAATTAATCCTCCGTCCAATACAGGAATTGGAAGAAGATTCATAATAAATAAAGAAATCGAAATTACACCTAAAAGTTCTAATATACTCACTATACCTGTTTTGAATCCTTCTGAAAATCCTTCTTTTACAGTAGATCCAAGCATGTCTGTTATCCGAGCAGGTCCTGAGACAGCATTTTCAAGTTTTACTCCTTTGAATAAAATACCGATGCCTTTAAAGGTAAGCCCAATCATATTAACAGATTCGATGACCCCATGATATAAAGCCGGAAAAAATGAATAAGTTTCAGAATCTTTTTTTATTAGACTATTTTTATCTGCGGTTACTCCGATTTTTCCAGTTCCGGATTCTTTATCTAAATCTGAATGAACTAGAAAAGTTTTTTTTGTTCCTTCACGGAGGACAGTTATTTCCAGATTTTTATCTGGATTTGAAGAAACTGTAGTAATGATATCTGAGAAATCATTGATTTTTTTATTATTTATGGAAATAATTTCATCTCCAGAAAGAAGGCCACCGTCTCGAGCAGCACTATGAATTTCAGGGTAAATATCATCTGCAAGGGTTATTTTGTTTGAATAAGTGTAATAAGTGTATCCTGTCATTGCTATAATCGAATAGCAAATGACCGCAAAAAGAAAATTAAAAAAAGGACCGGAAAAACCAACTATAGCTCTTTTGAATGGATGTACTCCAAAAAGAGAGTCTTTATCTGCAATAATTTCAGTATTATTTTCTAAAGCATTCTGAAGTTCTTTTTCACCTTTCATTCCACAGTATCCGCCCAATGGAAATAATGAAAGTCTCCAGTCAGTTCCTTTAAAAGTTTTATGGATTAAAATTGGCCCATAACCGATAGAAAAAGATTCTACTTTTACACCGAACAATTTTGCGGCAAGAAAATGTCCGAATTCATGAAAAAGAACTAGAAAAAAAAGACAGAGAAGGCCATAAAGCCATTTCATAAATATTCTCCGGCGGTTTTTCTTGCCAGTTTATCAGTTTCAAAAACTTCTTCAAATGAAGAACACTTTTTTGACCAGTCCTTTTGAAGAACTTTTTCCGTTATTCCTGCTATTTGAGTATATGAAATTTTCTTTTCCAAAAAAGCATATACAGCTACTTCATTTGCAGCATTAAAAACTAAAGGGTAGGCACCTTTCCTTTTAACACATTGAAATGCATATCCTAAAAGAGGAAAGTCTTCTGTTCGAGGTTTATAGAAAGTCAGTTCATGATCAAATAAGTCAAAAGGTTTCAAATAATTAGAAAGGTTCTGAGGATAT
Organism: Treponema sp.; assembly: GCA_024402565.1. Lineage (GTDB taxonomy): Bacteria > Spirochaetota > Spirochaetia > Treponematales > Treponemataceae > Treponema_D. The sequence continues at coordinate 2,102 of JAKSTM010000055.1, read as the reverse complement.
GTCAGAGCTCCAAAAATTGGATGTTTCATGTCTGGGTCTGAAAGTTGTCCATAAATCATACCATCATTTGTACGAACCATAGAATGTACTATGCTCTGGGGATGAACAATAACATCAATTTTTTCTGCAGGTTTATCAAAAAGGTAAGAAGCTTCTATTACTTCGAGACCTTTATTTGCCAAAGTAGAAGAATCAATTGTGATTTTTGGTCCCATCTTCCAGGTCGGGTGATTTAAAGCCATTTCCAATGTAACATTATTAAGCTGCTCTTTGGTAAATGTTCGAAATGGTCCACCACTTGCAGTGATTAAAATACGATCAACGTTTTCTTTTCCGGCCTGATTTATGAGACTGAAAATTGCCGAATGTTCTGAATCAACTGGGAGAATCTTTCCGCCTTTTTCATTGCTTAATTCTTTAATTAAAGGATAAGCCATTACTACAGTTTCTTTATTGGCAAGAGCCAGATCTATTCCTAATTCAAGTACTATTTTTGAAGGTAAAAGTCCCGCAGCACCGGCTATTCCGTTGACAACAATATCAGGTTTGCATTTTTCTATAAAATTTTTATAGTCTTCTTCTGCAACATTTGCTGTTAGGAGAGAAGGGCAATTAAATTTTTTTGATAGGATTTCAAGTTGATCTTTCTTACTGTGAGCAGTTATACCACAAGCAGTAAATAAATCTTTTTCATTTTCAATAATATCCAGAGTGCTTGTACCAATAGAACCAGTACAACCAAGAACTAGAACTCGTTTCATAATGATTTATGCAAAAATAAGGAAATAATAAATAATGTAAAAAACAGGAGCGGCAACTACAATTGAATCAATACAATCGATCATACCACCACGCCCTGGGATTACACGTCCTGAATCTTTTGTGTTACATGAACGCTTTATTACAGATTCTATTAAGTCTCCTACAATAGCGGCACAAGCGGTTCCAAATGCAAGAATCATATAACGCCAGATATCAGCAGGAAGATATTTTGCTAATAAGAATTTTAAAAGAACTGCAAGTGCAATATCTGAAAGAATACCGCCAACAAAACCAGCAATACTTTTATTTGGACTTGCTTTTATAAAGCCACGGTTATTTTTTCCAAAAAGAATTCCAAAAAACCATGCAGCTGAATCACAAAGAAATACAAATGCAAGGAAAAGTATAATTACCATTGAATTATTTTCAAAACTACAAAGTCTCTGAACAAAAGTAATCATATATCCGACATAAAAAATACCAAGAGAAGAAATTGCAATTTTTTCTAATGATGTTGAGAATTCGTTTGCAGAAAAACATTCAATAGCCATGAAAATAATTACAATTATGGTATAAAGCCAGAGAAGAATTTCTTGTGAAAGTCCAATGAAGAAGAATAAATAACTGCAGGCAGGAATTAATAAACCTAAACAAACAAAAATCCACTTAGGGAAAAGCTTGACTTTAGTAGAAGCCATTTTATGGTATTCATTAAGGGAAATAAAAGAAACAAGAAGAATAACGATTTGAAGAGGAAAGTGGTAACCTGGTTTCACAAGTACGAGAGCAAATATAAGTGGTGCTCCTATGAAAAAAGTTAATAATCTTTTTACTACATTGCTCATAACTTTCTATCTTTCCTATTTTTCTTATCTTTTTATTATATTTCTATTATATAAATTTCTAATATAAATATCTCTATTTTCTTTCTTTATTGCTTTGATTTTTCTGCACCAAAGCGTCTGTTTCTTTTACTGAAAGCATTTAAGTTTTCAAGAAATTCTTCTTCTGTATAATCTGGCCAAAGTGTATCCGTATAAACTTGTTCTGCGTAGGCTACGTGCCATAGCAGGAAATTACTTAATCTGTATTCGCCGCCTGTTCGTATCAGCAAATCTACATCAGGGCAGCCAGAGAAATCCAGATTTTCTTTTACCAGTTCTTCAGTTATAGATTCTGGATTTACTCCACTTGAAACAATTTTTTTTATACCGCGGATTATTTCATCCCGGCCACCGTAATTTATTGCAAGTGTTAATGTAAGGCCAGTAAAATCCTTTGTCTCTTCCATGGCGTCATTAAGATCGTCCTGGATGTTTTTTGGAAGCGCTGAAATGTCA
>JAKSTM010000054.1 GCA_024402565.1 Treponema sp. | reverse complement strand
ATGAAGAACCTTGGGCATTGAGAGTTTCTGCTTTGTATGGAGAATGTGTTCCTTTTCTGGATTTAGCCCATCATAAAAACTTTGTAGGCGAAGGAATGAATGAAACCGCTAGAATCTTAAGTTATGGGCAGTCAGCATTGGAAAAGAAGTTTCTTGAAGAAAACCCTGAAATGAAAATATCAGATGCAAAGTTCTTTTCCAGAAATTCGCTTTATGTTGGAGAAAGTCTTGCTGAAGAACTCAAAGAATATTCTGAGGCCGGAAGAAATATTTTCTTTTTCAAACAGATTCCAGATAAGCACGGAAAATGCAGAGATATTACGGTTCTGCAGGGGCTGAAATAAATATACGATTTTTTGTAACTAATCCCGGTTATGTGTGTCCCTCACAAGTGGGCAATCTGCGGTTGTTCCGACGGTGGCGTTGTCCCTAGAACCAGGTTCGCGTGATGGTGGCAAAGTCCCCGCGTGGGGCAAAGCCAGGGATGCCCGAATTTAAAAACAAATCTTTTCGAAAATCCTTATAGTCCCACTCTCAAAAATCCGCTATACTGTAGGCTCATTTCGTCGCCTGGCGGCCCGGATCCGGGAAGGGCGGGCGGGAGAAAATGAAAGGCTTTCGTATGAAGGCTTAACACTAATTTTTTACTGAACAGATTTTTCTCACAATAAAAAAACTGTTCTGCAGGGATAAAATCCTGAAGGATATTGAAATGAAAAAATTCAATGTCATTGTTCTTTTAACAATCATTATGTTGGCGGGGCTTCTTACATCATGTGGAGAAAAAAAAGAAGTTCTTAGCATCTACAACTGGACTTATTACACACCAGATTCACTTCTGCGCAAATTCGAAAAAGAATATAACTGTGTAATCAAGTGCGACTTCTTCGACTCAAACGAAGTAATGTATTCAAAATTGAAGGCCGGCGCAAAAGGCTACGACCTTACAATCCCTTCTTCAGACTACGTTTCAATTATGATGAATCAGGGCATGCTGGAAAAAATCGATCTTTCGAAATTTCCTAATGCTAAATATATAAATCCTGAATGTCTTGAAAAAGCTAAGGGCTACGACCCTGACATGACATGGTGTGTTCCATACTGTGTTGCTGCAAACGGTATTGCCGTAAACAAGACAAAAGTTTCAGACTATCCTCGTTCTTACGACATTTTCGAAATGCCTGAATTCCGCGGACACATGACAATGATGGACGATATGCGTCTTTCAATCGGTTCGGCTCTCATGTACTTGGGATATTCTCTCAACACTCATGAAGAATCTGAAATCCGCGAAGCCGGTGAATACCTGAAAACTCACTGGCTTCCAAACCTCCTGAAGTTTGATGCAGAAAGCTTTGGTAAAAACTTTGCTTCCGGAAACTACTGGGTTTGTGACGGATATGCTGAAAACATTTTCGGTGAAGTTCCGGAAGACAAGCAGGAAGAAACAATCGACTTCTTCGTTCCGGAAACAGGAAGCGGTGCTTACCAGGATTCAATCGTTATCCTTAAGGGAACAAAACATTACGACCTGGCCATGAAATTCATCAACTTCAGCCACGAACCTGAAAACTATGCAGAGTTCCTGGACGCTCTGAAGTTCCCTCCATTTGTAAACACTGCAGCCGCTCAGTACACAAAAAAGAAGCCGATGTATCCACCAGAGCTTCTTGAAAGAGTAGAACTGAAAATGGACGTAGGCGAAGACCTGCAGAAATACAACGCAGTCTGGGAAGAAATTCGCTTCGGGTTATAGAATTACATGGGTGGTTGAGGCTCTCGAAACCACCAGGGTAAAACTCGCTAAGCAAACCGAAGGTTTGCGACCGGGAGTAAGTTTTGTGACTTTTATATAACGAGTTCTGTGAAGAGATGTGAGCCTTCGCAGGACTCGTTTCTTTTTGTTATACTATAAATATGAAAGCAACTGATACATTCAGAAATCCGGCTTACGGACATAACTGTGCCCAAGCCGTAGCAAACAAATATAAAGGACTTTATAAAAGCGATGATATTGTAAAGGAATATGCTCCTTATGTTGGCGGTCGTGCCCCAGGCGGACTTTGTGGCGCACTTTTTGCGGCAAAGGAAGCATGCCCTGAACATGCTGCCGAAATTGAAGCAGAGTTTGTCGCCGCCTGTGGTGCTGCAACCTGTCGCGAAATAAAAACAGTGGCAGGAACTCCTTGTCCTTTTTGCGTAGATACAGGCGATAAGCTTGTTGAAAAATATTCATCAAAATAAATGATTAACACCACACTTTGCTACATAGAAAAAGACGCCTCCTATCTTATGCTTCATCGCGTGAAAAAGCAGAATGATTTGAATAAGGATAAATGGATCGGCATTGGCGGAAAGTTCGAAGAAGGCGAAAGTCCTGAAGAATGTATTTTACGCGAGGCACTGGAAGAGACAGGACTCACTTTGAACAAGGCTGAATATCGTGGCATTGTGACTTTTGTAAGTGATGATTCTGAACACGGACGTATAACAGAGTTCATGCATATTTTCTGGTGCGGAGATTTTTCTGGCGATTTGAAAGTGTGTGACGAAGGAAACCTTGAATGGGTTCCTAAGGAAAAAATAAATGATCTCCCTCACTGGAAGGGAGACGAAATTTTTCTTGATTTACTGGACCGGGAAAAACATCCTGATCAGGCTTTTTTTTCACTTAAGTTGGAATATACGGAAGGTGAATTGAAAAGGGCAGTTTTGGATGGAAAAGAAATAAACTGGTAGTTTGAGGGTTAATTTTTGTTATTAATTATTAGAGCTGAAATTGCGCCTGGTACCCATCCTGCGCACGTAAGAATAGTAACAAAAAGAATAGAACCACAACCTTTGTCTAAAACTGCAAGTGGTGGAAAAATAATACAAAGAATAAGGCGTCCACAACCCATAAATAGTCTCCGATAAAGTATACCAAAATATAACATAGTTGTTCGTATTTAGAAAAGGGAAAGACTATGGTTTTGAATAATAATTTACTTGCTGTTATATTTTATGTACGAGTTCATTTATGAAAAAAAATGATAATATCGCTCTGACATCGCATTTATTTCAGGAACCAGTAGATCATATTCTTTCCCGGGCAGGCTTATGTTCTGACAGAAGTTTTAAAACTTTTATTCGTGATCATCGGGTGGAGGTTGTCTACGGTTCTTCCAGTTCAGATTATTTCTTGATTACGGATAGAAATTTTCTGGCAGATGCTGATAAAGATTCATTTTTTGTTGATGGAAAAAAAATTTGTATATACTCGCATATTTATTTTTTATTAAACAAACCTTGTGATGTTGTTTGTTCCCGGGTAAGTGACAGTCATAAAACTGTATTCGATTTTTTACCAGACAACATAAAAGAACATCCATTATATAATCACCTCCATATTGCAGGGCGTCTGGATGCCGATTCTCACGGACTTGTTTTGTTAACCACAAACGGAAATTTTTCAGCTTCGCTTTCACGTCCTGAAACTCACGTGAAAAAGGTGTATGAAGTGGAACTTAAATCACCTGTCTCAAAAGAGGTTTCCCAGAATTATATCAATGCTTTTAAAAATGGAATTGATTTGCCTGCCGTAAAAGAAAAAGAATCTTTTAAAACTAAAACAGCAGAGCTTGAGTTTATGAACGGTTTAATAAACGATGGAAAAATGCAATTCAAAAAATGCAGAGTGGTTTTGCATGAAGGAAAGTTTCGTCAGATAAGGCGAATGTTTGAAGTTCTTGGAAACACTGTAATAGATTTGAAACGCTTATCCATTGGTTCCATTGATCTTCCTGAAAATCTTTTGGAAGGACAGTGTGTTGAATGGCAACGTCCTGCATGATATATTTACTTTATGTTTGTTAAATATCTCTGGATTTTTTTCATCTCTATGGTTCCATTAATTGAACTTCGTGGAGCGATTCCTGTTTCTCAGGCTCTTGAACTGCCTGTTGTTCAGTCTTACATAATTTGTATTTTCGCAAATATGATTCCAGTTCCTTTTATTTATCTTTTTGCCAGAAAATTTCTGGAATGGGGACAGGATAAAAAAGTGATTGGCGGAATATGTCGTTTTTTTCTGGAAAAAGGAAGTGCAGCTGGTGAAAAACTGACAGCAAAAGCAGGTCGCGGTGTTTTTATTGCACTTATGCTTTTTGTTGGAATTCCACTTCCTGGAACAGGCGCCTGGACTGGAACTTTAGCTGCCAGTATGCTTAATATGAAATTCCGCGATACTGTTATTGCAGTTCTTTTAGGTGTCATTATTGCCGGTTGTATTATGATGGCCGGAAGTTTTGGTCTTTTTGGGGCCGCTCGCGCAGTAATAAGCTAAAAATTTTCTTTTCTTTAAAACGCATGGTATAATTTTTGCTATAAAAAAGTGAGGTTATACATGCAGAAGTATGATGTGGTAGTTGTAGGAGCCGGAAATTCTGGACTTACAGCTGCCTGCCAGCTTGCCTTAAAAGGTAAAAAAACTCTTCTTATTGAACAGCATAATATTCCCGGTGGATGTGCCACAAGTTTCGTACGAGGGCGTTTTGAATTTGACCCATCGCTCCATGAGATGTGTGATTTTGGGACAGAAGAAAATCCCGGTGATGCATATCAGGTAATGACTTCCCTTGGAATAAAATGGGAAATGATTCCTGTAAAAGACTGTTTCCGTGTGATTACTAAAGGTAGTGACGGCAAAAATCTGGATGTCACTATTCCTGCCGGTTATGAAAATTTTCTGGATGCCATGGAAAAATACGTTCCTGGTTGCCGAAGTAAAATGCAAGAGTTCCTTGATTTAATGGACGAAACCTTAGATGGTATTCATTATATGTCAGAGTCTGGTGGAAAGCCTGATTCAAAAGTCCTTATGTCAAAATATGCTAATATGCTTCGAACGGGAACATATTCAACTGTAAAAGTTTTTAAGGCAATGAAAATGCCTAAAAAGTGTATTGATATTCTTTCGACTTATTGGTCTTACCTTGGTGTAGGACTGGATAAACTTCCTTTTATTCATTATGCAGCTATGGTTCAGAAATATTTGAGCCGCGGTGCACATATACCACGTCATACGTCTCATGATCTGAGTGTTACATTACTTGAACGGTTCCGTGAACTTGGCGGTGATGTTCTGTTTAATTGCCGTGCAGAAAAATTCTTATTCGATCGAGAAAAGGATAATCGAATTTGTGGAGTAGAAACGACTTGTGGAACTTTTGAATGTGATTATGTCCTGGCAAATATTAATCCGGATATTATATACGGAAAAATGATGCCAAAAGATCTGGTTCCTGTTCGTGAAAAAAAATTGGCAAATGCTCGTGGAAAAAATTATGCAGGGCGAATGTTCACTCTTTATTTAGGATTGGATAAAACAGCCGAAGAGTTGGGCATAAAGGATTACAGCATTTTTCTTCATGGAACCGCTGATTCTGCAAAAGAATTTAAGAATATGCAGAAATCAGAGACAAATGACTTTTCAATTTTCCTTTGCTATAACATCGTAAATCCTGATTTTTCGCCGGCTGGAACTTGTGTCTGTAGTTTTACAAAAATAATGTCTGCAGAGGACTGGAACGATGTTACTCCTGAAGAGTATGCAAAGAAGAAAACTGAAATTGCGGAAAAAATGATTCAAAGTCTGGAAGATAAAGCAGGAATAAAACTTCGCGGTCATATTGAAGAAATGGAAATTGCAACTCCTGTTACCTTTGCACGATATATTGCTTCGCCGGAAGGAAGCGCATATGGATATGCCCCAGTCCTCTGGGATGGAATGATTCCACGAATGATGATGATTTCTAAAGATTATCCGATAAAGGGACTCAGACCAATTGGAACAAGCGGCCCTAGAAGTATTGGGTATAACGGAACTTATGTTCTTGGTCAGATGATGGCAAATTTCGCATTAAAAGATATGAAGTCATGGGAACCGGAAAATGGAGGTTCAGAATGCTAAAGGTAAAAGTTGGAATGACAGGCATCAAAGGTATGCTGAATTTCAAAAACATGGGAAAAACCCGTGAAAAGCATATTCAAAAAGGAAGTGAAAACGATATTACCGCTGAATATAAAATAAATAAAATGGCAGAGCTTTTGCATCCTTTGAGTCAAAAAATGATTGTTCAGGACGTAATTGATTATTCGGAAGCTGGAGCAAAGACTTATGTTTTAAAAAAAGCAGATGGAAGCGCGGCAGCCTGGTTTAGACCAGGTCAGTATGTTAGTGTTCGAATTAAAACTGAACCTGAAACAAATTATGTTACACGTCCATATTCTATTTCTTCTTCTCCTATGGAAACGAAAGATGGGCTTGTGAAAATCACTGTGAAAAAAACTTCTGAAGGTTTTGTAAGTAATTATATTTTGAAACATTGGGAAAAGGGTAGTGAAGTTGAAATTTCAGGTCCAGAAGGTTCTTTTTATTATGAAAAACTTCGTGACCACAAAAATGTAATTGCAGTGGCAGGAGGTTCGGGGATTACACCTTTTTTGTCTATGGCAAAAGCAATTTCAGAGGGAATAGAAGACTTTAACCTGACTATTCTGTTCGGAAATCGCACAAAAGATTCAATTCTCTTTAAAAATGAATTCGACGAGATTTGTAGTAAAACAGATAAGGTTAAGGTAATTCATGTTTTAAGTGAAGAAAAAAATTTTTCTGAAGATCCGATGTTTGAAACAGGCTTTATAACTTCTGAAATTATAAAGAAATACGCAGAAAATCATTCTGGAGATTATTCAGTTTTTGCATGTGGACCTTCCGCAATGTATTCATTTCTGAAAGGAGAAATTGAAAAGCTTGGTCTTGCCAGAAAGGATGTTCGGTTTGAAATTCAGGGAGCTTTGCGCCTGGAAGGAGGAAAGGATTATTCCCTGACAATTAGAACTTTAGGAAGTGAAAAAACTGTTCCGGTACTGGCGGGAGAAACGATTTTAAGTGCAATCGAAAAAAGCGGAGTAAAATGTCCTGCACGATGTCGTGGTGGGGAATGCGGCTGGTGCCGTTCAAAGCTGATTTCAGGTATTATCTATATTCCTGAAGAATCAGAGTTCCGCCGTTTTGGTGATAAACGAACTAATTACATTCATCCTTGTGTTACCTTTGCAGAAAGTGATGTAATAATTGAAGTTCCTGCAGAAAAATGATTTTTTTGTTCGATTTTCAACAGATGAAACGTTTTAACGTTTGACAAAGATGAAATAGAATATATAATGGACTTTACGAAAACGTTGTAGTAAAAGTAATAGGAAAATTACAGCGTTATATTTTTATCAATATCGAGGTTTTTTTATGAAATTCGGTTATTTTGACGATAAGAGCCGTGAGTATGTAATTACTACTCCAACAACTCCTTACCCATGGATCAACTATCTGGGAAATGAAAAATTCTTCTCACTTTTGTCGAATACAGCTGGTGGTTATGCATTTTACACAGATGCACGCCTTCGTCGTATTACACGTTACCGTTATAATGATGTTCCACTCGATACAAACGGCCGTTATTTCTATATTAAAGATGGAAAAACAATCTGGAATCCAGGCTGGCAGCCAACAAAAACAAAACTGGATTACTATGAATGCCGTCATGGTTTCGGCTATTCAAAAATCAGCTCAAAAAAGAATAATGTTCAGGCTGATGTACTTTACATGGTTCCTAACGGGGAAAATTGTGAAGTTGAAATGATCACTCTTAAGAACCTGGCACATGAAAAGAAGGAAATCTCTCTGGTTTCATTCGTTGAATGGTGTTTCTATAATGGTTCTACAGACTGTGAAAACTTCCAGAGAAACTTCTCTATTGGTGAAGTTGAAATTGACGGAAGTGCAATCTATCACAAATCAGAATACCGCGAACGCCGTAATCACTTTGCATTCTATTCATGTAACGAAAAAATTGACGGATTTGATACAGACCGCGAAACATGGATGGGACTTTACAATTCTTTGGCAAATCCACAGACAGTTGTTGATGGAAAATCAGCAAACTCAGTTGCCGACGGTTGGTCTCCAATTGCTTCACATCGCGTAAATGTAGAATTGAATCCTGGCGAAGAAAAAACCTATATTTTCGTTCTTGGTTATGTAGAAAATGATCAGGATAAAAAATGGGCAGCAAAAGCTCCAAAAACACTGATTCGTACAAACACAGCTTCTGGTGTTATCAATAAAGAAAAAGCAATTGCCATCCAGAAGAAATTTGCAACAAAAGCAAAGGTAGAAAAAGCATACAATGAACTGAAAAAGTTCTGGGATGAAACACTGTCACACTTTGCTATTAAAACTGGTGATGAAAAACTGGATCGCATGGCAATTTGGAATCAGTACCAGTGTGTTGTTACATACAACTTTGCCCGTTCAGCTTCTTACTTTGAATCAGGAATCGGTCGTGGACTTGGTTTCCGCGATACTTCTCAGGATATGCTTGGTGCTGCACATCAGCTTCCAGCTTCACGCATTCGTGAACGCCTCTTCGACGTTGCTGCAACACAGTTCGAAGACGGATCTTGTTACCATCAGTTCCAGCCACTTACTAAAAAGGGTAATGCTGATATCGGTGGCGGATTTAATGATGACCCACTCTGGCTGGTTCTTGGCGTTGGCCGCTACATCTGCGAAACAGGGGATGCAGACTTCCTTAAAGAAGTTGTTCCTTTTGACAATTCAGAAACAAAGAAAGCAACTCTTTTTGAACATATTAAGAGATCATACAATTTCACTGTAAAACACATGGGACCACACGGGCTTCCACTTATCGGACAGGCAGACTGGAACGACTGTCTGAACCTGAACGGATTCTCTACAGATCCTAACGAATCATTCCAGACAACAAGCCACCAGAACGGAAAGAATGCTGAATCTGTAATGATCGCAGAAATGTTCGTTTACGTTACACCTGACTACGTTGCAATGTGTAACCTTATGGGCGACACAGCTGAAGCAGAAAAAGCTCTTAAAGCATGCAAAAAAATGGAAGAAGCAATCTGTAAAGCAGGTTGGGACGGAGAATGGTACGTTCGCGCTTACGACCACTTTGGAAACAAGATCGGTTCTAAAGAATGTAAAGACGGAAAAATCTTCATTGAATCACAGGGCTTCGGAACAATGGCAAGAGTCGGAAAAGACAAAGGCTATCCTGAAATGGCTCTGGACAGCGTAAAGAAATATCTGGATTCAGACTTCGGTATCTGTATCAACTGGCCTGCATACCAGGACTACCATGTAGAACTTGGTGAAGTTGGATCATACCCACCAGGATACAAAGAGAACGGCGGTATCTTCTGTCACAACAACCCATGGGTTATCATCGGTGAAGTTGTAAACGGACGTCCACAGGATGCATGGGAACACTACATTAAGATTGCTCCTGCATACATCGAAGACAAATCAGAAATCCACCGCACAGAACCTTATGTTTACAGCCAGATGGTTGCAGGTAAAGAAGCACGCCGTCATGGTGAAGCTAAGAACTCTTGGCTTACAGGTACAGCTGCATGGAACTTTGTGGCACTTTCACAGTACATCTGTGGTCTCCGCCCAAGTTACGAAGGTCTGGTTGTTGAACCACGTCTTCCAGAACATGTTAAGAAAGCTACACTTACACGTAAGTTCCGCGGCGTTGAATACAAGATCAGCGTTGTAAACAAGAAGAACGACGGTGAAGTTAAAGTAACTGTAAAAGAAGGCGCCAAAGTAAACGGTACATGTGTTGTACCAAAGAAAGGTGTTAAAACAGTTAAGGTTAATGTTGTCGTAGAATAAAGTGTAATGCGCACTTTTGATTTTTAGTCAAAACACCCCGCTGGCTTCCGCCAGCGGGGCTTTTTTTTTGAAAATTTATAGTCAAGTGGTCTAATTTACAAAGGTTTTTAAAAAGGTTTAACAAACATTTCAGATATATACTTTTATCATTATGAAAAATGATAAACTGAAAATGTTTTCTGTCGATTTCAGACAGGGAATTCTTTCTATTGCAGCACGGGCATCAGTTATCCTTCTGATGCTGCTTCTTTTTATTGGACGTATAAATCCTGGTCGCATTTCTGCAGTTATGGGAAAAGATGTTTCCCTGATTAAATCTGCTGTTTATTTTCGCAGCCTTACAGAGGATGTTGTGTCTCTGGATTCTGCAGTTATGGAATCAGGAAATGATTCTGGCGAAGTAGATCCATTTAGTCTGAATCCAGATGATTTTGATAATTATGATGATTATTATGCAGCTCTTTTTAATATGACAGAAGCTGCATCTTCGGTTTCTGAAGAACTTGATTTCGATGAAGATGAAGATTTGGATGAAGATGCAGATTACGAAAGTGATAAGTCTCTTAAGGGTGTAAAAATCCAGATTCCATCTTATAAAAATATTTGGAACGCTTTTTCAGAAAGTCATGAAGAAATTGCATCCGGCTTAAAGATGGACTACATCGCTTGTCTTATTACTTGTCTTTCGGTTCTAGTTGCTTTGATTGGAATGTATCTTTCATGCGGTACAAATAAGCTTAGAAAAATCGGTTATATCATTATGGCTGCAGGTGGTGCACTTACAGCTCTCAGTATGATTTTATATCCGGTTGCATATTCCATTATTGCTGGTACTCTTGATGAACTGGAAGTTCAGGCACAGTGGCCGGCATTCCGCTCCTTGTTCCTTTGCTTTGGAATTTTAGTACTAATTACAAGTGCCTTGAATGTACCATTTGGGAAATCGGAAATTACAGAAAAAGCATCCATTCCGGCAGCTCCTTTCCAGATGACTATAAGAGTACTTTCTTTACTGGCCTTTGTTCTGCTTTTTATTCCGGGTGCAAATCCGGCACGTATTTCAGAAAAAATCAGCCGTAACATGTCACTGTTTACTTCAGGTTTTTTCTATAAGATTTATACAAATAATCTTCAGCTGGCATTCCGCCGTGGTTGGGTTCCAGAAAGTATTTTCCGTCTTGTAAGTTTGTCTGCATTGATTACAGATATTGGAATCATTGTTTGTGGTGTCGGTGCCTGTATGTCGGTGGGAAATAATAAACTGAAACGTTATGGACATTTCTGCCTTCTTCCAGGAAGTTTAATTTTTGGATTTGCACAGATCGGAATCCTACGCGGTTATCATCAGGAAGTGGTGTTCGGAAACCTTGATAGAACAAGACCATTGGAACCTTCTTCAATGATTATTTATGTTGTTCTTGCTGCGGTAATTTTTCTCTTCACTCTTATTTCGTTCATAAAAACTCCAGCTCCTGAGAAAGATGAAAAGTGTCATATTGATCAGCCTTTGCAGTTGTTCCTTATGCTTCTCCCATTCCTTATTCTGATTTTCATATTCAGCTATCTGCCTTTGTGGGGTTGGCGTTATGCCTTCTTTGATTATGAAGCAGGTGGAACAATCAGTATGGATAACTGGGTTGGCTGGAAATGGTTTGCTGCTCCTTTTAAAAATGAACAGACAAGAAAAGATATTGTAATTGTTCTTCGAAATACACTTGCGATGAGTGGACTTGGAATTCTTACTTCATGGTGTCCAATGCTTTTTGCAATTTTCCTTGCGGAAATCAAAAATAATGCATCCAGAAGAATTATTCAGACACTTACTACAATTCCTAACTTTATTTCATGGGTTCTGGTATATGCCATTGCATTCTGTATTTTTGGAACAGAAGGATTTATAAATAACCTTCTGGTAAAAGTTCTTCATGTAAAAGAAACAGGTACAAACTATCTTATGAATGGTGGAAGTATTTGGATCAAAATGCTTTTGTGGGGAATGTGGAAAGGTCTTGGATGGTCAGCCATCATGTACATTGCCGCAATTAGTGGAATCGATCAGCAGCTTTACGAAGCTGCAACAGTTGATGGTGCCGGACGTTTCCAAAAAATGTGGCACATTACACTTCCAGAATTGATTCCAACATACGTTGTGCTTTTGATTCTCTCAATCTCAAATATTCTTAGCAATGGTATGGATCAGTACCTTGTTTTCAAAAATCCAAATAACAAAGAAGCAATTCAGGTTCTGGATCTTTACGTTTACCAGTTGTCACTTGGAGCCGGAAGTGGATCAAATAATATTCCGTTCTCAACAGTTGTTTCCATGTTCAAATCAGTTGTCAGTGTAATCCTGTTATTTATTACGAACCGTATTTCTAAAATTGTCCGCGGTTCAAGTATTTTCTAGAAAAGGGAGGAGAAAAATATGGTACAGAAAACTTCAATTAACGATACAATATTTAATATTCTGAACTACACATTCTTTATTCTTTTCACTTTGATTTGTGTATTTCCATTTTATTATCTTTTTATAAACACAATTTCCGAAAACTCACTTGTTTCTAAAGGTCTTATAAACTTTTTCCCAAAAGGAATTCATCTTCAGAACTATGTGCGTATTTTCAAAAACCATGACCTTTTGATTTCTCTTGGAGTTACTATTTCACGAACTTTGATTGGAACTTGTGTTTCAACTGCCGCTTCAGGATTTATCGGGTATCTGGTAACTAAAAAAGAAATGTGGCACAGAAAATTATTTTATCGCTACATGATTGTTACTATGTATTTTGGTGCCGGACTTATTCCTTGGTTCACCACTATGCAGATGCTTGGTCTTACAAATAACTACCTGGCTTACATCATCCCTGGAATTGTAAACGTTTTTAATATCATCATGGTAAAAACATATATTGAAAGTATTCCGGCAGAACTGGAAGAAAGTGCTGCCATTGATGGAGCTTCTTACTGGACAATTTTTATAAAAATTATCTGGCCACTTTCAAAACCAATTCTTGCTACTATTGCCATTTGGGCTGCTGTTGGTCACTGGAACAGTTTCCAGGATTCACTGATTCTTATGCAGGGAAATTCTACTTTGTATACATTACAGCACAGACTTTACATTTATCTGACACAAAGTTCAAACCTTGGTGCAACCATGGGAACTTCATCTAATCTTTCGGAAAGTCAGATTCAGAATATGCTGGATGAAAAAACACGCCAGTACACAGTTGCTATGGTTACAGCTATTCCAATTCTTTTGGTATATCCATTTATGCAGAGATATTTCGAAAAGGGAATTATGCTGGGCGCTGTTAAAGGATAAAGCTAGAGAAAACAAAAAAAGTAAAAAATTAAAATAGTATTTCATTAGGAGGAAATATGAAAAAAACATTGGTTGCCGCAGCTGCAGTTGCTATGCTGGCTGCATCGGTATTTGCTGCTCCAAAGCAGGAAGGAAATATCAAGAAGATTAAGCCTAAGCAGACTGTAACTCTTGATGTTTATTCACAGCTTGCAAACTATTCTGGTATGCAGGAAGGTTGGTTCGCTGATCTTATGAAAGAAAAGTTCAACGTAAAACTTAACATTATTCCAGAAACAGGCGGTGCTTATCAGACTCGTATGGAATCAGGAAATCTTGGTGATATCGTAGTTTGGGGAAATGATGGTGAACAGTATATTAACGCTGTAAAAGGCGGCATGCTCTATGACTGGAATCAGGACAAACTGGTAACAAACTATGGTCCTTATATTGCTGCTAATATGAAACATGCTCTTCAGAAGAATAAGTTCACTTCAAAAACTGGTAAAGTATATGGATTTGGACACAACGTTTCTACATCTTCAAAAGATATTCAGGCATTCTTCTATACTTGGGATCTTCGTTATGACCTGTACGAAAAAATCGGAAAACCAAAGATTAAAGATCTTTATGATATGATTGATGTTCTGGCAAAAATGAAAGAAGTTTGTCCAAAAGATGATAATGGAAACCCAACATACGGTGTTTCTCTTTTCAATGACTGGGACGGAAACATGGTAATGTATGTTAAGTCTCTGGCAACAGCATACTTTGGATTTGATGAATTTGACTTTGGTCTTTATGATCCAGAAACAGGAACATTCCATGGATGTTTGGAAGAAAATGGTCCATATTTCTACACTCTGAAATTCATTAACAAACTTATGCAGAAAGGACTTGTAGATCCTGACTCACTTACACAGAAATATAATGGTATGTCAGAAGACTATCAGAACGGTACAGCATTCTGGAACATCTTCAACTGGATGGCATCTGGAACATACAACACAGAAGCTCACCTTGCCGCAGGAAAAGGTATGTATCCTGTAGTTCCAGAAGAAGCACGTCCAATCGTTTACGGTCAGTCTGTATACGGTGGAGAACGTATCTGGTCTATCGGTGCTGATACAAAATATCCAGAACTTTGTATGGCAATCATTAACTGGTTCTCTACACCAGAAGGATTCCTTACATGTCAGTATGGTCCACGTGGTGTAACTTGGGATATTGATAAAGCAAAGAAACCTTACCTTACAGAATTTGGTAAAGTAGCTTTGGCTGACCAGGCTAATACACAGATGAAAGCTCCTTACAAAGGAACATACAAAGATGGTTCATTCCAGATCAACAACACAACTTGGGGACTGGATGCTGCAAACCCACTTACAGACGGTGAACTTTACAATCGTGAAACATGGTCATCAGAACAGGTTGCTGCAAAGAGTGCTTGTGAAGCAGCTTGGCGTGAATGGGGTGGAGCTTCTACACCACAGAAATACATGGAAAAAACAAATTACCTGATCGCTCCTGGTACAATGTTCTCTCATGACCCAACTCCAAAGGATCTTTCTCTTCAGTGGAGCCAGGTTGGTGAATGTATCCGTAACGGAACTTGGAAAGCAATTTATGCAACATCGGACAAAGAATACGAAGCTTGTGTAGCAGATATGATTAAACAAGCTAAAGAATATGGTTATGATGAATGTTGTGCATTCTCTGTAGAACAGGCAAAGAAACGTGCCGCTGCAGAAAAAGCAGTACGCTAAATTACAAATATAAAAAAAGGGTTTAACATCTTTAAAAAAAAGGGGCCCGCAACGCGAAATGTACCTGCAGGGGCATGGGTCCTCGGTCGTAGA
>JAKSTM010000053.1 GCA_024402565.1 Treponema sp. | reverse complement strand
GCCACGTTCAAAATAATCCCGTTTTTTTTACGTACTCCTCGCGATTTTCAGTACGCCACCTCTCGCAAGGCGTTTTCTCCATACCGTAAGTTTGCTTATGCAAATCTCTACGGGAATATTTCAGCTTGCTTTCATCTCTACACAGAACTCTCACCCCAACAACCCAATTATTATTTATTACCTCTTACCTATTAATTATCTAACGTCCGTTCATATAGAATCGTCGTAGGTATATTTCCCGTTTCTGGGCTTCGTCGAAGAAGGGAGAAAGGGGGTAGGTTTCGGTTATTTCTTCGTAGAGTTCTACGGATTTTTTTATGTTACGGTATTCGCTGTTTCCTTCGTAAAGGCCGGCCAGGAGGAATAATCCTTCATCTTTGTTTTGGTCAGCTATGAGGAGGAAATTCTGGAGGTTATTATACATTTCTGTGTAATTTTTTTCATCCTGTGCTTTTTTTGCACGGGAAAGATATTCTTCTGCAGAAAGTATATCTGTTTTCGGTTCTTCTGTTATTGTTTTAGAAACAGGAGCAGGAGCTGGTTCCGGTTTTATAGTTGCCAGTTTTTTTGGTTCTGTTTTTAGAGGTCCTGATTTTTTTGATTCCTGATTCTCTGGTTCCTGGCTTACTGGTTCCGATTCTACAGGTTCAGGTTTTACCGGCTCTGGTTTTACAGGTTCTGGTTTTTTAGGAACTACTTCTGAGTATGCCGGAGCTTTTACGTGAATCGAAGATTTTGATTTGATGTCTTCAACGGTTACTTCCAGATAGTCGTCGATATATTTGCCTTCCAGAAGATCTTCTTTATAGAAATGAAGAATTACGGTTCCTGGTACTCTTGCGATAAGTGTGAAGTTCGTAGTTTTTGGATTTGTTTTACGTCCGGTACTTGTAAGGTTTTTTGAACCGTCAGTTGCGCCAAGGAAAATCCATCCTTTTCCCGGATATTCGATATCAAGGCTCTGTCCGTTTTTAAGGCTGACTGAACGGGATGGGATAATAACAGGTTCTTCTTCCTGGACTTTTTCTTCTTCGTTGGTAGTTTCCGAATCCAGATTTTCAACTTCATCTGCTGAAGAGTCAGCAAAATCAATTACTTCATCGATGTTATTTTCGATAGTATTTTTGATATTGTTTTCGGAATCATTTTTGTCAGTTTCTTCTTCCTTTGGGATATCAGTTACAATGTCAGTCGATTCTGATTCTGCTGAATCTGGTTCATTCTGTGATTCTGCTTCCTGTTCTGAAGTAATCAGAAGATTTTCCATGTCAGAAGTTTCTTCCTGTGATAATGGTTCTGCTTCAACCGCTTCAGGGAGATCTTCGGTAATATCCTGAATTTCGGGCTCTTCAGGTTCCGGTGGCAATTCTTCTTCAAAGACTTCAGGTTCAATTATTTCTTCCAGAAAATCTTCTTCTATAATCTGGACTTCCGAAACATCCTGAACTTCGTCGTCTTCTGTTGAATCAGTTTCGTCAGGAGTGTCTTCTTCAGTGGTTTGAGATTCTTCGACTGAATCGGAATCTTCATTTACTTCTTCAGGAGCCGTGATTTCTGCTTCCGGAAGAGTTTCGGGAATTTCCTTTTCTTTTGAGGCACAGGAGAATAATGTAAAGGCAGCTAAAGTAAGAACTGCAAAAATATGAACTGATTTTTTCACGGAGCTGCTCCTGTTATTTCATTTATTAATCGGTCATTGGCACGGGAAAGATCTTCCAGTTCTTTTTGACCAGGGACTGTAAACCAGGCGTCTGCCTCTTCGTTTGTCCAGGTTTCTTTTGTTATGCGTGACGGATTATAATCGTCGGGAACTGCAGGGGAAGGGGGAATATACATTTCTTCTGTAAGGGTGACAGGGCGTTCGTATTTTTTTTCTGCCGGCTTTTTCAGTGCTGAAACTAAAAGGATGAGGGCAAAAAGGATAACAAGGAAAAGGGCTCCAATACAGATGGAAATCATTTTGTTTTCGCGGACAAAATCTTTTACTTTTTCCACAAGAGGAGAACACTTTTCTTTTACCGTGTCACAAACAGTGACCCACAAATCTTTTATATTCATAACTTTATATATATATCACTTTCTTTACGTATAAGGATGTGCGATCCTGAAAATCTCCCGTCGTACGTTCAAAAAAAACGGGACCGCTCGGTACCTCGCTTTATGTTGAACGCGTATAGGAAACTATACAGCCACGTTCAAAATAATCCCGTTTTTTTACGTACTCCTCGCGATTTTCAATACGTCACCTCTCGCAAGGCGGTTTATATCTTCCCGTAAGTTTGCTTATGTAAGTCCCTACGAGCGGTTTTCAGTATGACACTCCTTGAAAGGATGTGTAATCCTGAAAATCTCCCGTCGTACGTTTGAAAAAAACGGGACCGCTCGGTACCTCGCTTTATGTTGAACGCGTATAGGAAACTATACAGCCACGTTCAAAATAATCCCGTTTTTTTACGTACTCCTCGCGATTTTCAATACGTCACCTCTCGCAAGGCGGTTTATATCTTCCCGTAAGTTTGCATATGTAAGTCCCTACGGGCGATTTTCAGTACGTCACCTCTTGCAAGGCTCTCATCTCAACACAGAGCCACCACTTACACATCCGTAAGTCTGCCCCCATACAGAAATCTCTCATCTCTACACAGAGCCACCACTTACACATCCGTAAGTCTGCCCCATACAGAAATCTCTCATCTCTACACAGAGCCACCACTTACCCATCCGTAAGTCTGCACCCATACAGAAATCTCTCATCTCTACACAGAGCCATCACTTACACATCCGTAAGTCTCACCCCTACAGAACTCTCTCCTCTCAACACAGAACTCTAACCCCAACACCCCAATTATTAATTCTTAATTCTTATTTATTATTTATCAAAGGGTCCGTAATGCTTCCGTCTTCGTTGTGAATGCGCTTTTCGGGACGAGGAGGAATGACGGCGCCTTCTTCGACGTCGATGTCTTCGTCTACGAAGTTGTCTTCGGTTTTGAATTTCTTGCCGGTTTTAATGTCTTCGTCTAAGCGGAGGGCGATGATTTTGGAAACGCCGGATTCTTCCATGGTGATGCCGAGCATGGTTGAGGCGCCCATAACGGTTTTTTTGTTATGGGTAATAACAATGTACTGGGAAACGTTGGCAAAACTTTCCAGTGCTGTGACAAAACTTGTTACGTTTTTGTCGTCCAGGGCGGCGTCAATTTCGTCAAGGAGACAGAATGGACTTGGGCGAACCTGGTATGTTGCGAAGAGGAGTGCAACTGCAGTCATTGTTTTTTCACCACCGGAAAGGAGGGCAATGTTTTCCAGTTTCTTTCCAGGTGGCTGAGCGTAAATGTCGATTCCTGAAGTCAGAATATGCTGAGGATCGGCAAGCTTTAGTTCAGCACGTCCACCGTTGAATAGGCGGCGGAACATGTTGTGGAAATTCTTCTTAATATGGTTGTATGTTTCCAGGAACATTTCAGAAGATTTCGATTTGATTTCTTCTGAAACACGGATCAGGTTATCCAGTGATTTCTGTGTGTCTTCGTAGTTTGCCTTCTGGCGTTCGTAGCGGTCTTTAACTTCTGCAAATTCTTCTACGGCCATAAGGTTTACAGTACCCAGATTTTTCAGCTTATCTTTTGCTTCCTGAAGTTTTTCACGAAGTGTATTTGCAGGCGTTGTAATCTTGTACATGCGCTCTTCGAATTCCATAAGATCGCGTGAGTACTGTTCTATGTAATTCTGCTTAATGTTTTTAATGTCGTTGTCAGAAGAGTTCAAAATAAGTGTCAGGCGTTCATACTGTTCCTGGAACTTGTTCTGGTCTTCCTGTTTTTTCTGAAGTGCGTCACTTTTTCCGGAAACGCTTTTATTACATTTAGCAATTTCTTCATCCAGGACTTTCAGTTCGTCTGCCAGCTTCTGACCGCGGTATTCGATTTCGGCCATTTCGCTTTCGGCATCTTCTATCTGACTTGCCAGATCTTCTGCACGTTTCTGTTCTGCGTAGTATTCTTCATCGGCTTCACGAAGGGAATTCTGTTCTGTTGTAAGGCTTCGCTTAATAAAGATAATCTGATTTTCACTTGCAGAAATCTGTTCCTGCATTTTAATCTGATTTCCATGAAGCTTATGAAGGGTATCTTT
The DNA here is from genome assembly GCA_024402565.1 of Treponema sp. GTDB lineage: Bacteria > Spirochaetota > Spirochaetia > Treponematales > Treponemataceae > Treponema_D. The sequence continues at coordinate 10,984 of JAKSTM010000053.1, read as the reverse complement.
GTATTCGTCGATTTTTGCAGTCAGGTTTGTATTTTCAGCATTTAAATCTGTAATCTGATTCTGGATATTTTCTATCTGGGTAATGTTGTCTGAAATCTTCTGATCGATAGAGCGCTTCTTTGTCATTACACCTTCTGGTGAAAGGAATTCTGTAATGAAAGCAGGAGAGGCTTTGTAATAATTATCCAGTGCTGAAGAAAGGTCATCTAGTCCGCTTGCCGCTTCTCCAAAAGCATCTGCAGCTTCCTGAACGGTTTCTATTTCGGCTTTTGATTTTTTAGCGGCGTCTCCAAAAACGTCGCGGCGGCCTTTTACAAAGACCTTAAGCTTACCAAGAATTTCATCCAGATCTTCGCGGGCTTTTCTCATGGCTCCTTCAGAGAATCCGGCACTCTTCAGTTTTTCATCCAGCATACCTACGATGTCTTCTGTAATGGCTGCCAGTTCCTGTTGAAGGGACTTTCGGTCTTCGTCCAGTGAGCGGATTTTTTCAGAATATTCAGAAGCACGTTTGTCGTTTTCTGTAATCTGAAGTGAAGAGGTATTAATGCTTTCTTCAAAGGATTCTATGTTTTTCTGAATGTCTGCCAGCTGCTTTGTCTTTTCGTGAAGGCCTGCTTCTGTTTCGTCGATTTCTTCCTGAATGTTATCGATTCGTTCCTGAATGGCCGTTTTCTTAAGTTCAAGCGAAGAAAGCTTTGCTTTGATTTCACTCTGGCGGTTTGAATATTCTTTTATGAGTTCCTGCTTACCGCTTTTTTCTTTTGCAATACCTATAAGGTCGGCCTGTTTTTTGTAAAGGTCTTCCTGCATGGATTTTACTTTGTCCATGTTTTCAGAAATGGTATTGTTGATTTCTTCGATTTCGGCGCGGACTTTGTCACGCTTTTCGATTACAGTCTGCAGTTCCTTTTCATGACGTGCTTTTTCTGTAACAAAGTTCTTAAGTCGTAAAAGAGTCAGGTCCAGGTCCAGTGCTGAAACTTCTTCTTTTAGGTTTCTGTATTTATGAGTTTTTTCAGACTGAATTTTAAGAGAGTCATAGCTTCGTTTAATTTCAGCCATGGCGATTTCAATCTGGATCATGTTCTGGCGAGTTCGTTCCAGTTCACGTTCTGCTTCCTGAACTTCTGCCTTTGAACGGGAAATACCTGCGGCTTCTTCAAAAAGGTAACGGCGGTCTTCTGGTTTAGACGAAAGGATCTGGTCGATTTTTCCCTGTTCCATAACAGAGTAGGCTGCCTTACCAACACCTGTGTCCATAAAAAGTTTACGGATTTCAGTTGGTCCCACCTGACGGTTGTTAATAAAATATTCCTGGTCTCCTGAACGGTATAGGCGGCGTCGAATAGCGATTTCTGAATCTTCCAGAGGGAGGAGTCCGTTTTCGTTGCAGAGAGTTAAAGTGACTTCGGCAGTATTTAATGCGGCACGATTTTCGGTTCCGTTAAAAATAACGTCTTCCATTTTTTCGGCGCGAAGATTTTTTGCACGGTTTTCGGCAATAACCCATTTGATGGCATCTACAACGTTGGACTTACCACATCCGTTTGGTCCCAGAAGGGCCGTGATACCATCTGCAAAATCAATATGGGTCTTATCAGCAAATGATTTGAATCCGTAAATATCAAGACTTTTTAAGAACATATCTTTTCAATTATACTGAAACAAATTATTGATAGCAATTATTTAGAAAATAAGCAAATTGCTATGATAATTTATGGTAATTTATGGAATGGGAAGAGGATTTTAGAAATTTCTTCTTTCTTAAAAAGAACTGCATATTCGTATGCACTCATTCCCATAGAATCTTTTATATCCGGATCGGCACCTGCATGAGCCAGCATTTCTACGATTTTTGTTTTTCCGGCTCCTACAGCAATTACCAGGTTTGACTGTCCTTCTTTACAGATTGTATTTACGTCTGCATTATGTTCAATCAAGAACTGTGTGATTTCTTCGTTTCCGCGCCATACTGCGTCCATTAATGGAGAATATCCGCGGTCTTCGGAAACTACATTAAGGTCAGCTCCGTTATCAATCATCCATGAAACGATTTCTTCTTTATCTGTACGAACTGCAATATTAAGCATTGGAGTTCCTTTTTCATCACGGCTGTTAATATCCATTCCGGCTGTAAGGAACTGACGACAGATTTCGAATTTTCCTTTTGTAATGTAGTCTGCAAAACAGTCTACTGTAAATGGAATACCACGGTTCAAAAGGAATTTTGAAGCTTCCTGTTTTTTTGCCAGGTTTAAAATAAATGTATAGTTCTGTGAGATTTCATCGTTCAAGGCTTTTACACTTTTAAATACCTTTATGGAATCAGGATTTCCCACAGAGTATTTTTCAAGGTCAGTGAGATTAGTGTAAAGCGGCATGCTTCCACGGGTACAATAACCTGAAAGAGAGAAGAGTAAGCCTTGTGTTTCCGGCTTTTCAAGATCTGCTTTTGCAGCCAGTGCTATAATATCTGTATAGTCATAAAGACCTGTAATCCAGTTTGAAGTATCCTGTTTAGAAAGAGAAAATGAATCAATAAGGCAGTTGCTGTCTCTGAGTCTGATTGTTTTTTCAAGTGTTTCGATTTCTTTTTTGTTGTTAGATAATATAAGCCATTTCATAACAGATATTTTATCATAGAATTTCCTTGTTGAGTAAAGAAAATGGAGAAAAAAGAGAAATTTAGAAATAATGAAAAAAATTAAAAAAAATAAAGAATTTTTGTTGCAGGCTGTTGACACAAATTCCTGTTTCAGATAATATAACAATCACTTAGCCGCTGTAGCTCAGTTGGTAGAGCAATGGACTGAAAATCCATGTGTCGTTGGTTCGATTCCAACCGGTGGCAGAAAGACTTGTGAGAAATCGCAAGTCTTTTTTTTTGCTCTTTTTTGCAGTATATTAAAATCATGAAAACAAAAATAGCCTTTACAGGCGGCGGGACTGCAGGTCACATTTATCCGGGTCTTGCTGTTGCCGACGAATTAAAAAATCTTGCAGAAAATAATAATCTGGATTTAGAAATATTTTGGCTCGGGTGTTCCCGTGGCATGGATAAAAAAATTGTAGAAAGTGCAGTGCGTCCAAACGGAAAGCCAAGTGCAGACGTTTTTTATGGAATTCCTTCGGGAAAACTGCGCCGTTATTTTTCCATGAAGAACTTCCTGGATCTGTTTAAAATTGCCGGTGGATTTTTCAAATCATTTTTCATTCTGGCTAAAATGAAACCGGCTCTTCTTTTTTCTAAGGGGGGCTTTGTTTCCGTTCCTCCTTGCATCGCCGCAAAGCTTTTGAAGATTCCGGTATTTACTCATGAATGCGATTTTACACCGGGGCTTGCAAACAGGATAAATGCAAAGTCTGCTTCTAAAATGCTTTTGTCTTATGAAGAGACCAAAAGATTTTTAAGCGAAGGAAACAAGGCAAAGGCAGTGGTTACGGGAAATCCTGTTCGTCCTGTTTTTTACGAAGCTGATTTTAAAAAAGGACTTGAGTTCCTGGGTATTCCTGAAAATCACGAAAAACCTGTTCTTATGGTTCTTGGCGGAAGTTCAGGAGCTAAACAGATAAACGGTCTTGTTTCAGAAACTCTGGACTTTTTGTGCCGGCATTTTATTGTGGTGCATCAAACTGGTATGCTTAATACAGATGAAGAAGAAAGCCGCCGCCTGAAAGAAAAGTATGGTGACGACTATAAACCATACGCTTTTATTTATAAAGAAATGGCAGATGTCTTAAGCGCCGCAGATGTTATTCTTTCCCGAGCCGGAGCAAATTCTATCTGGGAATGTGCCGTCATGCATAAACCTATGGTGCTTGTTCCATTGTGTGGAAACGGTACACGCGGTGACCAGGTAGACAATGCAAAATTCTTTGAAGAAAAAGGTTGCGCCGAAGTGCTTCTGGGAAAAGATGCTACAGGTGAAAATACAATGAAAGCTCTGGAAAAACTTCTTACAAAAGAAGAACGGACAAAATATGAAGAAAACCTTAAGGCTCTTACAGGCAGTGAAAGACCTGCTAAGAAAATTGCCGACTTAATTGTTGAACAGATTATGGAGATTTCAAAATGATGATTGGTATGCTTGATATAATTTTTTTCGTAGTTATTTTAATTACTTCTGTTGCCGCCGCTTACAGAGGATTCATAAAAGAAGTTCTGGGAAAAGCCGCCTGGGTTCTGGCAGTTCTTCTTTCTGTTTTCCTTTATAAAAATGTTGCCGTGTTGTTTGAGTCTTCCATAAAATCGGAAACCTTACGATATATCTGTTCTTTTGTTTGTCTTTTCCTTGGAGTATTCCTGATAGTAAAAATAGTAGAAATCATTCTTTCGAAAATTTTTTCCGGAGAGATTACAGGCGGCCTGAACCGCGCCATGGGTTTCCTCTTTGGAATAGCAGAAGGACTCGTTTTTGTTTTTGCATTTCTTTTTGTACTTCATGTTCAGCCATGGTTTAATACAAAAGGAATTACAGAAGACAGCATATTCAATAATTTTTTTGAACAGAAAATTGAAAAGACTGTTTATCCTGAAATCATAATTCCAGCTTTTACTGAAGACCCAAGCGGTGAGGATGCTTAATGTACGAAAACTTATTAGGACAGCCTGCAAAAATATCTCTTACTTCTGATCTCTTAAAAGGTCGCTTCCCGGGCTCAGTTTTGTTTTCCGGAAATGATGCTTCAGGAAAATTAACTGCCGCTTTGGAAACTGCCAGAATTCTTTCCTGCCATGAAGCGGTTCCCAGAAGTTTTGAATGTACCTGTCCTTCATGCCTGCGTCACAAATCTTTGCTTTCAACAAACGTAGTGTTGTGTGGACCAAGGGATTGTTTTCTGGAAATCAATGCCGCATCGGACACTTTTTTAAGAGCATACGAAAGACATGAAACTTTCCTGGATGCAACAAGATATTTGTTTTTGCGTTCTGTAAGAAAACTTACCATGCGCTTTTCTGATGTACTTCTGGAAGATGACAAGAACGTGAATAAGATCGGGGCTGCAGTGGGAAATGTAAATGAAATGCTTGAGACTCTGGATTTTCCGCGGCCTCTTCCTGAACTGGAAGAACTTACTAAGCTCTGTACAAAAATAAAGGAAGCCGCTTTAAAACTTGAAAGCGATTTTTTATACGACACTATTCCGGTTTCTCAGATTCGCTCTATGGAAAAATGGGCAAGAATAAAAAATGATGAAGGAAAGAAAACTGTCATTATAGAAAATGCTGACCGCATGAACGAAAGTGTACGAAACGCACTTTTGAAAATTCTTGAAGAGCCTCCAAGTGATACAGTTTTTATTCTTTTGACCAGTAAAAGAAACGCGGTAATGCCTACAATTTTAAGCCGTGTCAGAACATACAATTTTATGGAACGACAGATGCATCATCAGAAAGATGTAATTACTGCAGTGTTCCATAACCCGGGCTTTGAAGGATCTCTTAATGACTTTTTAATGAACTTTCTTCCAACTAGTCCTGCGGTTCTTAAAGGGAATGCAAAGCTCTTTTTGCAGAGTGTTCTTCAGGCCCAGAGTCCTGATATGGCAGGATTAATAAAAGAATGCGGCGGATTTAATCCAAGAATCTGTCTTAAGATTTTCCTTTCGGCACTTTCTGAAAATTTACGGCCTCTTTTATACACACAAGGGGGAAGTGAAATTCTTTCTCAGGTGTCACAGAAAACTCTTGAATGCTGGAATTACGTAACATCTTATAATCAGAATCCTCAGAGTGCTCTAGAAAATCTTTTCAGGGAACTTCTGAAGTTGAATATGACAAACGGAAATATTTTCAGATGCGCAGATTTGTAGACAAGGTTACAGAGAAAACCGACAAACTTTCAAATGAACAGCTTTCGCGAATTGTAAGAAATCTTTCTTTAGAGGTAGAAACCATTTCGGAAGAAAATGATGAATACCGCTCTATTTTTGAAAGTCTTTCTACGGGTCTTGTAGTCGTAGATGAAAACTGGAATGTGCTTCATTCAAACAATGCCGCTGAAAGGTTACTAAATTTTTCTGTTTTTGAAGATTCCAGTTCCAGTCTGATACCGGTCTGGGAACTTTCCGGTGAAGAAGAAATTTCCGGCTTCATTAAGAAATGTGCACAAAAAAATATTACAAATGCACAGGAAGAATTTTCTGTTGAAACAGATGGCGGCAGTATCCGTTTTCTTTCTGTAAGTGTGGGACCGCTTTTTCAGGAAAATAAACTGACCGGAAAAATCATTTTCGTAAAAGACATTACCGGTCAGAAAAATCAGGATGTACTTTTACACCGAATGGAAAACCTTGCAAGTCTTACAAACCTGGCAGCAGGAATGGCACATGAAATAAAAAATCCTCTGGGTGCAATTTCTATTCATATTCAGCTGGTTCAGCGTGCCCTTGAAAAAGCCCGCCAGAATGCAGATACACTTCCTGCCAGAAAATTTATAGAAGACCATATCGATGTAGTCAACGAAGAAATCGAACATTTGAATTCACTTGTTATGGATTTCCTTTTTGCAGTCCGTCCTGTTAATGCCAAGCTTGAGTTAAAAAATCCTGTGGCTGTAATTAATACTGTAAGTGATTTTTTGAAGCCTGAATTTAACAGGAACGGCATTAACTTTGAAATTGACTTAAGGGAAAAAGACGCCAGAATAATGATCGATGAAAAACTTTTCCGTGAAGTGATTGTTAATATGGCACAGAATGCACTGGCGGCCTTAAAAGAAAAATATGGGGAAAAAGGAAGCGAAGGTCATTTCCGTCTGGCCACAGGAATAAAGGACGGAAAGTATATCGTTTGTGTAACGGACAATGGATCCGGTATGAACGAAGAAACACTTTCCAAACTTTTTGAACCTTATTATACAACAAAGGCAAACGGCACAGGACTTGGAATGACCATGTGCTATAAAATCATAAAAGAATTTTCAGGCGAAATACATGTTGATTCTGTGGTAGGGGAAGGAACCCAGTTTATAATTACACTTCCGCTTCCACAAAGTGAAACAAAACTTCTTGGTTAATAATCTGGAGGGAAAAATATGATGCACACAATTCTTACAATCGATGATGAAGAAAATATCAGATCCGGACTCTGCGATAATTTTGAACTTGAAGGCTATGAAGTAAAAGAAGCATCAAACGGTAAAGAAGGTCTGGCCCTGGTAAAAAAAGGCGGAATCGATCTGGTAATTACCGACCTCCGAATGGACGGAATGCCTGGAGAAGAAGTGGTCCGTCATATTACAACAGAAAATCCCGGAATACCTGTAATTGTTTTAACAGGTCACGGAAGTATTGATGACGCAACTAAAGCCATCAAAATGGGGGCTTACGATTTCCTTACAAAGCCTCTGGATCTGGATCACTTAAATAAAATTGTAAAGAATGCCTTAGAAGGCCGGGAACTTAAACTTCAGAAATCAGAACTTCAGAAAGAACTGGATGTAAAAAAAGGACTTTCTGGAATTGTTGGAAAAAGTACCGCACTTAAGAATGTTCTGGAAAAAGTAACACGAGTTGCCGGAAGTAAAACTACAGTTCTGATAACCGGTGAAAGCGGTGTCGGTAAGGAAGGCATTGCAGAAGCTATTCATAATTTAAGTCCTAGAAAAGACAAGCCCCTTATTAAGGTTCATTGCGCCGCACTTTCAGAAAGTCTTCTGGAAAGTGAACTTTTCGGTCATGAAGAAGGAGCCTTTACAGGCGCTGACAAAATGCAGAAAGGACGATTTGAACTGGCTCACGGTGGTACCATCTTCCTGGATGAAATCGGAGAAATAAATCAGAACGTTCAGGTAAAGCTTCTTCGCGTTTTACAGAACCGTCAGTTCGAAAGAGTGGGCGGTGAAAAAACTCTTGATGTAGATGTAAGAATTATCGCTGCCACAAATAAAAACCTGGAAGAAGAAGTGAAGGCCGGACGTTTCCGCGAAGACCTTTATTACCGATTGAATGTAGTTACTGTGGATGTACCGCCTCTTCGTGAACGTAAAGAAGATATTCCGCTTTTGATTTCAAGCTTTCTGGATCAGTTTAATAAAGAAAATGATAAAGATGTAAAAGGCTTTGATTCAAAAGCTAAAAGCGCTCTTACAAACTATTCATGGCCTGGCAATATCCGTCAGCTTCAGAACGTAGTGGAAGGCTGCGTAGCCATGAGTATTTCCGACACCATAAAACTTGCAGATCTTCCTGAATACTTACAGTCAAGCGGCACCGATTCCGTAATTACTATTCCAATGGGAACCACCATGGAAGAAGCCGAAATGATTATCATCAACTCCACACTGGCCTATGCCGGCGGCAACCGAAGTAAATGCGCCGACATCCTGGGCATAGGACGGAAGACGTTGTATAGAAAACTGGATGAGATAGATAGTAAATAATAAATAAGAAATAATAAATAATAGATAAATAATAAATAAGAAATAATAAATAAGAAATAATAAATAATAGCTTTGGTGAAAAACTCATAATTCTTATTTATTATCTCTTACCTATTATTTTTGAGGGAGGGTGGGATGTTCGAAAGGCTTGGGGAACTTTTAAGTGAGAAGATTGAAGCGGAATGTAGAGAGGAAGATTCCTGTGGGGAGAAGATTGAAGCGGAATGTAGAGAGGAAGATTCCTGTGGGGAGAAGATTGAAGCGGAATGTAGAGAGGAAGATTCCTGTAGGGGTGAGATAAAAGCGGTTAGAGATGGAGACGCCTGTAAGGGTGAGAATGACGCTGCTGTGGGAGATGTAGACGCCTGCAAGAGCGAGAGTGCTGCTGGGGGCGGAAAAGGCGTCTCGGAAGCGCTGGTTTTAGGGGCGTTAAGAGAAAAGGGTGAAGTAAATGGACAGGTTCTTCACCCCGGGGAATTTGAGGAAGATGTTCCTGTAAAGATTCTTGATGCCGATGTTTCTTTTAATCCATAACAGCACTGACAATACTTTTCTTCTTCTTGTTTTTTAGTGTGAGAATTATAGATGTCAGGATTTTGATTATCTGGATTAATTCTTCATATATTTCCTGGATTTCTGGTTCCAGAAGATAACCTGCTTTTACCAGGAGTTTTATCCAGTATTTGGTTTCATTTGCTTCTTTCAGGGCTATTGAATATTTGTGGATGTAGTCTGCATTGGACTGTGCGTAATAAGCTTCCGATACATTTGCGCCTACACTGGTGCCGCTTCTTAAAATCTGTTTACTTAGAATGAATTCCTTTTTTTCAAACATCAGATGCTTGTATAATCTTACGATTTGAAGTGCGAAATCTTCGCTTTTCTCATAAATAACATTTTCGCTCATAAAAGCCTCCGTAATATAAAACAAAAATTCCTGTCATATATTAATAGGCTTTTAAATCACAAAATCTGCAAATAAATAAATAAAAAAGAGGTAAAAATTATTAATTTTTACCTCTTTTTTAATAATTCTTAATTATTAATTCTTAATTATTAATTAAATAACGGTTCCATCCTGGATGATTGCGCCTTTACGGATTACGATGATGCCGTCAGAAACGTAGAATGTGCCGTAGTCGCCGTCTTCGTAAGTTTTTCCGGAAACGTTGATCTTACAGTTGTCACCGATGCGTGCGTTTTTATCGATGATTGTTTTGGCGATTTTACAGTTCTTACCGATACCGATTGAAGGAACGCCTTTTTTAGCTTCCATGTCGTAGTAGTCGGCACCCATCATGATAACACCGTCCAGTTCACAGTTGTCGCTGATTACAGAACGAACACCGATTACAGAGCGGTGAAGTTTTGAGTTTGTGATGATACATCCGTCTGAAACCAGAACTGAATCCAGGTCTGCTTTGTTGATTTTTGATGCAGGCAGGTTTCTCATGTGTGTATAGATAGGATTTACCATGTCGAACAGATTGAAACGAGGTTTTGGATCTGTCAGTTCAATGTTTGCATCGTAGAAACTCTTGATTGTTCCGATATCTTCCCAGTAATCATCAAAGATGTAAGAGTTGATCTTCTTCTTGTTGATTGCCATTGGGATGATTTCTTTACCGAAGTCTGTGTATTCATTGTTCAGAACTTCTTCCATTGTATCTGCGTTGAAGATATAGATACCCATAGAAGCCAGATATTCCTTTTCTTTTGGAAGGTCACCGCGTGCAGCGTCTGGAATCTTCCATGTGTCGATGTTCAGGTCCTTCTTTGGTTTTTCCATGAATTCTTTGATGCGGTTGTTTTCATCGATTTTCATGATACCAAAGCCTGATGCATCGTGACGGTTTACAGCTGTTGTAGCGATTGTAACATCTGCGCCGGAACGGATGTGTTCGTTCAGGAATTCTTTGAGGTCCATTTTATAAAGCTGGTCACCAGAAAGAATGATGTAGTGAGTAGGATTCTGTGCCTTGAAATGAGTAAGATGTTTTCTTACAGCATCGGCAGTTCCTTCATACCATCCTGAATGTTCCAGAGTCTGTTCAGCAGCCATGATTTCAACAAAGCCGTTAGAAAAGCGGTCAAAGTTGTAGCTGTTTGTGATGTGCATGTGCAGCGATACTGAATTGAACTGAGTCAAAAGGTAAATCTTTTTGTAACCTGAATTGATACAGTTTGAAATAGGAATATCAACAATTCTATATTTACCACCGAACGAAACGGCTGGTTTTGATCTTTCTTTTGTAAGAGGGTAGAGACGAGTTCCTTTACCGCCTCCCAAAATAATCGATACTACACGTGGTTCTTCCATAATTTTGGTTTGCTCCTTTTTATATAAATAATAAAGTAAAAACTAATTCAAGAATTTACATCTATATTGTATATCTAAAATGTCAAATTCGCAAAGAAATAATAATAAATATTGAAAAACTTTTCAGACTTTGATATTATGTGTTTTCGTTATAACATTTTTTAAGTCTTTGTGGTTGTGGTTTGATTTATTTCTACACAATCGGGCAAAGCAATAGGGGACCCAAATGAAAAAGGATATTCATCCAGAGTACACACTCACAACAATTACTTGCGTA
>JAKSTM010000052.1 GCA_024402565.1 Treponema sp. | reverse complement strand
TGCACCTCCTAAAATTGAACTTTATTTGTCCAACTTTAGGGGTGCACTTCATTTTAAGTCCGGCTTTTTTTATACATTCACATCCCCACGGGGATTTTTCTCGTGCCCCTATTACATCAATAAATCAATTCTTAATCTAAAGAAGAAACTTCTTCTTCAAGAATCTGAATAATAGTTTTTATATAAAGAGATGTTTCGGAATTATATGCACTTTTGAGGAAGCTCTGAACTTCTTCATCTGTAAAATCATATGCAGTAATATACACTGCCATTTTTTTATCAGCAGAAATTCCGTAAATATAGAAGCAATCTTCATCCTGAAGGATACAAGTTTTAAGTTTTCCATAATTTGTTTTCAGAACAGTTTCCTTTACAAAATCTTCATCATCCCAATAAGAAAGAATTTCTTCTCTAAGATATGCATTCGAAAACCCTTTTTCTGATTCATAAACTGTTACTTCAATCTCTTTTCCATTAGAAATATTTTCATAACTTGCGTAAGCTCCGGCAGCAATTTCTGAATATCCGCCATTTTCAATATTTTCATTCTCTCCGAAAATCTGATTTACGATTCCAGAATTATCAGCAAAATCATACAAAGAAAAATCATTCATCAAATAATCAGCATTTGTAGGGAAAGCTTTCAGACATTTCATAATGCTGTCTGAAATTCCATTAATCTTTACAGAGTCAGAAGCAGTCTCCGGAACCACTTCAATTTTTTCGATTGTTGATGTTAAGTCAGATTCTGATATTGTTTCAGGTGTTGATACTTTATTTTTTGCTTTATAAACATTTGATGCTGAAGGCTGTTCAGCTTCGCAAATCCATAAATCTGTCCATCCGTTTTTCTTAATTACATCAACGTTAAGAAGTTCATCTTTTCTTGCACGTGCTTCATCTCTAAGAAGAATATCATCGAAAAATAAAACACGGTAAAGTTTTGTTCCGCCAGTTCTTTCCACAACTTCAACAAAACAATCATATCCAGCGTCGTTCAAAATAGTGCAGCGTTCTTCTGCATTTTCAAACTTTGAAAAAGATCCTGCGCAAACAAACCATGTTTTTGCGCAAAGACTACCAATTGAAATCAATAATACTGTTACAAATAATGCTAAACGTTTCATTCCTCCATTATATACCTTTTTTTTTGTATAAACCACAAATCTTTTTTTTAGCACCTTCTTCAAGGCAGTGATATAATATTTAGAAGAAAAACAAAAATTATTTGGAGGTTGCTATGACAAATGTTGAAGCAATAAAAGCACTTAAAGACATTAAAACATATGCTCAGGCAAACGCATTGGATGCTCTGGACTATGCAATTAAGGTTCTTGAAAAACTTGATAAAGACGGAATAAATAATCCGCTCGAAAATTCAGAAAAGGATGGTAAATAAAAAATGATTGAAACATTCTGGTCTCTTGTACCTGCAATTCTGGCCATTGCCCTGGCCCTTATCACAAAAGAAGTTTATTCTTCCCTCTTTGCCGGAATCGCCCTGGGCGGTATTTTCTATTCAGCCTCAGTCGGTGGCGGCTTTTCAGGTTTCTTGACACATGTTTTCAACGACGGATTCGTTGGTTCCCTTTCAGATTCCTACAACGTAGGTATTCTGGTTTTCCTGGTAATTCTTGGAATCATGGTTGCCCTTATGAACAAAGCTGGCGGTTCGGCTGCCTTTGGTGAATGGGCAAAAAAACACATCAAGACTAAGGTTGGCGCACAGCTGGCAACAATCCTTCTTGGTATTCTGATTTTCATCGATGACTACTTCAACTGTCTTACAGTTGGTTCGGTAATGCGCCCTGTTACAGACAAGCACGGAATCAGCCGCGAAAAGCTTGCATACCTTATCGACTCAACAGCAGCACCAATCTGTATCATCGCTCCTGTTTCTTCATGGGCCGCAGCCGTTGCAGGTTTCGCAGGTGAAGGTGAAAACGGATTTATCCTTTTCTGTAAAGCAATTCCTTATAACTTCTACGCACTGCTTACAATTGTAATGATTGTTTCACTTGTATTCCTGAAAGTTGATTTCGGATCAATGAGCAAATACGAAAAAGCACTTCAGATGATGAGCGACAAAGGAAATACTGACGACTCTTCTGCATCAAACGGAAAAGTTATCGACCTGATTCTGCCAATCGTTGTTCTCATCATTTTCTGTATCGTAGGAATGCTTTACTCAGGCGGATTCTTCACAAAGTTTGTTGAAAACGAAGAAGGCTTGGTTGCTAATGGCTCTTACCTGAACATTATCGAAGGCTTCTCAAATTCTGACGCTTCAGTTGGTCTTATGATTGGTTCTTTCGGTGCCCTTATTGTTACACTGATTTTCTACCTGTGCCGTCGCGTTCTTTCTTTCAAAGATTCAATGGCTTGTGTTCCTGAAGGATTCAAGGCAATGGTTCCAGCTATCCTTATTCTGACACTGGCATGGACTCTTAAAGGAATGACAGATTCTCTTGGAGCAAAACAGTTCGTTGCAGGTCTCGTAACAAATGCTGCAGGACTCAAGAGTTTCCTTCCTGCAATCATCTTCGTGATTGCCTGCGGTCTTGCTTTCGCAACAGGTACATCATGGGGAACATTCGGAATTCTTATTCCAATCTGTATTGCAGCATTCCCAGAAGTAAGCGACCCAATCCGCATCATTTCAATTTCTGCATGTATGGCTGGTGCTGTTTGTGGTGACCACTGTTCTCCAATTTCAGACACAACAATCATGGCTTCTGCCGGTGCTGAATGTGAACACGTTAATCACGTTTCAACACAGCTCCCATACGCTCTTACATGTGCAGGCGTTTCATTTGTCTGCTACATTCTTGCAGGACTTATGCACAACTGGATCGTACCACTTATCGTTGGTATCGCCGGAATTATCGGACTCCTTGTTGTAATTAAAAAGAAGACTGTAAAAGCTTAAAACACTTTGAAAGGCTGACCTGAAAAGGTCAGCTTTTTTTTACTTAAATTTTACAATGCAATAATTGATTTTTTCTTTCCATGCAGTTTTTTGGGTCAGAACAGAAGTGCGCTTGCGATTCCAAAATAAACCAGAAGCGAAAGTGCATCGACAATTGTTGTGATGAACGGACTGGCCATAACAGCCGGGTCAAAGCCAAGCTTCTTTGCACAAAGCGGAAGAATACAGCCGATTGATTTTGCAACCAGAACAGTAACCATCATTGTCATACAAACGATTAATGCTATTGTAATTGTAACATCTGTATTTCCCATAAGCAGTCTGTCTACAAGCATCACTTTTCCAAAACAAACAACTGCAAGAACGAGACCACACATAAGTGCTGTTGTAATTTCTTTCAGAATTACTTTTGGCAAATCCTTGAACTCAATTTCACCAAGGGAAATAGCACGAATAATTGTTACTGACGACTGTGAACCAGAGTTACCGCCGGTATCCATAAGCATTGGAATAAATGCTGTCAGAACAACCTGAACTGCCAAGGCGCTTTCAAAGCTTGTAATAATCATTCCTGTGAAAGTTGCAGAAATCATCAAAAGCATAAGCCAGATAATACGATGCTTAAAAAGATAGAATGGACTTGAGTGAAGATATGTTTTATCAGAAGGAGCCATACCGGCCATGATTTCGATATCTTCTGTTGTTTCCTCTTCCATTACTTCCAAAGCATCATCAAATGCGATGATACCGACCATATTCTGTTCAGTATCTACAACCGGCAATGCGTAGAAGTTATATTTTGAAAGGAGCTTTACAGCCTCTTCCTGGTCATCATGAGTTGTTACAGAAAGAACATTTGTCTTCATGATATCATCGATTAATATATCATCACTCTTTGCAAGAAGAAGGTCTTTTACAGAAAGACGTCCAATCAATTTTCTTTTCTGTGTTACATAACAAGCGTAAAAAGATTTCTTTTCAACGCCATTTTTACGGATCTGAGCAATTGCCTGCCCTACAGTTGTTCCCAGTTTAAGAGAAACATATTCTGTAGTCATAATGGAACCGGCAGAATTTTCCGGATACTGCAGAATCTGATTAATGTCTTTACGAGTCTGTGAATCCACAGTTTTAAGAATTCTCGAAACCACGTTTGCAGGCATTTCTTCTACCAGATCTGCTGCATCGTTAACATACATGTCTTCAAGAACGGCTTTAAGTTCTGAATCAGAAAAACTTTTTATCAAAAGTTCCTGATATTCATTTTCCATTTCAACAAAGGCATCAGAGGCTTTGTCTTTTGGTAACAGCCTGAATAATAATGGAATGTGTTTTTCGTCAATTAATTCAAAAATTGCGGCCAAATCAGAAGGGGCCATAAGAACAAGAAAATCCCTAATAGAAGAATATTTCTTTTCTTCAAGCAATTTATTGATTGTGTCTTCCAGTTTTACATTGAGTTCTGCCATTTTATAACTCCTGAAAATTTTTAGGGCAAAAAACCCGTTAAAGTTTGTGAAAAAAATTTGTTTTCAGAAGGGTCGTATCTGGATTTATATTGAATTAGAGCCGGAAACCTGCGGAAAGGTCTGACAGCACAAATTTAATATTCGCCGGATACGATCCGCTCGTACTACTGCCGTCACCCATACGGTTTCCTCCATTAATAAAATTCAATCTTTAGACAAGTTAGATTATTATAAAAAGAATTTTCCATTGGTTCAAGTTGATTTAAGGACTGATTTTACGTTTTACACCATTAGTTTGTTTCGCTAAACTTTACTTATGACTCTTCAAAAACTTTACAGTTACACAAGACAATGCATCAATCAGTTTGACTTAATTCAGGATGGAGACAAAATTGCTATTGGGATTTCAGGCGGGAAAGACTCTCTTGCTTTACTGTACGCCCTTTCAGGACTCAGAAAATTCATGCCCAAGAAATTCGACCTTATCGCACTTACTGCTGATTTAGGCTTTGGGGAATTCGATCTTTCCAGAATCAAAAAACTTTGTGAAGAGCTTGAAGTTGAATATCACGTCATCAAAACCAACATTGCAGAAATCTTAAATCAGAAAGTCCAGAAAGGAACTTACTGCGCCATGTGTGCAAAACTCCGTAAAGGCGCCATAAATAATTTTGCAAAGGAACATGGATGTAACAAAGTGGCCTATGCACATCACCAGGACGACATGATTGAAACTATGATGCTATCCCTAATTTACGAAGGTCAATTTTATTGCTTTGGTCCAAAAACTTACTACAAAGAAGCAGACATTACAGTTATCCGGCCGCTTATCAATATTCCGGAAAAAAACATAATCGGTTTCAGAAACAAATATGATCTGCCCTGTGTAAAAAATCCCTGTCCAAATGACGGAATTACCCGACGTGAATATGTAAAAAAACTGGTAGCGCAAATCAGCCGTGAAAATCCAGGCGCAAAAACCAAAATGTATAATGCTATTCTGAAAGATAAAATCTATGAGTGGGATTAACTCTAGCTTTTATTTAATCCAGTGAATATTCTCTTTACGTGGATGGGCAGCTCCAATTCCGCCTTCTGCTGCATAACCCAAAGCAACATGACCGATACCTTCCCATTCTCCTTCAATTCCTAAGTCTTTAAGGAGCTGTTTTCCAAAGTCAGATTCGATTTCTTCTTTTGCGCGGTGAATCCAGATGCTTGCAATTCCAAGACTTTCTGCAGCATTCATCAGATTTCCCATTACCAAAGAACCATCATAAAGATAAGTTCCCACTGATTTGTCTGCAATAACCAGAAGAATTACAGGTGCCCCGTAAAATGGATCCATATTTGCATTCATGACCTTTGCATTTTCCGCACTGATTTTGTCACGAAGTTCTTTATTTGTAATGGCAATTATTTTTGCCGCTTGCTTTCCCATTCCACTTGGTGCATAACTTCCCGCTCTAAGAATAGCATTCAGATCTTCTTCTGATGGCATTTTATCTGCGATAAACTTACGACAGCTTCGACGTGTTTCTAATACTTTCAATGTTTCGTTCATATAATACCTCTTACGGTAATTATATCACGGGTATAGTGGGGAAATGGGGTGAAAAGTTTGTTATATATTTATTTAAAAAAATAAAATCCAGCATAAGCTGGATTTTATTGGGCCATACGAACTTCGTTCGTTTGTCCTAGTGGAAGTGATCAAATTCAATTTTCTCACTTCGTTGCGAAAATTGTGGGCCATCTAAGATTTGAACTTAGGACCAAGGGATTATGAGTCCCCTGCTCTAACCGCTGAGCTAATGGCCCGAACTATTTTGCATAGCAAAAAAGTATTTTGTTTAAAATATCAGTTTAGGGATTTTTGGTCAATGGGAAAAACCTTGTGAAAAGTTTCTTAATCAGCCAAAAATCTCAGTTCTGATTCTGCAAGTTCTTATTAAAAAAAATCGCTGAGTCGGGAATTTTCCCTGGATTGGACTTTGCTTTTTCTCTTACAGCATTTAGATATTCTTCATTTACGTATGTTAACTTTACTTCTGGTTTTTTGAAGAAAGAAACACAACCTTCTATGAAAGTCGGTTTATAAATGAGTAAATTTTTATACTCATCACTTTTTCCCAAATCCTTTAATACAACATGAGTTAATTTTCTGCCACAAGGATGATCCATATAAATCTCAAAAGTATCTGGACGGAAACCATTTTTATTTCTTTCCATTAAAGCCTTATACTGGCGCATCTTATCATTCCAACCCGCAATTAAGGAAATTCCAAAACCAATTGGAATGGCTCCAATTATTACCTGCCCAATAAGGGTATATATGGTAATTAACCAGAACGGAAGCGCCATAAATATAAGGCCGCCAAATATCAAAAGAAATCCATAGGTATTCAAATAAAGAAATCTAAGGATTTTCTTCTTTCTATGTATTTAATTTTAACATTGTATTTCTGAAAATGCTAACAATAAAATTTACTTCCTAAATTTACTAAAAATGATTATTCTGCTTTATTATTTAAATATCTGTTTTAACTAAATTCACTAATTGAATTCATATATTTTTATTATTATTTTTAGTTAATGCAACTTTCAGAATTTGAAAACATATATAACAATGTAATTAGTTCAGAATTATTCGGTTGTGACTGTTCCATTGCCAATATATTTTTATATCAGGAAAGATATAAAATCTCTTCTTTTGTAAAAAACGATACATTATTCCGATTCTACGAAACAACACCAAATCATACTGGCTGGGCATTCCCCATTCCATTAAAACCAAAGGATTCTAACATTGACCGTTCTGACTACCTGAAGTCAGCCATAAAAGAGATTATCAATTCTGGAAAACTTCGCTTCTGTTATTGCTCAGAAAATCAGAAAAACATAATCGATAAATGCATTTCAGAAAACTTTCCTGAATATAAGGTGGAATGGAATACTTTTCGCGGAGATTCCGACTATCTTTATCTTCAGAAAAATCTTGCAGAACTGCCTGGAAGGGACTTTCAGAAAAAACGGAACCATATTTCCAGATTTTACCGCCTTCATGAAAATCAGTGGTCTTTCAAATCTTTCCCGGAAGAAAATATAAAAGACGATATTCTTTCTGTTGAAGAGAAATGGTTTTCCGAAAATGAAGGCCAATCCAATCCGGACTTAATTTCTGAGTACAAAATTATTAAAAATGCAGTGGACAATGCAGAAACCTTACACATTTCAGGTGCCGTACTTTACATAAATAATGAACCTTCTGCAATGTGCCTAGCGGCTCCTGTTTCAAATCAAACACTTGATGTTCTTTTTGAAAAAGCAGTTCAATCAGCAGCCGAAGATGGTGCTTATGCGGTTATTAATCAGCTATTTTCAAAATCATGTTCTTCGTACACTTATTTGAATCGCGAAGAAGATTTAGGAATTGAAGGTTTACGAAAAGCAAAACTTTCCTGGAAACCTGAAATCATTCTTGATAAATACTATGGTAATTTGATTCGGATTTAAATTTCTTCCAGCTCAAAAATTTCATCTGGTTCGTCTTCCTGAATCTTTTTCATTACAATAATTGTAATGTCATCATTTACTTTTTCGAAACCAACGAATTTTCTTAAGTCTTCCATAATTGCATCGGCAATTTCTTGGGCTGTACCTGTTTTGTTATTCAGAACTTCCATTATTCGTTCTTTTCCAAATGGTTCACCATTTTTATTTTCTGTTTCAGAAATTCCGTCAGTATAAAGGACTATTACATCGCCAGCCTTCATTTTCTTCTTTATTGTCTGGAATTTTACATCAAGTCCATTTACACCAAGCATTCCGTAATGAGGTTTTTTCTCATTAGGGAGTAATAATTCAGCATTTTTCTTTTTGCTTTTTGATTTGTAAATTGGATGGGGACCGCCTGCGTTTACGAATTCAAGAGACGAAGGATTTTCCTTGTCGATTCGGAATAAAACCCCTGTAAGGTAATTTTCAATTTCACCTTTTACCGAAATAATCTGATTGTTTACCACATACATGGCTTCTTCCAGGTCCAACGGAAGAGTTGTTCTGAATGCATGGAAAATGGCATTTTTTGCAAGCATTGTGACAAGTCCCGAAGAAATTCCATGTCCTGAAACATCAAAAAGTCCGAAACCACGAAGCCGCCCTTCCATTACGAAGAAATCATAAAGGTCCCCAGAAACGCCCGAAAGTGGATTAAATGAAACCGCTACATCCCAACCAATAAAATTATGGTCATGAGGATAAAAAGATTTCTGAACATGGGTTGCCAGCTCCATATCCATATTTGCTTGAGCCTGGCGACGTTCCAATTCTTCATTTGCTTTAGTTAATGCCTGTGTTCGCTCTTTTACTTCTTTTTCCAGATTCTCATTCAAATATTCATATTGATTTCTGATTATTGAATAACGTTTTGTAACAATGGCAATAAAAGTAATTGCGGTCATCTGCCATCCATAAACAGTCATATATGGAACCATTGAAAGTTTTAAAACAGTTTTCAAGAAAAAATCTACAAAAACAGAGAATGATACAGGGGCAAATCCAACTATAAGTGTAATAACTTGTCTGTTTTTCTTTTTTATTTCCTTCATGACCGCAGAAAGGCCAAACATTAATTCCAAACCTAAGAATAAAAAGAAAGGAATACTGTTTTTATAGAAAAATACAACCGATGGAATAAATATAGAATATACTATTCCGCTCCATAAAAGAGTCAGGCGGACTATTCTCATTTTTTTGGGTGTCCTAACTCCAAGAAAAGACCGCATAAACGAAGTAGCGTAATAACATACTACAATTCCTACAGTACCATTAAGGAGTTTTATCCACCATAAATATGAAACACCACGTAATATACTAAAAACTTCACTTTGCCAGAATGGCAATAAGTAAAGCGAAGTCCAGATACTCATCAAACCGTATTCACGATACTGACGTTCCTTTCTTTGATTTGCATAAAATATTAAATATACAATTCCTGTCAATTCCATAGACCATGAAAAAATCATAATCAATTTTGAATAAAGAATTGACATCCATGTTGTGTAACTGGTGGTTTTATCATATGAACTGATAAAAGGTTTATCTGATATACCACCCATTCCATTTATCCAAAGCACAACTTGAATAGTATTTCGCTCTGTAGATTTCAGATATTGATTAGGAAGTTTTATATTTGTGTAAGCCTGACCTCCAGAAAATTCCTCTGGAGGGAAAGAACCTGAACTTCCGATTTCTTTGCCGTTTAAGTAGATTTTTGAAGCAGTCATAATTTTTCCGAGTGCCAGTCCAACATCACCGGAAAGCATCTGCCATGGAAGATCAAATTCTGTACTGATTGTAAGATAGCCTTTATGGTCGGGAAGATATTTTTCCAACCCACCTAAAGGTCCATTTGGAAGATATGCAAAATTCTGGCCGTCCAGTGAATAACTCCACTGCCGTAAATACACGCGTTCTTTCGATTCAGGATTATTAAATCCCTTTATTGCACAACTGTTAAATAAGGCTGTCAGACTGAATAATAAGAAAACTAAAAATGACAGTTTTTTACCCGAAATACGCATTCTAAAATTATACTTCAGAATTTCGTAAAATTAAAGTTTATAAATGGAAATTTTGGAGATTATTGACAAATTTTAGTTATTCTTGAGGATTTTTCGGCTCAGGAAAAAGCATTTTCTTCAATTTTCCTGCTACAATCGTTGCATTTAACGAAGATTGAGGTTTATTGCAAAGAACAATAAGAGAAATTTTATCGTCCAGGAAAAACTCATTATAAGAATTAAAAACATATGTTGCGCCCGAATGAAGAATGGAATTAGGCGAACGGTAAACTCCAAATCCATAGGAATCTGAATCAATCATTTGGGCAAAAGCTTTTTTCGATATGATTTTTCCACCAGACAGAGCCACATTCCATTTTAATAAATCCCGGGCAGTAGAATTTACATCTCCACATCCAAGTGCCATATTGTGAGGAATGCTATAATATTTTTTGTTGAAATAACCACGGGCCGTAGTATTCTGGAATTCAATATTTGATGAATGCATTTCTGCTTTTTTCAGAATATTCCGATCAAAATATTCTTCGTAATCTTCTCCTGAAATTTTCTCCACAATAAGTGCCAGAAGATAGTAATTTGTATTGGAATAAAAATATGTGGAATCGGGAGTACAAAGTAATTCTGCTTTATAAAGTGATTTTAATACCAGATCTCTCTCTACTGCTTTTCCTGACAATTCTTTTTTAGATACCTGTTTTGCCAGTTTATTTCCAAAAAATTCTTCAGGACCATTTATATGATCCAGCAACCCGGAACGCATATTTAAAAGCATTCGAACTGTAATCTGATTTCCATATTGAAAATCAGGAAAGAATAAATCGATTGTGTCATCAAGGGATATTTTATTTTTTTCTACCAG
Organism: Treponema sp.; assembly: GCA_024402565.1. Taxonomy (GTDB): domain Bacteria; phylum Spirochaetota; class Spirochaetia; order Treponematales; family Treponemataceae; genus Treponema_D. Next base: position 4,615 of record JAKSTM010000052.1, on the reverse strand, counting down.
CTGCATTACACATGCTGCAGTCATCTGTTTAGAAATGGACCCGATTTCGTAAATTGTTTCAGGGGAATTTTCTTTTGACTTTTTTGCTTTTTCATCTTCAAGGCCAAAACCCTTTTCGTAGATGATTTTTTTCCCTTGAGCGACCAGAACTGTTCCCTGAAAACTTGAATTGGAAAGGTAATCTTCTGCCTGTGAACAGAATTCTGAATAATCCTTCCCACAGGCAGAAAATAAAAAAGCAGAGAAAATAAAAACTGAAAAAACTAAGAGTCTATTCAATTTCATTTCTCTGCCTCCTTTTGTAATTTATAAATATGATGATTATTTATTCTTATTTACAATGCGTGTTTCGTACTTTCCGCTTTCAATGTCGATGAAGCGAACGAAAAGTGAAACTTTATTGTCTGCGTTCAGGTTGTCCCAAACAAGATTTGTGAACTTGTCGATGTCACCTGCACATGCATCGATATCAACTTTTGTTGGTTCTCCGCAGTAACTTGGAAGAGGATTTCCGTCGCCCATGTAAGTGTGGATGAAACGTCCTTCACCAGCCTTTGGATTTTCGTAAGCGTATGTGAAACGTTCACAGCGGTCACCGTCGCCGTCATCGCTCTTCAAGATAGACATCTGGTAAGAGTAAACACCCTTTTCAATTTCCATGATTCCCGAAATACGTGGAGTGTAGTTTGGTTTGTCATCTTCGAATTCGCGAACGCGGAGTGATTCTTCGAAAGTTTTTCCTTCTTTCATTCCGTCGTTGATTGTGTCTGTCTGATCACCGTTTGTAACGATTGTCTTGTTTCCAAGAACGCGAACAGGCCAGTAAATGATAAGATGTGGATCTACCATTTTAGATTCGTCAAAAGCCTGTGTGCGGAGTCCTTCTCCGTCTTCTACGAAAACACGGTTACGACTGTTTTCGCTGCGTCCCATAATGAAATAAGCAGTTACGGCTGTTTTTCCGTCAGCAGAACGTCCGATTACGATTCCGCGTCCTGGGTAAGATGTTGATTTCAGTTCATCAGCAAGTTTTACAAGTTTCATTTATTTTCCTCAAATAATAAGTTTCTAAGCTCTGTTCTTTTCTTCTGCTTCGTGCATTTCTTCCAGAATTTCCATACAACGATCAACAGTCTTTTGTTTTGGATCCGGTTCATCAGCAGGAAGGGAATCTAAAATTTCCTGACGGAATTTTTTACATTCAATAACAGGATGTGCTGTAAGTGTAAGTGTATCTTCTGTAACGATATCCGCAAGCATATCACTTGGATGTTCAGGGTCTATGCGCAAACAATTTCCGTTTATTGAAACCAGAAGAAGGTTATCGAAAAGTCTCAGGTAACTGTCAATTTCACGAAGACCTTTTTTTGTTTCAGGTTTTCCAGGACGATAACGAGTACCGCTTGGGAATACCAGAATAATCTGTCCACGTTTTTTACATTCATCCATTGCACGCATTGCTGCGAAATTGATTTTACGGGCACGTTTTTCTTCTTCGATTTTCTCTTCTTCAGAAATCTCTTTTGCATTTACTGCATCCAGACTGCGTGTCGGATAAATAACAACACGTGTAAAGCTTTCTGCAAAAGCACGAACTGCAGGATCTTCTTCATTTAACTTCATTCCTGCAACAGCAACGATACGCTTTGAAAAATCCTTAGACCATTCTTCACCATGTTTATCGAGCAAAGCGATTATTGCAGGCAAATCCACATTTGTGTAATGTTCCATAAGGATAAGACCAGTTTTTCCTTCTTTTGCAACTGAATCATAAAAAGCCTTAAAATTTTCAATTCCTTTAAGCCCTGAATCTGGCTTTAACACTTGATTCAAAAGAACATCCATGTACTGCTTTGTTTTTGGATTTGCTTCTTCGTAAACTTTTGATTCATCAATTCGGGCTGCGGCCTGCGAAAGCGCCATAAGCTCCTGAAACAATGAACCATATTTTTCTCTAAGTGAATTACCCATTTTTATCCCCGTCGTAATTGTTCCTTATATATTCTCTCTTATTTTATTACTTTTCTTTTCGATTGTATATTAAGTATTTAACTCTGCATTCAATTGCTGCAAAAAGAATAACTGCCAGTGAAAAATATTTAAATGAATTGGCAAAACCTGCAAAAAAATCATATACACCGTGAAGGACTACAGCAAGGAAAATCAAAGAGACATGAAAATCTTTCTGACGCGCATTATAAATAAAAAGTCCTAAAAGTCCGGAACAGAATGTGTGAATCAAATCTGACGTAAACATTCGTGTGAAAACCGGTTTATATAGAAGAACACCGCCGATTGCCGAAGACTTTTGCAAATGATCCAGAAAATAAATGATGGATTCAAAACACCCAAGGCTTAATCCAAAAAAGAATGAAATAAGAAGGAATTGTAATGTTGTGTAATTTTTCTTTGGAAGAACAAAACCAATTCCCAGTTTACATAATTCTTCTATGAGACCATAAAGCAAAACTGATTTTAACAAAATGAATAAAAGGTTCTGATTTGAAAAGACCGGTACCATTCCCAGAAAAAATTGAATTACAGAAACCGGCAGCACACACAAAAGCCCTGCTCCCAGCGCCCATAAAAGATGCAGCACTTTCATTTTTCCCCAAAACACAAGGACCACAAAAACTGCAAGAAGGGGAACAAAACAAAGAAGAATTGGTAGGATTAACGCCATAGTCATAGAATAGCTTAAATTTTGTGAATTCTCAATTGATATAACCTGTTATCAGAAAAACAAAGGGGCCCTTCGGCAGGGCCCCCTTATTTGTTCTTTTTTAGCGAAGCTGAGCGGTTTCCATGTTTTCTCCACCGTTTGTCAGATAACAAAGAATACCGTTTGAAGTTCCGTTACCGTAGGTAATGCTAGTATAATTTGTTGTTTCATATTCACTAGTTCCAACTGTAGTTTCTGAGCTATAAGATGTTGTTAACACTCCCGAAGCTTTCCATATACCAACATTTACCTTATCAAATTCATTGAAAGTAATATTTTTTGTAACAGGAACATCTGTTACATCCCAGTAACCGGTATATCTGTTATTTTCAACACCAGCTTTAAGACTCCAAGTACCGCTACTTGGTTTTGCATAATTTGAAACAAGTTTTGCATACTTAGGTTTACTGATATTTGAATAATAACCAATTACAGGAACTGGTTTTTCTCCTGAACTTGCCATAGCTACATCAAGTGTAAGATGTTTACCAGCATTAATATCAACAATACATGTACTAAAGCCAGAACTTGAAGTTACCACAGCAGAAGATGCATAGGCGTACATTACCTTTCCTCCAACATTTGCTGCAATATGAATACCATTATTAGAATCAGCCACTACCTGACAATATTGTCCTCCCAAATCATTTGGGAAAACATCTACAGGAGAAGACCAGTTTGCTGGAGTAGCCTGATTATCAGTTGCAGCAACCGGATTATTGTTATAACTGTACTGTAACTTATTTGTTATCTGATTATACCAAACCATAGAAACTATATCAGAATCTTGGTTACTTGGATTTTTTCCTCTTGTAACTGCAAGTCCTATATATTTTCCAACACCACGAGAAGACGATACATTTCCCCCTGCCACAGTCTGATACTGTCCATTTGTAAGCTGATTATTTGCAAGGAATTTTATTTTATTTTCCAATTGATCATAGAATGCATGGTAAACATTATTACCCATAAATGCGAATGTTGAAGCATATACAACATCCTTAATTTGTGCTGTCGAACCTCCATTTACAGCCATTATCTGCTTATCGTTATAATCATCAACAGTGCTATAAATTCTATAGCTATCATTATCATCTCCACCATGTTTTGAGGCAAAATATTTACTTCCATTTACTCCAAGGCCTACTGTATTAGGATTCAAATAGTCATTGCTACTAACTTTCCAAGCACCGGAATTATCTGCATTTCCCATATAAAACTGTTTATTACTTGTAATATACGCATAAACAAGGCGCTTGTTATTCTGGTCTATTTTCATATTTAGACCATACATACGACCACCAGATGGAGCCCTTGCTACATCTTCATTAAATTCCCAAACATCAAATTCAATATCATCAGTAAGGTTATTGTTGTTGTCACCATTAGGCATACGGTTGTAGCAGTTTGCAAATGCACCGTCACTGTTAGTTCCTTCAGAAGCATCACCATAAGCATTGTTGTTGTTCAGGTTGTTTACCACATCAATATCGTTTACAGTGATTTCTGCCCTACCGGTCAGAAGTGTTTCTGCGTTGAAACAAAGTTCTCCATCCTTTTTGGCTCCAGATGCCGCACTTATAGTACTGCTTATAATACTTCCCTTTGCCAGAGTACTATAGACATATACATCACTTTCTCCCTGTTTTTCACCTGATGCTTCACCTTTTTCCAGAGTTAAACCACTAACAGAGATTCCCGAATCTCCTGATGTATCATCTCTTGCAGCCTCTTTAGTCTGATAATACTTTCCTCTTCCAGCCTGAGCTTCTGTTGCATAGTATGTTCTGCTTCCGCCACTTACTCTGACAGTTCCTCCCAGGTTGAATCCGCGGAGAACTACATCTTCAGAAGGTTTTCCTGCCATTACACTTGCGTTCGAAACTACCGACT